>NZ_DAIRVK010000002.1:0-697146 GCF_036802865.1 Sulfurospirillum sp. | reverse complement strand
CTGCATTACGTCCTATTTGCATACTGGTGGTACTGAGCTCATGGGAAACCGAAGCGTTCTCATTGGATGAGTTTTTTGCATCACCGATTGTGTGTTCTAGTGTCACAACCAAATCATTAAAGCTATCGACCATCTCTTTGATCTCATTGTTTTTTTCATATTTTATTCTAAAGTTAAGCTCTTTGTTTTTCACAAAATTCCCTATACTATCTCGTACGAGGTGCACGCCTTGCATAATGTTGTTTCGGATGATGATACTAATGATGATGACACCAGCAGCTACAGATAATGATAAAATTATCATCATCAAATTAGCACCTTTTTTAGCATCTAATCCCATACTGGCACCTTCTTTTGCAAGCTTCTCATTGTAAGCCATATGTTCATCAAACACTCCTGTTAGTGCTTGTCCTATAGCGCTGTTGCTGAGGATATAATCTCTTGATGCCTCTTTTTGGTTATCTCTTGAAAGTTTTATAGCTTTTTGTAAAAATTCAAAATAGGCTTTTTTAATTTCACGATCTTTTGCCAAGAGTGCTTTATCTGACTCATCTGAAACCATTGGTTCATATTTTTTTAAATACTCATCAATAGAAGCACTCATTTTTTCAATAGACTGTTCTAATTTATTCATCTCTTTTTCATCTGTTTGTGCGAGGTGTTGCCACATGTAGAGTCTTAGCCTGAATGCATCTTCAATAATATGATTTAGCAATAATACACTAGGTAGAGAATTGTCATTGGCATAATTTGCTTTTTCATAGACTGTATCCATTTTGGTTAAAGCAATACCAAAAATTGAAAAAATGCCTATGGTTGCAAGACCAAGCATAGTCATAAGTTGTTTAGAGATGGTCATTTTGACTCCTTCTTGAATTCAAATTCTATTGTAAACTCATTTTCCTAATATTATATTTAAAGAAGCCTTTATATTATTAAAGATGAGCAAATAAATTTTTATTCTGTGAAAATCATAGCACGTATGTGTTGTAATGGTGTTGCATTCATTTAGACATTATTGATGAAAAACTGGTATGATAACGTTTTTCAATTTGCTAAAGGAAACATACTTTATGTTAGAATTATTAACACTCTTATATATACTCTATCTCTTAATTAAAATGTATGCAGCACTGATGGAAATAGGCTTTGTAGTGAAGGCTCGTGATTTAAAAGCAGTCGTCCTTTCACCTTCAAATTATCTCAAAGCGGCTGCCTATAAAATAGCAACGCAAAAGCTTTCATTGGTCTTATCGCTTTTTGATTTTGTGCTCTTTTTTGGTTGGATAACATTTGGGTTTTCAGCACTAAATTATGCCTTGGACATTGACGATGAATCACTACACTCTATCTTATTTGTGATGAGCTTTATTGCAATTAATTATCTGCTTTTACTTCCTTTTGATCTTTACCAAACGTTTGGCTTGGATAAAAAATTTGGTTTTTCTACCATTGATACCAAAACATTTATTTTAGATCAGCTTAAATCTACGGTTATGTTTATACTTTTGGGGAGTGCCTTTTTCTGGGTGATGAGCATGATTATTATGGCATATGCATATTGGTGGTTTTATGGATTTTTATTCTCTTTTGCCATTATTTTATTTATTAATATGATCTATCCCATCGTGATAGTTCCTCTGTTTAATAAACTGACACCGCTTCAAGATGAGAGTCTAAAAAATTCTATTGAGGCTCTTTTACATAAAGCAGGGCTTAAAAGTAGTGGCGTGTTTAGTTTGGATGCAAGTAAACGCGATAACAGACTCAATGCTTACTTTGGAGGATTGGGAAGTTCTAAACGCGTTGTCCTTTTTGATACATTGATAGAAAAGTTAGAAAAACACGAGCTTTTAGCTGTCCTTGGACATGAGTTAGGTCATTTTAAACATAAAGATATTCTCAAAAATATTGCTTCAAGTGCTTTGATGCTTTTTATTATGTTTGTACTTTTTGGTAATCTCCCTGCTGAGCTGTTTGACTCTTTACATGTAAAGAAAACAGCAGGGAGTGTGATGGTACTTTTCTTATTGCTGTCGCCACTGGTTTCATTTGTATTAATGCCACTTTTTGGACTCATAAGTCGTTTCAACGAGTACAGAGCAGATGAATACGGCAGTGAGTGTGAAAGTAAAGAAGCACTCGCATCTGCGCTTGTTAAACTTGCAGATGAAAATAAAAGTTTTCCACTCTCTCATCCTTTAACAATAGTACTTTATTTCACGCATCCACCACTTACCGAAAGACTCAAGAAGTTAGGAATGTCTTTTAATGAAGGAGAGGCTCTTGCGCATTAGAGAGCTTTTAAGTAGGGGTGCTGAGCACTTACGCGCTGTGACAGATATTCCACAAAAAGAGGCGATGATTTTTCTAAGTGAAGCACTTGGTGAAGAGATAACTTGGCTCTTAACCCACAGTGATAATGAGATTACTTTCAATGAGCGCTATGATGAGTTTTTGAAACGTCGTGCTAGCCATGAGCCATTAGAATATATTTTGGGAAGAGCAAGTTTTTATGGCAGAGTTTTTGATGTTGATGCACGGGTTCTTATTCCTCGTCCTGAGACAGAAATACTTGTTGATAAGGCTGTTGAATTGGTAAAAGAGTTCTCACAGCCACATATTGTTGAAATTGGGTGTGGCAGTGGTATCATCAGTATTATGCTGGCGCTTTTACTTCCAGAGGCAAAGCTTACAGCCGTAGACATTTCCAGTGAGGCTTTGCAAGTAAGCAGACAGAATGCTCTTAAACACGGTGTGAGTGATCGAATTACGTTTATAGAAAGTAACTATTTGAATGGTGTTAGTGGAGAGATTGATATGATTGTCTCTAATCCTCCTTATATAGCTAACGCAGAGCCTTTAGGAGTTGGTCTTTCTTTTGAGCCATCGTTAGCGCTTTATGGTGGAAGTAGGGGCGATGAGATGTTATGTCATATTATCGATCTTTTTTGTGAGCATAGTGTTAAAGTACTGGCTTGCGAGATGGGATATGATCAGCGTCAGCCTATCAGTGCTTATGCTAAGAGTAAAAATTTGGAAGTTGAATTTTATAAGGATTTGGCTGCATTAGATCGTGGATTTTGGATTAAGGAGAAGAAATGAGAAGTTTAATGGTGGTTTATTTGGTAATGCTTAGCGTTGCTATAGGTGTTGAAATTGCCGCAGGTGCATTTGTAGCTCCTGTAATCTTTTTCCCACAAAAATATTTAGGTGATGGAGTTTTGACACATTTCCAAAGTGGTATCTTGATGACGCAAGTTTTTTTAAAAATGAACCTTGTTATAGGCTTTGTAGCACTGTACAGCATTATTTACGAAGTGCAGGTTTGGATGATGTTTAAAAATTATGATTTTATATCATTCATCTTATCGATTATTGTTGTTTTAACAACAGGATTATTTATTTTTTATTACACGCCATTTATTGTCCATGCTCAACAACTTGGTGCAGTTGAAACAACAACAGAGATATTTGCAAAAATGCACAAGCAAAGTGAATGGGTTATGAAAGCGTTGATGGTGGCTCAATTTATGTTATTTGTAAGACGTAGTTGGCTGAGTCAAAAATAAGAGAAGAAGCCAAAGCTTCTTCTCTTATTGAGAAGAGGGGTTAAAGGGTGTTATTAATCCATTTGGTGTCTGATGTAGGTAGGAATATCAAGATAATCATCTTGTCCCTCATAGCCACCACTTACTTTTTTCATGCGTAAAATACGTTCTTTTTTGATTGATTCTTGATTACTGTTAAGCATTTTGAGCTCTTTTGAAGCTTCAACTTTATTTTCAAAACCTGTAGCGACAATGGTAACTTTCACACTGTTTTCATCCATATCTTCACTAGTAGTTGTTCCAAAAATAACATCTGCATCTTCATCTGCACAATCAAGGATAAGTTGCATTGCATTACTGATTTCTGTAATAGGATAGCTTGCTGGAATTTGGAAGTGAACCAAAACACCAAGTGCGCCATTAATAGAAAGGTTATCAAGAAGAGGTGACTCGATAGCACTTTTAATAGCTTCCATTGCTGCATCTTCACCCGTACTTTCACCAATACCCATAAGTGCCATACCACGATGACTCATAACAGTTTGTACGTCAGCAAAGTCAACATTGATATCGCTTTGTCCAGATGAAAGAACAACCAAACTCATACCACTAACGGCGCGACTTAAAACGTCATCAACGATCTTGAAACTGTCTTTGATACCAAATTTTGCATCGACAATGGCAAGCAGCTTGTCATTTGGAATGATAACAATAGAATCACTCTCTTTACGAAGTTCGTTAATGCCAAGTTCTGCAAGTTTAGCTCTTTTTTTACCTTCAAACATAAAGGGGCGTGTAACAACGGCAACGGTTAATGCACCCACTTCTTTAGCTGCTTGTGCAACAACAGGTGCTGCTCCTGTTCCAGTGCCCCCACCAAAACCAGATGCGATAAAAACAATGTCAGCTTTTTCTAAAGAACTTTTAATCTCTTCATAACTCTCAAGTGCAGATTCTCTACCAATATCAGGGCGCATACCTGCACCTAAACCTTTTTTGCCAAGTTGAATTTTTGTTTTTGCTAAACAGTTTTCAAGGGCCTGAGCGTCTGTGTTTGCTGCGATAAGATCGATACCACAAATACCTTCTCTTACCATGTGGTTAATCATATTACCACCGCCACCGCCAACACCGATAACTTTGATTTTAGCTCCGTAAACACATTTTGATTCTTCTATGCTAAATCCGTTCATACCTCTTACCCCTCTTTAAAATAATTGTGTTAATCTATTCCATAGTTTTGAGCCAAAACCCTCACTATTTTCTTCTTGAATGTTTGCGAGATCTTTGAGCTTCTCTTTTGCATTACTACTATCAGAAGCAGGAAGTGTTCCAATTTCATTTTCTGCCACTTCATCACTCTCTTCAAAGGTCTCTTGATGATGGTGACGTGTTGGTTCTATAGTCTCATCTTTATAGCGTAATTTCTTATTTGAATCGATTTCATAAGGTGTAAAGTAACCTCCACCGTATAAAACAAGACCAATAGCTGTTGAGTAGCTTGGGTCTCTCAATGTTTCAAAGAGCCCATCCATTTCTCTTGGTTTGGCAATTCTGATGGGTACATTATCGAAAATTGCTGATGCTAATTCTCTAATGCCATCCAGTTTTGTCATCCCTCCTGTTAACACAACACCCGCACCAATTTGTTCTTTAAAACTACTATCTTCAAGTGTTTTTGCTAAAATCATCAGAGTCTCTTCAACCCTAACATAAATAACATTAGAAACAATATTCAATGATACTTCATGAGTTGAACCATCATCTCCGATAACGGGGAGTTCAATAAGTTCGCTAGAATTACTTTTCAGTGAGCCATAATTAATTTTAATCTCTTCTGCCGCACCTAGTGGTGTATGAAGAGCCGTTGAGAGATCGTTGGTGATGTTGAGTGAGCCAACGCCTAAATAGTCATTAAAGCGCATGGAATTACCAGCATGAATCATAATGTTACAGGTTGCCCCACCCATATCAATGACAGCAACACCTAGCTCTCTTTCGTCGTGATTGAGTACAGCAATGGCTGAAGCATAACCACCAAGAACGATATTGTCGATTTCAACGCCTGCAGATTTAACGGCTTTTCTAAGGTTACTGAGTGAAGATTTTTGTGCAGTTATGATATGTACTTGAACTTCAAGTCTCGCTCCATTCATTCCTAGTGGATCTTCAATAAACTCTTGATCGTCAACTTTGAAATTATAAGGGAGCACATGGAGTTTTTCATACTCATTTGGGATATTAGCGTTATGATCTGCCATTTGCATTGCACGATTAATCTCTTTAATGCCAATGTCACGGTTTGGAATATTAACAATACCGCTACTATCAACGCTTTTAGTGTAAGCACCAGAGATCGAAACGATAACCATCTCGTACTGTGTACCTGCGACTCTTTTTGCATCATTAAGTGCATTGCGAATCGACTTTGAAGCAAGGTCAATATTGGTGATAATACCTTTTTTAAGACCTTGAGACTTTGCAATACCTGCGCCTAAGATTTTGACGTCACCATCATCGTTTTTTTGAGCGATAATAGCGCAAATCTTGGTTGAACCAATGTCGATACCTAAAATCGTAGTGCTCAACTATTTTCCTTTGTAGTATTGCTCGACTTTATACGCAGTAGCGAGCTTTTTAATAAGATTTTGATTTAGTTCATTTTGTTTCACTTGTGAAACATTTTCGCTAATCATACTAACATACTGCTTAGCTTTGTCCTTGTTAAGCAACTTTTGTTCCAAAACCTCGTATACAATGGCTTTACCATCAATAATTTTATAACCTTTTTTTGCAGTGTTATCAAAAACGTGACTAAAAAATTCTGCACTTTTCGCTTCACTGAGACCAGCAATAGATTTTACCGTATCTCTGCTAACAAAGCCAATATCGTTTCCTGTAAAGTTTTCAAGTTTTGCTTGTGCTTTTTTCTCGAGTGCAGTGCTTTTTAATCCTTCTAAAAGATCATGACTTGCATCTTTCTTCGCCATATCATATGCCATTGGTTCAGGGAATTTAATCTCTTTAACTTTAATGATGACGTAGTTGTCTTTTATAACCATTGGCTTAAGGACTTCATCTTTTGCTGCAATTTGAATTTTATCAAGAGGATATAGCGTGTCATCATCAAAAATAATTTTTGTTTCGTTGGCAGGCACTTCTCCTTTTTTAAAAGCAAGGAAAGATTCAAGTGCACTTTTTTTATCATTTTTAAGTCTAAGATTCACTGCAACTTTACTCTTGGCTTCAGCAAATGTCATCAATTTTCCATCTTCAAATGTATAATTGAATTTTTCTTGATTAAAAAATTCTTCGAGTGTTTTATCATCAAATTTTGTTTGAGAAGCAGGAATATTGAGAAGTTCAAGTGAATAGCTTTTTTTAGTGAGATAGTTTGACTTATTTTTTTCCCAGTATGCTTTGATAGCCTCTTCATTTGCGGTGACCTCATTTACATCAAGCGATACAGCCGAAATCATAAGACGATCTTCCATGAAGAAAGCAGATGCAAAAAGATCGATCTCTTTAGCCGAAGGTGTTAATTTGAAAAAACTTTCAAGTTTTGCATTTAAAATTTCTCTTTCAAGACCTTTCTCATAATCACTTGGGTTAATACGGTTTGCTTTAAGAATTGAGTAGTAAAGATCTTTGTTGAAAACGCCATCGGTTTGAAATGTTGGTGTATTTCTAAGGCGCTCTTTGACATCTTCTTTTGTTGCAAGAAGTCCAATTTCATCAGCATAATTCAATAGCAGTGTTTGATTGGTCAGTGTATTCATAACGATTTTATCAAGACCCATTTGTTCTGCTTGTTCTTGTGTCAGTTTTCCACCTAAAAGGTTGTTGTAGAAGTTGAAGTGGGTTGCATATGCAGATTGGAACTCTTGGACGGAAATAGTGCGATGACCTACTTTGGCAACAGAAGCAGCACGATCTTTATTCAGATCATAAGCGCCCCATCCTACGAAACCAGCACCGACAAATGCTATTGTGCTAATCCAGATAGTGATGACCAGATATTTCTTATGACGTTGCATCCACGTAATCATTCTTTACCTTTGAGAACTCTGTATTTTGCTATAATTCTATCTATATAGTTATTAAATAACCATAAATCGCGTGAACCCCCTAACAAAAAAAGGTAAAATGTAACAATGAACATAAAAATGTTAATTGATGATGACTTGAAGCATATATGGCATCCTTGTACGCAGATGAAAGACCACGAGACACTTCCGATTATCCCAATCAAAAGCGGAAAAGGGGTCTATTTGCATGATTTTGAAGATAACCGTTATATTGATGGTGTTAGTTCATGGTGGGTCAATCTTTTTGGTCATTGCCATCCGTACATTAATCAAAAAATAAAAGAGCAATTAGAAACGCTTGAACATGTTATTTTTGCGGGATTTACGCATGAGCCGATCATTAGGCTTTCTAAAAGATTGTGCGCTTTAGCGCCAAAAGGGCTTGAAAAGTGTTTTTACGCCGATAATGGTTCTAGCGCGATTGAAGTAGCTCTTAAAATGAGCTTTCAGTATCATAAAAATAAGGGGCAAAAACGACCGTTTTTTGTCTCACTTGAAAATAGTTATCATGGTGAAACTATCGGGGCTTTAGCCGTTGGCGATGTGAAGCTTTATAAAGAAGTTTTTGAAGATATTTTATTGCAAACGATTCAAACACCTGTGCCAAAAGATCAAAGCGCGGAAAGTGCAAAAAAAGCAGCAGATGCGTTGGAGAAAATTTTCCAAGAAAAAGCCGATCAGATTTCTGCTTTTATCATCGAACCACTCATTCAATGTTCAGGTGGAATGAACATGTATCATCCGCTTTATATTTCACTTGCACGCAAACTGTGTGATACCTATGGTGTTCACTTAATTGCCGATGAAATAGCTGTTGGCTTTGGTAGAACAGGTAAAATGTTTGCGTGTGAACATGCAAATGTTAGTCCTGATTTTATGACATTATCCAAAGGACTAACGGGAGGTTATCTGCCTCTTTCGGTCGTTTTAACAACTCAAAACATTTATGATGCCTTTTATTGTGATTACACTGAATTCAAGGCATTTTTACACTCTCACAGCTATACGGGGAATCCTCTGGCGTGTAGTGCTGCAAACGCTACATTGGATATTTTTGAAAATGAATCAATTTTGGAGAAAAACCAAGAAAAAATTGATTTAATTGCTTTAAAATTAGAGCGTTTTAAAACACTGTCTAATGTGCAGAAAATTCGTCAAATGGGCATGATCGCTGCTGTAGAATTAAAAGAGTATCCGATTGAGTTTCGTGTCAATTTGAAAATATTTGAATATGCCCTGAAAAAAGGCGTGATACTGCGTCCACTCGGCAATGTTGTCTATTTTATGCCACCTTATGTCATTACACCCGAAGAGATTGAGACGATGATGGACGTAGCGTATGAGGCGATTGTAAGCCTCAATAGATTATAATAAAACCATTTTAACCAAGGAAGCCCAGTGAACATTCCCCATATTCCCGTACTTTTAGAAGAGGTCAAAGAGGCTTTTTCTGCTCTTACTGAAGGGTTTATTGTTGATTGTACGCTAGGATATGGTGGTCATAGTGAAGCACTTTTAGAGCAAAACCCTCATATAAAACTCATTGGTTGTGACCAAGATGAAGAGGCGTTAGCCTTTAGTCAGAAACGATTAGAACGTTTTGGTGAACGTGTTGTTTTTGAACACGGCAATTTTTCTTCCGTGATCGCTAAATACGCGCATTTACCTATTCGTGGCATTCTTGCAGACATTGGTGTTTCTTCCTTGCAACTCGATAAAAAAGAGCGTGGTTTTGCCTTTGATTCCGATGTTTTGGACATGCGTATGAATCCAAAGCAAGAACTCAGTGCCTATGACGTAGTTAATCATTATTCTAAAGAGGAACTAGAGTTTATTTTACGTGAGTATGGCGAGATTCACGAGTATAAAAAAATGGCAAATCTTATCTGTGAAGCCAGAGTAAAAGCACCGCTTATGAGTGCAAAAGAGCTTTCAAAATTGGCGGAAAAAGTGGGAGGAAAAAAGACAATACATCCTTCAACATTGCTTTTTCAAGCGATTCGCATTGAAGTCAATAACGAGCTAGGTGTTCTTACTGAACTTTTAGAGAGCATCAAAAATGCTCATTTTAAGCACTGTATTGTGGGGATTATCTCATTTCATTCTCTTGAAGACCGCATTGTCAAACAGACGTTTAAACTCTGGTCTCAAAACTGTATTTGTCCGCCACACGTGATGCGTTGTATGTGTGGTAATAACCACTCGCTTGGTAAACTCATCAGTAAAAAGCCGATCGAAGCCAGCAATGCAGAGATAAAGAAAAATCCTCGTAGTCGTAGTGCAAAGCTGAGAGTCTTTGAGATGAAGAGGGCGTAATGGGCGATAAAAATGAACTCTTAGAGCAGTATGACGCTGAACAGAAAGTTGAGAAAAATCTCGATTTTCGTTTTTTATTGCTCGTGTACATGGTGATGTTTGTCGCCTTTTTGTTGATTCTTCCTAAAATTTACATCAAAAATCAAATCTACTACATGAGCCGTGATATTAGCAAACTTTACGGTGAGTACTCAATTCTTAAAGAAGAGAACCGCGTTTTGAAGCAAAATTTGGAAAATATTCGCTTCAAAAACCAAATTTTAGACACAATTTACATCGAATAATCTTTTTACTTACCCATACATATTAGGAGTTTTTATGCCACAAGAGATGCTATTTTTAGCTATTTTTATTATGTTTAGTGTTGCTATCGTGGTGATTGGATTGTGGGTTAAGTCACTTCTTAAAGAAAAATCGTATGAGCTTGCCGAATTTAAAGTCAAGAATGAGCAGTTATCTTCTGATAATTTAGCGCTAAACATGCAAAGTGCCAAACTTCAAGCAGAACTTAAAGCCCAAAGAGAGGGCAATCAGCAACTCAAATTTGACCTTGAAGATCAGGGGAAAAAGCTTGAATTAAAACTCAATGCTATTATGGAGCAACACCTAGAAAAGAAGCTTCAAAAACTTGATGAAACTTCGACAAAATCGCTTGAAACACTTTTAAAACCCTTCAAAGAGAATTTAGATCATTTTAAAAAAAGTGTTGAAAATTCGCAAGAGAACAGTACAAAAAAGTTTGCGGAACTCTCCAAAGAGATCGAACTGGTGGCACGTGCAGGTATAAATATCTCTAAAGAGGCAGAAAATCTCACCAAAGCACTCAAAGGTAAAAAACAGAGCCAAGGTAGTTGGGGTGAAATGATTTTGGAGAGCGTTTTAGAGTACTCAGGACTTGTTAAGGGTGTGCATTACGAAACGCAAGAGAGTTATAAAGATGAAGAAGGGCGAACAAAACGTCCTGATGTCGTTATTAAACTCCCGCAAGACCGTACCATCATCATTGACTCTAAAGTGTCACTGAACAGTTACGATGAATTTGTTAAAGCTGAGAGTGAAGAGGAAAAACACCTTGCTTCAAAAGCCTTAATGCAGGCCTTTCGTGAGCATATTGACACGCTTGATAGTAAAGATTATGCGCATTACAAACAAGGAACATTGCAGTATGTCTTTATGTTTGTGCCTATTGAAGGGGCTTTCTCTGTTGCCATCAATGAAGACCCAAAGCTTTATGAGTATGCGCTTCGCAAGCACATCGCTATTGTTAATCCTTCTACACTAACCGTTTCATTGCGTACGATCTATCTTTACTGGCAAAGTGAACAGTCGAGTACTTTAGCATCAAAGCTGTTTGATGAAGCAGGAAAAATGTACGACAAAATGGTTGGTTTTTCTGAGAGTTTTAAAAAAGTTGGCTCGCAACTCCAAACACTTAACAACAGCTATGAAAACGCTCAAAAACAGCTCACTGAAGGTTCAGGTAATATCTTGGGTAGGGTAGAGAATTTAAAGCGTTTAGGTGCGAAAGCGACAAAAAACCTCAAAGATGCCAAACTTGAATACCAAGACTTTAATACAGATATTGAAGCAGTAGCACTTTTAGAGGAGAAAACAGAAGAATAATTTGTGAAAGAGCATGTAAATGATTTGGTTAAATCGTGTTACAATCTCTTTGTTTGAAAGCATGAATCGTTACACGCCTTAATGTTAGGAGGGTAGCTATGAAAAACACCAAAAGATATACGTTTACATTTAGTATTATAACCTTGATTATTGGGTTAGCGGGATTCCTCTCTTTTTCTCTCATTGGGCATAATTATCTGCAAAGTTCCAAAAATTCTTACAGTATGATTCAAAAACGAAACGCGGAAGTGCGTAAAAACATCATAGAAACGATTAAAACCTCACTACAAAGGACATCTGCACATCTTACAGTGTTGTTGCATAGTCAAGAAGATGATGATCTGTTTGCTTCAAAAGAGATTTTTACACGCATGATGTGGGAAATGCTACTTTCAGATGAAAAGATAGCCAGTATTTACCTTGCCGATAAATATGGGAATTTTTTTCAAGCAAGACGAACACCCGATTTTGTGATGCGCACCATTGATACAAGAGCAAAAGTTCCACTGGATGAATGGGCGTATAAAAACAGTCAGTTTGAGACTGTGCGCCTTGAATATAAAGATGCAACATATGATCCATGCGAGCGGTCATGGTATAAAAATGCAACAGTGTCTAAGAGTTATTATTGGTCAGATCCGTATGCTTTTGCCTCAACAAAAGAGGTTGGTATAACTGTGTCATATCCTTTTTTTAATAGTGATGGTGAAAAGATTAAAGTAGCGGGAATTGATTTTACGATTGCTTCCATTACAAAGCTACTTAAAGAACAAAGTGCCGTTATCGATGGTTCTATTATTATCGTCAATCAAACGGGTGATATCATCGCTAGCTCATTGGAGGTCAGTGAAAAAAATCTCAAAGTTTCGCAACTCCCAAATCAAGAGATTAAGGCGTCGTATGAGAATTTTTTAAATGGAAAAAGGCGTGGGCGTGTCCAAAATAACGCTAATGAGAACTATCTTTTTGCCTTTTCAGAATTTCCTGCTGATTTTGAAAAACAGTGGTATATTGGAACCTATTTAGAAGAAAAAAAAGTGACTCAAGAGATTGATGCGATTGCAATAGAAACAATTGTTATTTCACTTTTGATGATAGCTTTTATTATTATTGTCACATGGTTTGCTCTTCGATATATCATTATACGTCCTGTTGATCTGCTTAAAACGATGAGTGATAATGTTGCTGAAAAGAAATATGATGCGGTGCATCACATTACAACCCGTATTAAAGAGTTTTATGCACTCAGCCATTCTATGGTTCTTATGGCACGTTCCATTAAAATGCATGAAAAAGCACAAGAAAACCTTATGGAGTCCTTTATAAAGCTTATAGCAAGCGCAATCGATGAAAAATCACCTTATACGGGCGGGCATTGTGAAAGGGTTCCAGAACTTGCCTCCATGTTAGCGGAAGTTGCCAATAACAGTGATGAAGGAATTTTTAAAAAGTTTCATTTCAAAAATGAAAATGCGTGGCGTGAATTTCGCATAGCAGCACTTTTACACGATTGCGGTAAAGTAACAACACCTGAGTATGTGGTTGATAAAGCAACGAAATTGGAAACGATCCATAACCGTATTCACGAGATTCGAACGCGTTTTGAAGTTTTACTCAGAGATGCGCATATTGCTTATTTTGAAGGTCTTTTATCCGGGAATGAGGCAAAAGAGATTTTAGTGCAAAGACGTGTAGAAGCCGAAGGAAAACTGTTTGATGACTTTGCTTTTTTGGCAGAGTGTAACATCGGTGGTGAGTTTATGGATGCTCAAAAAATAGAGCGTCTTAAACAAATTGCCTCCATAACCTGGACACGCCATTTTGACGATAGATTGGGTATGAGTGAAGCTGAAAATAAACGTTTGGCGGGTATTGCAGCGATACCATTACCTTGCTACGAAACGTTGCTTCAGGATAAGCCAGAATATCTCATTAAACGTGCATATGAGATTGATGAAAAAACCTATGCACAACTCGGCATTAAAATGGAAATACCGCACTACTACAATAATCTAGGGGAGCTTTATAATCTTAGCATTGCCAAAGGAACGCTGAATGAAGAAGAGCGTTATAAGATTAATGAGCATATCATTATGAGTATTCGTATGCTTTCAGAGCTTCCGTTTATGGATAACCTCAAAAAAGTACCTGAGTATGCGTGTGCGCACCATGAAACAATGACAGGATCTGGGTATCCAAGAGGGCTCACGAAAGAACAAATTTCTTTGCCTGCACGTATTATCGCTATTGCAGATATATTTGAAGCATTGACCGCCAATGATAGACCGTATAAAAAAGCAAAAACAATCTCAGAAGCGATTAAAATTTTGAGTATGCTTAAAAAAGATGAGCACATTGATGGTGATTTGTTTGAACTATTTTTACGAAGTGGTGTTTATATGCAGTATGCACAAAAGTATCTAAATCCTGAGCAGATCGATGAAGTTGACATAACCCAATACCTCTCATCGTAAGACTTTACGCCTACATTTTTTGTTTCATCTTGACACAAGTAACGAAGCGTTAGAATGTCACAAAAAGTAGGAGACAAAAAATGTCCGAAAAGCATTTTGAGCTTGACATCAAAGGTATGACATGTGCTGCATGTTCTTCACGCATCGAGCGTGTACTTGGAAAGCTTGAAGGTGTCACAGCCAATGTCAATTTAGCCACTGAAAAAGCGTTTATTGAATCAACAAATCCTCTTATAAATCTTCCTGAAATCATACAAAGTATCGAAAAAACAGGTTTTGGCGCAACCGAATCTGCCAAGGTCGATCAAAACCAAAAAAGTTTAGATAAAGAACAAGAGTATCGAAAGCTTCTCAAAGAGTTTATTCTTTCAGCCCTTTTAACACTTCCTTTTTTAGTGGAAATGATAGCAATGTTAGCGGGCAGTCATCTTCATTTAGCTGCTACATTACAACTTTTTTTAGCGACTATTGTCCAGTTTTACTGTGGGAGAAAGTTTTACATAGGGGCATATAAAAGCCTCAGAAGTGGTAGCGCTAACATGGATGTGCTTGTTGTCTTGGGTACAAGTGCTGCGTACTTTTTAAGTCTTTGTGTCATGATCTTCACCTTACCCCTCCATCTTTACTTTGAAGCATCTGCATCTGTCATCACGTTAGTTCTTTTAGGTAAACTTATGGAAGTTAGGGCTAAAGCAAAGACAGGTTTTGCCATCGCTAAGCTTCTGCATTTACAGCCTAAAACAGCCTTTGTAGAGCGTCATGGTCTTATCGAAGAAGTGAGCATAGACTCTTTACATGTCAATGATATTTTCATTGTTAAAGCAGGTGAGAGTATTCCTACGGATGGTCTTGTTGTCGAGGGCAATAGCATGGTCGATGAGTCGATGATGACAGGGGAAAGTTTACCCGTACTCAAATCTGTAGGAGACCACATCGTAGGTGCGACTAAAAATGGCGATGGTATGCTCAAATGTCAAGCTTTAAAAGTAGGTTCAGACACCTTTTTAGCGTCTATTGTTCGTCTCATCGAAGAGGCCCAAGGCTCAAAAGCACCTATTCAACGTCTTGCCGATACGATTGCAGGTATATTTGTGCCGATTGTTGTGAGCATTGCGGTGATTACCTTTGGTGCGTGGTGGTTTATTGGAGGAAATTTTGAAGAAGCAATTATCAACGCTGTCTCTGTTCTTGTCATTGCGTGCCCGTGCGCGCTTGGTCTTGCAACACCCACTGCGATTATGGTAGGCGTGGGAAGAGGGGCAAGCGAGGGCATTCTCATCAAAAATGCGGAAGTGCTCGAGAATGTAGGTAAGATTACTGCTGTTGTCTTTGACAAAACAGGAACATTGACCTATGCTAATCCTCAAGTGGTTGATGTTTTAATCGAAAAAAATGATCTTGATAAAGGGCAGTTTTTAGCCCTTGTTTCGGCGTTAGAAGAGGGGTCTAAACATCCTTTGGGCAAAGCTATTATGGCTTCTGCGCCCAAGAATATCACGCTTAATGTACAATCGTTTCAGAACTATTCAGGATTGGGCGTTTCAGGTGAGATCAATGGTGTTGTTTATTTTGCTGGGTCTCCTGCGTTTATTGCTCAATTCACCTCACTGCACCCCTCAACCAGGGCTCAAACATTTTTAGAAGAGGGCAATAGTATTGTAGTCTTAGCAACTAAAGAGGCTATCGTTGGCTATATTGCTTTGGCAGATACCATTCGTGAGAGTGCCAAAGTAGCGATTGTAAAGCTTCAAAATGACGGCATTGCCGTTTATATGTTGACCGGTGACAATGAGCGTTGTGCTCAAAAGGTGGCTCACGAGCTTGGCATTGAACACTTTTTTGCAGATGTACTCCCTGATGGCAAAGCTATGGCGATTAGTAAGCTTCAAGATGAAGGAAAGTTTGTTTGTATGGTGGGAGATGGCATCAACGATGCACCCGCTCTTGCGGTTGCTGATGTTGCCATTGCGATGTCCAATGGCTCAGACATTGCCGTAGAGAGTGCCGATATGATTTTAATTGCAAATGACCCGCTCTTTGTGGTCAATGCCATCGCACTTTCACGTGCCACGATGTCAAAAATTAAGCAGAACCTCTTTTTAGCTTTTGTGTATAATACCCTAGCAATTCCACTTGCATTTTTGGGTATGTTAAACCCCATTGTCGCAGGTGGCGCAATGGCGATGAGTTCTGTCTCTGTGGTCAGTAACTCTTTGCTCCTTCGACGTTGGAAAATGAAATAAAATTATATTTCTGCCTCGAAAGAGGCAAGCCTTAGTGCCCTAGTGGCTAACGTAGCCTCTTGGGCTTTGCCTAAGTGGCGTTATAAAAATAAAAATTATAGTAAAAGGAAAACAATGGCAACAATCACATTGGTGGTTAAAGGTATGAGTTGTGGAGGATGCGTTAAAAGCGTCAAAGGTGTTTTAGAGGGAATCAAAGGCGTCAAGAGCGTCAATGTTGACCTAGCCAGTGGTCAAACTGTCATTGAGTATGATGCTCCGATTGATGTGAGTGTGTTTGAAAAAGCGATTGATGATGCGGGATTTGAAGTCGCTTTATAATTTTAAATTTAAAGTAAAGAGCCCTAAAATAGGGCTCTTCCAAGACATCACTTCTCGAACAAGATATGAATATACCGCTTAGACCATAACCCAAAGATAATAATCCATAAAACAGCTACTGTTAATACCGCATGAAGGTATCCAAATTGCGGAAAAATACCTGCAATAATACGAATCAGTGCCATCGCTTGAATCAATCCAAAAAGCGTTACAGCATAAGCATCTGCTTTTGGTGTTCTTCCAGAATGTCCTAATATGACTCTTGTCCCAAAGCCTATGAGTACTGTTGTAAAATAACCCAATGCCAAAGCATGCAAAGGAGACTTCTCCAAGTAGATTGGCGCGCCTAGCAGTGCTGAAAAATCTTGCACAACAAAAAGCCCAAAACCTACAGGAACCCACCAGATGGAGAGAAAAAGAACCCATAAAATAGGCGGTGATTTTTTAAAAGGAAGACGCCATTTTAAAAGCTCATACGTGATGATCCCAAACAGTGCTCCATCGGCTATAAAAGCATTGATATTTAGGGCTTCTAAGACGACTTTGAGCACCAATGCAGCAAAGACAACGAGTAAAAAATGCTTGCTTTTGTTCATGGTATAACCAACAATGGTATTTGCCGCAAAAAATGGCATCATTTTCTGTGAAACCGTTAAAACAATAAAAAACAAATAGAGATAAAAACTCACGCCAAGAGCCAAAGCATAGGCATAGCTTGGTATAAACAAGTCAAAAATAAAAAGCACTTGACCTACTGCACCAAGGGCAAAAGAGCGTAACATCCATGTCGTGTCTGCTTTGTTTGTTACGGTACTTTTCGTTTGAAAATCAAGCAAAACCAAACAAAGTTTAACATACCCTGCCAAGATGAGAAGCATAGGCGCGATGAGTACTGTTGTTGAGACAAACGAGAGTAGTACAAAAAGTACTCCACCACCATTAATAAGCCATGCAATCGGCATATACTCTTTTTGAGATGCCGATGGACGAGACAAATAGCGAGGAAACGTCGTCAACAAAAATCCTGCAAAAAACTGTGTAAAAACGATAAATGTCATGGCATAAGCGTGGTAGAGACCCACGTTTGCTTTAAGGTGTATAAGACCCGCATAATTTAGCCCAATAAGAGCAACAAAGAGCAAGCCTTGCACCACACCAGCAAAGAAAAAGATACGGTGTGGCTGAGCTTGAAGGTTCTGAATCGCCGTCGTCTTAGGCGGTGGCGGTGGGGTTAAACTACTGACAAAAACCACAACAACTAGCCCCCCTGTTGGCTGCATCGATAGCGGCATTTAGCGCTTCGTCATAATTTGGCTCCTCCGTAATCTCAGGAACAACTTGTTTGTAAACGATTTTGCCATCTTTACTGATGACAAACAGTGCTCTTGCACATAAACCTTCTAATGCGCCATCACTAATGAGCATACCATAGGCACGTGCAAACGCTTTGTGTCTGAAGTCACTGGTGACGCTAAGATTTTCGATTCCTGCAACGTTACAAAATTTTGCAGCGGAGAATGGAAGATCCATAGAGACAATAACAGTGTCGATATTATCGTGACTTGCAACGGCTTGATTGAAGCGTCTCGCTTCAGCGTCACACACAGGCGTATCTAAAGAAGGCACTGCGATGATAAGTTGAGCTTTATTGCTCTCTCCACCAATGGTTTTTTCTTGTAAGTCGGGTGTAACAACCTTCACGATAGGAGCATTGTTGCCCACTTCTTGAAAAGTGCCTTCTAGTTTTACGGACATGCCTTTAAGGGCAGTTTTATCTATTTTTGCGGTAAACGTCATGGTTATCCTTTCATATGTGTTTATATGGGAGTCATTTTATCTCATTTAAAACCAAAAAACCTTGATCTACATCTAGGAATTTGACATTTTTATATCTAAAGTTCTTATTTCATTTTGCAATGAAATGGATCGTTCTTTTATTAAAAGGCTATAATAAAACATCAAAAAAGAGGATAGCAACGATGCCAGAGACTCAGAATGTTGTTTTATATATCGATGATAAAGGGCATGTGAGTTTAAAAGTTACTTTGGAGCATGAAACTCTTTGGCTCAATCAATCCCAGATGGCTGAACTGTTTGGTACTAAACAACCAGCTATCTCAAAGCATTTAAGCAATATCTTTAAATCAGGAGAATTAGATAAAAATTCAGTTCATTCCATTTTGGAATATACTGCGAATGATGGGAAAACATATGAAACATCATTTTATAATTTAGATGCCGTACTGTCTGTGGGATACAGAGTAAATTCTAAAAATGCAACACAGTTTCGTATTTGGGCGAGTAAAATCCTTAAAGAGTATCTCATCAAAGGTTATGCCCTCAACCACCAACGCATCAATGTTCAAAGTCTGGGTGAACTCACCGCCACGATGGAGTTAGTGCGAAAAAGCATCGAAACAAAAGAGCTGAGTAGCAATGAAGCCAAAGGCTTGCTTGACATCATCAACAATTATGCCAAAACATGGGCACTGCTTCAAGGTTACGACTCAGATGCTCTTCATGCACTTCAAGGTACGCTCAATCAACGGTTTATTTTAGACTACGATGAAGCCAAAGAAGCGATAAAAGCGCTTAAAAAAGATCTGATGGCAAAAGGTGATGCCACAGAACTTTTTGGCAATGAAAAAGCAGGAGAGTTTAAAGGTGCATTGCTCAATATCTATCAAACTTTTGGTGGAGTCGATCTACTTTCTAGCATCGAAGAAAAAGCGGCAAATTTACTTTACTATGTCATTAAAGATCATGCCTTTTCAGATGGTAATAAACGCATAGGCTCGTTTCTCTTCATCCTCTTTTTACATAAAAATGGCATCGCTTACAAGACAAACGGTGAGCCAAAAATCAACGATAACGCGTTGGTCTCACTTGCTCTTTTAGTAGCAGCAAGCGAACCAAATCAAAAAGAGCTGATGGTTAAACTCATCGTCAATCTTTTAAGTGAAACAGACTAAAATACATAGAAAAGTTAAGGAGTAAATATGCAATATAAACTTATCACAGGACCCGATGACTCAACCTTTTGTGCGAGAATCATAGAGTTTTTAAATAACGGCTGGAAACTACACGGAAACCCAGCAGTAACGTTTAACGGTCAAACTGTGATCGCAGCACAAGCGATTGTTAAAGAGGATGACAAAGACGTTAAGGCGTGCGGATTTACGAAGTAAGTATTAAAATGAAGTCAATATTAACATGGAACTGTAACATGGCGTTTAGAAAGAAGTCTGAAATAATAACTTCTTCTTTTCAGGATATTGTCATTTTACAAGAGTGTGAGACTTTAGAGAAAATACCTGAATGTCAACAAGCAAATTCTTCTTTATGGATTGGAGATAACCAAAATAAAGGTTTAGCTGTTTTTGCTTTTAATAATTATGAATTGAAAATAAACTCGTTATATAATGAAGCATATCGCTATGTTGTTCCTATTGATGTCTTCTTAAATGACGAAAAGCAATTCTCACTTTTTGCAGTTTGGGCGATGAATGATTCTATTAATCGTGAACAACGATATATTGGTCAAGTAGTATATGCTTTAAGAGAATATCATAGTTTACTCGATGAAAAAACTATCATTATGGGTGATTTTAATTGGAATAAAATATGGGATAAAGGGAAGAAGAAGTCTAATTTAGGGGATTTGTTAGCAATCTTTATTTTAAAGAATATTAAGAGTTTATATCATTTATATTTTAATGAAGCGTTTGGCGATGAAGGTCAGCCAACATTGTTTTTACAGAAAAATTTAAAAAAACCTTATCATATTGACTACTGTTTTGCAGGTTCTTATTGGCATGAAAAATTACAACACGTTAATGTAGGTAAGCCTGAAGAGTGGCTTTCCAAAAGTGACCATATGCCAGTATTATTTGAATTTAGCTAGTTAGTCTACACTCTCAAACAATTCAGGTCTATACTCAAAGTGCATGGTGTCATAGTGGTACCACCTGCCACCCCAAATAAAGCCGTGTTTTTCAAAAATATCGATGATCTCTTTAGGAAATTCATTGTGAAAATTGTGCGTTTTGTCCCATTGCCAGTAGCGTGAGTAGTGGGTGTCGAGATCGATGGCGATGCCGTAACTGTGGGCACTTAGGCGCTCTGTTTTGGCGATTTTACGAAAGTAGTAGGTTCCATCAACTTTTTTAAGGTATTTCATAAACTCTTCGGGCAATTTATCCAAATCATCAGAGACTTTTTGCAACTGCCTTGCCGCATTTTCATTTTTGTTAAATTGCAGTTTTTTACCACCATGGTTTGGTAGCCAGTTTATGGTTGTGAGATTTTTTTCGATTTCGCTTTTATTGGAGCCATACAGTTTTTTCAAAAAAGTGTCGTTACGAAAGCGTCCTGGATCGCTGTTGAGTTCAGGATCAGTGATGGGTGCAAAAGCTGGGTAGTTTTGCGCGAACATGTCTTCTATATCTGCATTTTCAAGCTTTTCATCAAAACTTTTTACTTTTTTGTCATCATATGGCAGTGAACTTCCATCCATAAAAAAAACGGTATTGTCATGGACAGACTTTACACTGGGGTATTTTTGTGTGAAATTATTGCTTTTGGTGTTGGCTGGTTTGACCATTATGCCTTCAACACGGTTGATAAGAAGCCCAGCTTCTGGGACATTAGGTTGATTTGCACCAACGTAAAGATCTGTAACAACGGCTTTGCCAATAATATTGCGACCTTCTTTTCCTTCTTCCATCGTTCGTACACCCCAAACGTTATGCATAACAAGAGGTTTACCTTCAAATTCACCCGCATAAAGCATAATGTGACCTTTAAGGTAAATGAGGCTTAAAAAGGCTATGCCGTGTTTGAGTATCATTGCTTCTTTCTCCTTGGGAGTTAAATCTTTCATTGAAATATATTCGCCAAAGCTCTTTTGCGCGGCGGAGTTTCTGGGTATCCATATGCCAAAGGGAGAGAAAAAATCGCGTGTCATCGCAGAACAGTCACGATTGGCGAGGTAGCCACCCCAGCCGTACTTTTCGCCTAAGAGTTCATCACCAATTTTAGAAATACTCTCTTGTGCAAAGGCAACGGGCACTGTTTGTGCAAAGGTCTTTGGAATACGCAACTCTAGTTTTTGAGCGTTAAATTCACCATCGCGTGTGTACATGTATGCATGAAAAAAGTTTTCATCTTCATTGTCTATAGGTAAAATAGCACCTACTTTAGCGTACGTGATGAAACGTTGTTTGGCATTATAAAGCGGGACATTGTCTTTAATAATGGCAATTTTTTGGGCTTTAATAAGCGCTATACGTTCTTGTGCGTCCACGCTCACAAATGTTTCCACAGGCAGCCATCCTGAAGCAAAAGAGCTTTCAACAAACGCCCAAGCGCCATCTTTACTGTAATGTGAAATAATCAAAGGCTCAGCGATGTGAATACGAGAAGTTTGCAAGTTATCAAAGGGATAACCTTCGCCTGGTAATGTGGTCTTTTTGAAAAAAGGCTTTTCGGTAGGGAGGTTTCGCATCTGTGCATTTTGAATCATGATGGCATGGGTATTGACACTCCCATACGCTTCTATATTGGTGCTGTGAATGATAGCATCGATCTCTGCATCGGAAATGAGCTGGAGATTTTCACCATAATAACGACCTTTAAGTCCATACGATTTGTTTGCCCAGAGTGCATCTTCTTTTTTAGAGCTGACATGCGTTCTAAACCATGGTGAGTAGTACCGGTAGGTAAAATCTTCTTGTGCAACGTTTTTTGGCGTAATGTTTTGCGCTAAAAAATCTACATTTTGGGGATAGAGAAGCATGTCATTGGAAGCCGTTTTTTGCGCGACAAATGCTTCGACTGTTGGCTCTTTGGGGGCACAACCGATGAGGAAAAAAAGTATACAGGTAAAAAGAAAAATATTTCGTATTGTCATATTTGAAACCTTGAATATCGTTAATGCTATAATACCAAAAACATCTAGGATTCCTTTTGAGTTTAGCACAAAAAATCATCGACATTTTAAAAAAAGACAATGTTCTCCTCACGGGTGGTGCAGGTGTTGGGAAGAGCTATCTTGTCGGTGAACTTGTAACGGAACTTCGAAAAGTAGGTAAACAAGTCGTCGTACTAGGAAGCACAGGTGTGAGTGCTGTCAATGTCGGTGGGCAAACGTTGCACAGTTTTTTTGCTTTTGGCATCTGCAATCATCTTGATGAGCTCACACGTCATGATCGTTACTCTAAAGCAAGACTTGTGGAGATCAAAAAAGTGCTTACGAGATGCGATCTTTTGGTCATTGATGAGATTAGCATGGTGTCGGCTGATTTGCTTGATATGATTTATTACCGTCTTCGCAATGCTGGTTTTGAGGGAAGTGTGCTGTTTGTGGGCGACTTTTTCCAGCTACCTCCTGTTTCAAAAGGTAAGGAAAATAGCCTATGGGGTGGTTTTGAGTATGCGTTTGAGAGCAGTTCATGGAACGCTTTTGAGCCTGTGGTGGTGGAGCTAACCATTACCAAGCGTACGCATGACGCACTTTTCTTTTCACATTTAGGAAAAATCAGACGTGGTATACTTGAAAATGAGACGGTTGAATATCTTGAAGCCTTACGCACTAATGTCGGTGTTTGGGATGATGACCCAACGGTTTTGTTTGGCAGAAACAAAGAAGCTGAGATGCTCAACATTCAAAAGTTGGCGCAAATAGACAGTGAACCTATCGTGCTCAAAGCCAAAGAAAAAGTGCATGAGCAGTCTTTACACGTCAATAAGATAGAAGGCTGGAAAAACGCTCTTCCCATTCCTGTAGACTTGACGTTGAAAGTCGGTGCAAAGGTACTTTTTTGCACCAATAAATGGGGGAAATACTATAACGGTGAGCGTGGTGTCATCAAAGCAATAGATGAAAATGAGGTCATTGTAGAAAAAGCAGGTGAGCTGGTTAAAGTGGAGCGCCAAGAGTACACGTTGCATGAAAATGTTGTTATGGAAGGTGAAGTGAAAGAAAAACCGCTTGTTTCCATTGAACAGTTTCCACTTAAATTGGCGTATGCCATTACGATTCATAAAAGCCAAGGGATGAGCATTGACTCTTTGGTTTGCAACATTAACACTATTTTTGAAAAAAGCCAGTTTTATGTAGCCATTTCACGTGCGCGCTACCCCAATCAACTTTTGCTCGATTACCATTATCAGCGTTTTTATGAACATTTGACACGCTGTGTACAAGTCTCTCCCAAAGTAGGGGAGTTTTACCAAAAATCAGATATTTTGAAAATAGAAGAGGTGAGGAGCGATTCACTTTTTGATGAATTTTGACGATTTACATGTAAAGAAAAGTAAAGCACAAGGGTGCGTGGGCTCTCTGCCGAAGAGAACCTAGTGTTACTTTAAAAGCGTGTCAAAATTGAGATGAAACTAAGGGGGCAACTTATGGATCTTAATGTCAATTATGAAAGTACGTCAAGTAAAACGTACAGTACAAAATCTACGATTAGTCTGAATGATGCACAGGAAAAGAAGCTCAGTGGCAAAGAGATTACCAATGCGTATTTTGCTGCATACCAAAAGCAGATGATGGAGCAGTCTAGCGCAACATTAGGCGAACAAGCAAGCACATTTCGTCTTGCTGATATTGGTTACAGTGGAAAGCCTATTGGTGAATTGAGCCAAGATGAAGCGAAGGCTTTGGTTGCCGATGATGGTTTTTTCGGTATTTCTCAAACGAGTGCTAGAATTGCTGATTTTGTGGTAAATGGTGCGGGAGACGACCTCTCAAAACTTCAAGCAGGACGCTCTGGCATGCTTCAAGGTTTTAGCGAAGCTGAAAAAGTTTGGGGTGGAAAATTACCTGAAATTAGTTATACTACGATGCAAAAAGCACTGGAAAAAGTTGACGCTAGGATCAAAGAACTTGGCGGAAATGTGCTGGATACATCCGTTTAAAAAGGCTCAAATGAAACGCGTTTTAACAGCATTGTTATTTTTACATGTAAGTGTATTTGCTGAGACATTGGTGGTAGAGCATTTCAAAGCCAATGTCTTTGCAAAGTCCGATAAAAAACCTGTAGAAGTAACCGTTGGTTTGGTCTTTGAAGGTAATGATGTTAAAAAAAGCGAGCATAAAGTAGTCGATGCGCTCAATATTGTTATTGGAAGTTATTTTGCCGAAGATCTTGTTACCTCTCGAGGTAAAGAGCTTTTAAAATCAACTATTATTGCCTATGCAAAAAAAACACATGGGCTAGTGATCGATTCGGTCTATATTAAAGAATTAACCGTCAAAACCAATCCAACAACGCAAGAGATCGTTGAAGCGATGAAAAAAGAGGGTGCTTTTCAACAACAGCAACAACAAAACAGTGCTCCAAGACAACAACAGCAATCGCAACAGCTCAATCTAGCGCCACCACTACCAAAACGCTCACTGATTCCTGAAGAAAATGCTGTTAATTTTTAAACATTATCTTTGCATATTAAATCTCATAACTATCAAAGAATATGATAAAATAAAATAAATCAAAGCAACCGCTTGCAAAGAGTCATAATGAAAGATTTTGAAGCTGCTAAAGAGTTTTTTAAAGACACGGTTGACCCTTCGTTTTATTTTGACAGTATCAGTTCTGAAATTGCTCATACCAATCTCAAAAATGCTATTGGTGACGCTACTGTTCCCCTGATTTTTATTCTTGGTGAGTCTGGTGTTGGTAAAAGTCATATGATGCGAGTGATGCATCAAGAAGCTACAGAACCTTCATCAAGTATTTTAATTGAATATCCTTTTTTTGATTCGTGCGATCTTATAAGATTACTCTATGAAAATCGCAATATGTTTTTTCACAAAAACAAAAGTCAAGGCGAGTTTATGGATGAACTTTTGGATATGTACGCTGAAACACTTTGTACGATTTTTATCGATGAGGCACAGCTTTTAAGTTATGATCATTTCGAGTTTATTCGCATTTTAAGCGACACAAAACTTTTTCAATTTGTCTTTGCTATGCACAAAGAAGAAGGCATGGCATTGCTTGAAAAAAAGCAGTTTAAAACCCGTTCAAAATTGGTTATTGAGTATGGAAATCTTGAAGAAAATGAAATTTTGCGTTATATTCAAACACTCTTTAAAGGACATACGCATAATGAAATTAGCGCGATGTTTACAAAAAATGAGGCTCGGGTTATTGGTCGATATGCTAAAGGTAATTTTAGAATGATTAAAAAGTTTCTTTATACGCTGATGAAACTATTGGATTATACGCAAAAAAAAGGTCTTTCAAAATACCGTAAACTCAACAGTTGTCTTCTAACTATGGCAGCCCTTGATATAGGACTTATTGATGACAAATAGTCGTTTTGAAGAGTTAGAACGACGTTGCGCAAGGCTTAAAAAAGTACGCATTATTCGCATGGTTTTCATCATAACATCTTTATTTCTCATTGGTTTTGGAAGTTATTATTGGATGTATCCACACGCACAAGAACCACTTACTGCTGAAAAACCTATTATTGCACCTTTGGTTGTTGAAACTCAAGCATCGTCAAGTGATAAAAATGAAAGTAATGTTACGGTACCTGAAAAAATCATAGCGCCACAAATGCCAGAAGAGGAGCTCCTTTTCTTGGCGCCACGTATTTATAAGAGTGATACTAAATTTTCGGTTAATGAGACAAAAGCATTAAGTGAAGAAACGCAGTTACTCAAAAGTTTTAATGCAGTACAAAATTTTGATAATGCCTATGCCTTGGCCTATTTTTATTTTGGGCGACAATCGTATGGCGATGTGATTATCTGGGCGAAAGAGACGAGTAAATACAATTCGCGTTCTGAAAAGCCGTGGATATTATATGCTAAAGCGAAGTTTTCTCTAGGTGATCGCGCTGAAGCTATAAGGTCTTTAGAACTCTTTTTAAGCTATATTAATTCTACAGAAGTACAAGAACTTCTAAACGTTTACAAAGGACAAGAATGAGAGTAGTTTTAGCATTATTGGGTCTTTTTAGCAGTTACATGTACGCTTATTCGTATAACGATGTTTTAAGAGATTATGAGGCGAAAAATTTTGAAAAAGTTTGCAATGATGGTGCTGGATTTGTCCTTAAAAGCGATAAAAATGAACAAATTTTAGTTGCCATTGGTGATGCATGTGCCAAGATAGACTCCATCAATATTTTAGGTAATATCTCTAAAAATCTTATCAGTACTAAAGAGTATCGTGAAAGTGGTTCTTACTTTGCAACGTTAGTGCTTCAAAAAAAGCTCATTTATCAATTTATGCATGATACTATTAATCTCAAAGAGTTAAAACTTCCTCGCACCAATCATGTGCTCTCTCGTGTATTTGAACAACTTTCTAAAGGTAACTACGAAGTTGTTGAAAAGCGTATTGAGATCAAAACACCTGATCTTAACTATACTTTGTGGCTCTCTGATGATGATCCTAAAAAAGTTTTTATCGACGAAAATAAAGATGGGAAGTTGATAAAACGTCATTGGTATCTGTAAATCTTTACTTTGTTTTAGGGTCTTTTTTACTACAATCCCACCTCTAATTTTTTTACTTTAGGAACTCAATGCCTCTTAGTCGACTCAATGCTGAGCAAAAAAGTGCTGCTACTGCACCCTCAGGACATAATCTTATTATTGCCAGTGCAGGAACAGGTAAAACCTCGACCATTGTAGCACGTATTGCGCATCTTTTAAATCAAGGTGTTCAGCCATCTCGTATTTTACTATTGACCTTTACCAACAAAGCAGCAGCAGAAATGTTGGAGCGTGTGGGTGTTTTCTTTGGTAAAAATATCACCTCACAAATTGAATCAGGGACGTTCCATGCGGTGAGTTATCGTCTTTTGAAAAAATTGGGACGCAATATTGTTCTCAAACAACCCAAAGATCTTAAAATTTTGCTTAAAAGTATTCACGATAGGCGCAGATTTGATCATATAGATTCTGGTGCAAAAGCTTACAGTGCCGCATATTTGTACGATATGTTTTCGCTTTACCAAAACAGCACCGTTACGCAGACTTTTTCAGAATGGTTGGAGTCAAATGACAGTGAGCATGGACTTTTTTTTGACATTTATGAAGATATTTTTGAGGAGTTCCAAGCTTTAAAACGTGAGTTCGGATATGTTGATTTTAATGATCTTTTGATTCTCATGCGCGATACACTTAAAACAACTGAGGATCTTGGTTTTGATGAAGTTTTGATCGATGAGTATCAAGATACCAATACACTACAAGGTTCCCTCATTGACGCATTTCGCTCAAAGTCACTTTTTTGCGTGGGGGATTATGACCAAAGTATTTACGCGTTTAATGGTGCAAACATCGACATCATTGGTTCTTTTGCAACACGCTATTCAAATGCAAATGTTTTCACACTCAATAAGAACTATCGCTCTTCGCATAAAATTTTATCTTTAGCAAACCGCGTGATTGAAAAAAATCCAAGGCTCTATGAAAAAAGGCTTGAAGTAACACGCGATGGTGCATTTGAAGCACCAAAACTTCTTATCTACGATGAGCTTTTTTCTCAGTATCAGTCGATTGCTTCACTCATTAAACATTCAATGCATGCTCCTGCTGACATTGCTGTCATTTTTCGCAATAACTCTACCGCAGACGGTATTGAAGCAACGCTTCGCGAACAGGGAATTGCTTGTAGACGCAAAGGAGGTATTAGCTTTTTTGACTCAGCCGAAGTCAAAGGAATGCTTGATCTTGTTGGTGTGGTTGTAAATCCTAAAGATATGATGGCGTTTATTCATACATTTGAATACGCCAGAGGTGTGGGAAGTTCGCTTTCAAAAGAGCTATTTGATGGGCTTTTTAAATTGGGGGATGGTAACATCTATCAAGGATTTTTTCATCCAAGAGAGGATGTGGAAGATATTTTTAAAAAACGGGCGAAGAACCATCAATTAGGACTCTTTGATGATATTATGGATCTTGGTAGTGTCAGTCGTTTTTACAATTTTGGTTTTGAAGAGCTTTTTCTTTCCAGCCCTATATTAAAGCATCCAAAACTTACCACAGATGGTGCGAAGTTTTTACACTCTTTTTATAAATTTATGAAGCATGCTATACGCATTAAAACGCCTCAAAGTCTCATTAACCACGTCTTAAGTTCGGAAGTCTTTAGTGCCATCGCTGAAGTATTAGCGGTTAAACGTTCTACTAAAAAAGATGGTAGTGTGGATGATAAGATGAAACAAGAAGCAAGAGCGCGTATCTTTAGAAAAGGACATTTGCTGAAAGATTTAGCAAGTGGCTATGCTTCGAGTGAGCGTTTCCTCAATGCCCTGACCCTTGGCAGTAACGAAATGAGTGAAGGTGAGGGTGTCAATCTTTTAAGCATTCATGCCAGCAAAGGACTTGAATTTAAAGAAGTTTACGTCATAGACCTTATGGATGGGCGTTTTCCAAATCGCAAGTTGATGCAAAAAGGTGGAAGTCTTGAAGAAGAGCGACGTCTTTTTTATGTTGCAACCACACGCGCGAAAGATATGCTCATTCTCTCTTACGCAAAGTATGACAAAATCAAAAAAATCAGCTATACCCATTCACCCTTTTTAGTTGAAGCGGGAATGGTACATTAAGTTTTAAAGACTCTACTAACTTAAAAGAGATAGAATAACTCCTAAAAAGACAGGAGTTTCTTATGTACAAAATTTTACTTCTTATATCACTTTTCACATCATTTCTTTTTGCAGAACTGCGCCATGTTGATGCAAGTGAAGAAGTGGTTAAAAGTGGCATTAAAATCATTGATATACGAACAATGCCTGAATGGAAAGAGACAGGGTTGGTAAAAAATGCTATTCCTCTAACTTTCTTTGACGAACAAGGACGTTATGACGCCGAAGTGTTTATGAAAGAGCTTGACAAATATGTGAGCAAAGATACTGAGTTTGCACTCATTTGTCGAACAGGAAGTAGGAGTGCCGCTGTTTCAGAACTCCTTTCCAAACAAGGATATAAAGTTGTTAACATTAAAGGTGGGATGAAATCTCTTGTCACTAAAGGCTATACGCCTTCACCTTATAACCCTTAGGATGATGCCATGCACAGCAATGAACTGATCCACGAGGATTCTCCTTACCTTCTTCAGCATGCACATAACCCCGTCAATTGGATGGCATGGAGTGATAAAGCCCTTGCTAAAGCCAAAGATGAAAATAAGCTCATTTTTCTTTCCATCGGCTATAGCACCTGCCATTGGTGCCATGTAATGGAGCGCGAAACATTTGAAGATGACGTGAGTGCAAAACTACTTAATGATTCATACGTAAGCATCAAAGTCGATCGTGAAGAGATGCCTGATCTTGACAAATACTATCAGGACGTGCATTATCTCCTTACCAAACGAAGCGGTGGTTGGCCTCTAAGCATCATTATGACGCCAACACAGCAGGTTATTTTCGCTGGAACGTATCTGCCACCTCAGAGTGCACAGGGACGCATGGGATTTCGTGAATTGACCAGTTTCATTAAAGGTAAATTCGATGATGAATATGAAGAAGTTCAAAAGAGTGCACAGAGTATTGAGGCGGCTATTAAGCATTACGAGCGTAGTTTTGAACAAAAGAGCCACATTGATAAAATTGCAGTCGTCGAAGCATTTGTGAGCAATGTCAAAGCAAGTTACGATGATGTCTCCAAAGGTGTGGGAAGTGCACCAAAATTCCCGCATGCTTCGACATGGAACGCACTTTTAGATATTTATGTGCAAACCAAAAATCTTGAAGCGTTGTATATGAGTGAAGATGCGCTTAGTGCGATGGCGCAAGGGGGCATCAATGACCAGATAGAGGGTGGATTTTACCGTTACAGCGTCGATGAGGCTTGGGTGATTCCTCATTTTGAAAAGATGTTGTACACCAATGCTGAGCTGATTGAAGTCTATGCCAAACTGTACACAATCACGCAAAAACCATTGTTTAATGAGGTCGTCGATAAAACCATCGAAGCGATGGATGAGCGGTTTTTAAAAGAGGGACTCTATCTCAGCGCTAGCGATGCAGACTCTGAAGGCGAAGAGGGCAAATATTTTGTTTTTGGATTTAAAGAAGCCAAAGAAACGCTTTTAAAAGCAGGTCTGAGTGAGGTGGAGACTAAAGCTGTAATGGATTATTTTGGCATCACAAAATTTGGTAATTTTGAACACCAGAGTACCAATCCTGTCATTACATGTAATGAAAAACCTGCTCGTTTCGATGAAGCCGTTACTATTTTAAAACAAGAGCGTCAAAAGGTAGCGTATCCGTTTATTGACACGAAGATTTTGACATCGTGGAATGCTTTAATGATCACAGCACTTTATGAGGCAGGTAAAATTGAAAAAGCAAAAAATGTGCTCGATACCCTCTTAAAAACTTTACATGTAAACGGTGTTTTGTACCACCAAATCGTCTTAGGTGGTAGTTTGAAAGTGGAAGCGTTGCTTGAAGATTATGCCTTTGTCATTGAAGCCTTACTGCGCAGTTATGCGCATACTAAAGAGGTGCGTTACTTGGAATTGGCAAAGAAACTCAGCCATGAAGCAGAGCAGAGATTTTATAAAGAAGAGACGTGGTATCTTTCCGATAAAGCCTTCCGTGCCAAAGCGGTTTTGGAAGATAACAGCTACAAAAGCCCGCTTTCGACGATGATTAAAAATCTTTTTGAATTAGCAAAGTTGGAAGATGATACAGCGCTATCTATTCGTGCAAAGGATATGTTAGAGAGTTTTGGCTCAGGGATTCAAAAGTACGCTCACGCCTACCCCGAAGCGGTGAGGGCAGTGACACTTTACATGTAAAAAGTTAAAAGTTTAGCTCTAACCCCTTTTTCTACATAATGTTTAAAATGAGCAATCAAAAAGCCGCTCGCGGGTTTTTGATTGGTCTCCTCTGATTTGTTAGAGCAAAATTTGTTCATGCTTTATTTGCAAGCGCTATCATAACCATGCCACCGAAAAATGAAAGTATTTTTATGGCACTATTAGCCAACTCGCCATCCCCATATAAACCTAGCAATGTAATGCAAATACACCAAACAGTCATAACAGTTGCAGGTCCTGTAGCATGTAAGTTAACTGAAATATTTTTTAGAAAATCCATAATTGCGTCCTAACTATTTATTCAATGAACATTATATACAAAACAGCCTAATATGCTCAAAAATAATAGGGGTCAGGGCTAAGCTTTTAACTTTCTGTATTTTATGCTCATATGTTACGAACATTGGAAGTCGTGTGTAATATTCTATGAAAATGGAGGTTTGATGTAGCTTGGAGAGGTAAGGGGAGTTCTTTTTTACATGTAAGGAAAAATCCTTACATGTAAAGTTGTTTTTTAAAGCGCTTTTGCGATAAAACGGTTTAAGCGTTTTGCAAAAGCAGCGGTATCTTCGATCTTCATTCCCTCTTGAAGTTTAGCTTGATCAAGAAGTAAGAAAGCGACATCATTAAGCTCTAAAAGATCACCTTTTGCACTTAATTTTTTGAAAATTTCATGCTCAGGATTGATCTCTAAGATAGGTTTAACGGCAGGTAGATTGTCTTGTCCCATTTGTTTGAGCATTTGTTGCATCTGGAAATCTGGGTCATTTTTATCGTATACAAGGCATGATGGTGAGTCACTCAAACGGCTAGAGATTTTAACATCTTTCGCATCATCTTTCAAAATCTCTTTCATTTTTACCAAGATTTCTTTATACGTTTTCTCATCTTCTTCAACTTTCGCTTTATCTTCTTTGATCTCTTCATCAATGTCTGAGTTATTGACCGGTTTGATTGGGGTTTTATCGTACTCACCGACCATTGGGAAGACGATGGCATCGACTTCTTCGTCAAGAAGTAAGACTTCGATATTTTTCGCTTTAAACTGCTCAATCAGTGGAGAGTTACGAAGGAGTTTTTCATTTTCACCCGTGATGTAATAGATGCTTTTTTGATCTTCTCCCATCGCCTCTTTATACTCTTTCAGACTGACTAAGCCATCACGTTTAGATGATTTGAACAGTACAAGCTCTAAGAGTGCTTCTTTGTTCTCCCAGTCATTGTAAAGTCCCTCTTTAACAACACGTCCAAAGTTTTTGTAAAACTCTAGGTATTTTTCACTCTCTTTTTCTTTGAGTGATTTGAGTTCGCTCAGAATTTTTTTAACCGAAGCTTTTTTGATAGTCTCTAGCACTTTGTTTTGTTGTAAAATCTCACGGCTAACGTTCAGTGGTAGGTCTTCCGCGTCGATGATACCTTTGACAAAACGAAGGTAGGTAGGAAGCAGTTCTTTTTCATCATCGGTAATAAAAACACGTTTAACGTAGAGTTTAACACCTGGTTTATAGTCCATTCTAAACAAATCCATTGGAGGCGTTGATGGGATGTAGAAAAGTGTAGTATATTCGTATTTACCCTCAGCTTTTGTATGGCTCCAAAGAAGTGGATCGGTGCTATCGTGAGAAATTTGTTGGTAAAAGTCTTTGTACTCTTCAGGTTTGATTTGACTTTTTGCTACTGTCCAAAGTGCACTGGCTTTGTTAACTTGTACGTTTTTGATCTCACTACTTTTTTCTTTACCTTCATCATCAAACTCTTTCTCTTCTTTGTCCATAAAAATAGGGAATGGAATGTGGTTTGAATACTTTTTAATGACGTTTTGGATGCGGTAAAACTCTAAAAATTCATCTTCATCGTCTTTGAGATAAAGGGTAATCGATGTACCGTGGCTTTCTTTGGTCACTTCTGCGATGTCATACTCTGCACCTGCTTCACTGCTCCACATATAGGCTTTTTCTTCGCCAGCTTTGCGACTTACAACTTCAATTTTATTGGCAACCATAAAAGCAGAGTAAAAGCCAACACCAAATTGACCAATAAGGCTTGAATCTTTCTTTTTGTCGCCACTAAGGTTTTGTAAAAATGATTTTGTACCACTTTTAGCGATGGTTCCAAGGTTTTCAACCAAGTCTTCTTCATTCATACCAATACCACTATCGCTTAAAGTAAGGGTTTTAGCTTCTTTGTTAATGGCGATGTCAATGCGTGGAATGTATGAGAGTGCTTTGTATGTATCATCGGTCAGTGTGAGATAATTCAGCTTATCTAAGGCATCCGAAGCATTGGAGATAAGTTCGCGTAAAAAGATCTCTTTATTAGAGTAGAGCGAATGAATCATCAGGTCTAAAAGTTGAGTAACTTCCGTTTGAAATTGATGTTTTGACATGGTTTTATCCTTTAATGTATGTATAGTTGGATTTATCAAAAAACTTATGTTTTAAAAGTTATTTGACAAATCCAAAAATCGCGTTATTGTAGCAAAAATGAGAGAATTTGAAAGCCACAAAAGTGGCTTTCAATAGATTACTTTTTTGAAGCTAACTCAAGAGCTAATCGCTCTTCCATTGTAATGTACATTTTCTCAAACCATTGTTCGTCCTCTTTAGGATTGATAGGATCAAGATAAATGACTTTGACTTCACCGCCATGCGCATCAAGGCTCTTAGAATCAAGAATATGACGTGCCCCGACAATGATAGCAGGTTGGACGATAAGCTCTAACTTTTCAGCTAGAATTTTTGCACCACTTTGAAATTTTAAAAGTCTATCACCACGTCCACGTGTTCCTTCTGGAAACATAGCAAGAACCCGTCCTTCACTCACGCGTTCTTTACCCTCTTTGATCATTTTGATAAGTGAGCGTTTGTCGTTACGATCAATAGAAATCATACGAGGTGCTGGGATAATATGTCCAAAAAGAGGAATATCTTCAATCTCTTTTTTAGCAATCCAGCAGAGATTTTTAGGATAAATTGTCTCCAGTGCAACAATGTCAACAAGGCTTTGATGATTGAGCACTAAAAGTGTTGCACTAGGTGCTACATCACCTATTTGTTTAATACGAAAGCCCATTAAAAATGTTTGCAATCGCCCCCATGTACGTCGAATGATATGTGTATTGTTGCGAAATGCATACATCAAAATAATAGTCATCAAAACGGTGATGACAAACTCGATCATCACATAAAAACCTCTAATTTTTGATAATATTTTCACGGTCAGTCCATCCAATTTTTCCATCGGGTAGTAAGATCTTGATATATTTATCACGATCTCCCAATTTTTCAATATCTAAGGTTTTATCACTGGTAAAAAAGACAGTTGATCTCTCCATTGGAAGAATCATAATACTACTGTTTGCTTTGAGTTTTGCATTGTTTAATGGATTACGATCGAGGAAAAAGAGTGCCAAGAAAAACAACGAAATAGCCAAATAGTACCATCTTCGACGTTTCAGTAAAATGACAAAGAATAAAAACGCGGCAACTGCATAAGCAACGCTTTTATAGAACTCAAAAATACTCTCTTTGGGGTTAAGTCCAAGTTGGGTACTGACTTCATCGCTTTCAATAACCATTGGTAGTGTTATTTTATTAAATTTATTGCTTGTAAGATCAAAGTAGGTAAAATCAAAACTTTTTTGATAGTTTGGAACAATACCATAGTAATAAATTTTTTGAGAAGTTCCATTGTCAGAAAAAGAATCGATACCACTTTTAGCAATGCCACTGAGAGCAAAGTCTTTTAAATTAGCACCGGTCGTTTCGATTTCCAAGACAACAATAACATTTTTAGCATCAAATGTTGTTGTTTTATACTTGTTAATATTTAAAGTTTGAGCAATGACATTACTAAAAAGTGGGTCTTGCTTGAGCTGAACAAGTTGAGATGGAAGATTTAAAATGATAACTTCACTTTCAACGGCCTCTTGTTGCTGTATTAAAGAGACACTAAGGCGAGGCATTACAGCTGTTTTAGAATTTATTTTGAAATAAAAGGTATTAAAATAGGTATTGTCGCGTGAGCGTTCCCAAGGGTTTTGAGGATTAAGAACTTCTGCTGCTGAAGCACTTGAAAAGGTATTGAGAAGTCCATCAATTTTATCATTAGCAACGATGGCTTTGACTTTTATCGGAAAAACTTGTCCAATATAGACTTTTTGAGGCATCTCTTCAACAGAGAGGAAAATGGACTTGGAACGACCTGAAAACGCACTCTCTTCAGCAGCAAAAGAAGGCACTAAAAGAGCCAAAGAGAGTACGAGGAGTGTGAAAAATTTCTTCATCACGTTAGTTTAGAAAACCCTCAAGCATTTTAACACCATCATCAGAGCCTAAAATTTTCTCGATGGCACGCTCTGGGTGTGGCATAAGACCAAACACATTTTTTTCTTTATTGCAAATGCCTGCAATGGAATCAACCGATCCATTAGGGTTTTTAACATTTCCTTGTTCATCACAATACGTAAGCAGTACTTGTTTATTGGCATAAAGCTCTTTAAGTCCAGCATCATCAATGTAATAACTTCCTTCACCGTGTGCAATTGGGACGTTTAAAAGCTCACCAATTGAGCATTTACGCAAAAATGTATTATCATTTGCAATAACATTAAGGTGATGAAATTGTGAGATAAAATGAACGTTTTCATTGCGTTTCATAGCACCAGGCAAAAGGCGTGCTTCAACAAGCATCTGAAAACCATTACAAATACCAAGGACTTTTCCACCATTGTTAGCAAATTCAATGACCGCTTTCATAATAGGTGAAAATTTAGCAATGGCAGCACTTCTTAGGTAATCGCCATAGCTAAAACCGCCGGGAAGTACGACTAAGTCAGTGCCTTCTGGTAATTTTTCCTCTTTATGAAAAACAAGAACAACGTCTTGTCCTAGTTTTTCAAAAGCGTATTTAGTATCGATTTCGCAGTTTGTTCCGGGAAAGACTGCAACAGCAACTAGCATGTTGGAAACTCAATCGTATAATCTTCAATAACCGTATTGGCTAAAAGCTCATCACACATGATTTTCACTCTTTTTTCTGCTGTTGCTTTGTCAGACTCTGCGATATCAAGGATGATTTGCTTTCCAATACGGACTTCATTTACTTCGTTAAATTTTAAAGAAGCAAGTGCATGATGAACAGCTTTTCCTTGTGGATCTAAAACACCATTTTTGAGTTGAATATTGACAATAACTTTCATCGTTTATTTTTTCCTTGTAATTTTAGTGAGAGAGAATACGTTTTAGGACTTCTTCATAGGCAACTTTAACATCACCAAGACCTTGTCTAAATCTATCTTTATCCAGTTTTTCATTGGTATCCATATCCCAGAAACGACAGCTGTCAGGACTGATTTCATCTGAGAGAAGAATGTTTCCTTCTTTATCGACACCAAACTCAACTTTGAAATCAACAAGTTTGAGTCTACGTTCAGCAAAAAAACTTTTCATAATGACATTGATTTCGCGACCAAGACGTTTAAGTTCTTCAAGGTCTGATTCACTTTTCACAAGATTGAGAAGTAAACAGTGTTCATCATTGATAATAGGATCACCAAGAGCATCATCTTTGTAATAAAATTCAACGAGGGTAAAAGGAAGTACCGTACCATCTTTTATACCAAGGCGTTTTGCAAGAGAACCTGTTGCAATGTTTCTAACAACCACTTCGATAGGAATGATTTTTACTTTTTTGATCAATTGATTTGTATCATCAAGTGTTTTGACGAGGTGTGTTTGAATACCATGTTTTTCAAGAAGATGAAAAAGTTGTGTACTGATTTTACAGTTAAGCGCACCTTTACCTGCTTCATTACCTTTTTTTTCAGCATTAAATGCTGTCAAGTCATCTTTAAATTCTGAAACTAAAAGATTTTCGTCATCTGTTAAAAACAGTTTTTTACCTTTACCTTCGTATAACAATGCACCTTTATTCACGTCTCTCTCCTCAATTATTTTTTAATAGAAAGTACTTTGATTGCATCAACAGCACTTTTAAGTTGTAAATCTTTGAATAAATTCTCTTGACTCACGATCTCTTTCTCTGCCTTTGTTTGTTCTTTTGTTTTTGTTTTTGTTTTCGTCTCTTTTACTTCTGTTTTGTTTTCATCTACTTTTTTCAGTTCACTCTCTAAATGTTTTTTAAGATCTTTTTCTTTGAGTGATTGTTCGTTGTTTTTATGAGGAACATCACCTGGATAAACAACAAGATCAGGTGTGACACCTTCTGCTTGGATGGTTCGCCCACTTGGGAGATAGTAACGTGCAATCGTTAAACGAATTGCTTCATTATCAACGACGGGAAGAACAGCTTGTACGCTTCCTTTTCCAAAAGTTTTTTCACCAATAATGATGGCACGTTTATGATCTTGTAATGAACCACTGACGATCTCACTTGCACTTGCACTACCACCATTTACAAGGACGACCAACGGCGCTTTGGTAATGGTAGCTGATTTGCTTGCTTTGTATTCAGCATTTTCAGACTCTACACGTCCTTTTTGCGAAACAATAATACCCTCATCAACGAAAAGATCAACAAGTCCAACAGCTTGATTTAAAAGCCCCCCCGGATTGTTTCTAAGGTCAAGAACAATACCTTTAACACCTTTGTTTTTGTTAATAGCGTCTTGTACATCACCTACAATATTTTTATCGAAACTTACAACACGAACATAGAGGATGTTTTCATTTTCAATAGTCTTTGAGTAAACAGACTCGATTTTGATGATATCGCGAACAATGGCAATCGTAAGAGGTTTACTTTCACCTTCACGTACAAGTGTCAGTTCTATACCTGTACCTGGTTTACCACGCATGATGTTGACCGCTTCATCAATGGTCATGTTGAGTGTTGATTGTTTATTGATTTTCAAAATAATGTCGCCCGCTTTAACACCTGCTTTATCTGCAGGAGTTCCTTCCATCGGCGCGATAACGGTTAAAGCACTATCTTTTTGACCAACCGTAATACCTAAACCACCGAATTCACCGTCAGTTTGGATTTTGAGATCTTTAAAATGTTTTTCATCGAGGTAAGAAGAGTGTGCGTCGAGGTTTGTTAAAAGTCCTTCAATGGACTTTTTGACGATATCGTCAATTTTGATGTCATCAACATAATATTTTTCAATGGTTGCCAAAACGCGTGTAAATTTGGCCAAAGAAGCAAGACGACTCTTTTCTCCATCAGCATTATCTGCTGCAAAGAGCGTTGAAGAAAAAAAGGTAGTGATACCTAAAAATGTGGCAATAAAGCCAGCCGTAGCAAATGGTAAATGTTTCATAGCGTGTGTATGCTCCTCGCAAGATTATGCGTATTCTTTGGAGAACGATTATAGTGCAGTTTCCCTAAAACTTCTATGAAAGCTTGATTGAACATAGTTTAATATTTTAATTTATTTTAACTATGAAGTGAAGGTGTTCGCTTGATAAGCATAATGCTATATTGCTAAATAAACTTGACATCAATAGACTAAAGTTGTAGAATTATAGAAAAAATTAGGAGATGCAATGAACTCACTTTTTGAACAATTGACTAACCAAATGAGAGAAGCGATAGAGAGCGCTATTAGCCTTGCTCTGCATTCTAAAAATCAAGAAGCAACGTCTTTACATGTAACGTGGGGACTCCTTACCAATTCAGCTTCTATACTCAATCAAGTCTTTAATAAAATGAATATTGATAAGAGTGCGATAGAACTTGAAATTAAAAGTGAAGTCCAAAAATTACCAACGGCTTCGCATGTCACCAAGGAAAATATTACTATTTCACGTGTTCTTGTCGAATCTTTGCAAAAAGCCGAAGGACTGATGAAACAAAAAGGCGATGGTTACCTTTCCGTAGATACATGGTTACTTGCTAATATCGATAGTGATCCGCTCAAAAAAATTCTTGGAAAATACCTTGATCTATTGCAGTTTAAGAAAAACCTTGAAGCACTTCGTGGTGGTAAAAAAATTGATAAACAAAGTGCCGATGAAAACCTTGAATCACTTGAAAAATACGGTATCAATTTAACCAAATTAGCCAGTGAAGGTAAGCTTGACCCTGTCATCGGACGTGATGAAGAGATAAGTCGAATGATGCAAATTTTGATTCGAAAGAGCAAAAATAATCCGATTTTAATTGGTGAGCCAGGAACCGGTAAAACAGCGATAGCAGAGGGGTTGGCACTTAGAATTGCACATAACGATGTACCTCTAAGCCTTCAAAATAAAAGTGTCGTCGCTTTGGATATGAGTTCCTTAATCGCAGGTGCAAAGTACCGTGGTGAGTTTGAAGACCGTCTTAAAGCAGTGATTGATGAAGTGAAAAAAAGTGGCAATATTATTCTGTTTATCGATGAAATTCATACTATTATTGGTGCGGGTGCCAGCGAAGGAAGTATGGACGCTGCGAATATTCTCAAACCTGCTCTGGCGCGTGGAGAGCTTCATACCATAGGTGCGACAACGCTGAAAGAGTACCGCAAATATTTTGAAAAAGATGCAGCGTTACAACGCCGTTTTCAGCCTGTTACAGTGAATGAACCCAGCATCAACGAAGCATTACAGATTTTACGGGGTATTAAAGAGAGCCTTGAAGCGCATCATCATGTTACGATTATGGACTCAGCGCTTATTGCAGCGGCAAAACTCAGTTCACGATACATCAGTGATCGTTTTTTACCGGATAAAGCGATTGATCTTATTGATGAAGCGGCGGCTGAACTTAAGATGCAAATCGAGAGTGAACCCACAGAGCTTAGTCGTATTAAAAGATTGATTGGTACGTTGATGGTAGAAAAAGAAGCGCTTTTGATGGAGAAAAACAAAAAGAACGATGAACGTTTACATGCCATTGAAAAAGAGTTGGGCGATGCCAAAGAGAAAATGCGCTCTTTAGAAGTTCAGTTTGAAACAGAGAAGAGTGTCTTTAATGACATTGCTGCGATTAAAACAGAATCAGAAGCCTTGCGACGTGAAGCAGAGACGGCTAAGAAAAACAGTGAGTTTAACAAAGCCGCGGAGATAGAGTATGGCAAATTACCTGAGCTTGTTAAACAAGAGGAAGACCTTAAAGCTAAGTGGGAAAAAATGGTTGAGAGTGGAACACTCTTGAAAAACAGTGTTGATGAAGAGATGATAGCAACCATTGTTAGCAAATGGACAGGTATACCTGTTAATAAAATGCTTCAAGGCGAAAAAGCGAAAGTGTTAGCCGTTGAAGAGCATCTTAGAAAAGAGGTTGTGGGACAAGATGCTGCAATCAAGGCAATTGGTCGAGCGATTAAACGCAATAAAGCAGGACTGAGCGAGCAAAATAAACCGATTGGTAGTTTCCTCTTTTTAGGACCAACAGGTGTGGGTAAAACGCAAAGTGCAAAGGCTCTGGCTAACTTCTTGTTTGACACAACCAAAGCACTGATACGTTTTGATATGAGTGAATACATGGAAAAACATTCCGTGAGTCGTTTAGTCGGTGCACCTCCAGGTTATGTAGGGTACGATGAGGGTGGACAACTCACCGAAGCTGTGCGTCGCAAACCTTACAGTGTCGTACTTTTTGATGAGATTGAAAAAGCGCATCCGGATGTTTTCAACATTTTGCTACAAGTCCTTGATGAAGGGCGTTTGACGGACAATAAAGGTGTGACGGTTGATTTTAAAAACACCATCATTATTTTAACATCCAACATTGCAAGTGATAAGATTATGGCTTACGAGGGTGAAAAACGCACCGAGGAAGTCATGAAAGAGCTTAGAAGTCACTTTAAACCTGAGTTTTTAAACCGCTTGGATGACATTATTATCTTCAATCCATTAACAGAAGATGGTTTGCGAGAAATTGTGAGCATTATGTTCAAAGATATAGAAACAAAACTTGCGGGTAAAGAGATTAAAGCAGAACTTACGGTTGCGGCAAAAGCATTGATAGCAGAAGCTGGATTTGACCCAGTGTATGGGGCACGTCCACTTAAGCGTGCTTTGTATGAACTGGTCGAAGATAAATTGGCTGAGCTTCTTTTAGAAGAGAAATTGCATGAAGGTGAGAGCATCATCATCGATGCCAAAGATGGCGAGATCGTTATCAACAAGCACTAAAAAAGTAAATACTTCTTACATGTAAGCGTGTTACATGTAAGAAGTTACTGACAATCTTTATTTTGAATAGAGAATTTAAAAAGTTCTGTATTATTCATATCAAAAAAGACATAAATAAAAACAGCCCCTTTTTTCAAAAGTGAACGTGTTTCATAATCATTGCAAAGATAGCTTTTATTGTTTTCAAAGGTTGTTTTAATCAGCGTGCCTTTATCGGCTTTGAGAATTGTTTTGACATGTTCGTTTGCGGAATTGATACGGTTTCTATATTCGATGGCGTTATTAACACTAACAATATCAACCAGTGTTGTGTAATCATCCAACATCATCGGTAAATGCTCTTTGGTGCCATCTTTAATAATGGAGAGAATTTTAGGGATGTCTTCCTCTTTAATTTCGTCTAAATCATTTGCATCATCAGCAACGAGTCTCGAAATTAGTGCTAAAATAACCAATAATCTTTTCATATCATTCCTTTGCCGGAATTTTACAATAAAATCTTCAAGATAGAGGCCACTTTTTGAAAGGAAATGCAAATTTTATGAGCTATTTGGAGTGGTTTGAAACACATGCTAACAAACATCATGTCATTGTTCAAAAATTGAGTGCTCAAAACTATACAAAAGAGATGATGATTGATTATTTTCTCTTTGAAAACATGGTGGAGAAAGAACCTGATTTTTGTCTGTTGTATGCTAACAAACAAAAGTGCCATGACATTAAATCTCTTAACTGTTATTTGTGTGCGTGTCCTCATTTTCGCTTCAATGATAAAGGGCTGAGTGTAGAAGAGGGCGTTACATGTAAAAGTAAGTGTTCGATTGGTTCTAAAAAGAGTGGGATATTTGTGTATGAAAATGTGGCACATTTGGATTGTTCGGCGTGCATAGTTCCCCACACCAAAGCTTTTATACGTAAACCCTTTGATGTGGACTGGAAAAAGATTATGCAAAAATGCTTGGTTACATCTCCAATGGAGTCTGACTCACAATAATACCATCGCGATCGGCATAGAGATAATCGCCTTCATTAAAGCTAACACCTCCAAAAATTACCTTTACATGTAAAGATCCCTCGCAGGCTTCCATCGTCTTTTTTGGGCACGTTCCTAATGCAAAAAGAGCGACATCAATCTCTTTCGTATTTTTGGTATCTCTTACATAGCCGTTGATGATAATACCTGCCCAATTGTTCTCGTAAGCAAATTTCATAAGGTTATCACCAACAACGGCGGTGTATGTAGCATCGACATCAACAACGGCAATTTGACCGTTTCCTTCACTTTTAAGCAGTTCAACCAATGTTTTATTGTGTCCTGAAAGTTTTACGGTTACGATTTGTCCCATAACGCGTTTAGCACCACCGTATGACTTCATGATGGGCTCAAGTACCTGAATATTGTCAGGGTATTTATCGCAAAGATCTGCCGTGTAAAATTTCATAATTGCTCCTAGTTTATTTAAAAAGTTGTATTAGATTTGGTTGATTGGAAATGGGTGAATGTTTTGGAAGCGTAAAATCGACTTTTTCTTTATGACATGATGCACAAAGCTTTAGTTCTTGATGTGCGATGATTTCTTTGTTTGCATAGAGTTTTTCTTGTGAATGGCAATCAAAGCAATCTCTACCACATTGACCATTCTTTGAAGGTTGATTGTGACAGGTGATGCACTCATTTAAAACAATATGGTTTTGATCGTTGATGTAAGGCTGAAGTTTAGAATGGCACTCCAAACAGCTTCCGCCACAGGCAATGAGCATACTTTGAAAACTCAAAATGAGAAGAATGAGCACTAAAAAGGCTTTTTTTGACATAGACTCACTTTAGAAGATTTGTGTTAATTATATCTTTAATCACGTTAAGATAGAATGAGCTATTATCCAAAATTTAGGCTCGCTTATGAAAGTAGTCACAGGTGTCGTAGGTAATGATATCCATGTCGTCGCAAACAGACTCATCGATATATCATTACAAGCAAGAGGTTTTGAGGTGTTTAACCTTGGTGTCAATACTTCTTTGGAAGAGTTTATTGATGCTGTTGTTGAAACAGATGCAGACATACTGCTTATCTCTTCTCTTAATGGCGAAGCGGAGGGCTGGTGCCGAGACTTGCAATTTTTGCGTTCCGAATATGCGCTTAAAGATGTCATTTTTGTAATCGGTGGCAATTTAGCTGTAGGTGAAGCCACTCAGAGTGATATTATCCCCAAATATAAATCTTATGGGTTCGATCTTGTCTTTCATCAAATTGATCTCAATACGGGGCTTGATGAGATAGAGCGTTTTGTAAAGGAGCGAGCATGAGTTTACTCCAAAAAGAGCGTGATGTCATTACCCGCAACGAGTATGCCGATAGTTTTGATTTTGATGAGATTGAAGATTTTATTCGCAATGCCAATAAAGAGATGTTTATCTCCCATCATTTTAAAAAGCGAGACCGTCTTCTTGTTCAGCCTCGTGGCGGTTTCCCAACGTATAAAAAGATGTTTGAACTCTATGAGGAGTTTATGAAAGCGGACATTGACGTCTTACCTCTGACCATTGATAGTAACACCAGACTCAATGACTACGCGATGGCCAAAAAGATGCTGACACTCTCCGAAGAGAACGAAATGGATATGCTCAATGGCTATCCTCTGGTTAATCATGGTTATCGCACCACGCGTAAAATGATGACGCATTTTAATAAACCCGTTAGTCTTCGCCACGGCACACCCGATGCGAGGCTTTTAGTTGAAACAGCCCTAGCTTCGGGCATCTTTGAGATTGAAGGTGGACCGATTACGTATATGCTTCCATATTCCAAAAACTTTCCTCTCGATAAAGCCTTTTTGTACTGGAAATACGTCGATAAAGTCTGTGCAAAATACTCAACGCTCAATGAGCCGATCAACCGTGAATCTTTTGGACCATTGACCGCGACACTCGTTCCTCCGTGCATTGTCATCGTCATTCAGCTCATCGAGATGCTGCTTTCCATTGAAGAGGGCGTTAAGTCGTTTTCTGTGAGTTTTTCTCAAAATGGCTCGATGATGCAAGATATTGTGACTTCCAACGTGCTTAAAAAACTAGCCCGTGAGTATGCCGATATGTTTGGTGGAAGCGACGCCATTATTAACCTTGTGTATCACCAATGGATGGGTGCATTTCCAAGAGATAAAAACCTCTCTGATTCGCTCATTAACACCAATACCGTTATTGCGGCAATGGTACGAGCCGACAAAATCATCATCAAAACCCGTGATGAGGCTTTTGGTATCCCCACCATGCAGTGCAACGCCCAATCGGTCGCTAACACTAAATACACGCTTCGTACACTCAAAGGTCTTCCACAAGTGCATGATGCAGAGGAAGAGGAAAACTTGGAGCTGGAAGTTCGAGCTATCATGGACGCTGTTTTTAATGACCCTGCCGATACCTTGTGGAGAAAAGTGTTCAATACGATTAAAAACGGTTTGATCGATGTCCCTTTTTCACCGCATATTATCAACCATAACGAAGTCATCACGATTCGCGATGACTCTGGCAATATCCGCATCATTGAAAAAGGCAAACTTCCACTACCCGATCGCTGTTTTGCGTATGAAAAATCAAAGGTCAATTTACCGGAGAGCAAAACAGAGGTAATCAATAAAATTATCCATGACATAGGGGCAATGCTATGAGTAAACTTCTCATCGATGTAGGAAGTACCTACTTTAAAGTATGCCAAACAAGCGGTATCAGTCAGTATTTTAGGGATTTTAAGAAAGATATTTACGATGACTTGGTCACCAAGTGCGGCAACATTTTTGCAAACTATAAGAAAGAAGATATTTTTATCTGCTCTTCTGCCAATGGTGGTTTAAGCACGCTTATCATCGGTCTTACCAACTCTTTTAGTTTGAAGTTTGCAAAAAACATAGCGTTTAATTCAGGCATTAACATTATCGATACGATTTTGTACAGTAAGATAGAGGAGAGCAGGGCACCTAGTGAATTGGTTGATGTTGTCATTATCGTGGGTGGAATTGATGGCATTGGCAAGGTGTTTGATGAAAAATTATTTGATTACCTCAAAAATGTGCAGTACAGCAATATTGTCTATGTGGGAACGAAACAAGACGCATCATTTTTAAGTGCGCAAATTCCAGAACTTAAAGTGCTTGGAAACATCATCACTGATAAGTTACATGTAAACGGTGGCGAGCTCAAAGAGTACTTGACAAATCTCTATCAAGCGGACATCGTGGGCAAAGAGGACATCAAGCATCTTTATGAAATTACAGCAAATCAAATCTACTCAACACCGTACATCGTTAACCGTTCTTTACCGCTCATTGATGCAAACTTTGAAGTGGTTAATCCCTTCATTGTAGTGGACATCGGTGGGGCTACAACGGATATTCATTACAGTCGTGACTTGGTTCGCGATAACATTGTGAGTGAAAGCGGATATGATCGCTTAGTCTTTAAAAAGCTCGGTGTTTTTAAGTCTCGCGAAACACTCATCTTTGCAGCCAAAAACAATGAGTTTGTCTATGAGTTGTTGTCGTATCTGAATGTTACAGAGAATATTTTGGAAGAAGAGAGCGAGAAATCTTTGCGCATTTTGATGCAACTTTCCATCTTTTTGGTGCTTTACAAGGTTTCAAGACTCAATCCTTTGTATGTGACACTGCATCTTGAATTGCTTAATACTATCGTATTAACTGGTGGTATAACCAAAGTGCTTTCTTATGAAGAGGTAGAGATGATTATGCAATTTTTCTATAAAAAAGTTATGAATTTACATGCTACTCCTAATATTGTTATGGATTACGACTATGCGATCTGGACATTGGGTATGCAAAACAATACAGATATGAGGAGTTAAGATGTCAATTAATTGTATTCGTGCGCTTATTGAAAAAGCGGCTGTGACATGTCCTGATAAAGTTGCGATCATTGATGGCGCTAAAAAACTAACCTATGGTGAAGTGTTTCGCAAGGTTAATCAAATAGCACGATATCTCAGTGAACTTGCTCTGCCAAGTGGATCACGCATTGGTATTTATTCGCATAAAAGTAGTGAGCAGATTATTGCTATTTTGGCACTTCTCTCAACCGAGCATATTTTTGTACCTATTTCAAGACTTTTAAAGCCTGAGCAAGTTGAACACATCATTAATGATTGTAGTATGGCGTGTATAATTACCGATAAATCAAAGATCAAAAGCATTGATGAGATAAAATTTAGCGGCAAAATTATTACGTATGAAGCGAGTGAGCGCGACATCGTCTCGTTTGAGGAGATCTATAAATGTTGCAGTGATGCGTTTACATGTAACATTGGTGACTACAAAAATGCAGCAATTACCTATAGTTTTGGACTGACGGGATTTCCTCGTGGTATTGTCATCACGCACCGTAATCTCATTGACAGTGCTAGAGTGGCTTCAAACTACCTTGAGCTGAAAGAGAGCGATGTTATTTCAGGGACATTGCCGTTTATCTTAGATTATGGTCTTAACCAACTTTTCTGTTCTATTTACAATCACGCGACGCTGGCACTGCACTCTTTGGTACTTCCAGCAGACTTTTTTAATCATCTCATCAACGATGGTGTAACGGTTCTTCCACTTATGCCTCCTCACATTACGCAAATGTTTGAGAGTGATCCTAAACGCATCCCAAATGCCAAGCTTTTAGCAAATGTGCGCATCGTGACCTCTTCGGGTGGAAAAATTACGCCTAAAATGATTTCGGACATTGAAGAGCGCTATCCAACTGCTAAGTTTTACTCCATGCACGGGCTTACTGAAGCGTTTCGCTCAACGTATCTTGATCCGGCACAACTTAAAATTCGCCCCAATTCGATTGGCAAGCCGATCCCTGGTGTTGAAATTCATGTTATTAATGAGCAAGGGCTTGAGTGCCAGCCTCGAGAAATTGGTGAGTTGATTCACCGTGGTGGGTATATTTACAAAGGTTATTGGAAATCCAAAGAAGATACGCAAAAACGTTATAAAAGCATTGCCATCTTAGACAAAGTAGTCAATTTAGAGGGTGACTTGACTGATGAAATCGTCGTTGCCAGTGGCGATTTTGTTTACAGGGACGAGGAGGGCTACCTTTACTTCGTTTCGCGTAAGGATGATATGATTAAAGTCAGTGGATTTAGAATCAGCCCTTATGAAATTGAGAGTGTTGTGCATGATAAATTACCATTGATCAGCCAATGTGCTGTTTTTTCGATTGAAAATGAGAAGACAGAAGAAGAAATTGTCATGGTTTACAGTGCAATAAGAGAAATCCCCAAAAATGAGATTTTATTTGAATTGAAAAAGCATTTGCCAAATCATATGATTCCTTCCATCATTCTCTATAAAGAGAAGCTTCCTCAAACCAGTCCCAGCGAAGCAAAAATTGATAAAGAAGTTCTAAAAAAAATGGTTATGGAGTTACGCTAAAGACTTACATGTAAAGCGCTTCTTAATCGAAGCTTATGCAATTTTAAGTAAAGCTAAGGTAAAATCCATACCTTAAAATTATTTTTTGCTAAAGGAACTTTTGATGAAAAGAACGTATCAGCCACATAGTACACCTAAAAAACGCACTCACGGCTTCAGACTTAGAATGAAAACTAAAGGTGGCCGTAAAGTCATTGCAGCACGTCGTGCTAAAGGTAGAAGCAGATTGGCCGTTTAAAAGATTATGATACTCTCAAGGCAACAAGAGAGTATTCATACGTTTACAACCATGCTAAAAAATGGCACTACGAAGGTGCCTTAGTCTTTTACAATAACGATACAGCAAAAAGAGTTGGCTTTACGGCAAGTAAGAAGGTCGGTAATGCTATCAAGCGAAATTTGGCCAAAAGGCGACTTCGGGCTATTTTTTTAGAAATTCAACACACTTTAAATGATGGCGTGTATGTTTTTGTAGCAAAAGAGAAGATAAATCATATATCGTATGAAGCTTTGAAAAAAGGTATATTATGGTCTATGAAAAAATTAAACTGTGTTAAAGAATGAAATCTTTAGCGCTGTTGTTGATAAAGCTTTATCAGAAGTTTTTTACACTGATTGGCTATGGAAGTTGTAGGTATTATCCGACGTGTTCGCAATACGCTAAAGAACAGCTTCTACACAATAGTTTTTTAAAAGCTATCTTTTATAGTTTTATACGTATTTTGAAATGCAATCAGCTTTTTGTTGGGGGAATTGATTACCCTGTCATTCAAAGACACTTTGCATCTCCTCTTCCCTTGTCTCACAAACATCCACACATTCATCCAGTAACTTTTTGGTTTGTACCAAAAGATAAGCAAAGTTTTTACGTGGTAAAATCTTTTAAAACATCGAAATAAAGGGAATCTCGTGTCAGATAAACTTACTCCTCAAGTGCGCATTATTCTTGCCACTGTACTATCATTTTTATTTTTTGCTTTGTATGATCATTTTTTTATCCCCAAAAATCCTTCGCTTCCTGAAACTGCTTCAACTTCAATTGAAAAAAATGCTTCATCTGCTACTAGTGCACCTGACGTCAAGTCAGTAGCCAATAGTGCAGACGTTACATCTGCCCCAATGAGTTCAGGTAAAGAGAGTGAAATTATCACTACAATCAAAGCAGCAGGTTATGAAGTTCAGATCGATCGACTGGGCAGAATTGCAAAGTTTTATCTTGAAGAGGGAAAATATAAAGATGACAAAGGTGAGCGTTTTCAGCTTATCGATGCTTCTCAAGCACTTTTACCCCTTGAAATTCGATTTAGTGATAAAAATATTAATGCAGACGCATTTGTCATGTCTTACAGTGCTGACAAAGCTCAAGTGGATGTCAGTGAAAATGGTAGTAGCGTTGTTTTAACACAAACACTTGGCAATGTTAATGTCATCAAAACCATTACATTTTTCCCATCTGGCAAATATGATTTACATGTAAAGCTTTCATCTCCTAATGAATATTTTATTTCTCCTGGTTTTCGTCCAAGTTTAGCCCTTGATAGCTACACTTTTCATGGTGCACTTATTAAAAAATCAGATGGCACGGTAAAAACAATCAGTGATGGCGATGCTAAAGGTGATGAGCGTTTTTCAAATACAAAAATAGTTGCAGGCGCTGATAAATATTACACCACATTTTTTTATGAATTAGACAAAGGCTTAGAGAGTGTTGTTTCTGTAGGTAAAGATAAAGACCCACTTTTATTTGTTAAAGGTGAAGAAGATTTTAAACTTAGTGGTTATATTGGACCAAAAGAGTACGTAAAACTTAAAGCGATTAACCCAGAACTTACCGATGTTGTAGAATATGGTTTCTTTACGTTTATTTCTAAACCGCTCTTTACACTTCTTTCATTTCTTCACGGAATCTTTGGTAACTGGGGTTGGGCTATTGTAGGTATGACCATTATTGTTCGTTTAGTACTCTACCCTTTGACGTACAAAGGTATGGTCTCTATGAACAAGCTTAAAGAACTTGCTCCAAAGGTCAAAGAGTTGCAGAAAAAATACGCTGATGATAAGCAAAAGCTTAATACGCACATGATGGAACTGTACAAGAAAAATGGTGCTAATCCAATGGGTGGATGTTTGCCAATTTTACTTCAAATTCCTGTATTCTTTGCAGTATACCGCGTTTTACAAAATGCAATTGAGCTTAAAGGTGCCGTATGGATCTTTTGGGTAGAAGATTTAGCAATTAAAGATCCTTACTTTATTCTTCCAGTACTTATGGGTATTACAATGTTCTTGCACCAACGTATTACACCAACAACGTTTACAGATCCAATGCAAGAAAAGATTATGAAGTTTTTACCTCTTATTTTTACATTCTTCTTTGTTTCGTTCCCAGCAGGTTTGACACTCTATTGGTTTACCAATAACTTAGCATCTATCGTACAACAGTTTTACGTCAATAAACTTTTCGCAAAAAAACATGAAGAGCAAAAGGTCGAAAAATGATCAAAGTAGAAGCAGCAACACTCCAAGAAGCTTACTCCAAAGCAGCGAGTGAGTTGTCTTGTTCGGTCGTAGATTTAGATATTAACATTGTTCAAAATGGCTCAAGCGGGTTTCTTGGGCTTTTTAAAAAAAGTGCTATCATCGAAGTACAACGCAAAGGCTCTAAGCCTTTGGAGCGTGAACGTAAAGAGTTTGTTGCTCCACGTAAAGAAGAGGGCACTGAAGCAGATGCGCCTTTTGGTGATGAACGAAAAGATCGTAATAGACGCAATAAAAATAGACGAAATAAAAACAAGAACAGAGAATTTCCTGAGAATAAACGCTCTGAACCACTTCTTGCTAAGGAAGCTCCAATTGTAGCTTCTCCAAAACCTGAAGTAAAAGTTGAAACACCAAAAGCTAGTCCTGTTAAAGAACCAAGACATACCATTGCATCTACGGCTATCGATCAAAATTTTCATCATGAAAAACGCGAACTCAACGATGTTATTGATGAAGTCCGTGTTCAGATTAAAAACCTTTTTAAATACAGCTGTTTTACATTGGAAAGCCCAATTATTTCTAAATACAGTGATGATACGATTTTAATTGAATTTAGTGGTGAAGATGCTGCGTTGTTGATTGGAAAAGAGGGATACCGTTACAAAGCACTTTCTTATTTGCTTTACAACTGGATTAACCTTAAATACGGTCTGAATATTCGCCTTGAAATTGCTGAATTTTTAAAAAACCAAGAAGAGATGATCGAGAAGTATCTTGTTCCTGTTATTGAGCGTATTCGTAACAGTGGAAAAGGTCAAACAAAAATTTTAGATGGTGTTTTGATTAAAATTGCACTTGAAGCACTTCGTTCTGAATTTCCTGAAAAATATGTTGGCATTAAATCTGGAAAAGACGGTGGTAAGTTTATCGTTGTCAATGATTTTAATAGGAAAACCGCATAGATACCATTGCTGCAATTGCCACCAGTGCAGGGGTAGGTTCCATCGCGATTGTTCGCGTTAGTGGTCCCGATGCCCTTGTATTGGCTCAAAAAATATCTCATAAAGATACCTTTGCACCACGTCTTGCCACGCTTACTTTTTTACATGACCAGTTCAATGATGCCATTGATCAAGCGATTGTGATTTATTTTAAAGCCCCTCATAGCTTTACGGCTGAAGATGTCATTGAATTTCAATGCCATGGTGGCAGTGTCGTTGCTGGAATGGTTTTAGAAACACTTATTGCATATGGTGTCAGGCTTGCCAATCCTGGAGAATTTTCCAAGCGGGCTTTTTTAAATGGTAGAATTGATCTCTCAGAAGCAGAGGCAATAGCTGCACTTATTGAAACGAAAAGTGTTGATGCTGCGAAAATGCTTACACGTCAGCTCAAAGGAGAACTGCGTCATTTTGTTGTACATGTAAGAGAATTATTGATAGAAACGCTGGCATTTGTTGAAGTCAATATTGATTACGCTGAAGAAGATTTACCGCTTGATATGATTGAAAAAATCAAAGAAAAACTAGATGCTTTAGCCAAAGAACTTTTGAAAACGTATGAGAGTAGTAAACGTCGCCAAGGGCTGATGCATGGTTTCAAAATCGCTATTGTAGGCAAACCAAATGTTGGTAAAAGTTCCCTTTTAAATACACTTTTAAGTTACGATCGTGCGATTATTAGTGATATTGCTGGCACCACGCGTGATACCATTGAAGAAGAGCTTCGTATTGGAACACATTTGGTACGTATTGTTGATACTGCTGGTATTAGACAAGCACATGATGTGATAGAAAAGATCGGAATCGAGCGCTCTATTGCTGCAATTGAAGAGTCTGAAATTGTTATTGCGATGTTTGATAATAGCAAACCATGTGACCATGAAGATGAAAAAATGTTAACATTGCTTCAACAGTATGCTTCTTCAAAACACGTTTTAATTGTGCTTAACAAAATTGATTTACCAAATGAATTTGATACAAAACGCTTAGAGACAGATTTTATTTCTCTTTCATGTCAGAATGACAGTTATCAACTAACGCAAAAGCTTGAAACAATTTTAGATCAAACAACGCGTGATGATACTATTATGTTAACGTCCACACGTCAAATTGATGCTGTTCAAAAGGCCTATGAGAATGTTCAGAGCTCTTACCAACTCTTGGGTGAGGGTGAGCTAGAACTCTTTGCATTTCACATCAATGAAGCGATACAAAGCATCTCTTCTATTACAACGGCATTTGAACGCGATGAGATTTTAGAGAAGATGTTTAGCAACTTTTGTCTTGGCAAGTAAATATGATTAACAAACCATTTACCTCCTTATGTTACGATAAAAGGACCAACTAAAAGGGGTTTTTATGTTTTCAGCGATAGAAGAGTTTATTAAAAAAGAGTCTTCTTCGGGAGTTATTTTAATCATCGTAACGCTTTTAGCCTTATTTTTTCAAAATAGCTTTTTGACAGATTTCTATACTAATTTTTTACATACACCCCTTCAAATCAGCATCGGTTCTTTTGGTATTGCTAAGCCATTATTACTATGGGTAAATGATGGTTTAATGGCGATTTTCTTTTTTCTCGTCGGACTTGAAATCAAGCGTGAAGTTTTAGAAGGTGAACTTTCTTCCAAAGCGCAGATTGCCTTACCAGCTATTGCTGCATTAGGAGGCATGGTAACACCGGCTCTTATTTTTACTTTTTTTAACCATTCAGATTCTTTTTCAATGAATGGTTGGGCTATTCCGACTGCTACAGATATTGCTTTTGCTTTAGGCATTCTTTCCCTTTTAGGTTCACGTGTACCAACCTCATTAAAGATTTTTTTGATGGCACTTGCCATTATTGATGATCTTGGCGCTATTGTCATTATTGCGCTCTTCTATACAAATCAATTATCGTTGATGTCCATACTTGTTGCTTTAGGTTCAATTGTTGTATTGGTTTTTATGAATCAACTGAATGTGCTTAAAAAAGCAGCGTATGTTTTGGTAGGTATCGTATTATGGGTTAGTGTCCTCAAATCAGGTGTTCATGCCACCATAGCAGGTGTTGTATTTGCATTTTGTATCCCACTCTACTCTGACACAAAGAAAGGTGAGCGTTTTTCAATGCTCAAAGAGATGGAGCATGATCTTCATTATTGGGTTGCATTTTTTATTCTTCCTCTGTTTGCTTTCGTAAATGCGGGCGTTGACCTTAAAGATTTATCTCCATTAGCACTTTTTTCAGATGTTTCTCTCGGTATTATGATAGGGCTTTTTCTCGGAAAGCAGTTAGGTGTTTTTATCTTTAGCTTCATTGCCATTAAACTAGGCTTTGCAACGCTACCGACAAACAGCAATTTTAAACAGCTTTATGGTGTTGCTATTCTCACAGGAATTGGTTTTACAATGAGCCTTTTTGTCAATACTTTAGCCTATAATGATACGGATCTTTTTCATTATGCCGATAAATTAGCTATTTTATTAGGTTCTTTTTTATCAGGAATTGTTGGTTATTTTTTCTTAAAAAAAACTTCTCCAAATTTATAACATACTTCTAAGTTAAGAGGTATTACAATCTTTGATAAGCCAAAGATTTCATTAAAGGAAGTACTTACGTGCGACAACTTAACTTGACGAAACGTCTTTTTTGGATTGTTGCCTTTTTTGTTTTATGCGCTAATGCTTTTGTGATTAGTTATTTATACGAGCAAGCCGAAAATTTGGCAAAAATTCGTGCTTATTCTAAAGCGAAAACACTTCAAGATTACTTTATGTCTATGCGTTATGTCTATCATCAACAATTTTTAGAGAGTGGCATTGATCTTAATGATTCTACTGTTGGTTTTTTACCTGCACATGCTTCTACTCATATTAGTGAAGAGTTTCTTAAGCGTTCCAATCAGGGCATTAGTATCCAAAATGTTTCAGATCGTCCACGAAATCCAGTGAATCAATCCGATGCATTAGAAACCAAAGCCATTGCCTATTTCAATCAAAATCCCGATAAAAATGAAACGATGGAGCTTATACGTGACGATAAAAAAGAATTTTTCTTTTTTACTTCACCGTTACGTATTCAACCCTATTGTTTAGTGTGTCATGGTGAAAAAAATGAAGTATTGCCGTATATCGCAAATCGCTATGATAACGCTTATGGCTATAAGTTGGGGGAAGTGCGAGGGCTAACCAGTATTAAAATTCCAAAAACTACGTTATCTGATGATGTTGTAGAGCTTTTTTGGAAAGAAGTTTTGTTTAGTTCGCTTGTTATGTTTGCTTTGTTAGGTTTCATGTATATGGCAATTAAAGAGTTAACAAAGCGCGATGTAGAACAAAAGAAAGAGCTAGAAGCATTGGTGCTGACTCGAACGGAAAAGCTTGCTCAAAAAAGCATGGAACTTGAAAAAGCCTACATGCAACAACAACATCTTTATACTATTCTTCGCACCGTAGCAGATAGCAATCAAATTTTAATTACAACCCAAACATTAGAAGATTTGTTGTATGAAACGGCAAAATGTCTTTTTTCCAATGAGTCCTTTGCACATGTTAAAATTGCTTTGTATGAACATGGTGCTTTGCATGTCAAAGAGTCATTTGGTTTTGATGAAGAACATGAAATCAATGCCTTGGAAGCAATGGTTTTTAAAGAAGGCGGTTTTCGTATTATTACGCCTCAAAGTGATGATTTACCGTATAATTGTGAGTTGAGCATAGTGCGTTACAATGTGAGTGAAGCCTATATAACGGTACTCAAAAGTGATAAGTTTGCATCCAATGCATTGGGTATTATGAGCATTTGTACAACAATGCCTGATGGTTTTAGCTTAGAAGAACGCTCGATGATTGAAGAATTGGCAGGAGACATTGGTTTTGCTATCAATTCGTTTATGCAAAAAGAGAGTATCCTGAAACTTTCTTATTATGATTCACTGACAAATCTTGCCAATAAAGTACTTTTAACAGAGCGCATTAAAATGTGCATGAATATTAATAAACAAAACAAGGCTTATGGAGCACTCCTTTTTATGGACTTGGATAATTTTAAGTCTATTAATGATTTAAAAGGGCATGATGCAGGCGATAAACTGCTTGAAATGATGGCTCGGAGATTGGAACATGAAACAGAAGACAATAATATTGTGGCACGTTTTGGTGGCGATGAATTTGCTATTTTATTGCCTAATCTTGGTACCGTACTTGAAGAAGCAGCGAAAAAAGCTGAAGAAATTGCAATAGGAATTTTGATTGCTACCAAAGAGCCTTTCATAATTGAAAATCACCCTTTTTATATGACGGTGAGCATTGGTATTGGATTATTTGATGGGAATGAGAGCGTAGAAGTTTTACTCAGTCATGCCGACAGTGCAATGTATACAGCAAAAACAGATGGACGAAATATGATTCGTTTTTTTGATCCCTATATTCAAAAAGTCATGGAAGAAAAATCGTTCATGCTTCAACAACTTAGAGATGCCCTTGATTCGAAACAATTTTTACTTTATTATCAGCCTCAAGTTGATCAAAATGCTCATATTATAGGGGTTGAAGCTCTTATTAGATTAAAAAAATCCAATGGCGAAATGGTATCTCCTATACATTTTATTCCTTTGTGTGAAGAGTCAGGATTGATCGTTCCTTTGGGGCAATGGGTTTTAAATGAAGCCATGGCACAGGTAAAACATTGGGCGGATGATCTTGAAAAATCTAAATGGCGCGTCTCAATCAACGTCAGTACAAAACAATTTATACGTGAAGATTTTGTAAGCATAATTCAATCAGCACTTGCTGATGCCGCAATTGATCCTGCGTTGATTCGCTTGGAGCTTACGGAGAGCCTTTTAATAGGCGATACAGCAAAAGCTCTTGAAAAGGTGCATGCACTTAAAGCCCTAGGAATATCGCTTTCTATCGATGATTTTGGAACAGGCTATTCAAGCTTACAATACCTTAAATGCCTGAATGTTGATGAGTTAAAAATTGACCAATCTTTTATTCGTGATTTTATTGAAAATCGTAGTGATGCTTTGATCGTTGAAACGATCATTTCTATTGGCAAAAATTTCAATATGGAAGTTATTGCCGAAGGAGTAGAAACAGAAGAACAGTTTATGAAGCTTAAAGAGCTGGGGTGTCACTATTTTCAAGGCTACTTTTTTGGAAAGCCAACACCCACAGAGTCTTTTTAATGTGTTACAAGTAACTTATTCGCGAACGATATCATACCCTTTAGGAATCTCTGCTCGGAAGAGTTCTTCGTCTAAAAAAAGATTTGTTGTTTGATTGGAAAAGAGAATTTCTACTGCATTATCAAGCTTATCACGATAAACAACTTTATCAATGCTCTCTTTGTGAGCAAAAATAGTATAGGTTGTCTCTTGATATTTTGTGCTATATTTGTTAGGAGAGATCTCTTTTGCTTCTTGTAAAAGTTGCGCAATATTAGGCGTACTCTCCAACGTAGTAATAATCACTTGCTCTAACTCTGGTTCAATAATTAAAACGCGTGTGTTATTGAAATAGATTTTTTTTGCCACGGGCTTCTCATAAATCCAAAGTGCTTTTTTATCGTTGGTAGCGTAAAAGGAACCTTGATAAACGATCGTTTTATTTTGGTCGTTGGTTACTTTTTGTGTGAAATCACTTTGAATGGTTTTAAACTGCTCGATTTTGGCAAAAAGGAGTGTTGTAAAACAGAGAAAGATCCATAAAATTCGCATAAAATACTCCTCGTAAACACAATAAGATATGGAGTTTTATCAAATAGATAGTAAAAGTATGATAAAATCCCAAGCTTTAAGAGAAATTAACGCATGAAAGCAAAGAAAGATAGAGGTGAAATCACATGATGTTGAGTAATATTGTTCGTAAAATTTTCGGCACTAAAAATGATCGCGTTGTTAAAGAGCTTCACGGGCGCGTAAAGAAGATCAATGCCTTAGAGCCAACATATGAAAAAATGAGTGATGAAGCCCTAAAAGATGCCTTTAATGCCTTTAAAGCAGATGTACAAGCTGGCAATGTAAAATTAGATGATATTTTAAATGATGTTTTTGCTATCACGAGAGAAGCGAGTAAACGAACAACAGGAATGCGTCATTTTGATGTACAAATGGTTGGTGGTTTGGTTTTACATGGTGGTGATATTGCAGAGATGAAAACCGGTGAAGGTAAAACACTTGTAGCGACACTCCCTGTTGTTTTAAATGCTATGGCTGGCGAAGGTGTTCATGTTGTAACGGTGAACGATTACCTTGCCAAAAGAGATGCTGCTGATATGTCTCGTATCTACAACTTTTTAGGCCTAAGCGTGGGTGTTGTTACCAATGATTTGGAAAACGATGCTAAACGTAAAGCGCAGTACGATAGTGATATAACCTATGGAACCAATAATGAGTTTGGTTTTGACTATTTACGCGATAATATGCGCTATTCGTTGGATGAAAAAGTTCAACGTGTCCATAACTTTGTTATTGTAGATGAAGTTGACTCTATTTTAATTGATGAAGCAAGAACACCTCTTATTATCTCTGGCCCTTCAAATCGTACACTTGATGGCTATAAAATTGCTGATGGTGTTGCAAAACAACTTACAAAAGAGGCTGATTTTACCGTCGATGAGAAGAATAGAACCGTTTTGATGACGGAAGATGGCATCAGCAATGCTGAAAAACTTTTTAATGTGGATAACCTTTATAGCCTTGAGAATGCTGTTTTATCGCATCATTTAGATCAAGCGCTCAAAGCACGTTACCTCTTTGTTGCAGACGTTGATTATGTTGTGCGTGAGGGCGAAATTATTATTGTTGATGAATTTACAGGACGTTTGAGCGAAGGAAGACGCTTTAGCGAAGGTTTGCACCAAGCGCTAGAAGCTAAAGAAAATGTGATGATCAAAGAAGAGTCACAAACCTTGGCTGATATTACGTTCCAAAACTATTTTAGACTTTACAAAAAATTAGCGGGTATGACAGGTACTGCACAAACAGAAGCAACTGAGTTTGCACAGATTTATAATCTTGAAGTTATCTCCATTCCTACCAATGTTCCAATGCGTAGAGAAGATAAAAATGATCTTATCTATAAAACTGAGCGTGAAAAATTTGAAGCAGTTATTAAAGATATTAAAGTGTGCCATGAAAAAGGACAACCAGTTCTTGTAGGTACTGCTTCGATTGAAAAAAGTGAGTTACTGCATACCCTTCTCAAAAAAGAGAAAGTACCACACTCTGTTTTAAATGCTAAAAACCATGAAAAAGAAGCGCAAATCATTAAAGATGCTGGTGTTAAAGGCGCTGTAACGATTGCAACGAACATGGCAGGACGTGGTGTTGACATTAAGCTTGATGATGAAATTAAAGCCCTTGGAGGTCTTTATATCATTGGTACGGAGCGCCATGAAAGCCGCCGTATCGACAACCAACTTCGCGGTCGTTCAGGTCGTCAAGGGGATAATGGTAAAAGTCGTTTTTACTTAAGCCTTGAAGATAATCTTTTAAGAATTTTTGGAAGTGATCGTATTAAAGCGATTATGGAGCGTTTAGGTATTGAAGAGGGTGAGCATATTGAGTCTAAGATGGTTACACGGGCGGTTGAAAACGCACAGAAAAAAGTAGAAGCGCTTCATTTCGAATCCCGTAAACACCTACTTGAGTATGACGATGTCGCTAACAAACAACGTAAGGCTATTTATAACTTTAGAAATGATCTTTTAAATCCAAGTTTTGATATTGAGACACGTATTAAAGAGATTCGTTTAGAATTTGTGACCAATTTGCTTTACAAAGCAGAAATTTATGAAGGTATCGCAGAATCAGAATATAACATTGAACGCCTTATTTCAATTCTGCAAGATGACCTTAACGAAGTGTTTGGGTTAGAACAATTGCAAGGGTTGGAATTTGATGCATTAAAATCAATCATCCTTGAAATACTTGAAAAACATTTTGATGAAAAAATGTCTGTGGTTGATCCGACACAACGTAAAGAGATTGAGCGTATTTTATACCTTCAAGTCCTTGATAATGCTTGGAGAGCGCATCTCTATCAAATGGATATTCTAAAAACAGGTATTGGTCTTCGTGGCTATAACCAAAAAGATCCATTGACTGAGTATAAAAAAGAGAGTTACAACCTTTTCATTGAGTTAGTTGAGCAGATTAAATTTGAGAGTTTTAGAACGCTTCATATTGTTCAACTTCGTGACAATAAAGAAGAAGATGAAAAACGTGCTATGGATGAGATGATTCGAAGAATGGAAGAAGCTAATGCCAATGCGACGCTTCAACATGAAAGTCCTTATGGTGATGAAGAAGAGGATGATAAAAACAAAAAAACAGCACGCAATGAGTCATGTCCGTGTGGAAGTGGTAAAAAATATAAGCAATGCTGCGGTAAGAGTGGTCCTAAAAAAGGGCTTTTAGCATAAGGGAATAGGGTGCAGAACAATCTTAGTCTCTATCTTGTCAAAAAGTATTTACGTTTTGACAAGTCTCAACCTTTTATTACGGTTATTTCACTTTTAGCCTTCTTTGGCGTTGCTATTGGGTTAACGGTTTTAATGGTTGCTATGGCAATTATGAATGGATTTGATAAAGAGTTTGAAAAAAAACTCTTTACCATGAATTATCCGCTGTCCATATACTCGCGTAGTTTCTCTCCTGTTAATCAAACGCAACTTAATATGTTGAAAGAGCAATTTCCAAAGCTACAATTCAGTCCTTATATTTCAACACAAGTGATCATTAAAAAAGGGAATCGCTTAGAAGGCGGTATGCTTTTTGGTGTCAATTTTGAGCAAGAAGCGAAAATTAACGCCATTGTTGCTGCCGCTGTTAAAGATAAAACACTCGACAAATACGACCTTATTACAGGAAGTGAAATTGCTAAGATACATCAGTTCTCATCTGATGAAAAAGCAACACTTATTTTCACTAAAAATGATCCAGGTGGTATGAGTTTGATACCTAAAATGAAACGTTTTAATTATCAAGGCTCTTTTCGCTCAGGGTTGATGGCATACGATAAAGCTTATATGTATACCACGCTTGACTCACTTGCCCAAGTGATGCAGTATGAAGAGGGTCATTTTGATGGTATTCATATCTACTCTGACGATCCATTTGTTGATATTGAAAAGATACGTAAAACGCTTCCTGATGATCTTGGTATTGTGGGTTGGTGGCAGATGAATGGGAATTTCTTTGCTGCTTTAGCACTTGAAAAACGCGCACTTTTCATCGTTTTAATGTTAATTATCTTGATTGCATCGTTAAATATTATCAGTTCGCTTTTAATGACGGTTATGAATAGACGTAAAGAGATTGCACTTTTGCTCTCTTTGGGTGCTTATAAGAAAGAGATTAAGAATACCTTTTTCTATCTAGGGCTTGTCATCGGCGGTGGTGGAATGCTTTTTGGTATTGTATTAGGCTCATTAACACTGTTTGTGCTAGGTTCATTTGACATTATTTCACTTCCAGCGGATGTTTATGGAACGGCAAGATTGCCTCTTGATCTTTCAATGCTTGATTTTGTATTGATTGTGGTGGGGACAAGTGTTATTGTAGCGCTATCTTCGTATTATCCTGCATATAAAGCAACGCAAATTAATGTTTTAGATACACTGCGAAACGAGTAAAAGTAGGCTGTTATAAGCCTACTTCAGTTTTTAGTAGATCTGTTGTTATATCACAATTTTTTTCAACAATATCATGTAGTTTTTTTAAGAGTGCTACCGCATCTGTTCCATCTTCAGGGTAGGTGACAATATTGTCATAAGACTCTTGACCTAAAAAGCTTTGAATACCTGAAAGTACTTCATTTGCACCATTCCAATCTGTTCCTGTTAGCATCACAACATAGTGGTTACTGTGGCAAAATATTGCATCAGTTCTTCTAAGAATATTTTGAAACATCTCTAGACTATCCATCTCTTTACGATCATCCAATGAAAAGAAAATGAGCGAAAAAGGAACTTCATCTTTGATTCCAAAGCGCTCTAAAAGTGCAATATGATGATCAATAAGATGGGCAAGATTGATCTTTGAAAAAGCAATACCAGACATGCTGACTCCTTTATATACCATTTGATTTATTGTACTCTAAAAACTACTCTAACGTTTCAATTTTTTCAAAATTAAAATAATTATATCCATCTTTGTGTTCGTAGGTAAAGATAATATGATGCGCTTTGATAATATGATAGACGATATAGAGTCCTAAGCCAAAGCTTTGATGAGAGTTTTTTTCCTGAACAAAAGGTTCTAAATAGTATTCTAGGTCGTATTTTAGGGGTTTTCCTTGGCTAACAAAAGAAATTTTTTCTTTTGTTGCAATGATTTTTATGGTTTGATCAATAGAGTATTTGATGCCATTATCAATCACATTTTTCATAGCAGTTGTAAAGAGTCTAAAATCTACATTCAAAATGATCTCATCATCGAGTTCAATTTCTATTTGCGATGGTGAAATCATGGCTAGATCAATTGATTCATCGAGCATATCAACCAAACGGTAAGGTTTGACATTTTTAAGCCCTTCGCCTGATGTTATCTGTTCAATCGAAGCAAACTCGTTAATAAGGAGTTCAAGCTTTTCAAATGTACCAATTAAACGATCACGTTGTTTGCCATTTTCAAGCATCTCAGCACTAATACGTCCTTTAGTGATAGGTGTTTTGAGTTCATGCATAATGTTGCGTAAGAAAAGTTGTCTTGAGTGATTCAGTTTATTGATTTGTTCGACGGCATTGTGAAAAGAGTTCGCCACTTGTGATATTTCGTCTTCTCCGTCCGTTTTGCAGTTAATATCAAGATCGCCTTTAGCAAAACGGTCCATTTGGCGTTTGAGTTTACGTAAAGGTTTAAGCTTACGAATTGTAAGGATATAAGCAATGATAATAATGGCAAAAACAATACCAAAAATGACTTTAATGAGATCGTAACGATAGGGTTGAAAATCTTCATCTTTAAGAAGCAACGATGAGTATTTTGTCTCAATATGGAGGTAATGGCTATTGTCATAACGCAAAATGGCACTGGTTCCAATACGATCTGAAATTTTTTGAATAATTTGTGCGTTTTTGATAATGATGTTTTGCATCTCTTTATCGGTAATTTCACGCATTTGGTACCCTTGTACCTGCTTCTTAAGCTCTTCATTGGTTATAAAATTATTGAGATGAAATAAGGTTGCACGTGCAATGATGGAGTACTTTGTATTGAGCTTCTCTGTGTACGTTTGTTTGTCATACTCTAACAAAAAAAGAAGTGCCAAAAAGATACTAATGATACTGAGCGAAAAAATAAAGGTAATGCTGTAAAAAATGGAAGATTTTGTCATTGTAAAAACTTGTATCCCACGCCACGAACGGCATGAATGTATGTTGGTTCTTTCGGGTTTTCACCAAGCTTCTGACGAATACGCCCAATAATGACATCGATGCTTTTATTGGTTGTTTCTTCACTGATAGCTTCGATGTTGTAGATAAGCTCCTCACGTGAGACAACCCCACCTTCTTTTTTCATCAAATAGCCTAGGATTCCGTATTCTGCTGCAGTTAAATGGAGCTCTTTACCTCGTAATGCAATAAGCATTTGTTCTTCATTTAAAACCAGATCTTTTGGTTTTTGCACACTTTGCTCTGTAGCAATAACCCCTTTTTGTCTACGTAGTAAACTCATAATACGCGCTTGGAGTTCTCTTGGGTTGTAAGGCTTAGGCAGATAATCATCCGCACCATTCTCTAAAGCGGTGACTTTGTCGGTAATATCGGTACGTGCAGAAGAGATGATGATAGGTACGGTATGGCGTTTGCGAATCTCTTTACACACTTCAAGACCATCCAGCCCCGGAAGTGTAAGATCAAGAATGACGAGATCAAATTTTTTGGTGTCGAGAGTAGAAAGCCCTAAATAAGGATCATCGGCAATGGTAATAGCAATATCAAACTGTTCAAGATACTCCATTAAAATCTCAGCAAGCTCCAAATCATCTTCAATCATCAAAATATTGGTCATACGCAAACTCCTCTTACATGTGGCGGGTATTATAGCTTATTTAGGAGGCTTTTGCCTCCTAAATATCATGGCATAACAAGGATTGCGCGATAATTCTGACGGTTGATAATGACACGCTTTTTACTACTTTTATACTCTTTAAGAGCATTGTTTAAATCTTTTAAAGAAGCAACACGTATCTGTTCAACTTGAATAATAATATCTCCTTCTTTGAAGCCCATTTTTTCAGCCTTAGAACCATCTTTTACGTCTAAAACAAGTACACCTTCAATCTCTTTAGGGATTTGGTATTGTGCTCTGGTTTTGTCGTTGATCTCTAAAAGAGTTAGCCCTTCAACAGGGCTCGTATTAGCCTTTCCTTCAACATCACTGGTTGCTTTTTCAGCATCCATTTTTGCAAGTTTTATCTTAGTTGATTTTACTTTTTTATCGCGTTCATAGGTGATGGTTATGATTTTATCTGGAGCAATAGCTGCAACAGTGTTTTTAAGCTCATTGGAGTTTTTGATTTTGACACCATCCACTTCAATAATCAAGTCTGAGACTTGAAGACCACCTTTCTCGGCAGGAGAATTTTTCTCGATCATTAAGATGAGTGCACCTTGTTTGTTTTCATACAATTCTTTTAGATCATTGGTGAGATCCGAGATGGAAACACCCATAAAACCTCGATCAATTTTACCGCTTTCAATCAATGAAGCAGCGATTTTTTGTACCATATTGGAAGGTATGGCAAAACCTATGCCATTATTGCCCCCACTTTTGGAGAGAATGGCACTGTTGATACCAATGAGTGCACCTCTGGTATCCACCAATGCGCCCCCTGAGTTTCCTGGGTTAATGGATGCGTCTGTTTGGATGAAGTTCTCGTACTGATTGAGTCCAACATTGTTTTTATTGAGTGCGGAGATAATCCCGTGTGTAATGGTTTCACCCACGCCAAATGGATTTCCAATGGCAAAGACCACGTCACCTTCAAGCAGATTTGACGAATCCCCAAACTTGGCCACTTGCAAATCTTTTGCTTCAATTTTCACAACAGCAAGATCTGTTTTAGGATCTTCCCCAATAACTTTGGCTTTATACTCTTTTTCATCATCTGGAAGGGTAATGACAATCTCTTCAGCCCCTTCTATAACATGGTAATTCGTAATAATAAATCCATTGCTTGCGATGACAACACCCGAACCCAAAGAATGTGATTTACGCTCTTGTTGCTTTAGCTCAGGCATTTTATTTCCAAAAAACTCTTTAAAGAACGGATTTTGCATGAGTTCATTGAGTTGGTCATTTTGTTTGCTTTTTTTCGTAGTAGAAATGTTAACAACACTTTTTTTAATATCTTTAACGGCGTTATTGTAAGAAAGTATAACATTGGGAGCTGTTGCTTCGATGCGTTGAGAATCTTTAGGTATTTGTGCAATGTCAGCAGTCGCTGCAAAGAGCGAAAGAGTCGCAAGAAAGGATAGTAAAATAATCTTTTTCATTCTAAAACTCCTTAGTAGTTTTGGTATTTAGCATTATAAAGGAGAGAGGTAAATATAAAGTAAATATTAAGAAAAGAAGTGCATAAGTTGATTGACCAAGACTAAACTTTTATGTTATAATCACTATAAATATTAATGGATTAAAAAGAGTCCAAAACAAGGTTAATACCCATGAGTAAGAGTTTATATGAGACGTTAGATGTTGCATCTGATGCAAGTGCTGAGGAGATTAAAAAAGCTTATCGAAGATTGGCACGTAAATATCATCCAGACATCAACAAAGATGCTGGAGCTGAAGAAAAATTTAAAGAAATTAATGCGGCCTATGAAATTCTAAGTGATGAGCAAAAACGAAGGCAGTATGATCAATACGGTGATAGTATGTTTGGTGGACAAAATTTCCATGATTTTGCGCATTCCCAAGGTGGTGCAAATTTAGATGACATTCTACGCAGTATTTTTGGTGGCGGTGGCGCTGGAGGTTTCGGCGGTTTTAGCAATGGACGAGGCGGCTTTGGAGGTTTCGGTGGCGGTGGCTTTGGAGGCTATAGCGAGCCAGACTTAGATGTCAGTGCCAAAATTGTTATTCCTTTTAATGTTGCTATTTTAGGTGGGAAACATTCACTCTCTTACAATAATGAGAGTTTTGATGTAAAAATTCCAGCAGGCATTAAAAACGGTGAAAAGATGCGCGTTAAAGAGAAGGGTAAATCGTTTCAAGGTCAAAAAGGCGATCTTATCTTAAGTGTCGAAGTAGCATCAAGTCCTGAATACACCAGAGAGGGTGATGATCTTATTAAAACGATTGATATACCTCTAAAAACGGCACTGTTTGGCGGTAAAATTGCGCTAGATACACTTTACAAAGAGATTACCCTCAAAGTAAAAGAAGATACGAAAAATGGACAAAAATTTAGAGTGAAAGAGTATGGGGCGTTGAATCGTAAAACGCAAAGCAAGGGTGATTTATTTTTAGTAGCCAACATTGTTCTTCCTCCTCTTGCTTCATTGGATAACGCTTTAAAAGCAATGATGGAAGAAAATTTACCAAACTAAAACGCACGAGGAGTATGTTATGCATCATGGATATGAAGAACCCGTCTATTTGATTAGCGTTGTTGCTAAAGTACTTACCATTCACCCTCAAACACTTCGTCAATACGAAAGGGAAGGTCTTGTTCTGCCTTCAAGAACCGATGGTAAAATGAGGCTCTACTCACAACGTGATATTGATAAAATCAAGATGATTCAGAGACTCACACGTGACCTTGGTGTCAACCTTGCGGGGGTTGATATTATCATGCAGCTTAAAGATAAAATTGATGACTTTGAGGCGTTGGTTGAGAGTTTACGCTCTGAACTGAGTGGGCTTACCAAAAAAAGTACTCAAACAAAAAATCCGTTAGTGAAACACAAAAATAGTTACGAAATCATTTTATTTGGGGAGTAAAGGTGGATAGTTTATTAGCAATCATTTTGAGTGCAACTGCTATAGCAACGCTCTTTAATATTTTATTAAAGCGTTTTAATATTCCTACAATTATTGGCTATATCATCACAGGATTTGCTATTGCTTACATGTATAAATTAGGTCAAAATAATACATCACTTAACCATATTGCAGAATTCGGTGTTGTTTTTTTAATGTTTACCATTGGACTTGAATTTTCCATTAAACATCTTTTAGCAATGAAAAAAGATGTTTTCTTTTATGGGTTGTTGCAAGTTTCCCTTGTTGGTGGTGTCATTGCTTTAGGTGCTGAGTATTTCTTTGGTATTGAAAAAAAGAGTGCAATTGTTATTGGTTACGCATTAGCACTCTCTTCAACAGCCATCGTTTTGAAAATCCTCAATGATAGCGGAACCATTCATACCATTTATGGTCGTAAGGCACTGGGAATTTTACTTTTTCAAGATATCGCTGTTATTCCAATTTTATTGATGATTAACATTTTTTCAAATCAGACCAGTTCGCTTTCATCGCTCTTGTTACAAACACTTTACAGTGCTGTCATTATTTTAGGATTGATGTATTTGGTAGGAAAATACCTTCTCAATCGCTTTTTATCGTTGGTGGTTTGGGCAGATACACAAGAAATTTTCATTGCCTCCGTGTTATTACTCGTGGTTGGAGCTTCTTTTTTAGCCCATACTTTAGGCTTTTCTTATTCATTAGGTGCTTTTTTGGCAGGTATGATGATGTCTGAGACACAGTATAAACACCAAATTGAAGCCGATCTTGTGCCTTTCCGTGATCTTTTATTGGGTCTCTTTTTTATTACCGTTGGTATGCAGATTGACCTTGGTTTAATAGCGCAAAATTACGGCACAATTTTATTCTTTTTAGTCCTCATGATGGCATTTAAAACATTGGTTGTTTTTGCCATTTTATTTTTCTCAGTGGGTGGTAGAGTCGCTCTTAAAACCGGTTTAGCACTGTGTCAAGGTGGAGAGTTCTCCTTAGCAATTTTAGCATTGACCAGTTCATCGCATCTTATTAGCACAAAAACGTCACAAATTTTGATTGTAACGGTTGTATTATCGATGATTTTGACACCTTTTATTTTAAAAAATATGAAAAAAATTGTTGATGCCATTACCAAAGAGCCAAACAATGGTGATTTTATGATTCACTCTTCAGGCATTAAAGATCATATTATTGTGTGTGGTTATGGAAAACTCGGGCAAGAGATTGTTTACCGTCTTAAAAAAATGAATGTGAATTACTTGGTATTGGAGCATGACATTACCCTTGTGAAATTGGGACAAAGCAGGGGTGAACCTGTTTATTTTGGAAATGCAGCGGAAAAAAGCATCCTTCAAAATGCCTTTGTTGAAAAGGCCAAAGCGGTTATTATTGCGATAAACAATGAGAAAAAATTGATATTGCTCTGTGAGGTTTTAAAATCGTTTGACACATCGATTAAAATCGTTGCCAAAGCGAGTGATTATGATGAGAAAAAACTTCTTAAAGCACTTCAAGTCAAGCACATCGTTAATGAAGGAAGAGAAGCCGCAAAAGCACTCTTAAAAGTGGCGATGGATGAAGAGACAGATTATTAACTGACGAAGTCTTCTGCCTCATAAGAGCCTACTGAGTGATAAAAAGAGCTATTTCATCGCTTAAAAAGTAGTCGTTGTTAAAGAGACGATTACCTTTACAAGAAAGCTTATTTTCTTCCAGTAAAATAGTGATTTTCTTCATCTCTTTAGGGGTAAAATGCTCTAAAGAGATTCCTATAGTGCTTCGGAGTCCTAAGAAAATGATTTCGATATGCAAATCTTCAGCACTTAGTGTTTCAATGTCTTGAATGAGTGGATTTTGAATGTAATCTTCAATGCCTTTTTGGGGATAAAACCGCCTGTTTTTCAAAAAACCCACTGCTCCACTGCCAATGCCAAGATAGTTTTGATGCTCCCAATACCCTTTGTTGTGTCGGCTCTGGTAATGACCAAAATTAGAAATTTCGTACTGTGGAAAGCCCGCTTGAATAATTTGTTTGACAAAGCCTTTGGCAAGCTTTTCTGATGCATTGGTTACATCGTTTCGTGTGAAAAATGGTGTCGCTTCCTCCAACGTAAGCGCATAAGCACTGAGATGGTTGATAGGCAAAGAAGCAGCGATGTTAAGATCTTCTTGTAGTAAATGAGGTGTATCCAAGGCTGTTGCATAAATGAGATCGAGCGAGATATTTTTGATGCCTAAAGCCGAAGCATTCTCAATAGCTTGTCGTGCGACTTTTGGCGTATGGTTTCGCCCTAAAAAGGCAAGTTTTTTAGCATCAAAACTTTGCACTCCAAAGCTGAGTCGGTTGATGCCTAATGCTTGCATCTCTTCTATCCATGTTTGGGTAGCAGAGTGTGGATTGGCTTCTGATGTGACTTCTGCATCATCACTTAGATAGGGGGTGATTATCTCAAAAAAAGGCGCATACCACGAAGCTGTAACGGTTGAAGGTGTACCGCCACCAATAAATAAAGAGGTTATACTTTTCTTTTGAGCATTGAATTTTTCAAGTTCAAAATGAAGTTGTGATGTGATGCTTTGCATATAGTTTTGTTTTAAAGCACCTTTGTTTTCGTATGAGTTAAAGGCGCAGTAATGGCATTTACTATCGCAAAAGGGGATATGGAGGTAGGCTAACACTTATTTCCTTATATCAAGCAAGTTTAATGACTTTTTAGGTACTATTTTAACAAAAATATAGAGGTAATGCGCAATTATGGAATCACCAAAACGATACAGACCAAATGTTGCTGCCGTGATTGTCTCTGCCAAATACCCTTTTCAATGCCAACTTTTTATTGCCAGTCGTAGCGATATCGAAGGTGCTTGGCAATTTCCGCAAGGTGGAATTGACGAAGGCGAAACGCCACGAGAAGCGCTTTATCGTGAACTTGAAGAAGAGATTGGTACAGGCGATGTCGAGATTATAGCAGAGTATCCACAGTGGTTACAATACGATTTTCCTCAAAAAATAGCTCAGAAGATGTACCCTTTTGATGGACAGAGCCAAAAATATTTTTTAGTAAGACTCAAAAAAGATGCAAAGATCAATCTTGCAACGAAAGAACCAGAGTTTTGCGACCATAAATTTGTCAGTTTAGAAGAAGTGTTTGATTTTATTACCTATTTCAAGCGCCCCGTGTATAAACAGGTGTTAGAATATTTCAAAAAAGAAGGGTACCTTTAAGATGTTGATCGTTCAAAAATACGGTGGAACGAGTGTTGGCAATGTTGAGCGCATTGAAGCTGTTGCCAAAAGAGTTATTGAGAGCAAACAAGAGGGACATGATCTCGTTGTTGTTGTTTCTGCGATGAGTGGTGAAACCAATAAGCTTTTGGATTTTGCAGCCCATTTTAGTAAAACACCTAACACGCGTGAAGTGGATATGTTGCTTAGTTCTGGTGAACGCGTGACCAGTGCACTTTTAGCTATTGCACTCGAAGCTGAGGGCTATTCTGCGGTTTCTATGAGTGGCAGACGTGCAGGTATTGTTACCGATACGTTACATACAAAAGCTAGAATTGAATATATTGATACTTCTGCCATGAAAGAAGAGCTTAAAGCGGGTCGAATTATTGTTGTGGCAGGTTTTCAAGGCGTGACTGAAAGTGGTGAAGTTTCAACTCTTGGTCGAGGCGGCAGTGATCTCTCTGCTGTGGCTATTGCTGGAGCTTTAGAAGCAGATTTATGTGAAATCTATACGGATGTTGACGGTGTTTATACCACTGATCCTCGAATTGAGCCAAAAGCAAAGAAACTCGATAAAATCAGTTACGATGAAATGTTAGAACTTGCAAGCTTGGGTGCGAAAGTACTTCAAAGCCGTTCGGTTGAGATGGCAAAGAAACTCAATGTTAATCTCGTAACGCGAAGCAGTTTTAATAAAAATGAAGGAACACTCATTACAAAGGAAGATAAAATTATGGAACAACCATTAGTTAGCGGTATTGCACTCGATAAAAATCAAGCCAGAGTCACTCTTCGTGGTGTTACTGATAAGCCAGGCATTGCAGCTGAGATTTTCAAAAAACTTGCTGATTGTAACGTTAACGTTGACATGATTATTCAAAATGTTGGACACGATGGCACAACAAACCTTGGCTTTACAGTACCTCAAAATGAGCTAGAGATGACAAAAGCTGCGATGAGCGAACTTAGAGCAAGCGATGTTATGGAATATGATAGTGAGATCGTGAAAGTTTCAGTTGTTGGCGTGGGCATGAAATCACACAGCGGGGTTGCGTGTAAAGCGTTTGATACGATGGCTAAAGAGGGCATCAATATTGAGATGATTAGTACCAGTGAAATCAAAATTTCGATGGTAATCCAAGCAAAATACGGTGAACTTGCTGTTCGAGCACTTCACAGTGCATACCAATTGGATAAATAATCGATGCAACAATTTTTAAAGTGGACATTAGAAGAGATCCGCAAAGATGGATCTACGATGAGTTGGATGGAAGAGAAGAGGTTCGAATGGGTTCCTCTTGCCGCTTCCATGCTGAAAAATCTTCTTGATGGACACACATTTATTGTGATTACGGATGATGATAGAGCATGGTTTTGCCATTATATGCTCAGAGCCATCAATAATCATCATAAAAATAGACCACTTTTGCCTTTTTTATCGTTGCAAACGCTCTATCCTAATTTATACCAAGTGCGAACCAAAGAAGATATAGAACTTTTGGAAAATATGCTTTCTCAAGCCTTCCCAAGTGGCTATACCTTCTTTTATGTTGGGAAAAATAGTGATGTTAAAATGCAAATTGCAAAGCGTAAAGACGATAGTTTTATGTGGATTATGGACGAGCATGTTCAAAATAGTTTTTATCTTTTAAGCGACGACGATAGTTTAGATATTAAATTAATTCAACTCTTTAGACTTCTCGATAAAAGTATCGATGCCGTGCTTTTTGCCGAGGTTACCTTTGAAAACGAATGATGAAGGGGTTTTTAGCCATATTTTAATTTGTAAAAATGTGGAAAAAGCCAAAGAGCGTCTGCAAGAAGAGTACGCCAAAGAGCGTCATCTGTTTTTCATTAAAGATGAGTTTCTCATCGATGATGCTAAAGAGGTTATCAAAGAGGCATATATTGCCGAATCTGCGAATAAATTTTTAATTTTGGTGGCAAAAGGCTATCGTGTCGAAGCCCAAAATGCGCTTTTAAAAATTCTGGAAGAACCTCCCCGTCATATTGTTTTTATTGTTGTTGCTCCTTCTAAAACAGCTTTTTTACCAACGATTCGTTCACGTTTATTGCTAAAAGAGCTCGTTGTAGAGCAAGAAGTCACTCACAGTGGTCTCAATCTTTCAAAGCTTGATCTAGGTGACATCTATCCTTTTATTCAAAAGTATCAGAGTGTTGAAAAAGGATTTTTGAAAGAGTTAGTTCAAGCCATTGTTTATGAAGCCATTAATGAACATCATCTTCGCTTTAGTGAAAAAGAGTTGGAGCATTTTCAAAAATTGCTTCACCTTGTTGATCTTAATACCAGAGCTCAAACGATACTTACATCTCTTTTGCTCTCTGTGATGCTTAGGAAATACCAATGAACCTTTATAAACTCTCTTCCACCAGTGATATGAAAGCTCTATTTCAAACTTTAGGTGTCACGAAAGAAGGCAGTGCTATTTTAGAGCAAAAAGCGCATCTAAATTTTATTTATATTAAAGACTTAAAAACGCCAGCTGCGAATATTCTTAAACAAGATGCACTTTCTATTGGTGCTGATTTGGCTGTGCCTAAAGAGACAATTACTTGTAAAACCGCTTTAGTGGATGCTGTTTTAATTGCGAATGACAAACAGCTAAAAAAACTTGCTCGTAAAGAAAAAGTGCAACCATTTGGTCTTAAAGCTGTGGCTGAAAAATTGGGCGAATTTGTTTTTACTTGTAAAGATGATTTTGAGGTCATGGGAATTATTAACACCAATGAAGACAGTTTTTTTCAAGACAGTCGCTTTAGTGGTGAGAATGCCCTTGCACACATTGGGAAGATGATAGAAGAGGGTGCTAGCATCATTGATCTTGGTGGTGTTTCAAGTCGTCCTGGTAGCCTTGGTGTGAGCGAAACAGAAGAACTTGCTCGTGTTAAGCCTATTATTGATCTTATCTATGAGCACAAGCTTTTCGAAAAGGCACGATTTTCGTTAGATAGTTACTCTCCTTTATGTTTGGAGTATGCACTACAGCGTGGTTTTAGTATTGTCAATGACATAACAGCGCTTGCCAATGATGATGTGGCACGTGTGGCTGCTAAATACAATGCAACGGTTGTCTTGATGCATATGCAAGGTGATCCTCAACGTATGCAAGAAGAACCAAGTTATGAAAATGTTATCATATCCGTGGATGACTTTTTTAAAGAACGCATTGCAAAAGCGCATAGCTTTGGTATTAGCAAGATCGTGTTAGATGTTGGTATTGGTTTTGGAAAGAATTTAGAGCATAATTTAAAGCTTCTAAAACACCATGAACATTTTTTGCATTTCGGCTTTCCTCTGCTTTTTGGTGCAAGTCGCAAATCAATGATCGATAAGATTATTTCTACACCTGTTTCTGAGCGTTTAGCAGGCTCTCTAACATTACATCTTAAGGCATACGAGCATGGTGCAACCATATTGCGTGTACATGACGTTCAAGAGCACGTACAAGCCCTTAGTGTGCTTAAAGCACTTAATCAAACCATTTAGGACTTTTTTTGGAAAAAATTATTAGCCTTTTAACGCGTATCAGTGAGCTTTACGCTATCCCACAATGGGCTGTTAACAGCGGTGCCATTGTTATTTGTATTATTTTAGTTGCTTTTCCTTTTGTAGCTCGTTATCTTATGCGCCCAAAATATTTTAAATTTCGCGAGTTGATTTTATTTAAGGTATTGTGGCGTTGGAAATATAAAAAAGGTGACATTATAGGATTGTGGTGTTACTGTCCAAAATGTCAAAATATGTTGATGTGTGATGATGAGAACTGTCGTGCAGAAGAGACGTTACAGCATAAAATTACCTATTTTATCTGCCCAGCCTGTGGTGGACATGAACTTGGTCGCGTCGTGGGTGGAGATAGACGCTATGTTTTAAGTTTGGTTAGACGTGAAATCTGGCGTCATATTCGTGAAGGCACGTATAACGAAGTTTCAACCGCAACAAAAGAAGCTTTAGAAATTTATGCGAAGCTTGAAGAAGAGAAAGCTACTGATAGTGAAGTAAAGCCAGTGGACTCTGAAATGCCGACTGAAGTGACCGTTCAAGAAAACGCTGAAACGACATCAGATGTACAGAAAGAAGAGTCTTTACCTGCCATTGAGACAGAATCAGTAGTCGTTTCTTCAAACGAAGAAGAAACAAAAGCATCTCAAGAAGAACGCAGTGATGATGAATGTGCAATAGCTATTCAAGAAGAAGGGAAAGAGATTAAAAAAGATGGAATTTGAATTTTATTATTATGTAATCTTTTTAGTAACAGGACTTATCGCAGGTTTTATTGATGCAATTGCCGGAGGAGGTGGTATTATTACCATTCCCGTGCTTCTTGCATCTGGTATGCCCCCACATATAGCACTTGCTACCAACAAACTACAAGGTACCTTTGGTAGCGGTATGGCTTCTATTAACTTTATTCGTAAAGGGTTTATTAAATGGTCTGAAGTTTTTATAGGCGTTATTTATACCTTCATTGGTGCGGCACTTGGAACGTATGCCATTTTACTCATGGATGCTAGTATCTTAGCAAAGATTATTCCTGCAATGCTTGTGGGCATTTTTATTTACACGCTTTTATCTCCAAAACTTGGTGAGAATGATCGCCATGCGTACATTGGAAATCATCTCTTCTTTTTGATATTTGGTATAGGACTTGGTTTTTACGATGGTTTTTTTGGTCCTGGCACAGGCACGTTTTGGACAATAGCCTTGGTCGTTTTGTTAGGGCTTAACCTTAAAAAAGCAACTGCTCAGACTAAAGTGATGAATTTTACAAGTAACATTGTCTCTTTGGCTGTTTTTTTATGGAGTGGGAATGTCCTTTTTTTAGTAGGTTTATTGATGGGTTTGGGACAAATTGTTGGTGCTTACATTGGTTCAAATATGGTTATCAAAAAAGAGGTTAAATTTATCCGCACGTTTTTCTTAACGATGGTAGCTCTCACACTTATAAAAATCATTTACAGTAGTTATTTCGCATGACACACGATGCGTATTTAGCCAAAATTGATCTTGCCAATACGTGGGCTAGGGCATACTATGTTGATGACGCACCACTTGCAAGCGATGAAGAGTATGACAGGCTTTACCATGAAATCCTAAACTATGAGCAAGAAAATCCACTTTTTACGGATGAAAATAGTCCAACCAGACGTGTCGGAGGCTTAGTTCTCGAAGGTTTTGTGAAAGCCTCACATAAAGCGCGTATGTGGAGTATGGAAGACGTTTTTAATGAAAGTGAGCTTGACACATGGATAGAACGTGTCAAAAAAGTAAAAGAAAGCTTTACCTTTTACTGCGAACCAAAGTTTGACGGTGCGAGCCTTAACCTTATTTATGAAAATGGTATTTTAAAACAGGCCATTACGAGAGGGGACGGAAGCATTGGCGAAGATGTGACAGAAAATATCAAAACGATTGGTTCTATTCCTTTACGCATTGACTATAAAGAACTTATTGAAATTCGTGGCGAAGTGGTTATTAAAAAAGCGGACTTCGAAAAACTCAACAGTGAGCGTTTAAGTCTTGGAGAGCCTTTGTTTGCCAACCCTCGCAATGCTGCAGCAGGGAGCCTTAGGCAGCTTGATACGAGCATTACGGCGAAGCGTAAACTGATGTTTTATCCGTGGGGCATTGGTGTAAATAGTTTAACACAGAGTTTTTTGAGTCAAAAGATGGGTTTTGTCTATAGTCTTGGTTTTTTACAACCTCCTAAAATTGTTGTAACACAAAATGTAAACGATGTTCATACCCTTTATGATGAATTGATTGCAAAGCGTGATGAGATTGAAATGATGATGGATGGCATGGTTGTTAAGATCGATGATACAAGCTTGCAAGAAGAATTAGGCTATACGGTGAAGTATCCTAAATGGATGGTGGCGTTTAAATTTCCTGCGATTGAGAAAGTGACACGGCTCAAAGACATTACCCTTCAAGTAGGTCGAACAGGTGTTGTAACGCCTGTGGCAGAAGTGGAAGCGGTCAATATCGAAGGCGTCATCGTAGAGCGTGCAACATTGCATAATTTTGATGAAATAGAACGTAAGGATGTCCGCATTGGAGACAGCGTTATCATCATTCGCAGTGGAGATGTCATTCCCAAAATCATTAAAGTGTTAGAAGAGCGTAGAAGTGGAAATGAAGTGGTTGTAAAACGTCCTTTAAACTGCCCTGTATGTGGAGAGGAGCTTTTAGACGATGGGGCACTCATTAAATGTCAAAATCTCTCCTGCGATGCTAGAGTCGTTGGTGCTATGATTCACTTTGCTTCTAAAAAAGCCCTCAATATTGATGGTCTCGGTGATAAAATAGTGGAACAACTCTATGCTCAAAAACGGGTTTTACATGTAAAAGATTTATATACGCTTACGCTGGATCAATTACTCGCCTTAGAGGGCTTTAAAGAGAAGAAAGCCTTCAACCTTTTAGAAGCGATTGAAAAGAGCAAAGGCGTGAGCTTAGAGAAGTTTATTAACGCTCTAGGCATTGAGCATATCGGCGAAGTGGCAGCGAAAAAGATTGCAAGAACTTTTGGATTGGAATGGTTAGAAGCAACGTATGAAACTATCATTGCACTTGAGGGATTTGGCGAAGAGATGGCGAAGAGTTTGGTAGAGTTTATCCATGTTAATCGGGTCGAAACCTATGAGTTAATGGCCATTATTCAGCCTATTGCCTCAAAATTAGAGATAACAGAGTCTGTTTTTACAGGTAAAACGGTAGTTTTAACAGGTTCAATGAGTCAACCACGTGATGAAATAAAAGAGATGTTAGAAAAATTGGGTGCAAAAGTAAGCGGAAGTGTCTCTAAAAAGACCGATTTTGTCATTTATGGCGAAGAAGCAGGCAGTAAGTTAGCTAAAGCCTTAGAACTGGGTGTAAAGACACTGAGTGAAAGTGAATTAAACGAGATGATTTTATGAGACTAGATAGTTATGTATTTGAAAAGGGATATGCACTAAGCCGTAATAAAGCAGCAGAATTGATCAAAGAGGGCAGTGTTTGGGTTAATGGAAAAGTAGAGCGAAAAAGCTCTGTTGAAATTGGCGAAAATGATAGTGTCGAGGTTGAAAAGATTTCTCAATATGTGAGCCGTGCAGGATTAAAATTGCGTGGGTTTATCAATGAATTAGGCTTATCAGTTAAAGGTATTGATGTGCTTGATATTGGCAGCAGTACCGGTGGATTTGTACAGGTTTGGTTGGAAGAGGATGTAAAGAGTGTGACAGCAGTAGATGTCGGAAATGAGCAACTTCATCCCACGCTAAAAGTCGATTCTCGAATTATTTTACATGAAAATAGTGATATTCGACTTTTTATGCCTGAAAGAACTTATGATATGGTCAGTTGCGATGTTTCATTTATTGGGGTAGGGGCACTTTTAGAACATATTAATCGGTTAGCTAAAAGTGACATTATCATCTTGTTTAAACCTCAATTCGAAGTGGGAAAAGATGTAAAGCGCACCACTAAAGGTGTCGTTAAAGATGGCTCGGCTATTATGCGCGCACACTATCAGTTTGAGGCACAAATAACAACACTTGGTTGGCAACAGATAGACAAAAGAGAATCACTGATAAAAGGAAAAGAGGGGAATGTTGAGACGTTCTACTATTTTAAAAAAAGAGAGTGTTGATACATTAGCCATTGGTAGTTTTGATGGCATTCATGTAGGACACAGACAGCTTATAAACCATCTTGGAGATAATGGTGCACTTTTTGTCGTGGACAAAGACCAAGCCAATCTGACTCCTGGTATTAAGCGCAGTGAATATGCGGGTTATCCGTGTATGTTTTTTCATTTTCTTAAAATCAAACATCTGAGCGGGGATGAATTTGTTGCTCTTTTAAAGAAAGAGTTTGTCAATCTTAAAAAAATTGTTGTGGGATATGACTTTTTCTTTGGTCAGCACCGCTCATGCAATGCACATGATCTTCAAAAACTATTTGATGGTGAAGTCATCATCGTTGAAGAGTATTGTTACCATGGAATTTCCATTCATTCAAGCCTGATTCGTGAGTACTTACACGAAGGACGCTTGGAAGAAGCCAATCGCTTTTTAGGACGTGAATATGCCATCACGGGTGATGTGATTAGAGGGCAGGGGTTGGGTAAAAAAGAGCTTGTCCCTACGCTTAATCTGAAAGTATTAGAGTATCTTATTCCTCGTGAAGGTGTTTATGCAACCCGCACACGTATTGGACATAATATTTATAAGTCGGTTTCTTTTGTTGGGACACGCCACAGTACCGATGGGCAATTTTCGGTTGAAACGCATATCTTAGATGAAAGCCTTGCCGCAATTGAAGGTTCCATTGAGCTTTTCTTTGTAGAATTTATACGCGATAACCAGAAATTTAACAGCCTTGATGACCTGAAACAACAGATCGAAAAAGATATTAAAGAAGCTAGAAAACAGTTAGAGACATGCAGAGTTTACTTAAATGACTTCTTGTAGTCGTACATTTTAAGATCGGCATCTTCAAGTGTTTTCTTGAAGCTCTCTTTAGCCTTAAATGCGGCTACTCCAAATGAAAAATCAATATAAAACAGTTCTTTGTTGTGTTTAAAAGGCGTTTTTAAGAGATTTTGGTTAACAGTATGTAAAATTTTATGTATTTCTTCTTCATCCCTATGATGGTCACTGAGTATCACAAATTCATCTCCAGCGTAACGAACGGCGGTAGTATTTTGTACTTTTTTGAGGACTCTACCAATCACGTGTAAAACTTTATCTCCAATGATATGACCAAATTTATCATTAACATCTTTAAAATTGTTAATATCTATAAAAGCTAAAAGACCACCCTTCTTAAAGCGATCATCTCTGAGAAAGTTTTCAAAAAGCCATCTACGATTATACAAATGTGTCAGTTCATCGATGTAAAGTTCTTCTTGCAGCGAAGCGATTTTGGATTCAAGTTCAATCATATTGTTTTCGATGAATTCCAATGCCATATTGTCTTTATTGGTGATAGCTATACGTGCATTGACAACATTCTCTTTGAGTTCCGATGCAGAGCGCTCCGTTTCATTCTTAAGAAGTTGAATTTTGCGTAGGGCATAGAGCATCGCTGCTTCTTTATCGATGTCGCTTAGTTTTATGCCAAGTTCTTTGGCTTTTGCATAAAAAATATCTCGGTAGATCTCTGGTAAAACAATCTCAAGATTGCGTATCTCTTTGATGGTCAGATCGGTAAGTTCTTGCAGTTGTTTGTTCATGATGTGACCTCTATGGGAATAGTAACAGTATAAAGGGAGGATGCTTAATAGTAACTAATATTTTGTTATAATCGCGAATATTTTAGATAATGGAAGCATATTGTAATGGATAAAGTATTTACCAAACCGATCACTAAACAATTTGAGTTTGACGAGGATGTTGCTGTTGTTTTTGACGACATGTTAGAGCGTTCAATTCCTTTTTATAAAGAGGTGATTGATCTTACATGCAAAACGATTTGTCTTCATGTAAAAGAAGGAGCATGGATTGTTGATCTTGGTTGCTCAACTGCTAATACTCTTCTGGCATTGCATAAAAGAAGCAATAAAAGCTATCACCTTTTAGGCATTGACAATGCTGAAGCGATGTTACATATTGCTCGTCAAAAGACACATGCCTATGGGGCTAAAATAGAGCTTGTATCGGCAGATATAACCCAAGTGGATTTAAGCTCTCACGATGTCATCATCGCCAATTATATGCTTCAATTTATTCGTCCACTTCAACGTGCTGAATTTGTTGCAAAAATTTATGAAGCGCTCAACCCAAATGGTCTTTTTGTGTTTAGTGAGAAGATTGTGTTTGAGGATAAAGAGCTCAATAAGCAAATGATTGATCTCTACTATGACTTTAAGCGTCAGCAAGGCTATAGTGACTTTGAAATTGCACAGAAACGAGAAGCCTTGGAAAATGTTTTAATCCCTTACACTGAAGATGAGAACAAAGCGATGCTAAAAGGTGCAGGTTTTGAGACTATAGAGACTATCTTTAAGTGGGGAAACTTTGCAACTTTTATCGCAAAGAAGAGGGTGTAGAGAAAATTCTCTACACTGACTATTTATGAAAAAGTTTTGGGTTTTTGTTTTTGATATATTCTATAACTTCGATGACTTCTTCAAAGCCCATTTCGCTATCTTCATCTTCATCTTCAAATACTTCATCAAGACCTTTAAGGTAAAGATCAATCGCTTTAGGTAAATCTTCTTTTTTAACACCTGCAAAATAGAGTGCAGCACCTAGCATATCTGCGAGTTGCATTGCCATTTCTTCGATTTCAATTTCCGCTTTCTCAAGCTCTTTTTGAAGTTCTTTTGCTTCCATAAATTATCCTTTATTTGCGATGATACTCATCACTTGTGATTTGATGTTATCATAGATGAAAGCATCTTTAAAATTGCTGAGAAGTCCGCCGCTGGCATTATGATGTCCACCGCCATTAGCAATTTGTGCTGCGATCTTGCTGACATCCACTTTACCATTAGAACGCAGACTTATGGTCTTTTTCGAGGTAATGTCCATAAAGAAATCCATATCGGGATTGGCGGTTAGAAAGTCATTTCCGATGACGGAAACATTACCAATGTTATAGGTTAGAATACCTTTGTACTCTTTATAGCTAATTTGCATTTTATCTTTGTTTCGTGTCAATAAAATAACATTGTAGGCAGAAACAAGGTTGCTTAAAGTGTTATTGGTTGTCGTGGTGAAAAATGCTTTTTTAATACCATGAATGGCATCATCTAAAGCGATATGTGCTTCTTTGCATGTAAAGTAGTCTTGTACTTGATTGAGCAGAGAAAAAATGTATTTGCTATTCTCTTCTGGAAACATAATTTTATTGACCTCTTTAGCCCCACTAACGAGTCCCATACATACTTTTCCCAGTTCAAATTCAGGCTCATTTTCAAGCCAAATATCCACAGAATTAACAACATCAACATAGTGGCTCAATTTTTCATCTTTACCATAAAGCGCACTGAAAAAATCATAGGTAATTTTGGTGGCACAGCGGCTAGAATCTAAGTAGTACCATTCGAAAGCATCAGCGCACTCTTGCCCCGTTTTATGATGATCTAGGACAAACATCATGATCTCTTTGTCGCAAATACTGACTTTTGACTCAAACTCTTTTGCTTGATCCATTGTAAGATTAAGATCGGTGATCAAAATAACATGTTTTTCGGAAGTAGAAGTTTGTATGGTTGCCAAAATTTGATTGAAACATTCGTTGATTTCTTTACCATAGTTGGAGTTGTAAAAATTAATCGAATCAAAATAATGAGCACTCACCATCTGACAGCTGTAGCCATCTAAATCCGTATGTGAGAGGTGGTGTAACGTATAGTTCATAAAAATCCTTAATGCTTAGTGATATATTAGGTAAATAGGGTATAGGAATTAGAGCTTTTCGATTTCGATAGAGCCCATAACTTCAAATTTAGAGCTTGAATCGATCTCTGCATGTGAAAGCACAACAATATCAAGTCCAAATTTTTCAAAAATATCAGACAGTGACTTTCTCAACATCGGATCAACGATGATAACAACAGGGGCAATGCCCTTGTGAAGAAGGTTTGCTGCTTCGTCGCTACATGCTTTGACTAATGTATTGATTTGTCCAATGTTCAGTACAAGGTCCCGCACGCCATCACGTTCTCTCAGCGCATCTAAGAGTTTTTGCTCCGTACCTGCGTTAAACGTGAGGAGTTTTAAGATGCCATTGTCATCTTTGTACTGTTTGGTGATGACACGTGAAAGTTTAGCACGAACTTGTTCAACAATGATGGAGACATTTTTGGTGACTTCTGCCACATCGCTGATGGTTTCAACAATGGTGAGAAGATCTTTAATAGGAATTTTCTCATGAAGAAGCGATTTAAGTACTTTTTGGATAAGTCCTACATTTGCCACTTTAAGACAATCTGTGACCACAACAGGATAGTCTTTTTGCAACTTATCAATAAGACTTTGAACTTCTTGTCGTGTAAGAAGTTCTTCGGCGTATTTTTTAATGAGTTCGCTTAAATGTGTCGAAATAACAGTTGCAGGATCAACAGTCGTATAACCTTTAATAATGGCATCTTCTTTTGATGCCGCTTCAATCCAAATAGCATCAAGTCCAAATGCAGGCTCTTTGGTAGGTATTCCTTGAACTTTATCAATGGTTAAACCACTGTCCATTGCCATAAATTTATCAGGATAAATTTCCCCACTACCGATTTCAATGCCTTTGAGTAAAAGTTGATAGTGGTTAGGGCTAAGATGTAAATTATCACGAATACGAACTTGTGGGATAAGATAGCCAAAATCAGATGCAATTTTGCGGCGCATGCTTTTGACACGCTCTAAAAGGTCACCACCTTGTGCAGGATCAGCAAGTTTGATGAGTTGGTATCCCAAATCAAGCTCCAGAATTTCCAATTTAAGAATATCATTAAGCGTTGTCTCTTCTTCTTTACGAAGTTCTTCAGGACTTTTCTTCGGTGCAGCACTGGCTTGTGCTTTTGTTTCAGCCTCTTCTTTCGCTTTTTGAACCGCTATAGGCGTGGAAGCAAAGAACTTTTGGAATGAAAAACTACCTTCATTGGTCTGCTTCACAAGGTACCCAAGGCCTAAAAAGATAAATCCTACAAACATTAAAGAGAGGGTTGGAAGCCCTGGAACAAGCGCAAATAAAACCAAGATAGCGCCTACGATAAGCAGCGTTTTATGTTCACCAAAGAGTTGCTCCATCGCGCCATCGGAGAAACTGACTTCATCAGCCTTATTTGCCCGTGTAATCAAGATACCCGTTGCGGTAGAGGTAATGAGCGCAGGTAGCTGAGATACAAGACCATCACCAATAGTAAGAATGGTATAGGTTTGCGCACTCACACCCAGTGCTAGTCCATGCTGGAAAGAACCGATAAGAAAGCCACCTATAATGTTAATAATGGTGATGATGATACCAGCAACAGCATCACCTTTAACAAATTTACTCGAACCGTCCATTGCTCCATAAAAGTTTGCTTCTTGAATGATGTCTTCACGTCTTTTTCGTGCTGTTTTTTCATCAATTAAACCCGCATTAAGATCCGCATCAATCGCCATTTGTTTACCAGGCATCGCATCGAGTGTAAAACGTGCTGCAACCTCTGCAACCCTTGTAGAACCTTTGGTAATAACCATAAAGTTAATCAAAACTAAGATGGTAAAGACGACAACACCGATGACATAGTTACCACCAACTACAAACTGACCAAAGCTAGAGACAATATCACTCACAGCATCAGGGCCTAAATGGCCGTTGGTAAGAATCATTCTGGTCGTAGCAATGTTCAGGGATAACCTAAAGAGCGTGATAATAAGAATGAGTGTTGGAAACGTCGAAAGATCTGTTGGTTTAGGGATATAAAGCGAAATGAGAATAATAAGTACCGAAACAGATAAGGATATAACCAAGAAGAAATCGAGTATAGCACTGGGTAGTGGGACAATAATAATCGCAAGAATTGCGACAATGAATATAACAACAGTAAGATCTTTTGCTTTGACAATAGGCTCTAAGTAGGGAATGACCCTCGCTAGAAGCGCATTTTGATTTTTAGCCAATCAACACCCTTAAACTTCAATGATATCTTTAAGTGTCATATTATCTAAAAACATATCAATTTTTGTTTGAAGCTTATTCAGAATTGGCCAAACACGACAATAAGTTCCTTTTCCTCCAGGGCATTTTTGAGTTGAAGGTGAGCACTCAAAAACCATTGTTTGTTTTTTTTCAGCACACTCAACAATCATTTTAAGCGTCAATTCTTCCGGTTTACGTGTTAGCATAAAACCGCCATGTGCCCCTTTAAAAGAGCTCAAAATATTTTCTTTAGCAAGTGCTTGGAGAATTTTGGCTAAAAAACTTTTAGAAATTCCTAATTGGTTGGAAAGTGTATCGACATCTTGTGGGCTATTTTTTTGAGAAATAATAATCAATGATAGCAGTGCATATTCACTGGCTTTGGTTAATAACATACGTTTTCCTCAAGATTTCAGGTTAAATAAGAGAAATATTGTACTAAATAAACGTTATATTTAGCTTTAATTCACAAGATAATTCCTAAAAACTGGGAAGGCTTGATTTTATGCTTATAGACAATTTTGTTTTTTTTAGATAGAATTCCAAGCTTTTATTTTAAAAGTAAATTTAAATACCAATCAGGAGGTCATTATGGCTTTAGGTTCGGCGGAAAAACAAGTAATTGTTAGTCAGTTTGGCAGAAAAGAGGGAGACACAGGTTCTCCAGAGGTACAAATCGCACTTCTTTCTAAAAGAATTGTTGATTTAACAGGACATCTTCAGAGTAATAAAAAAGATCACTCTTCAAGATTAGGACTCCTTAAACTCGTTGGTCAACGTAAACGTTTGATGACATACCTTAAACGTAAAGATTTTGTTACTTACAGCAAAATCATTAAAGAACTTTCTATTAGAGATAATAAAAAATAGTCAGTGCCTTTTACCTGTAAGATGGGGTTACCCATCTTACACTCCTTCTTTCTTCTCCTATTTCCCCATTTTTTCAATGCAACTTTACCTTTACATTATTTTTAGTATCAATTTTTATTATTCTTAATGGATTGTACTTTGAATAACATGTTTATATTTATACGTAAAACCGTATAAATATAAACATATAATGAGTAAAAAAATGTATAATACGTTATTTATATCAAATTATTGTATTAAAAATGTATTAAAACGTTATTTTTTAGATATAATAACTTATAAAAACATCGTATTTATGTATAATTAATTAAGCCTTAGCTAGAATCCTATACATGAAAACAAACGATATTTTTAATCTCCTTCATAATGCTGTTGAGTCAAAGTTCTTTGGCAAAAAGATTTCTCAGCGTGAGATGGCAGATAAATTAGGTGTATCAATGCGAACCTATCAAGATTGGAAACTTGGTAATTCTCAACCTCAAGCAGCATCAGCAATTTTTAAAATGCTTGGTGAACTCGAGGAGGGCGATGCTTTGCGTTTGATTCAGCGTATAGCACATGAATTAAAGGATGAAAAATGAGTACGTTGTCCCAAAATGAAAGACAAGCTTTAAATGACATCTTCACAACTATTACCGAAAAAGAGACTTTCTTTTCAAAGCTAAAAGTGGGTAAAGGCGAGATCAAACACTTTTTTAAACTTCTCTTGATGCGCAACAGAAAACGTCTCAAACACCCCATTCGTTAACACTACTCTTTATTAAACATACTTCATTTAAACATCATATAGTCTTTATTGTCATCTAGTATAGGGTACCTATGTCTATAGGCTACAACTATTTTGCCTATTACTTGACAACATTACACTCAATGTTGTATAATTTCTTCAGCAATTAAACATGAAGAGTGCTAAAAATGAAAAAACCTTCGAAGCAAGAGTTGATTTTAGATGCTATTATTCAAACTTATTTGAAATCAAGAATGCCTATTGGTTCTTCTGAGTTGCAAATGAGGATGACGTTAGGAATCTCTCCTTCGACTATACGTATTTATTTTAAAAAACTCTCGGATGTAGGTTCATTAGAGCAATTACATATAAGTGGTGGGCGTGTACCAACGCATCGTGCTTTAATGGGATATTGGCAAGAAAAGCTCGACCCAATGCACCCTTTAGAGATCAAAAATATTGATAAAATCAAACGCTCCACTCATGAACACAATCTTTTTTGTATTGTTGAAAAAGTTGCCAATGTCACTTTTAAAGAGTTAGTCTCTGTCGAAAATCGTTTTTTGATTTTGGTTTTTGATGGGCATGAGGTTGTTTTAAAGTTTAATCCAAAAGTTGAGCAATTTTTACAACGTCTCGTAGGGTGTCAAATGCGTGAGCTCAAAGACATTTCTGCGCAAGTCGGCCTTTATGAGTTGCATGAAAAACTCTCATCTATTTTTTCACAAGCTCCAATCTTGCGTGAGGGTGAGAGAGAGATGTATTCTATTGCACAAGAGCTCCAAAATGAGGCATTTATCCAAAGGTTTCAAACGCTTCATTTTGTAGAATCTATTACTGATGGACTCTACTTTGATGGATTTGTTCCACAAGGATGTATGGCTATCAAACAAAAAGCACAACTCAAAGATGAAGATGCAACAGTTGATCTTTTCTGTTTTGGGCGCATCGAGAGTGATTTCGAAGAGTTTTTTAATCAAGTGAAGGAGTAAATGTGGATGATAAAGTAAAAGAAGAGCAGAGTATGCCTGATATTTCTGCTGAAATTGTTCCAGAGTGTTCTGAGAATGATGAATGTGAAGTGTGTGAGCAACCCAATGAAGTTGAAGAACTTCAATCCAAGATTGCTGAACTTGAAGATAGATATTTAAGAGCTAATGCTGATTTTGACAATATGAAACGACGTTTAGAAAAAGAGAAAATGCAAGCTATTTCGTATGCACACGAAGTGTTTGCCCGTGATCTTTTACCTGTGATTGACTCTTTAGAAATGGCAATTCTTGCAGGGAGTAACACTGAAATCGAAAGTGGAGAGCTTCTTGGTAAGGTTAAAGAAGGTTTAGGTCTAACCATCGAGCAGTTTAGAAAAGCTTTTGAAAAACATGGTGTTGAACTGGTGGACATTGAAGGAACTTTTGATCCGAATTTCCATGAAGCTGTTATGCAATTAGAGAGCGAAGAAAAAAGTAGTGGTGAGATTTTGCAGGTTTTCCAAAAAGGTTATAAGATCAAAGAGCGTATTTTAAGACCAGCAATGGTTAGTATTGTTAAATAAAGTTTCTGCCGACGTGTCGGCTAGCTTTAGTGCCCCAGTGGTTAACGTAGCCAAAAAGAGCTTTGCTCTGTTGGCGTATGAAAATAAAAATTAAAGTAAAAGGATAAAAAATGGGAAAAGTAATTGGTATCGATTTAGGAACTACAAACTCATGTGTCTCTGTGTATGAGAGAGGTGAGAGTAAAGTTATTCCAAACAAAGAGGGTAAAAACACAACGCCTTCAGTTGTTGCATTCACCGATAAAGAAGAAGTTCTCGTAGGAGATACTGCAAAACGTCAAGCAGTCACAAATCCAAAAAGAACCATCTATTCTATCAAAAGAATTATGGGTCTTATGAGCAACGAAGACAAAGCAAATGAAGCTAAAAAACGTCTTCCGTATGCGGTTGTAGATAGAAATGGTGCATGTGCGATTGAAATTGATGGTAAAGTCTATACTCCACAAGAGATCAGTGCAAAAGTTTTGATGAAACTTAAAGAAGATGCAGAAGCATACCTTGGTGAAGAGGTAACTGACGCAGTTATTACCGTTCCTGCATACTTTAACGATAGCCAAAGAAAAGCGACGAAAGAAGCGGGTACGATTGCTGGCTTAAACGTTCTTCGTATTATCAACGAGCCAACGGCTGCGGCACTCTCTTATGGTTTGGATAAAAAAGAGGCTGAAAAAATCGTTGTTTATGACTTGGGTGGTGGAACATTTGACGTTACCGTTCTTGAAACAGGCGATAATGTTGTTGAAGTTCTCTCAACCGGTGGTGATGCATTCTTGGGTGGTGATGACTTCGATAATAGACTAATCGACTGGTTGGTTGCAGAATTCAAAAATGACAATGGCATTGATCTCAAATCAGATGTTATGGCACTTCAAAGACTGAAAGAAGCGGCTGAAAATGCTAAAAAAGAGCTTTCTTCTTCTAACGAGACAGAGATTAACTTGCCATTTATCACGGCAGATGCAACCGGTCCTAAGCACCTTGTTAAAAAAATTACACGTGCGAAATTTGAGTCAATGATTGAAGATTTAGTAGCACTTACGATTAAAAAAATCAAAGAAGTTGTGAATGATTCTGATCTTAAAAAAGGTGAGATTAAAGAGATCGTTATGGTTGGTGGTTCAACTCGTGTTCCTTTAGTTCAACAACAAGTTAAAGACTTTTTTGAAAAAGAACTTAACAAATCTGTTAACCCTGATGAAGTTGTTGCTATTGGCGCGGCGATCCAAGGTGCTGTTATCAAGGGCGATGTAAAAGACATCTTACTTCTTGATGTTACACCTTTAAGCCTTGGTATTGAGACTTTGGGCGGTGTTATGACCAAACTTATTGAGAAAGGTACAACAATTCCTGTTAAAAAATCTCAAGTGTTCTCAACAGCGGAAGATAATCAACCAGCGGTTACCATTCATGCCCTTCAAGGTGAACGTGAGTTTGCAAGAGATAACAAGTCACTCGGTCAATTTAACCTTGAGAGTATCCCACCAGCACCTCGTGGTGTACCACAAATCGAAGTTGCGTTTGATATTGATGCGAACGGTATCTTAACAGTATCTGCAAAAGATAAAGCGACTGGTAAAGTTCAAGAGATCAAAATCTCTGGTAGTTCAGGACTTGATGATGCTGAAATCGAGAAAATGGTTAAAGATGCAGAACTTCACAAAGAAGAAGACAAAAAACGTAAAGAAGCGGTAGATGCTAGAAATCAAGCCGATGCACTTGCTCACCAAACAGAAAAATCTCTTGGTGAAATGGGCGATGCGATCAGTGCTGAAGAGAAAGCAAAAATCGAAGCAGAGCTTAAAGGGCTTAAAGAAGTGCTTGCAAATGAGAGTGCTACCAAAGAGCAAATCGATGCAAAAGTAAAATCTTTGAGCGAAGCGAGCCATAAACTTGCTGAAGCAATGTACAAAAAAGATCAAGGCGAAGCGGGTGCTGCTGGCGGCGAAAAACCAAAAGCTAAAAAAGATGACGATGTCATCGACGCTGAAGTAGAGTAATAACCATATAATCCTAGCCAGTACATATACTGGCTAGGATAAGCATCTATCTTGCAATTTCTTTCTAAAAACAAATAATCCTATTTTTTAACTTTTCCATGCTAAAATATCCTAATCAAAAAATATTCGTATACAAAGCATATACGGCTAAGGTGTTGCATTATGGGTAAAGTAATAAAAATATTTTTAAATCAAGGATTTACTCCAATAGATAACAGCCTTTTTATGCGTGGAACTTTTTTAGATTTTGACTGTTATATTCAACGGTTTAATGGTTTTGCGATACTCCTTGAAAGTGGCACACTGATTGATGATGAAATTTACAAAAAACTCATTAAACGCGATCTTCAAATCTATGTAGAAAACAAAAATTACAACATCTATAAACATTATCGAGAAGAGAGCCTTTCGAAGACCTATTCATTATCAGATGGTGACGATTTCATTAGCTTTGAAGCGGCTGTTAAAAACTGCATTGATATTTATCAAATCGTATCACGCACAAAGGTCATTAATGAAAAATTGAAAGCTATTTATACCAATGCAAAATATCTTTTCGATGCTTGGATACGGCATAAAGAAGATAAATATATTCCGATTGAAGCGATTGATATTGTTGTGGAAGAATTGGTCTCTGTTATGAATCAAGAACGTGTTACCCTTTCAAAGTTTAATGATTTTTTAGATGAACATGATTCTTTGGCAGCACATTTCGTCAAAGTTGCTTTTTTTGCTTCGGTTATTGGAAGTCAGATAGGTATTGATATGAGCGATCAGAAAAAATTAGTTTTAAGTGCCATTTTACATGATGTTGGAAAATGCGAATTGGATGAATCGTTGTTGAAGAAACCTGACTTTTTGAATGAAGATGAAGTACAAAAGGTTCAAACACATTCAGAAGCGAGTGTTAATCTTGTAAAACGTAGCGGTATAAAAGATCGAATTATTTTAAATGCGATTAAAGAGCATCACGAAAGATTGGATGGAAGTGGCTATCCTCATGGTATGAATGGCTCACGCATTAGCCCATTTGCTAAAATTATCGCTATCTGTGATATGTTTGATGCTTTGATTACGATAAAGCCTTACAGAGGCGCTTACAGCACATATAACGCTTTATCGCTTATTAGGGATGAGTCTAAAAATAGACTGGATGCTGATTATGTAAAGCTTTTAATTAAACATCTTCGATAAAATCTATCCGTTTAGATGTGAAAGATTTTCACTGGGGAGATTCTGTTCCATAATTTCTATTTCCTGCTTTGCCGTTCGTATAATTTTCTCCTCAGTTTGCAGATGTTTCTTTTTGATCTTATCCGGATAGTCCACATTTTTCAAAATATGTTTTATTGTATTTAGACGCGCTTTTTTCTTATCATCAGAGAGGACAATTGTCCATGGTGCGCTAGGATTGTTTGAGGCTAACAGCATGGAGTATTTTGCAACCGTGTATTGATCCCAAAGTTCTTGTGATTTTTCATCTACTGGGGAGAGTTTAAACTGTTTGAGAGGGTCTGTTTTACGTTCTTTAAAGCGCTTAGCTTGCTCTTCTTTGCTGACCGAAAAGTAAAATTTGAAAAGAACAATTCCTGCACTTACAAGCATTGTCTCAAATTTTGGAACTTCGCGTAAGAACTCCTTATGTTCTTCTTGTGTACAAAAGCCCATGACAGGCTCAACACCTGCTCTGTTATACCAAGACCTATCAAACAATACAATCTCTCCAGCGGAGGGCAGATGTTCTGCATAGCGCTGAAAGTACCATTGTGAGCGTTCGGTATCGGAAGGTTTCGAAAGCGCAACAATTCTAGCCCCTCTTGGGTTCAAGTGTTCCGTTATACGTTTAATCGTTCCACCTTTACCCGCTGCATCGCGACCTTCAATGATGATGAGTACTTTAAGACCTTTGTCTTTGACATGATTTTGAAATTTTAGTAACTCAATTTGAAGTCTTTTTAAATCTTTTTCGTACTTGAGTTCACTTTTTTTAATCCATATTTGGACTTTATCGCCTTTTTCTTGCAGTGGCTCTTTGTCTATCAATACTTCTTCATTTTCCAGTAATAATTTTTCTTTTTTCTTTTTGCCCATAGGTCACTCCTGCTTCTGTCTATTATATAACTATAATACCCTAAAGATCGTTGTAATTTAAAAAACATTTAGAGTTCTTCGCTACAATAAATAATTATTTTGGAAAAGGTGATTTTGTGCAACAAATTTTTCGTTATTTGACCTTGTGTTTTTTACTGACTGTATTGCTTTTTGGTGTTGAAAAGCCAAAACTTTTAACGCCTGAAGAGGCTTTTCAAGTTACCGCTACGCATAATATACAAGGCGTTATGATCAGTGTTGTTTTAGGTGAAAAGATTTATCTTTATGATGACAAAATCACATTGGAGCTTGTGAAACCAAAGGCAGTTGATATTATAGCAATGGTTGAAAAGCCAAAAGCTGAATATTTTCATGATACTATGACTCAACGCAAGTCTTTTGAGCTTTTTGTACCGCAAAGCTTGCTTGAAAATGAGGTCAAAAAAGGAAGTTTTACACTCAAATTTTCTTACCAAGGTTGTTCAGAGCTAGGTATTTGTTATCAGCCTGAAAGTAAAGAGTTTACGTTTAAACTCAAAGGTGGAAGCATGATGCAAAGCAGTTCTTCTCTCTCAGAGCAAGAGAGCATTGCAGAACGCTTTATGAGTGACAATGTAAGTTTAGTATTGCTGAGCTTTTTTGGTTTTGGTCTTTTACTTTCATTAACACCGTGTGTTTTTCCGATGGTTCCTATTTTATCTTCCATTATTGTTTCTCAGCCAAGTGTTTCTATGAATGCAAAAAAAGGGTTTTGGCTTTCACTGGTGTATGTTCTTGCTATGTCGCTTGCTTACACGATTGCAGGTATTTTAGCTGCACTTTTTGGTGCAAATTTGCAAGCTTCCATGCAAAATCCGTGGGTCCTTGGTGTCTTTAGTGGGATATTTGTTCTTTTAGCACTTTCAATGTTTGGTTTTTATGAGATCAAAATGCCTTCTTTTATTCAAAATAGTGTCAATAAAAAAACAGGCGAAGCTCAAGCACAAGGTGTATTTGGAATCGCTATTATGGGCTTTTTATCTGCACTCATTGTGGGACCTTGTGTTGCAGCTCCTCTTGCTGGTGCACTTATTTATATTTCTCAAAGTGGTGATGCTCTTTTGGGTGGAGCTGCACTTTTTGTGATGAGCCTTGGTATGGGAGTTCCCTTATTGCTTATTGGTACCACTGCTGGTCGTTATATGCCACGCCCTGGAATGTGGATGCAAAACATTACATCTTTTTTCGGTGTCATGCTTCTAGGTGTTGCTATTTGGATGCTTTCACGCATTATTCCAAGTTTCGTGAGTATGTCTTTATGGGCAATTCTTATTATCAGTAGTTCCATCTATTTTGGAGCATTAGAGTCTTTTCATGAGCATACCAAAGGGTGGCAAAAAATACTTAAAAGTCTTTTGTTTATGGCACTTGTGTATGGTGTAGCTCTTTTAGTAGGCTTTTTGAGTGGTGCAACCAACCCACTTGCGCCTTTTGAGAAGTTTACGCTTAAAGAGAACGTGAACGTTTCTGCTTCATCGACCATATTTAGCAAGATCAAAAATATAGATGAGCTCAATCTTGCGTTGAAAAATGCACAAAAGCCTGTTATGCTGGACTTTTATGCGGATTGGTGTGTTAACTGTGTCGAGTTTGAACAGTTTACTTTTAGTGACGCACGTGTGAAAGCAAAGCTTGAAAAATTGACCCTTTTAAAAGCTGATGTCACCAAAAATAGTGATGAAGATAAAGTGCTTCAAAAAACATTTAATATCTATGGACCTCCTGCAATTTTATTTTTCAAAGAGGGTAAAGAGATAACAGAGTTACGTTTAGTTGGTTTTAAAAACGCGGATGAGTTTTTAGCACATCTTGAAAAAGTAGGGATTTAAATGAAAGTTGTATTGATTGTTGAAGTTGAGGGTTTGAGCGATCAAGCTGTTTTTGAAAAGCATCTGAAGAAAGAGGGTATTACGCCTATTGAAGGGGAAGTATTTGCTTATGAAGGCGATACTACCACACATATGTTTAGCACACGTACATTCATTTTGGAAGTTGTGACAAAAGGGCTTAAAAAGTCAGGTTTTGAGTCGTGTCGTATTATTTTTCAAGTAGGTGAAAATCCAATGGAAGCGTATCTTTTTAATCTTGAAAATGATAGTTTTGAACAGGTAGCAGTTTAAATTATACATTCCAAGAGATGGAGGGAATCCCCATTTCTTGGACTATTTCTTTATAGGACACGCTTTTATATCGGGGAACTCAAATTTTGCTTTACTTGGAATCAACAGCACAAACCCTAACAATGCGATAATAATCATATTCATCAATGTCGTAAAATCAAATGTCATCAAAAATACAATAACCCCTAAAATAGCTATGAGATTAAAAATAGCAATATGTGTAAACATGATAGAAGCATATTTTGTTCTGAAAAAATTAAATTCATCATTTTTTGTTTTAAATTTTTGGTTTGCAGCCACTTGGAGAAGTTTTCTATAAGAATATTTTGAATGCGTATCTGCGCCTATAAAGATTATTGCTGCGATTAGGTAAAGTCCTGCATGTAGTGTGAGTCCACTTAAAAGATTTGTTTGCAAAGCTTCAAGTGAAAAGGGTGGATGATATGTTTCCGTAATAAATAGTATATAACAGACAACAAGATATAACAATAAACTAGCTGCTATAGCAAACCATATTTTCATCAAAGTATTTAAACTCTTTTTTGATTCGTCAGAAAGTGTATTTTGCATAAAAATCCTTAAGTTAAAATTGATTCATTGTGTTATGGTAGTTTGTGTGATAGAAAATTTAACGAAAAAAAGCAAGGGCTCGCTCTAAATCCTCTTTCGTATCAATCCCAAAACTTTGGCTTTCCACTTCAACCATGGCAATTTTATAACCATGATAAAGAGCACGTAATTGTTCTAATTTTTCAATATGCTCAATAGGTGCGTAAGGAAGGGTACAAAACGTTTCAAGAGACTTTTTACGAAACGCATAAATACCTAAATGTCCAAAGTATCCTTCAAATCCACCTTCACGATCATAGGGGATGGCACTTCTGGAAAAATAGATAGCATTTTTATTAGCATCAAGAATCACTTTAACAAGATTCGGATCTTTTACATGTAAAAGATCAATCTTCTTACATGCGCTTGTGATCATAGCATCTGTTTTTTTTGCTCGCTCAATCACACTTTTAACAACAGCTTCTTCAATAAAGGGTTCATCTGCTTGTACGTTGATGATAATTTCGTCTTCCGAAAGATTGAGTTTTGATGCTGCTTCGTTAATGCGATCTGTCCCACTTTGATGTTCTTGCGAGGTTAAAATTGCTTTAAAACCATACTCTTTTGCCAATGTAACGACTTCTTCTGTATCAGCAGCAATAGCAACATCATCGAGATTTTGTACGCGTTTAGCGGTTGCTATTACCATTGGAAGCCCATGAATATTGGCTAGAATTTTATTGGGAAAGCGCGTCGAAGCAAGGCGCGCAGGGATAATAATCATTTACATGCCTTGTTCAAAAAGTCGAAGATTTCTGCTTCGATACTATCTTTTGCAACTACTTTATCATGCATAACAGCTTCATTAAAAAGTTCACTAATACAGATTGGAATGTTAACATTTAAAGTTTTACTGATACCCTCTAATGCTTCTTTATCAGTGTATTTTTGGTTATTTTGATTGATGGCACTGAGCATGGTTGGTGCAAATTTTGTCCATTCAGCCGTTGAGCAAAGAACACATGGTAGAGGTTTTGCTTTAAGTTCTTGGTAGGCTTTTAAGCATGTCGCCGTGTGTGGGTCCATGATGTAGCCTTTGCTTGCATAGTGGCGAATTTGCTCTTTGCCAAAGGTATCATCGCAATAAACTGCTTCAAAATCTTCTTGTAAAGATTTTAATTCATCGGGTGTTAGCGTATAGAGTTTGTTCTCTTTGAGTGCTTCCATAAGCTCTTTTGTGCGAGATGAGCCAAATTTGTCGAACAAAACACGCTCGACATTGGAAGAGATCAAAATGTCCATCGCAGGGGAGGTTGTTTGAAGCAAACTTCGATTGCGCAGGTCATAAATACCTGTCGTAATAAGGTCTGTTAAGATGTTATTGATGTTCGAGGCAATGAGAATTTTTTCAATCGGGAGACCCATTTTTTTCGCGTAATAAGCACCCAAAGCATTACCAAAGTTACCACTAGGAATGATGGTATAAAACGGCTTTCCAAGTTCGACTTTTTTCTGTTTTAGTAATGCCACATAGGCATAAATATGGTAAATAATTTGGAAAATAATACGTCCAAAATTGACTGAGTTTGCAGCGCTGAGCTTAATATTTTTGGCACTGAGTGATTCTTTAAAACTAGGAGAGGCAAGTAGGTTTTTGAGTGCATTTTGAGCGTCATCAAAATTTCCATGAATACCGATAATTTTAAGATTTGGACTTTTTTGCGTTGTCATTTGAAGACGTTGCACATCGCTGGTTCCACCATCAGGATAGAGGCACACGACTTTGATATTGGGTTTATTGGCAAAAGTGTCGAGTGTTGCTGGGCCAGTGTCGCCACTGGTCGCCGCTAATATAAGGTATTGTTCGTCTAGTTTTTGCGCAAGATGAGAAAGAATATAGCCAAAAGGTTGCAATGCCATGTCTTTAAAGGCACGTGTTGGTCCATGGTAGAGTTCGTTGACAAATAAATCATTTTCGATTTGAGCCAATGGTGTAGGCTCATTGGCATCATCAAATTTATCATAAAGTGCGACAGCTTTTTGCATGACGTCTTCTTCGATGTCAATGTTAAAAAGTCTTAAAATATCCAGTGTGATCTCTTTGTAACTCTTTTTAGACGCTTTCTCTAAAAACGTAGTGTCGATTTTAGGTAAGTTTTCTGGTACATAAAGCCCACCAAAACTGGCACTAGGATTTAAAATGGCATAGGAAAAGGGAACTGTTTTTGGTTTGACATTATCATTTCCACGAGTTTCAATAAACATAATTATGTGTCCTTACTTATATTGTTTATACGCAAAAAAAGCGAAGCTCTTTTTGCTACGTTAGCCACTGGGGCGCTAAAGCTAGCCAATAAAATTGGCAGAGTTTAGTTTTTATTCTTTAATGATGGTACCAATACCATTTTTGGTAAAGAGTTCTAAGAGGATAGAGTGTTCGACCCTACCATCGATGATGTGAGCACACTCAACACCACCACGAATCGTTTCTAAACAAGCATCTAATTTTGGGATCATGCCACCGCTAATGGTTCCATCTTTTTTAAGTGCTTTTATTTTTGCCTTATTTAGGCTTGAAATAAGATTGCCTTCTTTATCAAGAACACCAAGTGTATCTGTGAGGAAGATGATTTTTTTCGCTTTAAGTGCCACTGCAATTTTACTGGCTGCTAAATCAGCGTTGATGTTATAACCAGGATGGTTCACATCATCACCCGCAGCAATAGGTGCAATAACAGGAATAAATTTTTCTTTGATAAGGTTTTTAATGACTCTCTTATCAATGCTGGTAATTTCGCCTACAAGGCCGTATTTTCCATCTTCCATAGGCTTTGCGCGCATAAAATTTGCATCTTTTCCTGTAATACCAATGGCTTTGGCTCCATGGTGGTTTAGAAGCGTGGTGATCTCTTTATTGATACTTCCGCTAAGTACCATTTCAACAACTTCCATAACTTGTTCATCGGTAACACGAAGTCCATCAACAAAATTGCTTTTGACCTCTAATTTGTCAAGTAAAGCGTTAATTTTTTTGCCACCGCCATGGACAATGACAGGTTTAATGCCCACAAGATAAAGTAGAACAATATCTTTTGCAAATTGCTCTTTGAGTTTTGGGTTGATTTGTGCGGCGCCACCGTATTTGATAACAATGGTTTTTTTGCTAAATTGTTTAATGTACGGCAATGCGTCCATCAAGATTTGTGCTTGGTGTATTTTGTGTTGCACAGCAAATCCTTCTGTAAAGGTTAAAGCCTTATTTTAGCGTTTGAGAGCTAAAAGTGTGTTGATTTTTGCTTTGGTTTCAGGGAGAATTTCAACGTCAAGTTTGAGGATGGAGAGTGGAATGTCAAAGGTAGCCATTTTTACGGCATCTTTTTGGGTTGTTAAAAGCGAGGTAGCTTGATGTTCACGAAGCAGGATTTCTAGCTCTTTTTCATTGTACATGTAATGATCTTCATAGGTTACTTTGCCGATGACATTGTCTGGTAAATAGGCATCTAACCTACTTGGTTTAGAAATAGCAGTGACTAAAAGCATTTTTTCGCTTGGATTAAGCACTTCTACATGGCGCACAAAGTCCGTATGCTCGGAAATCACTAAATCAGCATATTTGTATAAAAAGCGCGGTTCACGATAAGGACCACTGGGCAAGCAGAAACTATTATGTGGTTCGGGATTAGGTTTGAGGAGAATGTCGATTTTTGAGATGTAACTTTTTGAAAAGCCATCATCTAAAAAGATTATTTTAGCACCTCGTTTTTTAGCAAAACGAATCGCTTCAACACGATCTTCGCTTACAATAACGGTTGATTCAGGTAATGATTTAGCATAGAGCATGGCTTCATCACCACTTGCCATCGTGTCACACATTATTTTTCCATTATCGGAGACTAAGATCAGTCCATGTGATTTACGTCCATAACCTCGAAGAACAATGGCAACATTGGAGTGTTCTTTCGCTAAAGCAATACAAAAAGGTGTTTTACCATTGCCACCAACTGTAAGGTTACCAATACTTATAATGGGTATGGTGAAAAAAAGTTTTTTACGTTTGCCCCAAAAACGTTTCCATAGAACAATCGAACAGTAAATGGCACTAAAAGGTAGTAAAAAATAAGACAAAAGTCGTTGAAAGAAAGAAGTAGGGTAGAAGAGGTAAACTTCTACCCATAAAACAAAACGTGATCGATTAAACACGGTTCTTTGCAATCTCTTTAATTTGTTCGCAAATATGCAGAACATCTTTATCACTTAGGCTTGAATAAATTGGAAGAGAAAGAATTTGTTGGTAATTACTAAGGGCTTTTGGAAAGTCATTAACACGTAAACTGTATTTATGTTTGTAGTAGCTTAAAAGATGCAATGGGATGTAGTGAAGACCTGTATAAATACCACGTTCTTTCAGTTCTTTTGCAAAATTATCTCTATTCTTGTCAATTTTAATAATGTATTGTGCATAGGTATGGTCACGTTTTTTAATAGGCGTCGTAACATGAGGGCATGAAGCAAGTTCACGGTTGTAAATATCAGCAATTTCAAGACGTCTTTCAATAAAACTCTCATTTTTTTCCAATTGACCAATTGCAAAAGCAGCATTGAGTTCATTTAGATCGTATTTAAGGCCAATATCAACAACATCATAGACATAGCCAAGATTGCCAAATTTATCCCAACCCTCTCCCACAAGTGCATGATTGCGTAGCAATCGAGCACGCTCTGCTAGTTCAGGATCTTTGGTTGTCATAACGCCCGCACTTGATACGGAATTATTTGATTGTGGATTGAAGCGAAAAACGGTAATATCAGCTTCAAGTGAGCCAATTTTTTTTCCATTGTACGTTGAGCCAAGTGCTGCTGTAGCGTCTTCAATGATTTTGATGTCGTACTGTTTCGCCAATTCATAAATGCGAGCCATATCTGCAGGTTGCCCCGCAATGTGACTGATGAATGCACCTTTCAGTTTTTTGGCTTTATTGTTTTTTAAAACGCTCTCTAATTGATCAACATCGATATTAAAGTCGTCTTTGTCAATATCAACAAAAATAGGTTCAGCATCAAAGTGACGAACCACTTCAGCAACAGAAGGAAATGCATTTACAGAGCAGATGATTTTATCGCCACGTTTAAGGTCAAGTGCACACATTGCAAGATGCATAGCAGCTGTTCCATTAACCGTTGAGATGGCCTCGCCACATCCTGTATATTTTACAAATTCTTTTTCAAGTATTTCAACTTTATTTGCTTTTTCCAAATCCAAAACTTCATTGATAAGGCTCTTTTCTCTTTGGTCGATAAATGGTTTATAAAATGGTATTTCTTTCATGATTATCCTTTATTTTACCGCTGTCAAATCAGCTATGGTTGGGAGTTTACCTTTAAATCTATTGCTCGCAATTCGCTCTAGGACCATTTCAACAAGCTCTCGATCAAAGCCAGATGTTAAAAGGGCTTCTTTGTTCTTCCCTTCTTCCATATGGGCATAGAGAACTTGATCGATTTGTGCGTAACTAAATCCAAATTCACCTTCATCACTTTGGTCTTCCCAAAGATCGGCTGATGGTGCTTTAGTAAGAATGGATTTTGGCACACCAAGGTGCGCTGCAAATTCAAAAATTTCTGTTTTATAAAGCTCTCCAATAGGGTTGATGGCACACGCAAGATCTCCAAAAATAGTACCGTAACCAAGAAGGATTTCACTTTTATTGCCTGTTCCGAGTACAAGTGCATTTTCACGTGCTGAGATATCATATAAAACAGACATACGCATACGGGCACTAAAATTACCAATGCGAAGTTTTGAAGCATCTTTTTTATCATGGAAATAGTTATCTACAAGGGAACCTACGGGGATTTTTTCAACTCGAATGTCAAATTTCTGGCAAAGTTCTGTTGCATGCTCTAAGCTGGCACGACTTGACGTAGAAGCTGGAAGCATGATGCCTAATAAATTATCTTTAAATGCTTTATGGGCAAGAATGGCAACAACAGCAGAATCTACACCACCGCTGATACCTAGAACTACTTTAGAAAAACCGGCTTTACGCACCTCATCTTGGAGAAACTTGATTAAAAAATTTTCGATGGATTGGTATTTGTTCACAATGGTAACCTCATAAGCAATTTGAGCAACAATTTAATTATACTAAACTTAAAATTAATGCAATCTTTTAAGCTTCTAAAGCAAAATAAGATGAGATGTGTTAAAATTTTAGAAATAACCAAAAGAAGTGAAAAATGCAGTTAAAAAGTAAAGCATGTGGAGCCTATGGCACAAATTGTTATATCGTAAGTATTGATGGAAAAGAAATTATTATTGATCCTGGAATGGATGCTACGGAGTGGGTATTGCATAATGTCCACAATCCTATTGCTATTTTAAATACGCATGGTCATTTTGATCATGTGTGGAGTAATGCCGATCTTGTCGAGGCTCTGCATATTCCATTGTATGCACCCATTGATGATTGTTTTATGCTAGAAAGTGATCCCTTTGTTCAAGGAACACCTTCAAGCCATGCAGATGTAGCTGTTGTTGGAGATCAAAATTTTGATATAAATGGTATTCAAGTTTCATTTATGCATTTTCCAGGACATACCCCTGGTTGCAGTGCTATTTTGATTGAAAATGCACTGTTTAGTGGAGATTTTATTTTTAAGAATTCTATCGGACGGTATGATTTTCCTTACAGTAGTAGTGATCAAATGCGCCAGAGTTTGGAAAAATTCCTACAAATTGAAGCAGATTGGGAAATTTTTCCAGGGCATGGGGAGCGTACAACACTCAAAACTGAGCAAAAAAATGTACCGTATTGGTTTAGTTTTTTATAAGAAGTCTTTAGGATTGAAACTCGCTTGAAGTTCATCAATTTTTGTTTGAAGGATATGTCGTTCAAGAAGAACCGCTTGGAATATACCTTCAAACACTTTAATTTCGTTAATCATACCCACAACTTTGATTTCTCTTTTGCGGGCATCTTCAAAACGTCCTTTGGCTTCAAACGTAATTAAATCACCCAGTTTTGCAGGGGCAAAAAACTTAGATCGGCATCCAATAACCACAACATTTGCTTCATTAACCGCAGCAACTGCGGCGTATTCTGCTGATCCAAAAATAAAACCACTGTGAATTAAGCCAAACTCATCAACACACATATCTGTTGTCGTTTGTAAAACGACCTTCGCACCGTTTTTGGTAAGCTCTATGAGATTTCCAATCAGTGTACTTTTAACTTTTACATGAGTTTTAAGATCATCGTTTAAAAAATTGGTAGAATCGAGCAAAACATCATCGGATGCATCTAAATCATCTTCAAAATTGGTGGTACTATCAATCATTTCTCTGGCTAATCCTGCTTTATTCTGTGCCATATAGCATCCTTGCTGTTGTATATTTAAGTTTTGACACGCTTTTAAAGCGAAGCTTTAAAAACTACGTTAACACTGAGTTCTCTTCGGCAGAGAACTTACGCACCTTTGGTGCTTTTATTTCTTGCAAGACTAACATCTAAATTTTTTATCATATGCATGGGCAAATCGACGAATTTAGCGTTTTGCTTTAATGTAAACACGCTTAGGGGCTGGAAACCCTTCAATGGTGAGCTCAGGATTGTTTGGATCTAAAAACTGTTCCAAGCTTTCACCGTAAATCCACTCCGTTTTACGCTGTTCATTCGCATCGGTTTTTTTGATCTCTAATACTTCGATATCTCGAAATTTTGCGCGTTCTAACCAGTTAATTAGCGCTGGAATCGTTGGTACAAAATAGACATTAGGAATTTTAGAGTAGGTTTTTGCAGGACAAAGTGCAACAGGAGTCTCTCCATCGATCATAAAGGTATCTAAAATAAGTTCACCTTCTGGATTAAGACCTTGGTAAAGGGCTTTTAGTGTTTGAATAGGATCACTTCGGTGGTAAAGAACACCCAAACAAAAGAGGGTGTCAAATTTGTGTTCATATAAAGGAAGATGCTCAACACCGAGCATTTCATAAACAATATCACTTTTGATAAAGTGGTTAATAAAATCAAATTGTGTTTTATACAAGGCTGAAGGATCAAAGCCTACCAGTTTTTTAGGCTTTTGAGAGAGCATACGAAACAGATAATAGCCATTGTTGCAGCCAATATCACCAACAACTTTACCCTCTAGGTTAAAGTAGGGCTCTAACAGATTGTACTTGATAAAACTTTGCCATTCTGTGTCGATAAATGTACCAAAAAGCTCAAAAGGACCTTTGCGCCAAGGACGAAGTGTAAGGGCACAGTGTCGTATGGTATCTTTATCGGAATCACTTACCTGTAAAGCATCAATTTGCACAGTATTGTTTAAAGAATATGTTGTGTTTTGGGGTGAAGGAAGAGAAGCTAAGAGCTCCCGCATTGGTGCAATATCTTTCCAGCCTAGCCAAGCAAGACGCTCTTGGCGAATGTGATTTAACGGCATGCAGAGTTATTCAAAAATGCTTTTCGTAGCATTAACACTTTTATCAACACCTTTTGAAACGCCATTTGTGACTGTTTTATAGTCAACAATATTTTCATCACACTCTTTATGGTAAATGCCCATACCGTCATAGTATTCTTTGCAGTCATTATAATAACGTCCTGATACACCTCGATCATTAAAATAGAGGCAACCTTGTAAAAGTAAGGCGGTGAGTAAGATTAATATTGTTTTCATAGGTTGTATAATAGCATTTCGTTTATTAAATTTTCAAGGGCTATTATGGAGCAAATATTAGAGCATTTTAGAACGATTACAGCCATTCCTCGTTGCAGTTGTCATGCCGTAGCGATGAAAGAGTTTATTAAAACATTTGCAAAGAAAAATGGATGTTATGTTCAAGAAGACTCTGTAGGGAATATCCTCTGCCAAAAAGGTGAGCCAAACATCTGTTTACAAGCACATTATGACATGGTTTGTATTGGGGATACTGAGAAGATTGAAATTGTGCTTCAAGATAAATTGATTAAAGCCAAAAACTCTACGTTAGGTGCAGATAATGGTATGGGGATGGCAATTATGTTTTGGGCAATGGAGCACAATGAAAACCTTGAGTGTCTCTTTACTGCTGATGAAGAGGTTGGACTTATAGGTGCAATGCAGTTTAGATTACCGCTAAAAGCTTCGTATCTTTTAAACCTTGATGCAGAAGAAGAGGGTGAACTCTATATTGGGTGTGCAGGTGGTGTTGATGTCATTGCCTCTTTAAATTTGCAGTATAGCCCTTTGGATGCAGACACAAAACTTTATGAGATCAGTGCGTTTGATTTTCTTGGCGGTCATTCCGGTGTAGATATTGATAAAAAGATTCCTTCAGCTATTAAAGCGCTAGGGTATGAACTTCTAAAACACGATGTCTCTCTTATTTCTTTACATGGGGGAGAAAGACGCAATGCCATTCCTAAAAGTGCCACAGCCATCGTTGCTTCAAAAACGTCTCTGCATATTGAAGATTCGCGTTTACAAGTCAAACGTTTAGAGCAGGGATTTTATACCCAGTATATTGCTCAGTCAAGCGCTATTATTAAAGCTATTGGAGCGTTTGCACAAGGAATCAGAGAGTGGGATAGAGTCCTTGATATCCCTTCTATGAGTATTAACCTTGGTATCATTTCTACTGTGGATAATGTGTTACGATTTGACTGTGCGGCACGTGCTATGGACGATGAAAATTTGGCTATACTAGCACATGAAACAATGGCTTTTTTTAAAGCGCTTGGTTTTGAAGTAACACAAGAGGGAATGCACGGTGCTTGGAAGCCTGAAATGACTCCATTTGCTCAAAGTGTCCATAACGTAATGAAAGAGTTTTACCCTCATGCCGCTTTTAAAGCGATTCATGCGGGGCTTGAATGTGGTGAGTTGATTTCACATCAACCCAAAAAGGTAGAGGCTGTTTCTATTGGACCCACGATTCGCTATCCGCATTCATTAAGAGAAGAGTGCGATATGAATTCAGTTAAAAATACAGCATTCATTGTTCAAAAAATTATTAATATCTATAAGGATTAAACCATGGCACTGATACACTCAGCTTCAATTGAACTTGGTCAAACACTGGAGCATTTTGAACTGGAAGATCCCAATGGCAAACGTTTAAAAAGTAAAGAACTTTTTGGTAAAGGTGGTTTTATGATCGCCGTGATGTGTAATCATTGCCCTTACTCTAACGCTATTTGGAAAAGGCTTAATACGGTTGCAGAGTTTGCCAAAAAACTGGATATTACAACGGTTGCAATCAATCCAAATATTCATCCTAACTATCCAGAAGATTCTCCATCTCATATGCTCGATAAAATTAAAGAGATGAGTCTAGAATTCCCGTATCTCATTGATGAAAACCAACATGTTGCTAAGAGTTTGGGTGCGGTATGTACCCCTGATATTTTTCTTTTTGATGGCGATGAGAAGCTTTATTATCATGGAAGATTGGATGATAATTGGCAAGATGCACGTAGTGTCAAGGAAGAAGATCTTAGAGAAGCCGTGATGTTACTTTTTAGCAAACAAGAAGCACCAAAAATCCAACACCCTTCACAAGGTTGTTCTATTAAATGGATCAATACGGTTACAGGTTAATGAGACAAAACTCACACTTTAAATGTTTGTGTGGTTTTACAATACTCCTTTAAAAAACAGGCTTCACACAAGGGATGGACTGCTTTACAGGTATATCTGCCAAAAAGCACCATCGCTTGATGAAGTGTATGAAGTTCACTTTTAAAAACTTTCGTTAGCTCTTCTTCTGTCTTTATTGCTGTTTTAGCACTTGAGAGTCCCAAACGATGTGCTACCCGAAAGACATGGGTGTCCACTGCCATCAAGTTAGCATTTGCGTATTCGATCATTACAACATGCGCCGTTTTTTGTCCAACTCCTGCAAGCCCCATCAGTTTTTGTTCATCTAAAGGAATTTTTCCATCGTAGAGTTCAACCACTTTTTGAGCCATTTTAAGAAGATTGACGGCTTTGTTATTGAAAAAAGAACAAGAATTTATGAACGACTTGACTTCATTAAGATCCGCATCGGCGAGCATTTTAACGGTTGGGTAACGCTCGAATAGAGCAGGTGTGATGAGGTTAACGCGTTTATCTGTACATTGGGCTGAGAGCATGACACAGACTAAGAGTTCGTATAAAGAGGTGTAATTAAGTTCGGTAACTGCTGTTGGATACTGTTCCAAAAAAAGAGCCTTAATAGCTGCAATCTCTTTTTGTGTAGCTTTTTTCATACTCAACCTTGCTTCGTTTTGAAAAATTATACCGACAATCCTTAAAATTAACATTTCATTTAAGAAATAGTAATAAGATTTGGGGTACAATACGCGAATTACTTCAATAAAGGATCTAAGTGAAAAAAGTTATTCTAAGTAGTATTGCTGCTGCAGTACTAGGTGTAAGTCTAAATGCAACAGTTTTTGCAACTGTAAACGGTGAAGATGTTAATGACCAAGACATCGCAGTTCTTATGCGTGCAATGCAAGGTGCAAAGTTTGAAGAACTTCCTGCTGATGCAAAGCAAAAGATCGTTGAGCAAGCTGTTGAGCGCAAACTTTTAACAACAGAAGCAACAAAAAGCGGTGTTGAAAAAGACAAAGATTATGCTGAAGCACTTAAACGCATCAAAGCTGATCTTGCGCTTGAAGTATGGATGAAAAAAATCTTTGATGCTGTAAAAGTTGATGCAAAAGATGTTAAAGATTATTATGACAAAAATGCTGATAAATTTATGCAACCAGCAACCGTCAAAGCAAGACACGTACTTGTTAAAACTGAGCAAGAAGCTAAAGATGTTATCAAAGAATTAGACGGTCTTTCTGGCCAAAAACTTAATGACAAATTTGTTGAATTAGCAACCACTAAATCTACAGGACCAAGCGGTCAAGGTGGTGGTGAACTAGGATGGTTTGCTGCAAATCAAATGGTAAAACCTTTCTCAGATGCAGCTTTTGCACTTAAAAAAGGTGAAATCACTAAAACTCCAGTTCAAACACAATTTGGTTTCCATGTTATCTTAGTTGAAGACACTAAAGCTGCTGAAAAAGCAACTTTTGATGTTGTAAAACCACAAATTGAAAATGGCTTGAAAATGGAAAAATTCCGTATTCAAGTAGCTGATAAAGCACAAACTCTTCGAAAAAATGCAAAAGTAACAATCAAATAGTGACCCAAAAGCTAAAGTTTCTGTTTCTAGAAAGACAGAAGCTTTAGTGAATAGCAAAGCTTCATTTTACAAGCTTTGTGTATAAGGCGTATAAAAATTGAAATAAAAGGCGTTTTCATGTTGAATGCGAAAATTTTTGATTTTGTAAAACCGGGTGTTGTTACTGGCGATGATTTGCAAAAGGTTTTTGCTATTGCTAAAGCAAACCATTTTGCAATTCCTGCTGTCAATGTCGTGGGAACGAATTCTATTAATGCTGTTTTAGAGGCTGCAAAATCTGCAAATTCTCCTGTGATTGTTCAGTTCTCCAATGGTGGAGCTGAGTTTTATGCAGGAAAAGGTGTCAATGGACTTAAAGCGGGTGTTTTAGGCGCCATTAGTGGTGCATTGCATGTGCATACATTGGCTGAAGCGTATGGTGTAGCTGTTATCTTACATACCGATCACGCTGCACGTAAATTGCTTCCGTGGATTGATGAATTACTCAGTGCGAGTGAAATGCATTTTGCGAAAACACACAAACCACTTTTTAGCTCACATATGTTGGATCTTTCCGAAGAGCCATTAGAGCAAAATGTTCAAACATGTGTTTCATACCTAAAGCGTATGAGCAAAATGGGTATGACATTAGAAATTGAACTTGGTTGTACTGGTGGTGAAGAAGATGGTGTTGATAACACGAGTCTTGATAACTCAGCGCTTTACACACAACCACAAGATGTAGCTTATGCATATGAAGAGCTTTTGAAAATTAGCCCTAATTTTACGATTGCAGCATCATTTGGAAATGTTCATGGTGTCTATAAACCAGGTAATGTCAATTTAACACCAAAAATCTTGGATAATTCTCAAAAATATATCCAAGAGAAATTTAAAACGGATGCACAACCTGTGAATTTTGTATTTCACGGTGGTAGCGGAAGTGAACTCTCTGACATTCGTGAAGCCGTAGGATACGGTGTTATTAAAATGAACATCGATACCGACACACAATGGGCATTTTGGGAAGGGGTTAAAGGGTATATTGAAAAATACGCTCCTTACCTTCAAGGTCAAATTGGTAACCCAGAGGGTGACGATAAACCTAATAAAAAATATTATGATCCTCGTAAATGGCTTCGTCCAGGCGAAGAGACCGTTAAAAACCGTCTTCTAAAAGCCTTTGAAGATCTTAATTGTTTGAATCGTTGTTAATCATGGAAAGCCCTACAATAGGGCTTTTTTGTTTTCTCATCTAAATGCTTTTTCTTCCATCTCCTTTTGAAAAGCGAAGCTTTCAAAACCAGCTTTTTTATCTTAAACGTGATGACCTTCTCGATAAAGATTTTTCAGGCAATAAAGCACGTAAATTTCACTCCTTTTTAATCCATGATTTTCTACACATCAAGCGTGTGGTAAGTTCAGGTTCAAATCAATCCAATGCAATGTATTCGCTCTCAGTTTTGGCCAAGCTTAAAGGTTGGGAATTTGTTTATGTCTGCGATCATATCCCCGTTTTTCTCAAAGAAAATCCTATGGGTAATTATAAAGAGGCACTTGCAAATGGTATGCAAATCGTAGAATCTTCTACACGCACGGACGAAGTGCAAAAATGGCTTGATGAAAACTCTTTGCATGTCGAAGAAGGTGGTAGGCAAAAAGAAGCAGAAGAGGGTATAAAAGCCTTAGCTGAGGAACTTTTAGTAGATATAGAAACACATAATATAATGAAGCCTTATCTCTTTCTTCCTTCGGGTACAGGCACTACAGCACTTTTTTTGCAAAAGCATCTTCCTTACCCTGTTTTGACATGTCCTACGGTTGGGAATAGTGCTTATTTACAAAAACAGTGGGAAATGGTGGAACCAAGTTTATCGCGCTATCCAACTATTTTAGAGACGACTAAAAAGTATCATTATGGAAAATTATACATAGAATTATACATATTATGGCAATCTCTAAAAGATGAAATGGGCGTTGAGTTTGATCTTCTGTACGATCCTGTAGGCTGGAAAGCTTTACTGGAAAACAGCAATAGCCAAGAAGGGACACCTATTTATGTGCATCAAGGCGGACTTTTAGGTAATGTATCTATGCTGTCTCGGTATGTGCGTAAAGCAAATATGCTATAATAAGATACTTTTAAAGAGGATGAATGATGTTACTTTTAAAAACAGATGAACAAAATTTTAAAGCCCAGTTTGATGAACTTTTACGCCGTGGTCACATGGACATGGAAAATGTATCTAAAATTGTTTCAAACATTATTGCTGAAATTAAAGCCGAAGGTAACGGCGCTTTACGTAACCATATTGAAAAATTTGATAAATGGCATGTTGAAAATGACGAAGCGCTTGAAGTGAAAATAAGCGACATGAAAAATGCCTATGACGCGCTTGATGTCAAGCTCAAGGGGGCATTAGAACTTGCGTATAAACGCATTTATGCTTACCATGAAAAACTCATGCCTAAATCATGGCTTGATTTTGAAGACAATGGCACTGTTCTTGGTCAAAAAGTAACACCAGTTGATCGTGCGGGGCTTTACATCCCTGGTGGGAAAGCTGCGTATCCGAGTAGTCTTTTAATGAACGCTATTCCCGCTATCGTTGCGGGAGTTAAAGAGATTGTCGTCTGCACACCAGCACCCAATAATGAGCTCAATCCTCTTTTGCTTGCGGCGATGCATCTTTGTGGCATTAAGAAAGCGTATAAAGTCGGAGGGGCAAGTGCCATTGCTGCAATGGCGTATGGCACACAGAGTATTGCAAAAGTGGATGTCATCACAGGGCCTGGTAATATCTTTGTTGCAACAGCTAAAAAACTTGTGTTTGGCGAAGTAAACATTGACATGATTGCAGGACCGAGTGAAATTGGAGTCTTGGCAGATACCAGTGCTGATCCACACCTTTTAGCGATTGATCTTCTCTCTCAAGCGGAACACGATGAGATGGCAAGTTCTATTTTGATTACCCCTTCTTTGGAAATTGCTGAAAAAACGCGTACGGAAGTCTATGCATGGCTTGAGACGTTAGATCGTAAAGCGATTGCAGAAGTTTCTATCAAAGAGCGTGGAGCGATTATTGTTACGCGCGATATGGATGAAGCGGTGGATTTGATGAATCAAATTGCACCAGAACACTTAGAAGTGGTGACTTCACATCCGTTTGATTTATTACCTCGTATTCGCCATGCTGGTGCTATTTTTATGGGGTCTTACACGCCTGAACCTATTGGGGATTATATCGCTGGACCAAACCATACCCTTCCAACAGGTGGAACGGCTAAGTTTTACTCGCCACTGGGTGTTGAGAACTTTTTGAAGCGCTCGTCGATTATTTCTATGAGCAAACAGGGTATTGATGAGATTGGTGAGGCGTGTGCACTTTTAGCACATACAGAAGGTCTTGGTGCGCATGAAGCGAGTGTTCGCGTTCGTCTTTCAAAATAAACAATATGAATATTATTATTCTAGGAGCAGGCGGGGTTGGTGGCTATTTTGGAGCACGACTGCTTGCTGCTGGACATACAGTAGCCTTTGTTGCCAGAGGTGCTCATCTTGAAGCACTTCAAACTGATGGGTTGCATGTAAAGCATCCAAGCTTTGAATTTGAACAAAATATCAAAGCTTTTGATCTTGAAAGCCTTCTTGATGTAGAGGCTAATTCATTTGATCTGATTATCCTCACAACCAAATCAACTGCAACACGTGAAGTTGCGATGAAACTTGCGCAATGGCTACGCAATCAGATGCATCCTCCCTATATTCTTTCATTGCAAAATGGTGTTGAAAATGAAGCCATTTTATGTGACTATTTTGCTGAAGAGTATGTTATAGGTGGGCTTACCCGTAAAATTGGCGCACACGTTGTCAAACCTGCTCATATTGAAGCTGTGGGTACGGCAGAGACGATTATCGGTATGATGCATGTAACGATGGAGAATGAACGATTTTTGGAAGAGCTATCGCTTGTATTTAAGCAGGCAGGTATTCCCACTCAAACGACATATGACATCAAACAAGAACTTTGGAAAAAACTGGTGATTAACAATGGTGTTAATGCACTTTGCGCATTGCTTCGTGTTAAAACGGGTGTTTTATTTGACAAAAGTTCACTTTGCGATGTCGTGTATGGTCTGATGCAAGAGACAGCACATGCGGCACGCAGTTTACATGTGAAGATTTCGCAAGAAGATGTCGATGCTATGTTTAATTTGATTAAGCAGTTTGACTCGATTAAGCCTTCCATGTTGGTTGATTTAGAGCAGGGTAGAGCCCTCGAAATAGAAGAGATTTGTGGTGTCGTTATTCGCGCACTGCACCAAATAGGTGTTGATGCACCTTATACAAAAACCATCAAAGCATTACTTGAATTTACTATGGAGCAATAACATGAGTCAGATTAAAATTGGAATTCTTACGATCTCGGATCGCGCGAGTGCAGGCATTTACGAAGATCTTTCTGGTAAAGCAATCATCGAGACGATGAATGCGTACTTAAGCTGTGAATGGGTGCCGGTATATAAAGTCATTCCTGATGAACAGCCATTGATTGAAGCGGCACTTGAACATATGGCAGATCATGACGAATGTTGTTTGATCGTAACGACGGGTGGAACAGGTCCTGCACTGCGTGACGTCACGCCTGAAGCGACTGAAGCGGTGTGTGAGAAGATGATGCCTGGATTTGGTGAGCTTATGCGTCAAGTAAGCCTTAAGTATGTGCCAACAGCGATTTTATCGCGACAAACGGCAGGTATTCGTGGTCGTAGCCTCATTATCAATCTTCCGGGGAAACCTAAGTCTATACGTGAGTGTTTGGATGCAGTCTTTCCAGCGGTGCCGTATTGTATCGATCTTTTAGAAGGACCATTTTTAACGTGTAACGAAGAAGTGATAAAGCCTTTTCGTCCAAAGGCCTAAAATAGGGCTTTGTAGGAGCTTTAGAGCTCCTACATTCTAGAGTTATTCTCCAAGTGAGCTAAGTTCAGCCTCAATTTTTTCCATTTTTGATTTAGCGTCATCTAAACCTTTTTGATTTTCAGCTATGACCTCTTTTGGGGCATTGGCTACGAAACGCTCGTTGGAAAGCATACCGCTTAGCTTCATGATCTCTTTTTCAAGTTTGACTTTTTGATTGTTCAAACGCTCAATAATAGGACCTAAATCAACTCCATCAAGGGGAATAAACACTTCGATATTATCGCCAACATCAGTTGCAGAGTTTGCAATTTTTGTCTCTGTAAAGTCGATATTCTCAACTTTTGCCAATAAACTAATGTATTTAATAGCATCTTTAAGATTTTCTACATTTGGTACTTTGATGTAAGCATGCTCAATTTTTTTGTTTCCAAGGTCGATGTTCGCTTTGGCACGACGAATGCCAACGATGGCTTCGATAACGAGTTCAAAGGTTTTCTCAATCTTTTCATCACGAACAAGTGCATGAGGGTAACGCTTGACCATGATGGATTCGGTTGATTCAAGTGTTGTGTCGGAGAGCTCTTGGTAAAGGAACTCTGAGATAAATGGCATAAATGGATGAATCAGTTTCATCGCCTCTTTGTAAATAGAACCCAACTCTAAAATCGCAGGTTTATCGGCTTTACTAAGCTCAATACCCCAGTCACAAAACTCGCCCCACAAGAAGCGGTAAAGGGTTGTTGCTGCATCGTTAAAGCGGTAGTCACTAAAGTGTCCACGTACCTCTTCCATCGCAACGGCAAGACGGCTTTTCATATACGCACCAAGAGCAGTTTTAATTTCAATGTTTTCCAAATCTTCAAATGAGTCTGCATTCATCAACAAGAAGCGTGAAGCGTTGTAAAGTTTGTTGGTAAAGTTACGGATTTGCTCTAGTTTTTCACCACTTAGTTTAATGTCACGACCTTGAACGGCTAAAATCGCCAATGTAAAACGCAAGGTATCGGCGCTGTATTCACTGATGGTATCGAGTGGGTCGATGACATTGCCTTTACTTTTACTCATTTTGTGACCATGTTCATCTTTAACGAGAGCATGCAAGTAGATGTCTTTAAAAGGAAGCTCACCAAGGGTGTGTTCACCTGAGAACATCATACGCGCGACCCAGAAGAAAAGGATGTCAAAACCTGTGATGAGTAGGGTGTTCGGATAAAAGTCTTTTAAGTCACTCTCATTCCATTTTTCACCTTTAAACACATCGCCATTTTCCCAACCGAGTGTTGAAAAAGGCCATAAGCCTGAGCTAAACCATGTGTCAAGAACGTCTGGATCTTGGTGGATTTTCGCACTTTTACATTTTGGACATTCATGCTCACTCTCTTTTTCACTTGCCCACTCATGTCCACATTCATCGCAGTAAAAGACAGGAATTTGATGCCCCCACCAAAGTTGGCGAGAGATACACCAGTCACGAAGCTCTTTCATCCATGCATTGTATGAATTGAGCCAGTGACTTGGGTAAAATTCTGCTAAGTGTTCATTGACTTTTACAATGGCACCATCCGCGATCTCTTTTTTAACAAACCATTGTTTGGAGATGTAAGGTTCTACTACGTTTTTACAACGGTAACAGTGACCTACTTGGTTCTCATAGTCTTCAACTTTATCGACAAAACCTTCAGCATCTAGTTTTGCCATAATAGGAGCTCGTGCTTCAAGTCTCTCTTGCCCTTTAAATTCACCACAATAGTCATTTAAAATACCATTGCTATCAAAAATTTTAATGAATTCGAGGTTGTGTCGTTTTCCTACTTCGTAATCGTTGATGTCATGTGCAGGCGTTACTTTAACACAGCCTGTACCAAAGCTCATATCGACATGTTCATCCGCAATAATTTCGATTTCACGACCAATGAGAGGAAGAACCACTTTTTTACCTAAAAGGTGTTTATATCGCTCATCGTCAGGGTGTACCATAACAGCAGTGTCACCAAAGTAGGTCTCTGGACGTGTGGTTGCTACGATGAGAAACTCTTCTGAGTCTTTAAGGAAGTATTTGAGGTGGTAGAGCTTTCCTTTGTTGGCTTCAAATTCAACTTCGATGTCACTGAGTGCACCATCATGGGTACACCAGTTGACCATGTAGTTACCACGAACGATTAAGCCTTCATTGTAGTATTTTACAAAGGCTTTTTTGACAGAGTTTTTAAGACCATCATCCATCGTAAAGCGTTCTCTACTCCACGCAGGTGAGACGCCAAGTTTACGCATCTGATGAACAATCTGTCCACCGCTGTATGCTTTCCACTCCCAGACTTTTTCTAAGAACTTCTCACGTCCTAGCTCTTCTTTTTTAATGCCCTGTGCTAGGAGCTGTTTTTCGACCACATTTTGTGTAGCAATTCCCGCATGATCGGTTCCGGGTTGCCAAAGGGTTTTAAAGCCATCCATGCGTTTAAAACGGGTGATGATGTCTTGAAGGGTAAACGTAAGGGCATGCCCTATATGTAGGCTTCCTGTGACATTTGGAGGAGGCATCATAATACAGAAGTTTTTACCATTTTCTTGAATGGCTTTATTGCCATCTATTTCAAAATAGCCTCTCTCTTCCCAAATTTTGTAGTAACTCTCTTCGATCTCTTTAGGATTGTAAACGGTGCTTTTTTCGCTCATAGGTTTATATACCTTATAAATTTTTTAGGGGATTATACAAAAATGGGGGTAAGACTTGGTTTAAGCTAAGTAAGTAGCGGTATTTTTGCCAGCTTCTTTGGAGATGTAAAGCGCTTGGTCAGCACGCTGGAGCATCGTTTTAAAGTCATCTTCATTTTTGTAAGCAGTGTACCCAATACTAAGGTTTATCGGTATTTCTTGTTTTTCGTCATTGCGTTTTACGGGAATCATTTTATTGTTAAATTCATTTAAAATTCGATTGACTATTGTAGAAGCAGCATCTTTATCTTTATCGACGATACTGATGATAAACTCATCACCACCAAAACGTGCAATTGTATCGGATGTGCGAAGTAAATTTTGGAGTGTATGAGCTGTTATTTTTATGGCTTCATCGCCTACAAGATGTCCAAATGTATCGTTAATAGGCTTGAAATCGTCAATATCTAGAATGACTAAAAAGAGATGTTGTTTGTTACGTTTGACTTTGGGAATCTCTTTTTGAAAGACGCTCATAAACATAATGCGATTGTAAAGTCCTGTGAGTCCATCGACATGGGAGAGGTTTTCAACCTCAAGGTAAGATTTTTTTAAAAAAGAGGCAAGAAGTGTTATTAAGATAGCCAAAATAGTAGAAAATAGAAAAGAGTAAAAAAGTGCACTTTGCACAATGATTTGCTGTTCTGCGAGTAATTTTGTATCGAAAAATTCTATGAAAGCAAAGGTGCTTTTATATTGCTCGAGATGTTTATCATGGAGGATTAAAACGGGTATTGTACTAATGAAGATATTGACAACAAAAGTAATAGAACCTAGTAACAAAGGCTTTTTAAGCAAAATACTTGGTATTCTTTTCATGTGTCCACATGCCCTTCGTGTGATGGGACAAATAGTACCATAAAATCTGTTAAAGGCAAAAGAAAAAAAGAGGTTAAAAAAGAAGAGTCGTTTTCACGACTCTTTGTACTCATAAAGGCCTGCGCTTAAGTAACGCTCACCTGTATCACATAAAATAGTAACAATAGTTTTACCTTTGTTCTCAGGTCTTTCTCCAATTTGTGATGCAACATAGACGTTAGCTCCTGCTGAAATACCAACAAGAAGACCTTCTTGCTTTGCAAGATTACGAGATGTTTCAACCGCATTTTCGTAGCTTACTTTTACGACTTCATTATAGACTTTGGTATCAAGAACAGATGGAATAAATCCAGCACCAATACCTTGAATCTTATGTGGTCCGGGGTTTCCACCTGAAAGAACTGGGGATGTCTCTGGCTCAACGGCAATAATTTGGATATTAGGATTAAGTTCTTTAAGTCTTTTTCCTGTTCCTGTAATAGTTCCGCCCGTTCCTACGGCAGCTACTAAGATATCTACTTTGCCATCCGTATCTTTCCAAATTTCTTCTGCTGTGGTTGCATAGTGAATGGCTGGGTTTGATTCATTTGCGAATTGTTGTGGAACAAATGAATTTGGTGTCTCTTTTGAAAGCTCAGTCGCTTTTTCTACTGCACCTTTCATACCTAATGCTGGCTCTGTTAAAACAAGCTCTGCGCCTAACGCTGCAAGTAGTTTACGACGCTCCAAACTCATGGAGCTAGGCATTGTAAGAATGAGCTTAATACCAAGGCTTGCACATACGGTTGCTAGACCTATACCTGTGTTACCACTTGTAGGTTCGATGATAATTGAATTTTTATCAATTAAGCCCTTATCTAGGGCAGTTTTAATCATATTAAATCCGATACGATCTTTGACTGAGTGTGAAGGGTTAAGGAATTCACATTTACCAAGGATCAAAGCATTGGTAGCTTCTGAGGCATGGTTCAACTTGACAAGAGGTGTATTGCCAATAAGTTCTGTTACATTGTGTGCATACATAATAATCTCCTTTATATACTATAGTTTAATTGATGACTAAGACGTTCTGAATAGACCTGAAATTCAGATAACGGTAAATTAAAAATCTCTTGGATTTTACGATTGCTCTCTTCATAAAAAATTCTTAGAACAGGGTCTTTTACATCCCCATCCGTAACAACAAGATTACCTTCAAGAGCAATGAGAATATCTTTAATCAAAATATCCTCAGGGTTTTTAGCTAATAAATAGCCACCATAAGCACCTCTAACACTACTCACCAATCCTGCTTGACGCAGTAGAATTAAAAGTTGTTCAAGATAGTTTTGTGGGATCTCAGCACGTGCTGAGATCTCTTTGATTTGCAAAGGCTTGTTAGACTTTGATAAAAAGAGTTGGTACATGGCACTTAAGCCGTACATCCCTTTGGTTGAAAGTAATGACATCGACCTTCCTTACCCTAACGCAATTTTAAGATCTTCGATCAGATCATCCGCATTTTCAAGTCCAATACTCAGACGAATAAGACCTACTTTTACGCCAGAAAGCTCTAACTCTTCAATTGAGAGTTGTTGGTGTGTTGTGCTTGCTGGATGCGTAATGATTGATTTTGAATCACCAATATTGACAACAACTGAAAAGATTTTTGTGGAATTTAAAATATGCTTTGCAAACTCTAAATCTTCTACTTCAAAACTTAAAAGTCCAGATGTTTGGGCATCTGTAAAGTACTGTTTGGCTCTTGCATGTAAAGGGTCGCTTTCAAGTCCAGGATAAGAAACTTTTTTCACTTTTGGGTGTGATTTTAAAAATGATGCAACTTTATAAGCATTGCGTGAATGCTCTTTAACACGTAAAGAGAGTGTTTCTAAGCCTTGGATGAGTAACCATGAGTTGTAGGGAGAAATGGTTGCTCCAATATCGCGAATCAATGAAAGACGAATTCTCAGTGAAAAGATAGGAAATGGCAACGTTGCATAAACTAGACCATGATAACTCTCATCGGGTTCATTAAATTGTGGATAGCGTGGGTTACCAATAAGTTTGGCATTGAGCCCTTTTGCTTCAACAATAAGACCGCCCATAGCACTTCCTTGACCAGAGATGTATTTACTTGCGCTGTGTACGCTTACATCAATGCCATGATTGAGGGGTTGAAAGAGAATAGGGGTTGCTACAGTGTTGTCAGCTATCGTAATGATGTTGTATTTTTTAGCGATTGCGACGATTTTTTCAATATTTGGGATCGCAATTTGTGGATTGGAAAGTGTCTCAAAAAAGATTGCTTTGGTTTTATCATCGATCAATGCTTCTAGATCATCTGCATGGTCGCTCTCAAAAACTTTTGCTTTAATCCCAAAACGTTTGATAGTGTGGGTTAAAAGAGTGGTCGCACCACCGTAAATTTTCTTAGCAATAATGATATTATCACCCGCTTCTGCAAGGTTAGCAATAGCAAAAAAGATAGCAGCTTGACCACTTGCAGTTGCAATGGCAGCTTCACCATTTTCAACAGCAGCAATTCTAGCTTCAAGAACATCCGTCGTTGGATTGTTGAGACGTGTGTAGATGGGTCCAAGTTCTCTAAGTGCAAAACGGTTTGCAGCTGTTTCTGCTGATCCAAAGTCATAGGCTGTTGTTTGATACACAGGGACTGACATTGTACCAAACTGTTGTTTGTCATATCCGTGATGAAGTGCTAGTGTCTCTTGATGCATTCTTTTTCCTTTTTGCAGTTTATTTGATGAAAGTATAGACTATTTTTTTTTCAATGTCAAGTAACTTTATCAAAAAAGTAATGATTAAAAAAGTAGGGATTGATTTATGAAAGAGAGGAGGGTGAAATCTAGGCATTAAGTTATGAATCAAAAAACATATTTATTCATACAATAATACTTAATATAAGTTAGATAAGGGTATAACTAACATAAGAAATAATACAGATTATTATACATAAAATTATATGTAAATATCGTTTTTTAGGATACTTTAGACGGTGAATTTTCTTAATAATTTAAGACATAACTAACAGATGGTTAGTTAAAAAAACGTTTTAAAATCTAAAATCTACCATGCTTTTTTCAGATGTGATAAGCTTTAGTGTGCTATAATCGTTTAATATAAGGCATAGGAGAAACGATGTTATATGAAGATGAAGATGACTTTTTTATGGGAAGTCCTAAGAGTAAATTTTTCGATATTCTCTTTAATGCTAATAAAGAGCTTGTTAAAACAAAGCTTTTACAAATCGTAGATCGTTACAGTGCCATGGAAATTTTACTTGAAAAACAGTTTGGAGTCGAAGCACTTGAGGGTATGATTCACACTGTTTTTATGGAAGAAGCCGATGCAATGGTTGAACACAATAATGACCTATTTATTAGCAGTGTTGGAGATATTTTAACTCAAAATGAATAAACTAAGATGGCTCTTATGTTGTCTGCTTTTTAGCGCTCAATCACTTTTCTCAGAAATAGTATATGAATACGAACACAAGTTCATCCTGAAAAAAGATGAACCAGGTTTGATTTTGATAAACCGTAAAGAGATGACTAAAAAACCAACAGCTGAAAATCCCAATAATGAGTATCTATTAAAGCTTCGTTGGACCCTTTTTACAAATAATATGTTAACGCTTTTAGTCAATTATAGGGGTTATCCAACGCAGTATGTTTTAGAAAAAAAATACCCTCTGGAAAGCGTGATAATACCTCTTTTACCAGATGGCGATAATAAAATACTTTCTAGAACAACTGCAAAAATTGTCTTTACTGACTTCGATCAAAGAAATAAAGAGGCAATTTTAGATATATTTATAGAAGATAATCAACAACGCATAGAAGTTGAGTTTAAACCAAAAAAGAAACCGTAGGATCGCAGGTGCTAGGAAAAGTTGAAAATTTGATGGTAGAAATGGTCGCCTCTTTAGGCGATGCACGCAGTGTTGAGCTCTTTCATAGAGTTCCTAAAGGTAAAAGGTTACGCGCGAAACTGATCTTAAAAATTGCAGGAGTGAATGAAAATTCCCTCAAGCTAGCGTCTATTGTTGAGTTGATTCATGCGGCAAGCCTGCTTCATGATGATGTGATTGATGACGCTTTTACAAGACGCGGTGAAGATTCTATCAATGCGCTCTTTGGCAATAAAACAGCCATTATGTTAGGGGATATTCTTTACTCAAAAGGCTTTAGCGCATTAACGTCTATGCCTCAAGATGTTGCGTATACTATCTCACATGCAGTCGCATTGCTTTCTGTAGGCGAGCTTATGGATGTTGAACTCTCTCATACTTTTAATGCAAGTGAAGAGCGTTACTTTGATATGATCTATAAAAAAACAGCTTCACTGATTGAAGCTTCTGCAAAAGCAGCTGCCTTACTTGCTGGAAAAAATGGTGACATTTACGCACTTTACGGTAAAAATTTAGGGCTTGCTTTTCAAATTATTGATGATATTTTAGATATTACCCAATCCAGCGAAACCCTTGGAAAACCTTCACTTAATGATTTTAAAGAGGGTAAGACTACATTACCGTACCTTTATATGTATCATAAACTCTCAAAAGATGAACAGCAAACATTACTGGCGCTATTTCAACAAGAACTTGATGATGTCCAAAAAGAGTGGATCAAAGCCAAAATGTACGAAACTAATGCACTGGAAGATTCCATTGCTTATGCTAGAAGACTAGGACTAGAAGCTTTGGAAGTGATCGAAAAAGAAGAAGATGTAGGTTTAAGCTCTATTATTAAAGAGATGATTGAGAGGAATTTTTAATGCACTATCTAACCATTAGTTTTACACATAAAAACACTGATATTAGTATTCGTGAAAAATTAGCATTTAATTCAGAAGAAAAAAGCCGTCATTTTATGGGCTCTTTAGTTGGCTGTGCGGCGGTGAATGAAGTTATTTTGCTTTCGACCTGTAATCGTGTAGAAGTAATTGTTTCGGTTACAGAGTGTCAATCAGCACTGAGTGATACATTTGATCTTTTAAGCCATGTTTCAAGCGTTTCACGAGACGAGCTGGAAGGTCGCGCTGACGTTTATGAAGACAATGGTGCAATTCACCATCTTTTCACGGTCTGTTCTTCGCTTGATAGTTTAGTTATTGGCGAAACTCAAATCGCTGGGCAACTTAAAGAAGCATTTAGATTTGCCTTTGAAAATAACTATTGCGGTCAAAAATTAGGACGTGCGATGCACCATGCATTTCGCTGTGCCGCAGAAGTACGCAGTCGTACGGACATCTCCAAAAGTCCTGTTTCCGTTTCAAGTGTAGCGGTAAGTAAGGCTAAAGATTTACTTGGAAATATTGGAGGCTTAACGGCCCTTGTTGTAGGTGCTGGAGAGATGAGCCAACTTGCCGCAAAACATCTTATATCCAGTGGTGTTAACATCATCATTATTAACCGTAACTTAGAACATGCTCAAGCTTTAGCCACTGAATTAGGCGAACTTGCAACTGTAGCTCCCTATGCAAAACTTACAGAATTTATCAATCGTTATCGCCTTGTTTTTACGGCTACAGGTGCTCCACACAGTGTTATAACCGATGATATGGTTGAAGAACGCGAATTTTCCCGCTATTGGTTTGATATTGCTGTTCCTCGTGACATCGATGTCAAAGAGCGCAAAGACCTGCATGTCTATTCTGTAGATGATCTTGAAGAAATTGTGAGCAAAAATATGTCACTTCGTGAAGAGCAGGCTAAAATCGCTTATTCTATCGTAGGACGTTCAACGATGGACTTCTTTAAATGGTTACAAAGTATGTGTGTGGATCCAATTATCAAAGAGATTCGTGATCATGCCAAAGAGTGCTCTTTGCAAGAGTTAGAGAAAGCAGTTAAAAAAGGGTATATTCCTGAAGAGTTGCAAGATCAAGTGTCCAAAGTTTTACACCATGCTTTTAACTCTTTTTTACACTCTGCTACCAAGAACTTAAAAGAAGTAGCCGAAAAACCTGAAGCCGATACGATCGTGCAAGCGGTTCAATATATTTTTAACATTAATGAAGATCAAACAAAACGAATGAATCAATACAAATGTGAATACCAAATGGGGGGAATGAAATGAGATTTTCAAAACTGTATGCACCAACAACCAAAGATGCGCCAAAAGATGCAACGCTTCCAAGCCATCAATACTTGGTGCGTGGCGGTTTTATCTCACAAGTAGGAAGTGGACTTTATAACTTTTTGCCAATGGGAAAAATCGTTTTTGATAAAATCAAAAATGTCGTCAAAGAAGAGATGGATGAAACAGGTGCACAAGAGATTCAGATGGATGTGGTTACACCTGCTGAACTTTGGAAACAAAGTGGACGTTACGATGTTTTTGGCAAAGAATTGTGTCGTTTTAAAGACCGCAAAGAGAATGAATTTGTTTTAGGCCCAACCCATGAAGAAGTTGTGGTCGATGTAGTACGTAACCGTATTAACAGTTACAAGCAATTACCACTTCACTTGTACCAAATTACGACAAAGTTTCGTGATGAAGCACGTCCTCGCTATGGTTTGCTTCGTGGTCGTGAATTTACCATGAAAGATGGTTACAGTTTCCATGAAGATGAAGCATGTATGAAAAAAGAGTTTGATGTTATGGAAAAGACCTACACCAAAATCTTTACACGTCTAGGGCTTGATTTTAGAGCTGTTGAAGCCGATAGTGGTGCCATCGGTGGAAGTGGCAGTAAAGAGTTTATGGTTTTAGCGGAAAATGGTGAAGATGACATTGTTGTCTGCCAAAAATGTTCTTACGCTGCTAACATCGAAGCGGCAAAACGTGCACCTAAAACAACCACAGCAGAAACACCGGAAGCTAATCTTTCCAAATTCAAAACCCCTGATATGAAAACGATTGATGATGTCAGTAGTTTTTTTAAAGTCGATTCTTTCTATAGCATTAAAGCGGTTGTTAAAAAAGCAGTTTATGTTGACAAAGAAGAGGTTGTTGTCTTCTTTGTAAGAGGAAATGATGAGCTTCAAGAGACCAAAGCGCAAAATGCGTGCGGTGCGCTTGACTTAGTTGATGCAAGCCTTGAAGAGGTTGAGAAAGTAGGGCTCAAAGCTGGCTTTATTGGACCTGTTGGACTAGAATGTGTAAAATTTTACATAGATTTAGAACTTAAAGAGGCTAAAAATCTAATTTGTGGAGCCAATGAAACAGACTTCCATATGGTGGGTGTCTCCATGTTTAACTTTAACGAAGATCGTTACAAAGATCTTGTCAGTGTCAAAGCAGGCGACAGATGTGCGTGTTGTGGTGGTGAGCTTGGTATAACCAAAGGTATTGAAGTAGGGCACATCTTCCAACTCGGACAAAAATATGCCAAAGCTATGGGTGCGACCTTTTTAGATAAAAATGGCAAAGCTCAACCGTTTTATATGGGTTGCTATGGTATTGGTGTAAGCCGTTTGGTAGCGGTTATGATTGAAGCAAGCCATGATGAAAAAGGGTGTATTTGGAATAAACAAACCGCTCCCTATCTTCTCGATATTATTGTCTCTAACGCAAAAGATGAATCGCAAAGCGCATATGCAGAAGATATGTACAATGCTTTAAAAAATGAGCGTTTGGGTGTTCTTTTGGATGATAGAAATGAGCGTTTTGGGTTTAAAATGAAAGATTATGAGCTCATCGGTCTTCCGTACGCTCTTATTGTTGGAAAAGAGCTTGAAGAGGGGTTTGTCGAAATTGTTGAGCGTAAAACATTAGATAAAACCGTTGTCAAAAAAGAGGAAGCTCTTTCAAAACTTAAGGAACTACTCGCGTGAAATACTTTTTGATCTATCTCTTCTTAGAAGTCATGGTAAGTGTCAATGTCGCTTCTGAAATAGGAGCTATGGCAACATTTGTTGAGCTTGTTTTATCTGCTTTTGTGGGAATTATTTTACTTGCCAACATGCGTATAACATTGATGCAGAACCTCAGTGCCTTGATGCAAGGAGAGATAAGCTTACAATCTTTCCAAAAGCTCAATCTTTGGACGATTGTAGGTGCTATTTTACTTATCTTACCAGGATTTTTGGGAGATATTATAGGTCTATTATTGCAATTTAGTTCCATTGTAACACTGTTTGTTGCAAAATTTTTACATGTAAAAGAGGATACTCCATTTCCTCCACATCATTTTAAACAAGGAAAAGAAGATGAGATCATTGATGTTGAAGTTATTGACGACAATCATCGCATTAAGTAGTCTTTCGCTATTTGCGGCTGATATCAATGCTGAACTTGATCAAAAAGTAACGACCTTTTTACAAAAAGCAGTCTCTACTAACGAAAGCTATACCTTTGAAAAAGCAATTATTCTCAAAAAAGAAGAGATGAAAGACCTTGCTGGTTGGATGGTCTATTTTGTGCGTATTGATCTCAAACTAACAAAACAAGAGGGTAAAAAGATCTCAGTCAATGATATTGTCTTTACCAATGGTAAAATTTTGAGCAAAGATTTTGTAGATATTAACAGCGGTCGAAGCATCAAGGGTTCTTATTCATTGGATGTGGAAGCTTCTGCATATAACAAAGAGCATCTTTTAGCAGGTGATTTCAATGCCCCTCATAAAATCGTTGTTTTTAGTGATCCATTGTGTCCTTTCTGTATGGATTTTGTTCCTGAAGTCATTGCCGATGTCCAAAAACATCCTGAGACATTTGCACTTTTTTATTACCATTTCCCGCTCAATATTCACCCCGCTGCTCCAACACTAGTAAAAGCAATGCTCTTAGCTGAAATACAAGGTGATAAAGAGATTGTGCAAAAAGTTTATAAAGAATTTTTTGACATTAAAGAGAGTGATGAAAAGGCTATTTTAGGTATTTTCAACAAAGCTCTCAATAAAAACTTTACGGTTGCACAGATTAACCAAGCGCATATTATTAAGCAATTAGACAGTGATCAAGAACTTGCCAATAATCTAATGGTGAATGGCACTCCTACCATCTATTTTGATGGTAAAAAAGATGATACAAAACGAACCTATAGAAATTTTATAAAAGAGTCTAAATGAAAAAACTAATCATCGCTACTCGTGGTAGCAAACTAGCACTTTGGCAGTCTGAACACGTTAAAGCAGAACTTGAAAAAGCACATCCTGGTTTAGAGGTTGAACTCTCCGTTATGATGACGAAAGGCGATAAAATCTTAGATGTTGCACTTGCTAAGATCGGTGGTAAAGGTCTTTTTACAAAAGAGCTTGAAGAGGCGATGCTTCGAGGGGAAGCACACATTGCTGTGCATAGTCTCAAAGATGTTCCGATGGAGTTTCCTGAAGGCTTGAAACTGGGTGTTATCACAAAACGTGAAGATGTACGTGATGCGATGCTTTCTGAAAAGTACAGTTCTTTGGAAGAACTTCCCCAAGGTGCTGTTGTTGGAACAACGAGTTTGAGACGCCGAATGCAACTTTTAAAATACCGTCCCGATTTTGTCATTAAAAATCTTCGTGGCAATGTCAATACACGTATTCGAAAGCTTAAAGAGGGTGAATTTGATGCTATTATCTTAGCGAGTGCAGGAATTAACCGTTTGGGACTCTCTTCTGAAGTACGCTATTTTAGCCCTATCTCTAAGGAACTTATGATTCCAGCTTCCGGTCAAGCAGCTTTGGGTATTGAAATTATCAATGATGCTGAAGTAGAGCGTCTTGTCTCTGTGCTGAATGATGAAGATGCTATCATCGAAACACGTGTTGAACGTGATTTTATTACCATCCTTCAAGGTGGCTGTCAAGTACCTATTGGTGTAAATGCAGAAATTAAGGGAAATGCTTTGCATGTAAAAGCCATTCTTGGTCTTCCTGATGGATCAGAAATGATAACAGAAACAATAAGCACAACACGTTCTGAGTACCAAACTGTTGGTAAAACTTTGGCTCAAAAAGTGATTGATAAAGGTGCAAAAGCACTTTTAGAGCGTGCTGAAACCATAGCACTTAACGAAATTTTTTAAGGATTATGGATGCAGAGAATTATTGATCTTCTACGTCAAAATGATCTTTTACGAATCATTGATACTGAACTCGATATTGACTTAGAAATTCCGCATTTAGCTTATATTGAAGTCAAAAAAGAGGACTCTAAAGCACTTCTTTTTACAAAACCTGTCAGTAAAAGACTTGGTAAAAGCTTTGATATACCCGTACTCATGAATGTTTTTGGCTCTTCCAAAGCCACAGAGCTGATTTTTGGTAAAAATCCAAATGTTGTAGCCAAACAGATAGAATCACTTATGCACATGAAACCGCCTACATCATTTATGGATAAAATGGGTATGCTTGGTACACTTTTTAATCTTAAAAATGCACTCCCAAAGCGACTTAAGGGTAAAGGTGTCTGCCAAACCAAAGTTTACACTGAGCCAAATCTTTACGATTTTCCTATTTTAACCACATGGAGCGAAGATGGTGGTCCTTTTATCACGATGGGGCAAGTGTATACACAAAGTTTAGATGGTACTAAACAAAATTTAGGCATGTACCGTCTACAGGTGTACGATAATAACCGTCTTGGTATGCACTGGCAAATCCATAAAGACAGTGCGCATTTCTTTCATGAATACAAAAAAGCGGGCAAAAAAATGCCAGTGAGTATTGGAATTGGTGGCGATCCTCTTTACATTTGGTGTGGACAAGCGCCAATGCCGATTGGTATGTTTGAACTGCTGCTGTATGGTTTCATTAAAGATAAAAATGCTCGTTTGGTAAAATCGCTGACCAATCCTATTTATGTACCTGAAGATGTGGATATTGTCATCGAAGGTTGGGTTGATCCTAGCTTGATGGAAATCGAAGGACCTTTTGGCGATCATACAGGTTACTACACGCTTAAAGAGCCGTATCCTGTTATGGATGTGACGTGCATAACCAGCAAAGAAAAGCCTGTTTATCAAGCTACAGTCGTTGGTAAGCCACCGCTTGAAGATAAATACATGGGCTGGGCGACAGAACGCATCTTTTTACCCCTTTTAAAAACCACTGCACCTGATTTGATTGATTATAATATGCCTGAAAATGGGGTTTTCCATAACTTTATTTTGGCAAAAATGAATGTACTTTACCCAGGACATGCTAAACAGTTTATGCACGCTTTTTGGGGTGTTGGGCAGATGAGTTTTGTCAAACATGCTATTTTTGTGGATGAAAATGCACCAGAATTGGATGATTATGAGCTTTTAAGTGATTACATCTTAAATCGTGTGAGTGCAAAGCGCTTACTGATAAGTGAAGGGGTATGTGATGCCCTTGATCACGCTTCTCCCAATGCTCTTTTTGGTGGTAAGCTGGGGGTGGATTGTACGGGTGGCGTCATAGATGCTTCTTCTAAAACTATTTTAAGTGATAGAGACCTTCTTTTCAAAGTTACAACATTGGTTCCCGAAATCAGTGCTCTTAAACAATATAAAACCAATACAAAAACACCCATCGCCGTGATGACTATAGACAAGAAGAGGGCAGGTAAAGAAGTCTATGAAGCGCTTAAGCCTTTAAAAGAGCATATGAAACTCTTAATCGTAGTGGATAAAGAGGGCAATGCTGTCGATAATGCTTATATGCTTATATGGCGTGTTGTTAATAACATTGATGCTCTTCGTGATATTTTTGTCGAAGATGAATTTATTGGTATTGATGCAACAACAAAAAATGCTCTCGATGGTTACACCAGAGAGTGGCCAAAAGATACAGACTGCGATCAAGCTGTTATCAAAAGCTTGATAGAGCGTGGTCTCATTGAAAATAATCCACAATTTTTAAAATACTTTCATATTTAGTTGCCTTTTTATGTATGCCATATGTTTATTTTCAAAACAAATGGCATACATTTTTCTTACATAAACCTCAAATCAACCTTAAGTATTGAAATATTTCAAAAAAAGTAATAGAATAATGTATTCTGACTTGGGAGTAAGCTATGCAGACGTCTTACAAGCCTTTAGTTGAGCGTTACGATATACCTAGACCTACATTAATAGAGTGGCAGAAAAGGGCAGAACAAAAAGATAATTGGCGTGTCAAACACCTTGCTTATCTTAGAATGCAGCTCAATGTTGAAAAAGAGACCTTTGATGAGATTAAAAATTATGCTCCGTGCATCGAGGATCTTTTCCTTTTCAGTGTCTATCTATTCTTCCACAATACCAGAGATTTTTTACCCAAAGAGACATTTTTACAAGGACTACGAGAATTTTCCTTGGAAATTCGTACAGGTGTTGAGTACCAGCATGAGTTTGCGGGACGCATTTGGTCACTTCGTATGGGTGAAGAGTCGAGTAAAAAAATGGTAAATTATTACCGCCTCTTTGATCTACTCAAAAAGTTTACTTCAGCCCAGTATGCACTTTTGTTTAGTGCTATTCTAGAGTTTGTGCAAGTCATCAAGCAAAAGTATCAGATAGAGACGAAGAGCTTTCTTGAAGGCAAAACATGGCAAGAGCTTTATATGTACGACAAAGCATTCTCTACTAAAGCTATTGAGGATTTTTTTAGTAAAAAAGGAATTTTGTAATTAATGATGAACATTGAGATGGATCTTTTCCAATGGCTTGGATTTGCAGGGATGTTATGTATTGTTTTAGCATACTTATTGCTTCAGATGGAACGGTATGATATACATTCTTTAGCCTATCAACTTCTAAATTTGATAGGGGCTTTGGCTTTGATTGTCTCTTTGTTGGTGCATTTTAACTTAGGTTCTTTTTTGATTGAAGTCTTTTGGATTGGAATTACACTTTATGGTATAAGTAAAAATCTTAGAATAAAGATAGCTAAACGCAATCAATAATAGCAAGCTATTTTCAGGCTATGAATTTAATGTAAAATATCTTATTTAAATGAATATTTATTTCGTTTATCCTCACTATAAGTATATTTTTACAGTTACTTAGTCTAAGAGATTATATTTCTTAATAGTTTTCTGGAGTACACTCTATCTTTTACTAAATCATTTAAGCAAACAGTAGTCCTAGTAGATAATAATTTTTATCAATAGATATTTATTTTTATTTAAGCTACTTTAGCCTACAATTCTACTCATAAACTTATAGGAGAAAAAATGAGACAGTACGAAACATACAAATGCAGTAAATGCGGTAACGAAGTTGAAGTTCAAAATGTAGGTGGCGGTAAGCTTACCTGTTGTGGTCAAGAAATGGCATGTGTTACAACAGATTTGACAGCAGTCAATCTTATGAAAGCATTTGCTGGTGAGTCACAAGCTCGCAATAAATACGACTTATTTGCAGACATCGCGTTAGAGGAGGGATGGCATGCAGTTTCACGTCACTTCAGAGAAGCGGCTGAAAATGAAAAATGGCATGCACGTGCTGAGTTTAAAGCATACCACAAACTTGTAGATGGCGCTGAAACAGAGTTGACACTTAAAAATCTTGATAGCGCAATGGCAGGTGAACATTACGAGCATGAAACTATGTATCCAAATTTTGCAAAAATTGCAGAAGAAGAGGGACATAAAGAGCTAGCGCGTCTTTTTAATGCAATCGGTAAAGTTGAAGTTGAACACGAGCGTGAATACAAAGCATTGCAAGATGCTATGAAAGAAGATGGTTTCTTTGCAGATGCAGAAGAAGAAATCTGGGTATGTGAAGTGTGTGGTCACATCCATAGAGGCAAAAAAGCCCCAAATGCTTGCCCATTGTGTAAAGTCGGTAAAGAGTACTTTAAAAGACAAGACTTAGGTCTCTAAATAACTCTTTATAAAGAAGCACTGCCACTAAAATGGCGGTCTTCTTTATGATCACATTTATATCTTTAATAATAAAAATTTTATGAATATCATCACTCTGCTAAAGAATACTTCAATCCTAGACCCAAAACAGGGCGCATTTATCTGTATAAATCTTTGAATTGCAAAAGATGTATTGGGTTAAGATCCTTAAACACAACATCTTTACTTCTCAAACCTATACTTTTTTGCATTATTACTCGTTAGACTGATCCATTATATCTATTACTTCTTTCATGACTAATGACTTACTTTTACATGTAAAGGTATCTGTGTAACACTCCTCAATATCATCTTATCAGATGAAGTACTCAGCAATGTATTAAAAAATTGCATCATATACATAAATATAAAAAAACACTTTTTTGTGACGCAAACTGTGACGCCTTTAATATAAAATGATTATTTAGTAAAAAAATAAACCTTATATAATTCAGAAAGCTTTACATTTAAAGATTCAAAATACACCAAGATGGGCAAAAAGTGGAGAAGAAGCAAAGGTGGGCATGAGCTTATAAAAATGAATAAACATAAGGGAATAGTTATGTTGAGATATCAGAAGAAAGGGCTAAAAATAGCTTTACATGTAAAGGAGAGTAAAGATGGAAAATGAAAAGCAAAAGACATTGGCAGATAGTGCTCGAAAATTACCTCATAAGTGGAAAGTTGTAGTCATAAGTTGTTTGCTTTTTCTTTGTCTTTTAGGTGTGTTTTTTATTATCAATTTTTTTAATATTTTGATGCTGTATAAAATAATTGCTAATTTGACAAGAGATACGACTCAAATCGTTACAGGAGAAGGAAAGGATTTAGGGGCAGCGCTTGCAGCTGTTGGACCAGCTATGTTAAATTTAATTGGCGTGTTTTTATTTGATGTATTGTTTAGTGCATACCTTGCTTTTTATACGACAAATTCTTTTTTACAAAAAAAGTATAACAATATACCTTTTTTACAAAATCCAATATCTATTATTGCATTATTTGTTAGTGTATCGGGTATGACAGCTATTGCATTTGCATTTGCAAAAGATCATCATATTGTACTGATTAGTTCATTATTTGGTAGTGATTTCATTACACAAAAAAATAGTGAAATTGCTACTATTATCATAATGTCATTGGTAATTACATATTTAACTATTAAAAGATTAAAAAGAGGAGTTGAATGATGAGTAATGAAAAATTTGGTTTTACTGGAAAAATTCCTGATGGTGTTTCTATTGAGGGAAATATAGCTTATGCTTTAGAATATCAACAAACACATTCTACTTCAGAAACGTTGTTATGGTTTCAATCTATGGTGCAAAATAAGGGAGATTGGGATTATAAACAACTAGACCAAGATCCGCATCCAGGAGCAAGTGAATATGAAAATTTTGGAAATTATCATTATGGTCTTATTGGTACTGCTCTTGGCATGACTGAAGAGCTTTTACGTTCATGTGCAGGTGCCGCACAACAAGTATCCAATACTAAAAAGACAGAAGAACCTATTAGTTTTCTGGAAGCAATAGTTAAGGATACTCTTAAAGGTATTATGACAGGAGTTTACGGAAGTTACGATGCTCCTAACGATCAAATACAAATTGGTTTAGGGATTGAAAGTGCAAAAGAAAATTTGGATATGCTGAGAGATACAATAGGTTTTGTTGATGGGATGGAAGCCTATTATAAAGGTAAAATACCTCTTCCAGCTAAATTTAATGTTGACCATACCAGCACCAAGCCTTACGATTTCAACCTCACAAACTCCTACTTCTTCCAACGCAGAGACCCACTAGCCCTAGACACCAATAAAGATGGACAAGTAGGTGGAATTTCTGAAGTCTTTGGTAACGTAACCACAGAAGGCTTCGATGAACTAAGAGATACCATCGACTCCAATTATGACAATAAAATAGATCGTAAAGACATTCTCTTTAACCGCCTCCAACTCTGGCATGACTATGACCAAGATGGTAGTGTCGATGAGGGTGAACTAAAAAGCCTCAAAGAAGAAGGCATCACCTCCATAGACTTAAACTCTGTACAAACCAACATCAACACCAATGGTAATGTCATCACAGAAGCATCTCACTATACAACCGCCACAGGCGAAAAAGAACTTATAGCCGATGTGCATTTACAATACGATGCAAGAGATACCATCATAGACCTTGTCCAACAAGAAGACTTTACCATAGACCCAACGACCTTAAACTTACCAAACCTTCGAGGGTATGGACTGGTGGTTGATAGTTTCATTGCGTATCAAACCAATGAGAACTTAGCTACCCTTGCAAAGCAATATGCTACAGATGAACAGCTTATATCCAATGACTTTGATGAGTATATCAATGAATGGAGTGGTTATAACGCCTATAAAGAGACCATAGCTAAAAAATACAATCTAAGCGCAGATGTCGATATGTCTGATCTTGATCGAAAAATCTGGATCATGGAGAAGTTCTCAGGCAAAGAAGAACTCACCAGTCGCATAGAGTCAAACTATGAAGCAAACGCTAAAGCAGTTACTGGTACTAAAGATGTTACTGTAACTTCAATAAATGGACAAAACAGATTAATCCTTGCCTCAGACTATATCAATACCCAATACAATAGCATGCTCCACCGAACCCAGAGTGAATTTGCCATCCAAAGTGTTTTTGAAGATGTCTTCACAGGCGTAAGCTACAGTGTCGATACCGATGCTTTAAGTGTAACAGATGCAAGTAAACTCCAACAAAGTTTGACCAATTATCTCTTTACATGTAAGACTTTTTCAATTCAAAAAGCTTTACATGTAAAGATACAAAATACAGTAAAAGGGGCAAACGATGGGGCAAAGAACAAGGTTGCTTAGGCTAGAAAAACAAGAGATAAAGGAGAAAAAATGAAAAGATTAATGTTGGTGGGTGGGCTATTAATGATAAACACATTTTTGCAAGCAGATACTTATCTGCTAGTTATGAGCAAAGATGATCAACTCTGCCAAAACATAACCAGTATGTTTAATAAAGATCTTTTTGAGCACAAAGAAGTACATTTGGAAAATCACAAAGAGTTTAACGCTGTTATTTGGGATAAGGAGTTTGAGTTTTATCGTGCAGGAGAAGATAAACCTATGAATGAACCACGTTGCGATGAGAAACAATCTTATGGATGCAAAAATGCCATCTTTGATATCAATAATGACGGTAAAGATGAACTAGTTGCATTTATGGATGAGCGCTTATATGGAACCCCAAGCTATAATCAAATTGACTATGTTACACCAAAGGCTGACACTCCGCTAAAGTTTCAATATGGACAAGGGCGCATTTCTGTAGGTTTTAAACGAACAAATAGTCACGATTACAAAGAGTTCCCTGTTCAAAAGGTACATAATGATGGGTTTAAGCAGTATGTTTCATCCGGTTCAGATGTTTTACTTCGTCCTTTTAAATTAGCCGATACCTTTTACATCGCTACGTTTTTTAATACGCATGGTCGTGATAATTGGGATGGTTTGGGATACCGCAGTAAAAATCTGAATGATAACAATATGATCTCTATCAGTAAATACGATGCTACTAATGAACAGCACGATCTATGTTATATGATGCGTGTTTTTACCAGTCCAACATTTAAAAAAACGAAAAAGGATAACTAATGGCACTCTCAAATCTTCATACAAATTATAAATCAAGCTATAAAGACGATCTCATAAATCTCACAAAAGCAAAGGAAAATCCAGATCTTTTGAAGAATAAAGATTTGTCAACTAACCTCAATGCCCAAGTTGATAAAACTGCCAATTCTATCGCATTAGGTTATGGTTATGATCTTTTTCAAAACTACTCTACCATTACCTCTGATTTATCAAATCTTGCCTCTTCTGCAACCAGTAATCTCAGCAATGAACAAGCCATTCAAGCCGTGAAAGATTTGATTGGTAGCCATAGAGTCAAGGTTGATAGTAAATGGCAGTTTAAAGCAGATGGAGACATTGATTCACTTAAAACATTACAAGATAGAATCAATTCAACCATCACTCTTTCAACCGAGCAAAATGCGACAACCTTAATGACTAAAGAACTAGATGCTATGCAAGACAAAGTTGTCGCTAAAACAGGGCTTGGCGAATCAAATGAGCTTATATCTCTTGTCGATATGGCATTTAACGGGGGTATAGGTCTGATTGGACCAAAATTGACTGAAGCTATTGCAAATGACGATAGAGTGGCTGCATGGTATGAGATAAAATATGATTCCAATAAAGCAAACAATGATGTTAGAAGCTTTGGCTTACAAAACCGCAGAGATGCACAATCGGATTTATTTGGTTTATACTCTTCTGCAGATGGTAAAATACCTACAACGGCTGGTGAAGCCAATAGAGTCATTACTTTTTTAGAATCTATGCGTTCAAAAATTATAGATTATCTTAACCATGTTAAAAATGATGCTGGTGAAGTGAAAGGAAATATAGCAGATCTTAATAACGCTCTTTCAGCCGCAGAAACTTTTCTTACGGGAGGTAGTGCAGGTGAAATATATACCTACTTTACTGCCGATAAGTTTCAACTTAGCGCAGACTACTTCAAAATAACTATTGATGAGCTATTAAAAACCAATCCAAATTTGTTTGTGAGTGAAGATAAAAGCTTTTACCTTTTAAAAGAAGGCGAAAAACTCTACCTCCCAGAAGATTATAATTTTGACCATACGAGCCTCAACCCCTACGACTTCAACCTCACAAGTTCCTACTTCTTCCAACGCAGAGACCCACTAGCCCTAGACACCAATAAAGACGGCTTCATAGCCACCACCAGTGTCACAGAATCAGAAACCTACTTCGACTTAACCGGCGATGGCATAAAAGAGCGCACAGGATGGATCAAAGGTGAAGATGCACTGCTTGTGTATGATGCCAATGAAGATGGACAAGTAGGTGGAATTTCTGAAGTCTTTGGTAACGTAACCACAGAAGGCTTCGATGAACTAAGAGATACCATCGACTCCAATTATGACAATAAAATAGATCGTAAAGACATTCTCTTTAACCGCCTCCAACTCTGGCATGACTATGACCAAGATGGTAGTGTCGATGAGGGTGAACTAAAAAGCCTCAAAGAAGAAGGCATCACCTCCATAGACTTAAACTCTGTACAAACCAACATCAACACCAATGGTAATGTCATCACAGAAGCATCTCACTATACAACCGCCACAGGCGAAAAAGAACTTATAGCCGATGTGCATTTACAATACGATGCAAGAGATACCATCATAGACCTTGTCCAACAAGAAGACTTTACCATAGACCCAACGACCTTAAACTTACCAAACCTTCGAGGGTATGGACTGGTGGTTGATAGTTTCATTGCGTATCAAACCAATGAGAACTTAGCTACCCTTGCAAAGCAATATGCTACAGATGAACAGCTTATATCCAATGACTTTGATGAGTATATCAATGAATGGAGTGGTTATAACGCCTATAAAGAGACCATAGCTAAAAAATACAATCTAAGCGCAGATGTCGATATGTCTGATCTTGATCGAAAAATCTGGATCATGGAGAAGTTCTCAGGCAAAGAAGAACTCACCAGTCGCATAGAGTCAAACTATGAAGCAAACGCTAAAGCAGTTACTGGTACTAAAGATGTTACTGTAACTTCAATAAATGGACAAAACAGATTAATCCTTGCCTCAGACTATATCAATACCCAATACAATAGCATGCTCCACCGAACCCAGAGTGAATTTGCCATCCAAAGTGTCTTTGAAAATGTCTTTACAGGTGTAAGTTACAGTGTCGACACAGACTCCTTGAAAGTAACAGATGCAACAAAACTGCAACAAAGTTTAACCAATTATCTGAATGATGCTTCTATCGATATAGACTCTAAAGTATTTTTAGCTCAAACCATTTGGATGCTCAATACTACGAAGTCATTAACCATAGATGCCATAGCCCTTTTAGCAACAATTACCGATAGTATGAGCCACGATCTCATCCAACAAACGATGACTTCAGGAATTGACTTTACAGGAAGTAAAGGTGATGATAAACTTGAAGTCACTGGCAATAGCTTAGTACTTGGCAATAGTGGCAATGACATCATCCAGTCACACGATAGTGCCAACCAAACGTATCTTTTTAGAAAAGGTGATGGTAAAGATATACTTTTTGATGCAGGTGGCAATGATACTTTGAGGTTTGATAAAGACATCATTAAAGATGACATCGTGCTTTCAAAAGAAGGATTTGATCTTCTTTTATCTCTTAAAGACTCTACCGATAGCGTGCGTGTTAAAGACTGGTTTTTAAATGCAAATCGCATTGAAAACATTGTGCTAGGAGATGGAATAGCGCTGAATGTAACAACTATCTTACAACAGTTTTCAGTCACTGAAAATGCTGATGTCATAGACTTAGACAATCAAGACAATACCATAGATGCTTTGGGTGGAAATGATACTGTTCGCTCTTTTGGTGGAAATGACACACTCAGCGCAGGAAGTGGAAATGATAGTATTTACGCAGGTTCAGGTGATGATAAACTCTACGGAAATGAAGGCAATGATGTTCTGTCAGCTGACTCAGGAGATGATAAACTTGTCGGCAATGAAGGTGATGATACGTTAGATGCAGGAATCGGTAATGATACCCTAACTGGTGGTGTAGGTGCTGATACACTGTATGGAGGATCTGGCAATGATCTTTACCTATACAGTAAAGGTGATGGTAAAGATATCCTCAGTGATGAAAGCGGAGAAGATACCTTGCGTTTTAGTGAAGGCATCACCAAAGATGATCTGATCGCAAAAGCGAATGGCAATGATCTGATCATTGGCATTAAAGAAGAGGGAAAAACATTTGATCAACTAACTGATACGGTTACCATTAAAAACTACCTTTCCAGTGGAAAGTTAGAACACTTACTCTTAAATGATGGAACTTCATTAGCGTTAGATGAATTGCAACGTGGTAGTGAAGAGAGTGACTATCTTGTGTATGGCAATGAAGCATCTACTGTCAATGCACTCGATGGTAATGATACTATCATCACTGGAAGTGGTGCTGATATCATTGATGGTGGTAGCGGAAACGATACAATCAGTGTAGGTGGTGGAAATGATAGTGTTTCTGGCAGAAGTGGAAACGACGTTATCGATGCGGGAGATGGAGCCAATGTTGTTGATGGAGGAGAAGGTAACGATACGATCAGTGCAGGTAGTGGCAATGACACTCTGAATGGTGACAGTGGCAACGATAGCATTGTTGCAGGCTCAGGTGTAGATGTCATCACCGGTGGATTGGGTGATGATGTGCTTCAAGGTGGACTTGGTAATGACACCTACCTCTTCAATAAAGGTGATGGAAAAGATACCATAGATGATACTTACCGTTATGGTTACAACAATCAACTTAGCCAATATGCAGGAGAAGATACTCTCAAATTTGGAGAAGGCATCACTAAAAATGATCTTGTTGTGCTGAGTGTTGGAAGTGACGTCATCATCGGCATCAAAGAAGAAGGTAAAAGCTTTGCAGAACTAAGCGATAAAATCACCCTAAAAAATTATACCGATTCTGATAGTAGAGTGGAAAACATACTCTTTGCAGATGGCTCAAAGTTTCTTATAAGTGATCTTTTTAGCGCAACAGAGGGAGCAGATCAGCTCATCTATGGCGATACGACTGTAATGGTTGATGCGCTTGGTGGCAATGACACCATCGTCTCAGGAAATGGGAATGACGTCATAGCAGGAGGAGAGGGAAATGATGCCATTACGTCAAACAGTGGCAATGACACTCTCGGTGGTGGAGCAGGAGACGATGCACTTTACTCAGGTTCTGGCGATGACATACTTTCAGGCGGTACTGGAGTCGATAATCTTCAAGGCGGACTAGGATCTGATACCTACCTCTTTAGTAAAGGTGATGGCAAAGATAGTATCTATGATGACTACCGATATAGTGGCAATTCCCAAGGTAATGCAGGGCTTGATACTTTGAAATTTTCCGAGGGCATTACCAAAGACGATCTTGTCATTAGACTCAATGGCAATGATCTTATCATCGGCATTAAAGAAGAGGGTAAAAACTTTGAAGCACTCAGTGACACTGTCACTATCAAAGAGTACTTCAACACTAACAACCGTATCGAAAAGATACAGCTAAGCGATTGTACGTTTGTTTCGCTTGAAGAGCTCCAACAAGGAACCGATGGCGATGATGTTCTAACCTTTAACGATGAAAATACAACCATTAATGCTCTTGGAGGCAATGATAAAATCACCACAGGTGCAGGCAATGATATCATTGATGGCGGTAGTGGTAATGATACGATTTATAGTCATGCAGGTGCAGACACCATCACCGCAGGAAGCGGAAACGATAGCGTATACGCAGGTTCAGGTGATGATAAACTCTACGGAAATGAAGGCAATGATGTTCTGTCAGCTGACTCAGGAGATGATAAACTTGTCGGCAATGAAGGTGATGATACGTTAGATGCAGGAATCGGTAATGATACCCTAACTGGTGGTGTAGGTGCTGATACACTGTATGGAGGATCTGGCAATGATCTTTACCTATACAGTAAAGGTGATGGTAAAGATATCCTCAGTGATGAAAGCGGAGAAGATACCTTGCGTTTTAGTGAAGGCATCACCAAAGATGATCTGATCGCAAAAGCGAATGGCAATGATCTGATCATTGGCATTAAAGAAGAGGGAAAAACATTTGATCAACTAACTGATACGGTTACCATTAAAAACTACCTTTCCAGTGGAAAGTTAGAACACTTACTCTTAAATGATGGAACTTCATTAGCGTTAGATGAATTGCAACGTGGTAGTGAAGAGAGTGACTATCTTGTGTATGGCAATGAAGCATCTACTGTCAATGCACTCGATGGTAATGATACTATCATCACTGGAAGTGGTGCTGATATCATTGATGGTGGTAGCGGAAACGATACAATTACTTCAGGTAGCGGAGCTGATAAAATTATCGGCGGATTAGGAGATGATGTTATTAACGCAGAAGGTGGCGATGATGTACTCTTTGGTAATGAAGGAGCTGATATCCTTCAAGCAGGAAGTGGAGAAGACACTCTAACTGGTGGTACAGGAGATGATAGTCTTTATGGTGGACTAGGCAATGATACCTATATTTTCAATAAAGGTGATGGCAAAGATAGACTAAGTGATGAAGGTGGCGTTGATGCTATTAGTTTTGGTACAGGCATCGCAAAAGAAAATCTCATCTTTAAACAGGTTGGGTATGATCTTGTCGTCGCGGTTAAAGAAGCTGGAAAAACATTTAGTTCCTTAGGCGATAAACTTACTATCTCAAATTACTTTAAAGATACCAATACCATCGAAACATTGAAGTTTGCCGATGGAACTCAAATGACCAACAGCGAAGTAGCCGCACTCTTTGTCAATGTCAATATAGAAGATACCATCTTTAGTAAACAAGGTGCCGTACTTCGTGGTGGCAATGGCGATGATGTATATGTGTACAATCAAGGCGATTTTACCGTGGTAATCGATGATTATTACTACAAAGATGGACTTGAAGTTAATGCAGGTAAAGATACTCTTCAATTCGCAACGGGCATCAATAAAGCTGATGTGACGATTGGTGTAAATGGAACAAATCTGATCATAAAGATTAATAGTTCTGAAACTTACCAAGAATTACAAGATATCGTGGTCATTAAAGACTGGGCAAATGTAAACCATGGCATTGAGAAGATCATCTTTAGTAATGGTGAAGTCATGGACATCTCTAAAACCGAAACATTCCCTACCATCACTTTCAACAACACTTGGACATCAAAACGCTACTACATTTATGGCAATGACAATGATGAAATTTCAGGAACTACAAGTGCCGATACCATTGAAGCAGCAGGTGGAGCTGATGTGATTAGTGGAGGTGATGGCAATGACATCATCTATGGTCAATATGGAGATGACATCATTGATGGGGGAACGGGTGACGATAAAATCATCGGAGGAGCTGGAGCTGACTATATCAAAGATGCCTTAGGCAATGATGTGTATATCTTTAATAAAGGTGATGGCAGAGATATCATTAAAGATAGTGCTGGAACAGATGTCCTCTTCTTTGGAGAAGGTGTCAGTAAGGATGATATCGTTCTTCGCGTATTTGACAATAATCTTGCTGTTGGTCTAAAAGAAGGAAGCACCTCATTTTATAGGCTGAATGATCGTATTATCTTAAAAGATTGGTACAGTAACGGTCGCATTGAGTCTTTCAAGTTTAGTGATGGCACTACTATGAGTTCTGTAGATATTATTCAAAGTATTAAAACTGACGGGAATGATACAATTAATGGACTTGATGATCAAAATGACATCCTCAATGGTGGTGTAGGTAACGACACAATAGATGGTAAAAATGGCAACGATATTCTCAATGGAGGTGTCGGAACTGATGTACTTACTGGTGGCAATGGGGATGATACCTTTGATGGCGGTTATGGAGATGACACTATGAGTGATATTAGTGGCAATGATATTTATGATGGAGGATACGGCAACGATACTATAAATGATGTTAGTGGAAATGACACTTATCGATTTGGAAAAGGAATGGGCAAAGATGTTATCACTGATAATGCAGGGCTTGATAGCATTGTCATGGCAAATGGCATTTTAAAAAGTGATGTCATTTGGCAACAAGTGGGCAATGACCTTGTCATTGGACTCAAAGAAGACGGTAAAACACTCGATCAGCTTATCGATACGATAACTGTAAAAAACTGGTATACAGGCGGTATAACAAATCGTGTTGAGATCGTAAAATTTACAGATGGAAGTACAATCACTTCAAATGACATACTCCAAGGAACCGAACAAGATGACAATTTAACGTATGGAGCAGAGGACAATGTTGTCCACGCATTAGGCGGTAATGATGTTATTGTTTCAGGGGCTGGGAATGATATTATTTACGGGGAAAAAGGAAATGATGCTATCGTATCAGGCGGAGGTAATGATACACTCTATGGAGGAGATGGAGCTGATGCACTACAAGGGCAAGATGGTAATGATACCCTTTATGGAGGAGATGGTAATGATGAACTCTATGGACAATTAGGGGATGATGTTATGGATGGAGGGTCTGGTAATGATCTTCTTGAAGGACGAAGTGGAAACGATACCTATTTGTTTGGACGAGGTGATGGTAAAGATCTTGTAAGAGAGAATAACTTTGAGAATAGTAACTATGGCAATGATACTCTTAAATTTAAAGAAGGAATCACTGCCGATGATATTCTGATCAAACAAGTAGGGAATAATCTTGTCATCGGACTAAAAGAAGAAGGAAAAACATTTGATCAACTCAGTGATACAATTACATTCGAGAATTGGTTAGCTGGTTCCCCCGATTATTATGAATCCAGATGGATGTTTAATACGTATTATGCTGTTGAGAATATTGTTTTTAGTGATGGAACGACATGGAATAAAGCAGATATTATGGCTCATGTTGGAACCGATGATAATGAGATAATATATGCTTTAGATGGCGCAGATACGATTCATGGTGGCAAAGGTAATGATATACTTTATGGACGGGTAGGAGATGATACTTATCTGTTTAATAGGGGTGATGGCAAAGATACAATTTATGATAGCTATGGTAGTCAGCAAAATGGTAATAATGCTGGTAACGATACCCTGAAGTTTGGTGATGGCATTACTGCGGATGACTTTATTATCCAAAAATCAGGCAATAATGTTCTTATTGGTATTAAAGAAGATGGTAAAGTATTTGATCAACTCAGCGATGTTATTACGATTAAAGATTGGTATAACGTTAATAATAGAATTGAGCACTTTGTACTTAGTGATGGAACTAAAATTAATACAGTATTCTTGTTTGATCCAACCGAACAAGATGACAATTTAACGTATGGAGCAGAGGACAATGTTGTCCACGCATTAGGCGGTAATGATGTTATTGTTTCAGGGGCTGGGAATGATATTATTTACGGGGAAAAAGGAAATGATGCTATCGTATCAGGCGGAGGTAATGATACACTCTATGGAGGAGATGGAGCTGATGCACTACAAGGGCAAGATGGTAATGATACCCTTTATGGAGGAGATGGTAATGATGAACTCTATGGACAATTAGGGGATGATGTTATGGATGGAGGGTCTGGTAATGATCTTCTTGAAGGACGAAGTGGAAACGATACCTATTTGTTTGGACGAGGTGATGGTAAAGATCTTGTAAGAGAGAATAACTTTGAGAATAGTAACTATGGCAATGATACTCTTAAATTTAAAGAAGGAATCACTGCCGATGATATTCTGATCAAACAAGTAGGGAATAATCTTGTCATCGGACTAAAAGAAGAAGGAAAAACATTTGATCAACTCAGTGATACAATTACATTCGAGAATTGGTTAGCTGGTTCCCCCGATTATTATGAATCCAGATGGATGTTTAATACGTATTATGCTGTTGAGAATATTGTTTTTAGTGATGGAACGACATGGAATAAAGCAGATATTATGGCTCATGTTGGAACCGATGATAATGAGATAATATATGCTTTAGATGGCGCAGATACGATTCATGGTGGCAAAGGTAATGATATACTTTATGGACGGGTAGGAGATGATACTTATCTGTTTAATAGGGGTGATGGCAAAGATACAATTTATGATAGCTATGGTAGTCAGCAAAATGGTAATAATGCTGGTAACGATACCCTGAAGTTTGGTGATGGCATTACTGCGGATGACATCGTATTAAGAATGAATGGCTCTAACTTAGAAATTGATGCAGGAAATGGTGATTTTATAACTATCAACTCGCAAACCAATCTCAATAATGCCATTGAAAAGATCGTACTCAGTGATGGTACCTATATGACCAGCCTTGATATCGAAAAACTCTCCGAAAACCTGAGTCTTTATGCTTCTGAAAATGGCATTTCATTAACAAGTACAGACATAATCCGATCCAATGGGCCTATGATGGAAATGATCGGCTCATATTGGAGAGGTGGCAATAGTTCAGGTGGTGAATATACCCCTCCAATTGTACTTGATCTTAATGGCAATCTTAAAACCTCTATCGCATTAGAGTCAAGCAATGTTTATTTTGATTATGATGGCAATGGAATTAAGGAAAAAACGGCTTGGGCAGAATCAAGTGATGCACTACTTTCGATGGATCTTAATGGTGATGGACTCATAAACAACGGTGGCGAGCTTTTTGGTAATTACACCAAACTTGCCGATGGCTCTTTATCAAGTGACGGTTATACTGCACTTGCTCAGTACGATAGCAACCACGATAATATCATTGATGTTAATGATAGTGCTTTTGCAAGCCTGAAAATCTGGAAAGACGCTAACCAAAACGGCATCACGGATGCTGGAGAGCTTACAAGTCTACAGTTAAGCGATATTTCTTCCATTCATCTTACCAGAGAAGATGGTACAACTTTCAACCAAATTACAGAAGCTGGGAATATCATCTCCAATCAAACAAGCTTTACCTCAAGTAGTAATGGTTCAGGCATTGTTAGAGATGTTTGGTTTAAAGTGGATAAAAACGACACGATCACCAACAACGACACATTCATCTCTAGAATTGCCAATGAAAGCTTTAGCGGAGGCGAGGGCAATGACACCTATGTGATGAAATTAGGTGGCGGTAAAGATGTCATTGATGATAATGACCCAACAGGACTTGGCATTGATACAATTCGTTTTGCAAGTGGAATTAGCGCAGATCAAATCCTTGTGAAATGGGATCGCCAAACCAATGGACTCGTCATTGGTATCCGTGAAAATAGCGAAGACGATACGGCACTTAAAGATCTTTCCGATCAGATCGTTGTTAAAAATTGGTTTGATGCAACAGGGAAAATCGAAAAATTTGTCTTTGCCGATGGCACAGCCTTAGATGCACAAGCTATCTATGCCAAACTTATGCAAACCAAAGAAAATGGCGAACTCTCAGCTACGGTTTTAGCATCAGGCGATAGCTTAGTGGGAGGTCGTTACAACGATGTTCTTTTTGGTGCAGATGGAAATGAGCTCATCAGCGGTAATGATGGCGATGACTTCTTAAATGGACAAGCAGGCGATGACCAGTTAATGGGTGATGATGGTGATGATGTCATTGACGGTGGCATGGGTGCAGACATCTTAATGGGTGGCAATGGCGATGACTACTATATTTTCGAAAAAAATGGCGCTCATGATTTAATTAGTGATAGCTCTGGCATTGATACTTTAATGTTAGGTGCAGGTATTGCCAGAGGAGATATTCTCGCTAAAGTCGTTGGCGATGACATCATCCTAGGACTTAAAGAAACAGGTAAAAGTTTTGAAGAACTAAGCGACACTATCACCATCAAAAACTGGACACAAACAGGCTTTGAAATTGAAAAAGTCATATTAGATGATGGTACAACATTAAGCCTTGATGATTTACGTAATCAAGCACCAATTCTCATAGATGTAGAAGTAAATGTTCAACTTCAAGATGCAAGAAAAAGCACAGGTAATATCAATGTTATTGATCCAGACGGTGATACCTTAACGTATGGTATTTCAACTCAAGCCTCACACGGTAAGATTTCTATTAATGCAAACGGCGAGTGGACTTATCAATCTGAAGGTTCTTATAACGGTGATGATATTGCCATTATTACTATTGATGATGGCAATGGAGGGGTTGTAAAGCAAACCTTACGATTTGAGGTTCAAGGTTATATCTATGAGGGTGAAGATCTTGTCATTGATGATACAAGTGATACTAAAACACTTGTAATGAATACTTTGAGCAAAGATGATCTTCGCTTTTCTTGCAATGGAGGTGATCTTGTTATCACTGTTGCAGATACGAAGACCATTACCTTGAAAAACTATTTCACTGATCCTCAAGCTGGTGTCGAAGTATTGCAAATGGCAGAAGGCACTATTAGCCTTTCACGAGATGCTATTAATCCAATCATGTATGGCGGTTATGTCGTTTTAGATGCAAGTGATCATCTTGTTGCAGGAGATAATACTGGCAACTGGCTCCTTGGTAATGTAGGGAATGATATTTTACTCGGAGCGGGTGGCAATGATTATGTGAGTGGTGGCAGTGGAAATGACCTTATGGTAGGTGGAGATGGTAATGATAACTTGCAAGGAAACAATGGCAATGATGCAATCTACGGCGATAATGGCAATGATCAAATCTACGCAGGAGAGGGCAACGACATACTAAATGGTGGGAGTGGAACTGACATGCTCTTTGGTGAGAATGGTGATGATGTCATAAGCGGAGGTAGTGGCAATGACACTCTTTATGCAGGCAGTGGCAACGATACGCTAAAAAGTGGAAGTGGCGATGACTTCATCGATGGTTCTTATGGAAGTGACACCTATCTTTTCAATATCGGTGATGGAGCTGATACGGTCGTTGACTCCTCGGCCTATGGCAGTAGCGATACGGATAAAATCCTCTTTGGTGCAGGAATCACCAAAGAGAACCTGCAAATCCTAAGAGATAACTATGACTTGGTCTTTAAAGTCAATGACAATGATTCTATGCGTATTAAATACTGGTTTGGCGGAGTCCAAAGAAATACGATAGAACAGATCACTTTCAGTGATGGAACAACACTTAACACAACCGATGTCAATGCACTTGCTATCACAAAAGGCACTGAGGGCAGTGATTGGCTCTTTGGTATTGATACTCTCGGGGACAATATCTATGGTATGGGTGGCAATGATGGCATCTATAGTTATGGTGGCAATGACGTTTTAAGTGGTGGGACAGGCAATGACTTCATGGAGGGAGGCAGTGGCAGTGACACTTACTTATTTAACAAAGGTGATGGAAAAGATACGATCAATGAGTGGGCAAGCTGGAATAGCAGTGATGTAGATAGTGTTAAATTTGGTGATGGCATCACAAACAATGATGTTAGCTTTATACTCAGTGGTACAAACCTTCTTATCCAGTACGGACAAAACGATACCATCAAAGTTGCCAATACATACAACAATACCTCTTCATCGCCGATAGAGCGCATAGAGTTATCAAACGGTAGTTATCTCACGGACAATGATATGAACCTAATCATTCAGCAAATGAGTGCGTATGCTGTCGATAAAGGTATTTCATTAACCTCTAATAGTGATATACAAAACAACCAAGCCTTAATGCAGATCGTAAGTTCAGGATGGCATAACGCATGATGAAAAAAGCCTTTCTGGGAGTCGCAGTATTTTCTGTGACTCTTGGCTTTGCCCATCAGAGTGTCACCTTTGAGATGTTGTTAGATGCAATGGAAAAAAGTTCCCCAAAGTTGCAACAACAACGTCTTCAAACCAAAATTGCACAAGAGAGTCTAAGAACTGCGGAAGCTGCGTATCTTCCTACTTTAGCCCTTGGTGGAACATCGGAGTATTCTAAAAAATTTACTGATGCAACGACACCTTCGTATATTGGTAGTGATAGTTTAACCCAAACCTCCCAGTACCAGAACTCTTCCACAATCTCGCTTACGTATGACCTTTTTCGCTTTGGTGCCACCAATCTTGGTGTAAAAGCTGCCAATGAACAGATAAAAGCGTCCAAAGCAGGGGAGTGCGTGAATCTTAAAGAGCAGTTAGACTCTCTATTGGAAGCCTATGCCAAAGTGCGTATAGCTACTGCAAAGCTAGCCTATTACCAACGTATCCAAAAGCTCTATCAAGAATCCTACGTTATGGCAAAAAGACTCAATGAGGCAGGGGAACTCGCTCAAACAGAAGTCATCACCTATGCCCAATATATGGCTGATCAGCTTGTTCTGAGTGCTCAAATTCAAGAAGAAAAAGAGAGTATGTTAGCGCATATGTCTTACCTTAGCGGTGTTAAATTGGATGGTTCTTCTAAGTTAGAGCCTTTACATGTAAAAGAGTCTTCTGTACGATCTTTAAGCTTTGAAGAGAGTTCCAGTGCTAAACAAGCCTATGCCAGCATTGAGCAAAAGAGTGCGCAACTTAAAGCAGAGAAGACACGCTATCTGCCTGTTTTTTCACTGTATAGTAAGTATGATATTTATGGTTCAGACAAAGATCGTCTTAGCCAAGCTACCGATAATATGGAGAAAAATGGTTATAGAGTAGGGCTTTCTTTTAGTTGGACAATTTTTGATGGCTTTGCCAGAGAAGCTGCTGTGGAGACAAGACTCTTAGAGTTGCAACAAGCAAGAGTTGCCCTTGAAGAGGCTAAACGAACCTACGAAAAAGAGCAGTATCTTCTGCAATCACAAGCACGTGAACGTGAACAAAGACTAAACAGTGCTAAAAGAAGTGAAGCTTCTTCTCAAAATGTATCTGAGATGATCGAAAGCCTGCATGAAAATGGTCAAAAAGATAAACTCTCAAGCCTTAAAGCTCAAATCCAATACTACCAAACCGCCATCGCTTCCAATGAAGCAGAAGAGCTACTCAGCCTTAGTCACACCAAAGAGATTCTCTTTTCTCAAAAGGAGTATGAATGCGCAGCGCATTAGTCGCACTTGAAGTCGTTGGACAGCTCAACCGCATTGCGATTGACTCCACCGCCATTGCTAGAAAATATGCTTTAGATGCCAATGAACCTTCCATTGAGGTATTGGCTCGTATTGCTAAAGAGCAGGGCTTTAAAACCAAACTGAAATCACTCACGCTTGCTCAAATGGAAAAATACCCTTTGCCGTGTATCGCACGAAAAAAAGATGCAGGTTACATTACGATCTTAAAAATTGATCTTGAAAAAGAGCAGATGTTGGTCTTTGAAGCAGGAGCTAAAGAGCCTTATTTACTCAGTTTTACAGATTTTACAACCACCATACAGCCTAAAGTGATTATTCTCAAACATAAAATCATGACCGATCAGATCAAATTTGGCTTTGCTTGGTTTTACAATCAACTGTTACACTATAAACGTATTGTTGGTGAAGTCCTTTTAGCCTCCTTTGTGATGCAGCTCTTTGGTCTCGTTACACCACTGTTTACACAGGTTGTTCTTGATAAAGTATTGGTTCACCACAGTATGAGTACGCTTAATGTCATTGCTATCGCCTTTGGAGCGGTCATTCTCTTTGAGTTTTTACTGAGCATCGTACGTAACTATATTTTTGTTCATACCACCTCAAAGATCGATGCAAGGCTTGGAGCAAGATTGTTTCGCCATCTTATCTCGCTTCCTTTGGTCTACTTTGAGAAACGAAAAGTGGGCAATATTATCGCTCGTGTACGAGAACTCGATCAGATCAGAGAGTTTATCGCCAACAAGTCCGTCACCGTGCTTTTAGATATGCTTTTCTCAGTGGTGTTTGTAGTAATGATGATGATCTATAGTGTGCAACTCTCTTTCGTCTCTTTAGGTTTTATTGCCATTATCGCAACACTCTATATCATCGTGACCCCGAACCTTCGCAAACGTCTTGAAGCGAAGTTTCAAATGGGTGCACAATCCAATGCCTATTTAGTGGAATCGGTCACGGGTATGCAAACGGTGAAAGCCTTAGCCATTGAAGGTAGTATGCAAAAGAAGTGGGAAGAGTACTTAGGAGCTTACGTTAATGCTGGCTTTAATCTAGCCCATCTTTCCAATATACTTTCCGGTGTCAGTGGCGCTTTACAAAAGCTGATGACGCTCAGCATTCTTTACTTTGGAGTAGGGCTGGTCATTGATAATAAACTGAGTGTTGGGCAACTTATAGCCTTTCAGATGTTTGCTGGTCAGTTTAGCTCTCCTGTCATGCGTTTAGTAGGACTTTGGAATGAGTTCCAACAAGCATTGCTTTCGGTGGATCGCATAGGTGATATTCTGAATACTCCCACCGAGCAGATGAACGATAAAGCCATTACTTTGCCAAAAGTGCAAGGGGAGGTTAACTTTGACAAAATTGCCTTTCGTTATGCCCTTGATGGTCCGCTTATTTTAAAACAACTCTCTTTACATGTAAGCCCAGGACAAAGCATTGGTGTGGTAGGGCGAAGTGGTAGTGGAAAGAGTACGCTCACCAAACTGTTACAGCGTCTTTATCTCCCTCATGAAGGAGCAGTCTACATCGATGGTGTAGACATTAGACATATGAATCCCTCATGGCTTCGCCATAACATCGGCGTTGTTTTACAAGAGAATTATCTCTTTAGTGGAACGATTAAAGAGAACATTGCCTTTGCGGTTCCAGGCGCTTCAATGGAGCGCATAATCACCGTTTCTAAAATTGCAGGAGCACATGAGTTTATCTCAGAACTTCCTGAAGGGTATGATACTTTTGTAGGAGAACGCGGTTCATCACTCTCTGGTGGACAGAGACAACGCATTGCCATTGCAAGGGCTCTTCTAGGAGATCCTAAGGTTCTCATATTTGATGAAGCAACCTCTGCTCTTGATTATGAATCTGAAAAAATCATTCAAGATAACCTCAAAGCCATTAAAGAGGGAAGGACAATGTTTATTGTCGCTCATAGACTAAGTACTGTAAGAGATTGTGATGAGATCATCGTGATGGATAAAGGCGATATTGTAGAGCGAGGTAGCCATGATGAACTCATGGTGCTTAAAGGCTACTATCACTTCTTAACCACACAGCAGGAGAGGGCATGAAGGCGAAAAAACAGCACAATGATGTGCATGAGTTTCAGCCTCTGTTGGTTGAAATTGAAGACAGACCCCTTAATCCATTAGGCCGTACTATTTTATGGCTTATCTTTGGCGTGATCTTTTTTGGAATAATGTGGCTTAGCTTTGCAACGATAGATATCGTGGTAAGCGCACGGGGTAAAGTGGTTCCTACAGGGGAGGTTAAGATACTTCAACCCATTGAAACTGGTGTAATTGCCAAGATATTGGTCAAAGAGGGCGAACATGTAGAAAAAGATCAAGTACTGATGCAAATTGATCCTAGTGTCACACAAACAAGCCTTGCTTCGAAAGATAAAGACCTCATAGTCCATATTTTAGAAAATGAACGCTTAAGCGCTTTAGTGGAAAATAGAAAACCAAACTTTACGCAGTATAAATATTTCGACCAAGCTCTTTTGGCCGAACAAAGTGATCTGTACCTTCACCAACGTGATTCGCTGAATGCTTCTAAATCACAATATTCGATGAAAAGATCCCAAGCAGGGGCACAATACAGCAGTGCTAAAGCAGATGTACAAAGACTCGAAGGTCTTTTACTCAAAGATCAAATAAGACTTCAAAGAATGGAAAAAGTGCTTGATATTATCGCACGTAATGATTATGAAGAAGTCCAAAAAAGTGTTCATAATGTTCGCGAACAGCTTAATATGGCTCGCCATAAAGAGCATGAGAGCAAACAACACCTCAAAGAGGTTGAACATGAAGAGAAAGTCTATGTTGAACAGACTCTTTCGACATGGTTTAATCAACTCCTTGATAAGAAAAAAGAGCTCAGAGCCTTAGAATCAGAAATCAATGCCATCTCTTTCCAAAACAGACAACAGCAGATTAAAGCACCTCTAAGTGGCTATGTCGCTAAATTAATGGTAAATACCGAAGGAGGGGTTGTAACCCCTGCTGAAAAGCTGATTTCTCTTGTTCCTGATGATGCGCCATTAATCGTCAAAGCAACCGTACTCAATCAAGATATAGGTTTCGTTGCCAAACAGATGCCTGCAGCCATTAAGATCGATACCTTTACCTTTCAAAAGTATGGTCTGATCGAGGGTATTGTAGATAGCATTGGTAATGATGCCATCGAAGATGAAAAGCAAGGGCTGATCTATGAGATCAAAGTGATTCCAACATCAACATCGATTATGGTTGATGGTAAAGAGAAACGATTAGAACCTGGTATGAATGTCACTACCGAGATTAAAGTAGGAAAGAGAAAAATCATTGAGTTCTTTATCTATCCGATTATTCAGTATATGGATGAGGGGTTAAGTGTGAGGTAAATTCAATGAAAATGGTATAATGATGTTATTATTGAAGAAGAGCCTGAGGCTCTTCTGTATTATTTAACTATAACTATAAATGTTATAAGTAGCTATTTTCATGCTACGAATTTAATGTAATATTTCTAAAGATGCTTCTGTAATTTAATTATGAAAATTACAGTTTTCAATAATTAATAAAAGTAAAATCTAAACTTCTTTTGTGTGGTAAGGTCATAGTTCTACTGGTAAAAATACATTAAAGTGTTTTTTGTTACTTACCAATAAGTTTGATAATATTAAAACTTTTTATTATAAGTATTTTAAGTTTATATTTATTCGTAGTGAGTTAGTATGAATTATTTAGATTATAAGTTATATAAACATTCTAATAAGGAATTTTCATGTTTAGTTTTTTTAAGTCACAAGAACAAACTGCTTTTAATGTATCTAATGGAGATTTAAATCAAGCGATTGTAACGTTAAATCTTCAAGAAAAAACGATTATAGCTGGACTTGATACTATTCCTTTTAACCCAAAGGTTGTTTTAGGTTTTGTCTCTCCTGCACTTGATTTCACATGCATCTCTTCAAAACTCAAACAGGCACTTCCGAGTGATGCAACATTGATTCTTTCAACGACTGCAGGTGAATTATGTAGTTTAGATGGTTTAACTCCCCTCTCCTCCTTATATTCGCAAGCGAATGCTGGTGAAGGCGATAACATCGTTTTAATGTTTTTCTCTCATGCTATCGTAAGTGATGTGTATGTAGCATCCATTCCTCTTAAGAGTGAAGATATGGCTACGAGTAAAAAAACAGCGGCAGAGCGTACTGCCGCTATTGCGGATGAGATTAGAAAAGTTCATGTTCCCTTTAAAGTTGAGTACCAAAATACCTTGGGCTATACCCTCATTGATGGGCTTAGTGCCAGTGAGAGCTTCTTTATGGAAGCTGCATACCAAGTGGGAAATATCCCCTGTCTTTTGGCCGGCGGAAGCGCTGGTGGAAAATTAGACTTTCAAAATACCTATATCTACGATGGAACGCGTACATTACGTCATCATGCGGTCATTACATTTTTAAAATTTGCACCACATTATCGTTTTAGTATTTTTAAAAGTCAAAACTTTAGAAAAACCGCTATCTCTTTTACTGTTTTAGCGGCAGATCCAATTAAACGTACCGTCAGTGCTTTTTTAGACCGCTCGACCAATATGAGTGTTGGTGTTATTGAAGCGCTTACAAACCACTTTAGATGCTCTGCCAATGAGTTAAGCACGAAGTTAGCAAATTATACGTTTGGTATTGCAATTAATGATGAAATTTACATTCGTTCTATTGCTTCTGTTGACACAACCGGTAATGTTCTTCATTTTTACTGCGATTTAGAAGCCGGCGAAGAGCTTATATTGCTTGAAAAAACAGATTTTGTGCAAACAACAACGCATGATTTTGAACAATTTAGTCGTAATAAACCACGCAAAGCTTTAGGTGCTATTTTTAACGATTGTATTTTAAGGCGTTTATGCAATGCTGGTGAGATTAATCGTTTAAAAGCATTTGAAGGTGTACCTGTCGTTGGCTTTTCTACATTTGGTGAACTCTTAGGTGTCAATATCAATCAAACATTAACAGCAATCTTTTTTTATCGTGTAGAAGAATCAGATAAATTTGAAGGTGAATATGTTGATCATTTTGTGCAAAAATATGCAGGGTTTAAAAGCTATTTTCTTTTAAGAAAAATCAATCGTCAAACGATGATTAACAACATTAACAAAGCGATGCTCAATCAAATGAAATCGAGTATGCCAGTTCTGCAAACGATTGGTGGAACACTCCAAAATGCTGTAAGTGCTATAGATGCGATTGAAACACAACTCTCTTCTGTTGAAAAAGAGTTTGTAGTCTTTTCATCAAGCATGGAAAAAGGCAGTGCAGACAATGCCAGCCTTTCCATTGAAGTTGATAATCTTACCAACAATGTTCGTGACATTCGTATGGTTTTAAGTGTTATCTCTGATATTGCTGATCAGACCAATTTACTGGCACTCAATGCTGCCATTGAAGCGGCACGCGCAGGGGAACATGGGCGCGGTTTTGCTGTCGTTGCCGATGAAGTACGCAAGCTTGCTGAGCGAACTCAAAAAAGTCTTTCTGAGACCAATGTATCGGTGAGTACTATCATCCAAGCCGTTGAGAGCATTAGCAATACGATGAGTGGCGTGAGCAGTGGACTTTTAGAAGTTTCTTCAAAAAGTAATACCCTCTCTTCTGATATGGAAAATTTAGCAGGGAAAAGTCATCTTATCTCTGGCGAGCTCAGATCACAATCAAAATTAACGGATGAGCTAAATACAGAGCTTGGTAAGCTCAGTGTGTATGAAAAAACACTCGATATTTTAAATCACTAGACTTCATGACCATAAGAAGGGCATTTTAAATGCCCTCTTCTTGCTTTATCGATAACCTCAAATTCACTTCATCGTACAGTTGTTTTTCTCTATTAAGTTTGTATATTTGTCCTGAATTTCGACATATTTTGCTAAGAGTTTATGAAATTCGACTTCATAGTCGATTTTTGTGCCCTGCTCTGGTTCTAGAGTAGTTTCACTTTTGAGCGTTGTTGTGCGTGGAAGAGACTCATCGATGATAAATTCCCGCTCTTCTCCATCAATATTTTTTTTAATAGTTTTAAGTTTTTTAGCATTAACCAATTTAACAACAGCAAAGGTGCTCATTTTGTTTTTTACGGCGTATTGCTGCATGGTAATCAGGTTTTGTTCCGACATATGTTTCCTTTTTTGACATATAAAGCAGTAAGCGGTATTTTAATCAATTAGGCTGAATTATAAGCAAAAATAACACTATAGATAACTTTTACATGGTTTGAAGCAAGTATAAAGTATAATAAGCTATATATCGTTACATACCTCTCAACGATTTTTCTCCAATTAAATTTCAAAATATTAAGGACACACTATGGGCGGATTACTTAACAATAGCGTAAAAATGGAAAATGGCTATAAACTTGCTGGACTTGCGACACAACAAAAACACACGGTACCTTACGAAGGAAAGCAGATGAATGTTGGAGCAGTGAACTCTGACAAAGCTAAAATGAGTGATGCTCAAAAAGCCAAAGCTAAGGCGAAGGCAAAACAAGTGAAAAAAGATAGAAAAAGAAATAAGTAACAAAAAAGTTGTAGGGACTAAAAATGTCCCTACATGCGTTTTAGAACGCGTATTTGAGATTAAGTCCTAAAGTTTTATAGTCATAATCTGGGATATTACTTGCATTCATGTTATAGTTTTTATATTCAACCGCAGCAGAAATAGTTCTAGTAATAGGATAATCAACCCCTAAACCATAACCAAGTCCATAGCCTGCATTTCCATCAACAGATTGAAGTTTTGCCCCAACGATGCCATAGGCATTCAACTTTTCCCATACATTGTAACCTAGTTTAAAATCAGTTCCAGCACCCCAAAGTGAGCCGTCTGATAAATTTGAGTATTCACCATTAAAAGCAACTCCAAAGAGCACTTTGTTATCTAATGTTTTTGTTATGCCATAGCCAGCGTTAAAAGCAGCCTTATGTTCACCATCAACAGTTGAACGTGTGATGCCACCATGTACATCTTCAACATAGTCTTTTGCATAAGCATTCATTCCTAGCACTGCTGCTACTGAAACGAGACATACGATTTTTTTCATTACTTGTCCTTAAAGCATTTACATATCCGCAACAACGGAATTTTGCGTGAAATCATTTCAAATGACTTTCACATTTTCAAAGAGCATCGCTCTTTCCTAAACTCACAGAAGAGAACCTTTCACCTACCATAGAAATCCAGCATCAATTGGGATCTGGAAATCAAGATATAGTACAAGCAAAAAATGTACCTAAATGTTGGAGTATAGACTTAAAAGAAGGATTTTGGAGTGATGGAGCGAAGGATTTGTAAAGGATATTTCAAAAAATACCCTTTACATGTAAAGCTTACTTAACAGTTCCTTTTTCGTACCATTTACGTAGCCAGCTGTCCATCGGATACATAAACTTATAAATAGCAGGAACAACGAGCAACGTTAGAACAGTCGAGCTTAAAAGTCCGCCGATGATGGCAAGTGCCATAGGAGCGTTGGCTTCGTGCCCTGCTCCACTACCAAAGGCTAGAGGCATCATGGCACCTATCATCGCAAAGGTCGTCATTAAAATCGGTCGTAGACGTTTTTCTCCCGCTTCAAGAAGTGCATTGTCGATGCTTTTCCCCTCTTTAATTGCACGGTTCGCAAAGTCAACAACCAAGATGGCGTTTTTACCAACCATTCCCAGAAGCAGAATAATACCGATCATAACAAACAAACTAAACGTATTGTTCGTCAGATACAACGCTACCATAATACCTGTTAACGAAAGAGGCATAGAAATCATGATGATGAACGGTTGAATGAGTGACTCATACAGTGCTGCAAGAATCAAGTAGATTAAGATAACAGCAAGAAGAACCGCTGCACCAAAGGCTTTTCCTGTATCGCTCATATTTTCAACATCGCCTGTAAAACGGTAGTGGTATCCTTCAGGAAGGATCTCTTTCATCTTATCTTCAACAAGAACAACAACTTTATCCAAGGATATACCAGAAGTACCCGCCGTTACTAAGATTTTACGTTCACGATCGAAACGGTTAATAGAGGCAGTTCCTAGTGTTTCTTCAAATGCAATTAAGCCTTCAAGTGCCACAAATTCACCATTAGAGTTCTTAACTTGTAGTTTTTTTAGATCTTCCAATGACATTCTAAAGTCATCTCTAAAGCGAATGGTGATGTCAAATTGCTTACCATTGTCTTCATAGTATGAAATAGCGCTATCGCTTGAGTAAGCAGAGCCCAGAACTGCGGCAATCTCTTTAACACTTACCCCTACTCGTTGGGCATTTTCACGAAGAATGCTGATGCGCATCTCTGGTTTACCACTTTCGTAGTCTCTATCGATATCAACGATGCCTTTGTTAGATTTCAAAAACTCCATGAGTTTAGTCGAAGTATCATCTAAGACGTCAAATTTATCGCCGGTAATAACGACTTGAAGCGCTGCTGTTGTATCTCCCGTATCAAAATCATCGACTTTTTCAACAGAGATAGTAAGACCTTCAAGATTTTTCATCTTTTCGCGGTAGTTTTCGATGATTTTAAGCTGTGAAATAGTGCGCTCTTTAAGAGATTTTAGCTTAACGTAAATACGTGCTTTGTGAAGGCTTTGTGCTGAGTCATACCCAATAGAGATAATAGAATACGAAATCGATGGATCACCCTTGAGCATTTCATCAACAGGAATGACCTTTTGTTTCATAGTTTCTAAATTGATCCCAACAGGGCCTTTAATGGTCACTTGAAATTCACTATTGTCTTGCATCGGTAGAAAGTCCATACCCACTTTAAGTGTCATAGATACAAATAAAAGTCCAAATGTTACTAAAACAGTAATCGTTTTAAAACGGATAAGTGGTTTTAAAATTGAAACATAGGCTTTATCAACCGCTTTTAAAATAGGCTCTGTTGCATAATAAAAATTACTCTCTTTTGCACTCAAAAGACGTGCGCCAATGGAAGGTACAAACATAACCGCTACAAGATAAGAGATAACAATACCCGAAGCTACGGTCATCGCAAAGGAGTTAAAGAACATACCAACGATGCCATCCATAAACGCAACTGGGATAAATACGGCTAAAAGCACTGATGAAATGGCAAGAATAGAGAATGCAACCTCTTTGATACCTTCAAAGGAGGCTTGAAAAGGCTTTTGCCCCTCTTCCATCTTTTTCATAATATTTTCAATAACAACAATCGCATCATCGATAAAAATACCAATGGCGAGCGTTAGACCAATGAGCGTTAGACGGTTAAGGTCGTATCCAAGGGCATTCATAATGGCAAAGGTTCCAATAACAGACGTTGGGATAGCAAGGGCTGAAACGATGGTTGCAGTTGCATTACGTAAAAAAGCAAAAACGATAATAATCGACAAAAATGCACCAAAGATAAGGTCAAAGCGAACATTATCGATGTTGACCATAATCTTTTCAGACTGATCTTGCAAGATTTTGATCTCGTTATTTTTGCCTGCAAGGAGTTGCATGTCTGGCATAATTTTTTTAACACCTTTGATGATGTTAAGAACATTCTCACCGGCTATTTTTTTAACTTCGAGCGTTACACCTCTTTGACCGTTGTAGGAAGAGAAACTTTTAGGATCACTCAGACCATCAACAACGGTTGCAACATCTTTAAGGCGCACACCTGGCTTGACAAGAAGATCTTCAATCTCTTGAATGTTCGCTGCATCGCCTTCTGCTTTGATGATGATCTCTTGGTTTTGATTGACCATCTTACCAGCACCCTGTTTGATGTTCTGCTTAGAGATGATACCACTAAGATCAGATGCACTTAGGTTGTACTTGTTAAGCAAAAAAGGGTCAATAAAGATGCGAATCTCACGGTCTTGATAACCGATGATATTGACTTCGCCAACACCTTTTACCCTCTGAAGTTTTGGTTTGAGCTTTTCATCGGCAAGGCGCATAAGAGCGATGTCATTTTTACCATCACTTGCTACGAAAAGCTTGATAACGCCACCCGTTGCACCCAGTTTTTTAACGACTGGTTTATCGACTTCGGTTGGAAGATTGAGCGCACCGATTTTATCGCGCACGTCATTGGTTGCGATATCAATATTTTTAGTCAGTTTAAACTGAATGGTAACAACACTAAAGCCTTCGTAACTGGTTGACATAAGCTTATCAATGCCATCAACGCCCGAAACGGCCTCTTCGATTTTATCGGTTACTTTTGTCTCAACCGTTGCAGGATCTGCACCATTGTATGTTGTTTGAACCGTAACGATAGGAAAATCCACGTTAGGATAGAGATTGATCGGCATGGTATTATAGGACATCAAACCAAAAACAATAAAGGTTAAAACACCCATCAGTGTCGTGATGGGACGGTTGATCGCTAATTTATACATTGGTTATTCCGCAGCGATTGTGCCGTTGCCAAAAAGCCCTGGCATAAGATCGACGGCTTTGACTTCTGCTTGCATTTCGCGGGTGCTTGCTAAAATGGTTGGATAGATTTTGCTAATCACACCTTCATATTTTTTATCGCTACCATCTACTTTATAGGTGAATTTTTGCCCTACTTTGACCTTAGTCCAGTATTTTTCATCGAATTTCAGCACGAGTTTGACATCACGGGTACTTTCAACGGTTAAGAGTTTGGTTTGCGAACCTAGAACGATGTTTCCAAGTTCAGTACTTTTTTTAGTGACTACCAAATCATAAGGTGCACGAAGTTCTGTTTTTTTGAAGATAATCTCTTTATTTTGTGCATTTAAGAGTTGAATATCTTTGTCATAAAGGTAGTTTTCCATTTTTTCTTTGTCGATGACATCTGAGATTTTGGCGTATCTATCATAGGTTTTGAGCGAATGCTCAGCATTTTTACGAGCACTTTCATACTCATTTTTTTCTTGTGCGTTTTGTAAAGCAAGGAGTAAATCACCTTTTTTAACACGATCACCCACATCAACTTGCAAGGTGCCAACAACACCAGAGATAGAAAGTCCTAATTCGGAGCTTTTTTCGCTTACAACATCAAATGTTGCGTAAACTTCCCCTGCAATAAGGGCTTGGAACATAAGTAGCGTGACTACAAAAACTTTTTTCATTGGATGGCTCCTTTTATTTCTTTACCCATTTCGTAGAGTAGAACGGCTTTTTGGTATTCAACTTCATTAAGTGCTGTTTGAAGTTGTGAGCGTGAATTAAATTTATCGCTCAACGCATCAAGATAACTGACGTTATTGACGATGCCTTGTTGAAATTTCTTTTTAACAAGCTCATACGTCATCTCTGAAGCAGAGAGCTTAGCTTTAGCAGCTTCGATTTTTGCCAGTGCTGTTGTGTAACTATTTTGAGCACTTTTATAACTTGCTTTTGCTTTTTGTTTTTCATACGCTAAATCACTGCTTTTAGAAAGGTAGTTTTTTTGAGCAGCTTGTACTGAGGCTGAAGTGGAACCAAAGTCAAAAATCTTCCATTGCATTGTGAGTTGAACGGTGTTTTGATGGTTATTATCTGATTCAAAAGCAGGATTGTTGTAATCGTATTTGAATCGTGAGTAACTGTCTTCTATTTTAATGATTGGTAAATAGGGAGCTTTTGCGGCTTCTGCCTCAGCACGTGAGCTTTGAACACTCTCTTCAAGTGCTAAGATGTCAAAACGCTTTGCATCCTCTATTTTGCTTTCTTGCAATACAACCAATGAGCCAGCTTCTACACTCACCTCTTTACCGGTAAGGTATTCTAAGGTATTGGAAATGTTATTTAGGGTGTTATCTAAGGTCAAAAGATCGACTTTGGTTTGTTCTATGGTTGAGATGATTTTTTGGAGTTCATCTGCCGTTGCACTACCTACTGAGAGGTATTTTTCAAGTCGGTAACGCTCAGCTTCAAGTTGTTCCATTTTTTGAACGGTTGACTCTTTACTGGCAAGGGTGCTGATGTAGTTGTAATAGTAATAAATCACATTGAGTGAAACGTTGTTTTGTACGGATCCAAGTGAGAATGTCGCAGCCTTTACAAGGGCTTTTTGTTGGTCAAAAAGGGCTTCTCTTTTTCCGCCATCATACAGTGTAAATGAAAGCGTAGCGGAGCCTGTTCGGCTTTTATCAGGGTTGAGCATTGTTTCTTGTTGGTTGAAGGTTTGATTTGCACCTAAACTGAGGCTTGGCATGTAACCACTTTTCGTAGCATACTCTTGCTCTTTTGCCGCCTCTAAACTGTAGCGTGACGCTTCCACTTGTTTGTTTTGTTCCGCAAGATTTAAAAGTTGTGGTAAGTTTCCTGCGAAGGCAAACAGTGGAAAGATACATAAAAGGCTTAATTTTTTCATGGTTCTTTCCTTGTACATTGATCGAGTAAATAAGTGATGTGCTTGATAAGTGTGGTTTGAGCTTCATGAAAGTCCATATTACTGGCTTTTGCTCGGACTAAAACGCCTTTTAAGAGCATAATGATGGTATTGGTTAGTAAATCAATGTTGTCAACATACAATTCACCTCGAGCTATTCCTTCATGTAAAGCGCTTGTGATAAAATCATAATCTTCTTGAAAAAAGCTTTCAAAATAAGTTGTATAAAGCCCTGTTTTGTCGATAAGCATGGAACTTACAAAGTGTTGATAGAGTTTAAGAACTTGCTCTTTATTCTGCTCTTCTTCACACTCACTAAAGTTGTAAAATTCTAAAATTTTATCTTTAGCCCTCATATTTGTTTTGACGCGTTTTTCGAATGCATTACGATGACGTCCTGCAATGATATCCCAAATTGCAAAGACAATCTCTTCTTTATTTTTAAAGTAAAGATAGATTGTACCTTTGGCTACCCCTGCACTTTTTGCAATTTCATCGATACTTGTTTGCTGTATGCCTTTTTCACAAAAAAGTTCAATTGCAGAAAGTGCGATGTCGCACCTCTTTTCTTCTTTATCAATTATTCGTGCCATGGTACTCCTTAAATGACTGACGGTCATTCATTTTTAAAATAGTACATTTTTTGGCTTGATTTGTCAATGGAGTTTCAAGCCATTGTTTAAAATGGCTTGATAATTGTAAGAAGAATAATAATGGATGTGGCTATTTCGGGGAACATTCTCAAAAGTTTGAAGAAACGTAGATTTGGCTCTTTGTCTTGTAGGCTAAGTTGCATTATCAATTTTTTACATGTAACGTGAAAAAGAACCAAACAACCAACCAAGGTGAGCTTTAGATGTAACCACCCTCCACTGTTCAATAGATGCGGATTAAGATAAAGCAATATAAGCCCAAATTTGATGGAAAAAATCATCGCAACTGTGCCTATTTTGAAAAGATTGGCTTCTTGTAAAGCGATTACCTCTTTTGCCGCTGTTGGCGCGTTAATATGATAAACAAAGAGTTTGGGTAGGTAGATAAGCATAAGCATCCATGTTGCAATAGAAATAACATGAAATGCGAGTACGATGCTGTAAGTGTTCATAGTGGCTTCCTCAATGTGTCTTAATAAACGCTAGTATATAATTCAAACACGATTATTTCATGACATTTTACGACTCAAGGTGTGACATTTTGCGACTGACTCATTCTAAAGAAGCTCCAGCAGAAGCATTTTTATTTATTCTTTTGTATTTACAAAAAAACTATCTGTTTGATGCCTCCTCTTTTATGGCTCAACGTGACATAACCATGGAAATGGTACAGCAAAAAGGCGTCAAAATTCCAGCGCATTATGTGAGTGAACTTATTGATGAAGCGATATCTATTTCGGGAGATGCTTCGCTTTTATTCAAATTCGCAGCATCCGTTACGCCAAACAACCTTGGTGTTTTAGGCTATTTGATGTTGCATTCAAGCAATGTTGAAGATGCCATCATTAAATTGTGTCGTTATTATCCTTTGGTTGGCAAAACGCTCAAGCCCATCTTTGAAGCAACAGAGTGTAAACTCACCATCATTATTCAAAAAGAAGATGAAGTCGCTCACCTTGAAAAGTACAGTGCTGAGATCCACCTAAGCGCACTGCTTAACCTTCTGAATAAAATCATTCCCCACCCCATCTTTCCAAAACGCACAACCTTTAGGCATTCAAAGCCGTTACATGTCAATGCCTACAAAGGAGTTTTTGGAGAGCATATCTACTTTGATGAGACTGAAAATGCCATCTTCTTCGACAAAGCGCAACTGGCAACAAAAACAAGTTATGAAAATCCTTATTTGCTCAGTGTGTTTGAAAAAGAGGCAGAACAGAGTTTGGGGCTTAGTGTGCATGGAAGTTTGAGTGAACACGTCAAAGGATGCATTCTTATAGGTACAGGTGAGCTTGATGTATCGCTGCAAAGCGTGGCACAAAAAGTGGGAATGCACCCACGTACACTTCAAAAAAAGCTCAAAGAAGAGAACAGTAGTTTTGTAGTGCTTTTAGGAGAAGTTCGCCAGAAACTAGCAACGCACTATCTGGAAAAAGGACTGAGTACACCCACCATCGCTTCTTACTTGGGGTATGCCGAACCAAGCCCTTATTTACGGGCTTTTAAGAAGTGGTATGGCATGAATCCTCAAGCGTGGATGGCGTTACATTTAAACGTTTAATATTGCTATTTTTATGCTATAAATAACAGATATGATTGTTTTACATATTTCAAAGGTTTTGAAAACATAACGAGAAAAGGTTAGTCATTATGCACTATCAACGTGAATTTATAGGTGAATTGTTGGGAACGTTTATTATGGTTTTGTTTGGATGTGGCTCTGTAGCCGTTTCTGTTTTGTTTAATGTTCATCAAGGGTTGTTTCAAATAGCCCTTATTTGGGGCATTGGTGTAAGTCTTTCCATATATGCCGCGAGACATCTATCGTGTGCACATCTCAATCCAGCCGTTACTTTGGCAATGGTCATCAGTCAAAGAATGACCATCAAAAAAATGCCTGTTTATCTCATAGGACAGTTCGCTGGAGCTTTTCTTGCAGGCATGATGGTCTATCTGTTATTTAATCCTTCCATCGTAGCGTTTGAAAATACAAACCACATCATCCGCGGTACGTCAGAATCCATGAATGTAGCGAAAATGTTTGGCGAATACTATCATCTGGCAAATGCTACGACGGTTGTGTCTTTGCCATTGGCGATGTTTGCGGAAGGTTTTGGCACATTTTTATTGGTACTCATTGTCTTTTTCTTAACAGAAAGTTGTAATTTAGGACGCCCTAATGACAACATAGCTCCCTTATTTATAGGATTAACTGTCACATCAATTATTTGTCTTATAGCGCCTTTGACACAAGCTGGACTGAACCCTGCAAGGGATTTTAGCCCTAGAATGGTAGCTTGGATGTTTGGATGGGATAATGCAGCCTTCCCCGATCAGTGTGGTGGTTTCTTCTTTGTATATATGTTTTCTCCCGTACTTGGCGGGATGATGGCAGGGGTTTTATTTACACATTTTATTGAACCCTTGATGAATCGTAAACATGAAAAATGTGATTGCAACTAAACAAAAGGAACATACATGAAAACGCGCATGATTTTAGTTGGCGGATTTCTTGGTGCTGGTAAAACGACCCTACTTTTAGAATCAGCACGAAAGCTGATTGAGCAAGGAAAACGGGTTGGGCTTATCACAAACGATCAAGCATCTTCGCTGGTAGATACCGCCTTTCTTCAACGCTCAGGTGGTAGCGTTGTTGAAGTGAGTGGAAGTTGCTTTTGCTGTAATTTCAATGGTTTTACCGATGCTATTACTTATTTACGAGTGCAAAACGATGTGGATATCATCATCGCAGAGCCTGTGGGAAGCTGTACGGATCTTTCTGCAACAATTATGCAACCTTTGAAACAAACGTTTAAGAATGAACTCATACTATCTCCGCTTACTGTGCTCGTTGACCCAGCAAGATTGCAGGATATTCTTGATGGAGGCACATCAGGGTTGCATCCAAGTGCTGCGTATATTGTGAAAAAACAGCTTGATGAAGCTGACATGATCGTCATCACTAAAACAGATGTGCTCTCATCAAATGCATTGGAAGTATTAAAGAAGAAAGTATCCGACACGTGGGCTTTTGCTAAAGTTTTTGCCTTAAGTGCTCAACGAGACGAAGGCTTGGACGTATGGCTTAATGAAGCAAAGAGTTGTCTTGATGTGGGAACGCATTTGACAGAAGTGGACTATGATATTTATGCACAAGGAGAGGCGGTGTTGGGGTGGCTTAATATGACCGTATCGCTCCAAGGTCACGCTATTGACTGGGACAGTTTTGCCCTGAAAGTCTTGGAAGCATTGGCTCAGCGTTTCGATGCTTCAACATTAGCAGTTGGACATGTCAAAGTGTTGATTGAAACAGAAGACCAGTATGTTATTGGTAATCTAACAGGGAAAAAAGAATCTTTGAGCATACGAGGCAGTGCAGGTATAGGAAATCAGGCAAAAATGATTTTGAATGCGCGTGTTGAAATGTCGCCAGAGGAATTAGAGCGTACCGTAAAAGAAGTCGTTTCTACACTCTGTAGCAATAATGTTATCATGCAAACACCAGAATCAATCCAATGCTTAAGTCCAGGACGACCAAACCCAACGTACCGATACGATTATGTCGTTCAGTAACCCATATTACACGAACAGTTTACAAAAGATGCCAAAGAATGGACTTCAAAGTTTTAGCTCTATATCTTTCATGTATAATAAGCATCATGTAAAATGAAAAGGATAGGCGTTGGAGTACTATAAGTGGGTGTTAGCATTTCATATTGTGGCGTTGATGTCGTGGATGGCGATGTTATTTTACCTTCCAAGGCTTTTCGTGTACCATGTTGAGTACGCGCAAAAAAAAGAGTTTGTTGAAGTAGCAAAAATTCAAGAATATAAACTTTACAAATACATTGGACTTCCAGCATTTTGGGCGACATTGGTGAGTGGTTTAACGATGATTCACCTTGATAATCAACTCCTCTCAAGTGGTGGATGGATTTATGCTAAATTTACCGTGCTTATCATACTTACACTCTACTCATTTTCGCTTGAAAAGTACCGTTTAGCGTTGGCAGAAGGCACGTGTACCAAAGATGGAAAATTCTTTCGTGCCTACAATGAAGTTCCTACCGCACTTGCCATTCTGATCGTAGGGTATGTTCTTACGAAAAGTTTTTCATGGGCATTTACACTTATTGTGATTGGTGTTTTCGCGATGGTGATCGATGTTATTTTAGATGGGAAAAAGCAACAATAGCTTTTACTCTACCCTTTGCGTGCGTTGCATAAGAATTTTAATGTACAACAACACTGAAAGCAAGAGAAAATACCCTACTACCGTATAACCGATGTGTGTTTGTTTGCTTTCTTCTTTGGCTTGAAGCACTTTTGCTTCCCTGTTTTCAGGACTTTCAAGAGCCGTTTTATCTTCTATCGTTTGTGTTGTAGCTACAACAGATGTGGGTTGGGCGTAAAACTTTGGTAAGTATTCAAGTCCCATAACAAGAACTGTAACCATAAAAACTACCGTGGCAAAAATTTTAAGATTTGGCATGGGATTCCTTTTGAGATAAGAAAGGCAATACAAAAAATAGCCCTAACAACACAGAAGAAAAGAACAGCCCCATCCACAATGTCAGTGAAGTGCTTGGTAGTTTTCCTAAAATGCTTAATGCCACCAAACACACTACCAATGCCCAAAACCACCCGAAAAAGTAAGGACGCTGATGTGCGGGAATACGACGTGGATTTTTATCAAGCAGAGGCATTAAGAGTAACCCTCCATTGACGACTACAAGCGAAGCCATCCCGATATACGAGCCTTTTATCATGCCAATATCAAAGAAAAAACTTTTAAGCAATTGAAGCATCCACAAAAAATACCACTCAGGATAGATATGAGCAGGCGTGTCACTAGGATTGGCAGGGGTCGCGTTAAGTGCATCTAGTGCGAGATAGTCGTGAAAAAAGACACAGTAAAAAAAGAGTGCTAAAAACAAAGAACACGCTAAAAGAGGCTTTAAAACAGCGTTGGAGAAAAATGGTTTGGGTGCTTTAGCGTCCGCATGAAGGGTTTTACTAAAACGATCCTCTTTACTGATGTGCAACCCTTTACGTGTTAGGGAGAGTTTATGCGTAGCGTGCCATTTGAAAAAATCTGCATGAAAAAGGACGATAGAAACAATACACAAAGGCATGACCACGATGTGTAAAGCATAAAAGCGAAGTAACGTTATCTCACTGACACTAAAATCACCTCTAACCCATAGCATGATGTCTTCACCTGCCCCTGGGATATACGCAAGTAAACTGGTGATGACTTGCACTGCCCAATAGCTCATCTGCCCCATAGGCAGTACATAGCCCGTAAATCCGATGACCATAAAGCAAAAATAAAGCGCCATACCATTGAACCAATACTTTGTTTTGCCATGTTTGTAAAAGCCAAAATAGAGCATGCCCAACATATGGATATAAAGCAACAAAAACAAAAAAGTCGAACCCATGGCATGAATTTTACGCCACAGCCAGCCGTAGGCAACTTCATTCATGATGGTATTGCTGACACTGCCAAAGGCAAGCTCAAAATCGGGCTTGTAATGCATCGCTAGAAAAACGCCTGATACAAGCATTAAAATACACAGCACCAGCATAATCGTCCCGGTGTAAAGCAAAAGATTAAAGTTGTTTATTTTGAGATTCATGCTTTGCTACTCTCCATAAGGTTTAAATACGCTTCACCCACTTCACCCACAATGATAGTTTGATTTTGTATTTTAAAAGGGGGAATCAAGAGTGCTTTAGTAACAGGGCCTTTGATGGGATTGCCATTGTAGTCAAAGTGTCCGCTATGACATGGACAGACAAACATTTTAGAGGGTGTTTCATACTTAGGAATACATCCTAAATGGGTACATATCCCCACCATAATAGTGTAATAATACTCCCCAATCAACACATCGCGTTTGGCATCATGTATAAGAGAGGCGTCTTTTTTAAGCACAAAAAGCGGTTTTTTTTGCCATGTAAAAAAAGAAACTTCATTGAGAGGAAGAGACTCTGCATCGATAAAAGTTGCTGCATCAAGCCTTGCCTTTTTCGGCGGTTCTAGGGATTTGAACATGGTGTCAATACTAAAATACGCACCCGTACCAACCAGTGCTATAAGCGAATAATTGACAAGTCTTCGATTTCTATCCATTCACGTTTCCCTTTGATCCATGCTTCATCATCGGGCATTCTATCAAAAGTAATATCGAAGTTCTCTAAAACAAAAAATATTTACGCAAGGAAAGATGGGCAAGTGCAAAAAGTTTTAATCAAGGATCCGCTAAAATTCTGACCTGTAAAAGCGATAGAAATTGTTTGAGATGCCATGGGAGCGTGTATGAATAAGATAAAAATAGTCGATAACCTAGACTGCTTCGCCGAGCGATTTGAAGGTGTTGATCTGCACGGTACACGTTTAAATAAAGCGGAATTTGAAGAGTGCACGTTTGTATCGTGTGATTTTAGCGAGACCTTCTTTTATGCGTGTCGGTTCATAGACTGTCACTTTGAAAATTGCAATCTGAGCGTCATGAAACTCACCGATAGCAGATTTAGCCATACGGATTTTACCTCGTGCAAGATGAACGGCATAGACTGGTGTATGTGTAACTGGAAAAGCCTGCTAAACCCTTTACCGCTCAGCTTTAAAGAGTGTATTTTAGATGACAGTAATTTTTTTGGACTTCTAATGGAAAGCGTAGTGATGCGCGAGTGCCGTGCCAAAGAGGTTGACTTTCGCTCTTCCCTGCTCCACAATGCCAACTTCACCGCCACCGACTTCAAAGGTGCCCTCTTTAGCGACACACATCTGGAAAACGCCAACTTCACCAACGCTTCCAACACCCACATAGACCTACGCACCAATCATCTAAAAGGCGCCATTTTTAGTCGATTTGAAGCACTGGCTTTGTTGGAGGGTGTAGGAATTGTTTTGGTGGATTGATAATATGAAAGAAATAGACTTAAAAGTTTAGTTCCTACTCCTAGTATCTTCAAAACAAGAGAGTTTTACAAAATATCACATACTATCTCACGCCACAATACTAAAATTTAATTTGTAATAAAAAAATATTATATTTTATTAAGGAGTTGTGATGAAAAAGCTTTACTTTTTCGCGGCGGCAGTATCTTTGTTCTTAGGTCTTAGTTTAAATGCTTCTGATATAACATCAAAAGACATTAAAGCTCCAACACTCGAAGAGGTTTTTAGTATTGATATCCAAGTTGATAAACCTTTAGTGGTAGGTCAGGATGCTGAGCATGGCAGAAGACAGATGATTTTAATTACAAGTGGCAAAGTAACGGGTAAGATTACGGGTGAAGTACTTCCTTTTGGTGTGGACAGTCAGGTAATACGACCAGATGGTTTTACGGAACTTGTCGCACGATATGCTATTAAATTAGATGATGGCAATACAATTTATATAAACAATGCAGGCATGAGAAGAATCAGTGACCCCGAAGCTGCAAAACAAGCTTCTCAAGGTAAAATTGTCGATCCAAAATTTGTTTATTTCGCTACTATTCCGACATTTGAAACATATAATGAAAAATATAAATGGATGGAAAAATCAATCTTTATTTGTTACGCAACAAGATTACCCGATAAAGTTCTTCTCAAGTTTTACGAAGTTAAATAATTCTCATCCCTCTAGCCTCACTCATTCTCAGGTGAGGCATTTCTCGTTTAATCCAGATTAAAAAATAGAAAGCTTCGTTTTTGTCGTAAAAAGCTCTAACGCTTTCGTTCCAGCATATGAGTTTCCTTTTGAGTTTAGTCTTGGTGACCAGACACAGAGAGTAAAATGGTTCGGGAGTGAGGCTAGGATACCTCCTCCTACGCCACTTTTGGCAGGTAAGCCCACTCGGTAGGCAAAGTCTCCCACAGAGTCGTATGTTCCGCAGGTGAGCATGAGCGCATTGATGCGTTTGACGTGGCGTGCTGTGAGTACAGGCTCTTTGAGCCACGGTTGTATGCCTTGATTGGCAAGGAAAAGTCCTGCACGGGAGAGTTCTTGGGTGTTCATCGCGATAGAACAGTGGTGAAAGTAAGCATTTAACACACGGTGCGGTTCATGCTCAAGGTTGCCAAAACTTTTAAGAAAATTTGCCATGGCTTGGTTACGATACCCCGTGGTGGCTTCTGATTTGGCGACATGAAAGTCAAAGTTGATGTCATCTTTTTGGGTGAGTATGCGTAAAAACTCCAACACACTTGCATGAGCGTCTTTAAGTTCAGTCAAAATAATGTCCGTAACGACGAGTGCGCCTGCGTTGATGAATGGATTGCGGGGGATGCCATTTTCGTATTCGAGTTGGATGAGCGAGTTAAACGCCGAACCCGAAGGCTCTTTACCGATGCGCTCCCACAGCTTTTCATCGACGAGTTGCATCGCCATAGCGAGGGTAAAAAGCTTGGAAATGCTCTGAATCGAAAAACGCTTTTCATAGTCTCCCACATGAAAGCTTCTTCCATCAATACACATGAGCGACATCGCAAAGTGCGTTGGTGTGACATTGGCGAGTTCAGGAATGTAGTCTGCGACGTTTCCTTCGTTCAAAAAAGGCTTTATCTCGTGCGCTATCTCGTCAAGAATCGCTTGATAATCTAACATCGCATTGCCCTACTTTTTTGAGATACACCATTATAGCAAGAGCAGAATGGCTTTGCATGAAAAGTATTTTGAGTTCAATGAAGTGAAATCACCATCTTTCCCTCATCAAAATCAAAATAGCTGAAATTTTAAACGTTAGATGTTGAGGTAATGTTGGTAGTGTTTAGATACAATGCTTTTAACTGGAGAGAAACATGCCAAATAAAAAAATATCTTTATCGGTTTTAGATCTTATCCCTGTAGGAGAAGGCTTCACCATAGCGCAAGCCATAGAAAACAGCACAAAACTAGCTCAAGAGGTTGAAGCGTTTGGATATAGACGTTATTGGGTAGCAGAACATCACAATTTTAGCGGAATTGCGAGTGCCGCAACATCGGTTGTATTGAGTTACATTGGCGCAAAAACTAAAACGATCAGGATAGGCTCAGGTGGGATTATGCTGCCAAACCATGCACCACTCGTTATCGCTGAACAATTTGGAACGTTAGAGTCTTTGTATCCTAGTAGAATAGACTTGGGTTTAGGAAGAGCCCCTGGGACAGATAGACAGACCATGCTTGCCCTTAGACGTGACATAAACAATGACGGCTCAGACTTTCCTAGAATGCTTGAAGAATTACAATACTTTTTATCAGATAAATCGGGCACAAAAGGCATCAAAGCCGTTCCGGGCTATGGACTCGACATTCCCATCTGGTTACTTGGTTCGAGCACGTTTAGTGCGCAATTAGCGGCAGAAAAGGGATTGCCTTTTGCGTTTGCCTCACACTTCGCCCCAGATGATATGGAAGATGCCATAAAACTCTACCGTGCCAATTTTAAGCCCTCTGCGCAATTAAAAGAGCCTTATATGATCATCTGCATCAATGTCGTTTGTGCCGAAACAATGGAACAAGCCCAATACCTAGCAACAACAGAACTTCAAAAGTTTCTCCATCTCCAACGTGGTGATAATAGCCCGTTATGCAAACCCACAAACGATATGAGTCGTTTATGGGAAAAGTGGGAAGAAACCAGTATAAGACATAAAACAAGGGAGTCCATCTGGGGAACACCCGCATTTGTTAAAGAAAAACTTGAAAGCCTTGCCCAGAGAACAGGAGCCAATGAAGTGATGATAAACTCCATGATCTATAATCCAGAGGATAGAATAAAATCTTATGAGTTGATTTCGAGGGGTTGGTTTGAGTGAGATAAGCTACTTTTAAATATTTCCATTAAAAGAGTAGCCTCTCACCTCTTTTCTTTTTTTGATTTTCAGGGTATTAAGAAGCATGCGAGTCTATATTCTCGATTGATAATTGTAAATTGTTTTTTGCATTACTGTATTGGAGTGATATTTCTCGAACAGCATATTTTGCATTTGCAAAAATAGCTTTACTTCCTAACGCATACATTTCAAAAAAAACTGCAACTATAAAAGTTAGTATTGTACTGCTTCCAAACCATTCATTCCCTTGTCTAAACATGTAAGTAATTGCGGCAATGGTAACAAGTCGAATCAGTATTTTTCTACGTTTTGCAGACTCTGCTAAATCAGACAAGTTTTTTTCTATAAGATCAGCCTCTTTTTCATTGATAATATCATGCTGGATATTTAAAATAATCTTGTTAATATTTTTTTCATTGACAAATGTCTCTCTTGTAATGGACGGCATACGGAATGCAAATAAAAAATAAGTAATTAAGATGGTTAAAAAATAAATAATTAGAGGTGCATAATTACGAATAGTTCCGATTTCATAAAGCATAGTGGAAGAAAAGTATTTATTCAATTGCGCATAAAAAATAAGTAACAGAACTAAAATGATGAAAAAAATGAAAAACCATAATGACGTTCTTTCCCAAATTTCATTTGCTGCTTTCTTCATTAATTTAATTGGATCAATGATTCGCTGATAAAAACTCTTATCAACGATGTTATCAATCAATCCATTTGGTGTATTTTTTTTATCAAGTATAACCCATTCTGTTTTTCTCAGTATCATTTTCGATTTATTGTAAAGACACATATTCTTCCCTATTTTAATCTGATATGGATTACTCGTATTTCTGCCCATTATATTCTAAGTAGCCAGCAACGTGTTTATTGTGTGGGTCACGGTGTGTCCAGTGTACTACGCCACCTTTATCGTTTGTTTCCAAATCACCACAAAATTTCACTACTCCACCCTCTTGCAACGTAGTTACTTTGGGCGCAAGGTCTATGTTGTGTGCGATTAACAGCGTTTTTCCCGACGATAACTTGACGATAAAGCGTTGATGGCGATTGCCGACGTTATCATCACTGAGCAGTTTAATGACTTTGCCAGAATCGCACAGTGGTGTACCTGCAAAGACTTCCAAGCTTATCAGCATCATAAACAATAATTTTTTCATTTTTTAAAACTCCATATATAATTAATCAATCAGAATAAGCCAAAAAAATAGAGGTCAGGGCTTGACTTTTTTCATTTAATGTTAAAGCATCAAAACCCCAACAACCGTGATTTAGGATCACCTGTTTGTGTATTGACACCTAGTACCATACTCTCATAAACGGCTTCGGATTTTAAACCATATTCAACCCTTTGTTGCTCGCCTTGTTGGTTGTAAGTCATACACACAGGCACAGAGCGAATACCATAATGTTCACTCACCTTGGGGGCAACATCAAGATTACATGTAAAAAAGTCCACTTCAAAGATACCATTTTGCATGACGCGCTCTACTCTTGCGTGGGCGATTTTGCATTGACTGCATTGGGTGGTGTAGAACAGAAGGAAAAAAGCACGAGGGGAAGGCTCATGTAAGCGTTTTAAAACGGATGCTTCATCTAAACATTGCATCATTTTAAAATATGCCCTACTCGTTTGAGGTAGTAAACGCTTGCAAAAGGTATGAAAAAATCTTTTACGCTTATCGCGTTGATGATAGTGTCACATTCGCCTACATAGACTTCGATGTTCACGCCTCTCTCTTGCAAAGAGCGTAAATGTTCTTCATCCCATGTGTAGTTCAAAAGCTCACCCAGCTCTTCAAGAGTTCCTTTTTGAAAAAATGGTTGCATGTCAAACATGGATGGATACACAATATTTTGCATAAAATTTTGTGTATAAGTGTCTTTGCTTTTTGAAAATGATAGCGTTTGAAGCTTTTTAAATTTGGCGTCTTTATCTTGGAAAAAGGCAGGTGAAAAGAGTTGTAGTGTGTCGATGCGCTCTTTACACGTAAGGGCGTATTCTAGGGCTTTTATGGCTCCATAACTAAAGCCAGCGACGGTGAAATCGCTTGGTTTTAGATAGGGAGTAAAGAGTTCTTGCTCGTTTGCAAGGCAAAAACCACTAAAGAACTTCATCGATGATGGCTTTAAGACGGACTTTTGAGATACTCTCAACGGTATAGAGCTCATCGGAGATTTTGGCAAGTACGGTGTTCATGCCCTCTAAAAAATGTTCAAGTTCTGTTTGTGCGTTCTCCAAGATGAAGAGTATGTCACTCTCATAAGGAATGAGTTTTTCACCCATGCCGTACACTTCGACCATCTCTTTTGCTATGGCAGTTGCACGGCTAAGGTCTTCAGTGGCATTGGTAAATTTTTCATTGTAAGCGATCTTGGTGGCTACCATGCCCGCGAGGTAAACTTTGATTTTGGAGAGCATTTGGGTTTTAGACTCAATTTCTCGGTCGATGTCTTTGAGTCGGTCATTGACGATGCTGATTTTGTCGAAGTCTATCTCGAACCAATACGCACACAGCGCTTTTGCGGCTTGATAAAGCGCTTGGATTTTTTTCTCTTCATCGGAGAAGCTGAGTACTTTTTTCTTACCCATTAACACTTTTTGGCGTACGGCTGTAAAATCGCTAAGTTCAAGAATGGTCGAACCACGGCGAAGTGCGTTGATGGCGGCTTCGTTGACAAATGTTGCAAGCGCTGCACCACTAAAGCCCACACTCATGTTCGCAAGTTCATCCAAATTAACTTCGGTAGGTTTGTTGCGCATATAGGTTTTTAAAATCTCTAAGCGGTCATTTTTATCGGGAAGTGGGATGAAGATGCGTCTATCAAAACGACCTGAACGAAGAAGTGCTTCATCAATGATATCGATTTTGTTGGTTGCGGCGATGACGATAACGCCACTGCTATCTTCAAAGCCGTCCATTTCGGTGAGAAGTTGGTTAAGCGTTGATTCACGCTCGTCATTTCGCATACCACCACGAGCACGTCCTACGGCATCAATTTCGTCGATAAAGATGATGGAAGGCGCATGGGCTTTGGCCTGGGAAAAAAGCTCTTTAACTCTCTTTGCACCCATGCCCACGTAAATCTGCACAAAGGTCGCACCGCTTTGGTAAAAGAAAGGCACACTCGCCTCACCTGCTACTGCCTTAGCGATCATCGTTTTACCGACCCCTGGAGGGCCTACAAGAAGGACTCCTTTGGGTAAGGTAATACCATAGCGTTTATATCGTGCAGGGTTTTTGAGAAAATCAACGATCTCTTCAAGTTCTTCTTTGACATCTTTGATGCCTGCAACATCACGAAAACTGACTTGTGCGCGCACAGGGCGAATGATGCTACTCATAAAAGGATCGTAACTCGCATAAGCTTTTTGGCTGGTTTCTTGCTCTTTTTTAACATCTTCAGCGCGTTTTTTGCGTGCATAAATGAGCAGAGCAAAAAGCAGACTCCCCAGCATTCCTAAAATGATAAGGTCTTCAAAAAATGGGCTAGACTTTTGAACTTCAATAGGTACTTTCTTAAGAAGCTCACCAATGTCAATGCCATCTTTAATGATGACAAAATGGTCATTGAGCCCATAAAGAAGCACTTCGTTGTCTTCCACTTTCGCTTTTTTGATGCTACCGCTTTCTAAAAGTGCATGATAGGTCGGCAAATCAATGATTTTAGGAGATATACGCAAATACCCAAAAGCAAGTAGTACTGCAAAGATACTCAGTGCCATTAAGGCGAGCATGAGTTTTTGGGATTTAAAAACGCGCATAGTTTGCCTCCTGTTTGATTTCGTACTTTTCGATGGTTACCCACTCTTTGAGCAGGTCACGTTCACTTTGAATGATGACTTTGTTGAAGAATTGGTCGTATCCGATGTAGTGGTCGTCTTTGTGCTCTTCGACCAAGACATTTAAAGGTATTGCATTATTTTTTTGTCTAAAAGTAATGTTTTTCGACTCTACAAGTGCTTCAATGCTCTTATGACGCTCTTTAGCAACATCGCCTTTTACCTCAGGTTTCATCGTACTTGAAGGGGTTCCGTCGCGTTTTGAGTAGGTAAAAGCATGGATGTGTGTGAGTGGAAACTGCTCTAGCGTTGTGTACGCCTCTTGCCAAATTTCTTCAGTTTCTCCAGGATGCCCTGTAATGTAATCGGTTCCTAACGCAAATCCTCGTTCGCTGAGTTCTTGGAAAAGTTCCAAGTCTCGTTTGACGTTATTGCGTCTTCTCATAAGCTCAAGCATACGCTCTGATGTATGTTGAAGTGCAACATGTAAATGTCTCTCTAACCATGGCTCACCCAAAATCTCGCGGAAACTATCATCGATCTGAACAGGTTCAATGCTTCCCAAACGAATACGACGTACTCCTCTGATGGCTCCTAAGCGTTGTACTAACTTACCCAGTGAACTGTTTTTGTCTTTGCCGTAACTGCCGATGTTTGTACCTGTAAGCACAAACTCGCCATAGCCATTGAGGGCTAGTTTTTCCACTTGTGTGATGATTTTGTTCTCATCTTGGCTTCGTGCATTGCCTCTGACATAGGGAATGATGCAATAACTACACCTAAAATTGCACCCTTCTTGAATTTTGATGAAAGCTTTGGTTTTGCCAGTGTACTCGTGTACGATGGTCTCATCCAAGGATGTGAGATCGCCGATTTGATAAAAAGGTATTTCTTGTTTTAAAAGCGTATTGATCTGGACTTTTTCCGAGTGACCCATGACTCCAAAAACCTTTTTTTGACTAAAAAGGCTCTCCCCTTTGCTCATGGCTCCACACCCTGCAATGATGACTTTTTTGCCCTCTTTGGTCGCGTGGTTAATGTAGCTTCTTACCCCTGTGTCCGCACCATTGGTGACGGTACAGGAGTTTACAACGATAATGTCTGCTTCTTTTTCCTCTTCCGTGACTTCAAAATCTTTGAGATTTTCCATCATGACTTGGGTATCGTAGATATTGGTACGACAACCAAATGTTTTAAAAAAGACTTTTTTCATCAGGACTCTTTAGTTCATCGGGTGGAAAAGGAGGTCTTTGTTGTTGACCAAGATTGATATTTTGCGTATGGTAGGCAATAACAATGTCATCTTCTTTATTGATAGCATCAATAATTTCGCTACAAATCGTACTACGAAGCGTCAATGCAGCATAAGAGTTTGTCATATACCATGTACTAATGCACATACCCTGTGGTTCGATAAATGAGTAGATGCGTGGTTCAATGTTGGTGTTTTTAAGGCTGTATTGATTGCGTAAGAGGTTGAGTTGTTTACGCGCGATATCGGTGTAGCCTTTGGCATATTTTTTGGTAATTTCTCTAATAATATGAACGGCTTTTTTATGGTTAGATTCAAATGTAATAAAAATATCAATACCGTCCCAAACCGTACGAATAGTGCTATGCGTATAATTTGAAATGAGTGTTGTAAAAATATAATTGTTGGGAATGAAAATAACACGTCCAGAACGTCTGTTTTCAACATAACTGGTTAAGGTAATGTCTTCAAAAATTGTAATACGAAGGAGTGAAATATCGATAATGTCACCTACATAAGAGAGTCCATCTTTTCTTACTTTTATGCGGTCGCCAACGTGGAAACTACCACCAAAAACGATGACCAACCAGCCTAAAATGCTCATAAACCAGTCTTTCATCGCAATGGCAATACCCGCAGAAGCAAATCCTAAAACGGTGACAAGGTATGAAACATTCTCAATGTAGGAGAAAAGTAAGATCAGTAAAATGAGTGTTACGTTGGCAAAATTGATGATTTTATTGGCGGTATAAAAGCGTTCATTGTCCTTAATATAGCGTTTTGCAACAAATTTGAGCAAAAGTGAGAAAACAATAACAACAACAATAAAAATACCAATATTAAAAGCGCGTTTGACTTGGAGTGTAATGTCTTGCGTAACACGAATGGTTGCTTCTTCTACTTTCTTAACATGTAAAGAGTAACTGGTATTGGCGATTTCTTGTGCTGCTATAAACGCGTTAAGCTCTTTTTGTGCTTCATAGACCATGTCTTCGTTGGTAATGATTGACTCGATTTGATAAATTTCTTCAACAAGTGAGAGCTTTTCTTTGAGTTTAACGACTAAAAAATCTAAACGATCAATACGAGCTTTATAATCCATACTGTCTTGTTTAATTTTTTTAATGTAGGAAAGTGCTGAAATAATTGCCAACGGATTGGTGATTTTGGGGTAACTCTCTAGCTCTGTTGACTCAACCATCCTGCTAAAGGGAGAGTTTTTAAACTCTTGTAAAAGTTCAATCTGTTTTTCGAGAGATTCTTGCTTACTTGCCAGTCTTTCGCGTTTTTCAATCGTGATTTTGTCTTTTGCATTTTTAACTTTTTTGAGTTCAGCATCTACAGTTGAAAGTTCTTCAATCAATTTTTGGTAACTTAAATAGTTGCCATAACGCTTAAACCACAAGTTGTCCTGAATGGATTCATCAATGGCTACAATTTTTTGACGAATAGAATCTATTTTGATGGAATCTTCAAGTTTGGTTGTAGCCGTTGTTTCAGCCGCTAAGAGAAGATTACATGTAACAAAAACGAGCCAAAGAATGTTTTTAAACATTGGCATCTCCTAGTGCTTCTAACACAACTTCTTTTGGGATGTCATTGCGCATATCATTGCCACCAATGCCCTCGGCTAAAATAAAGGTTATTTTATCATTAGCACTTTTTTTATCTAAAAAGAAAGAATCGTAAAAGAGTTCAAGTGAGTCGATTTTATAGTGAATGGGTAGTGCGTAACGCTCTAAAAGAGTCTTGATGCGCCCTGCTTCTTCATCACTTAAAAGACCAAGTTTTTGAGAAAGTGTATTTGCCATGACCATACCAATGGCAACGGCTTCCCCGTGTAAATATGTACTGTAATTGGTCTGATTTTCAATGACATGTGCAAACGTATGTCCGTAGTTTAATACTGCTCGAATGCCCTTTTCTGTCTCGTCTTGGGAAACGACATCGGCTTTAATAGCAATGCTTTTATAAATAGCAACTTTGAGGTTTGTCTCATCATAAAGGTCGTGTGTCTCTAACCATTCAAAAAAGTCTTTGTCGAATGTGACTGCCATTTTAACGATTTCTGCGACACCTGCTGCAAATTCACGTTTGGGTAAGGTTTTAAGAAACATGCTTTCGCAATAAACAGCACGAGGTTGCCAAAAAGAGCCAATGAGGTTTTTGCCATACGTGTTATTGATGCCTGTTTTTCCACCGACACTGGCATCTACTTGTGCTAAAAGCGTGGTAGGAATTTGAATAAAATTAATACCTCTTTGGTAAATGGAAGCGGCAAAGCCTGTCATATCACCAATGACCCCTCCTCCAAAAGCAATAAGCAACGATTGGCGATCCAAACGGTGCTCAAAACATGCATTCAAAATGAGGTTCAAACTTTCAAAATTTTTATACATTTCGCCATCAGGGAGAATGAGTATGTGAAGCTCTTTTGCAACAAGATGTGTTTTGAGTGTTTCGAGGTGCAAAGCCGCTACCGTAGTGTTGGTGACGACCAGAACCTTTGTATCAAAAACGAGTTTTTCTAATGTGTCAATATGGACACTGTAATCTTTTGAAGCGGGTTTTTTTAAGACAACATTGACTTGCATGCGCTATCCAAATTTTTTTGTTTCTATAATACTCAAAAAGCACTTAATTATGCATTGATTGGGATGAACAGCTGGTAATTGTCAGCAAGTTTGAAGTGAAGTTTTTCCATATCAGTCGAAAAAATAGAAAGAATATTTGCTTCCAATATTTTAGGACTAAACGGTAAAAATTGCAAAATATTATCGCGATGGCGAAGTTTAACCAGTGGATTTTTATCACTTTGAACGACATCAACTTCACGTCCAAATATTTTGGATAGGTTGTCAAAGTGCTCGATGAGGCTGTTTTTTTCATTTTCATGGTCAGGATTGTAGCTGTAGAGTTTTAACTCCAATGAAAGTTGGGTTGCAACGTCAAAAATGACTGAAGATTCTTGCTCGATTTCATGGGCATCATTGCTTAAAACAACACCTTGATTGAGGCTACCAAAGCCACGTGTTCCCATTTTAAAAATCGGTAGTTTGGTTTTGTAAAGCGTGCGTTTATTATGTTGGAAAAATCTATTCATCACAACAATGAGACCAATGTCCATTTTTTCAGTATCTTCTTTGAGTACTTTACGCGGTTGCGTTTCAAAGTAATCAATCATAACGTTAATGTGGTGATTGCTGTAACTTTTGATTTTTTCAAGTGATTTTGAGTATGTTGGGTTGATGATTTTTACATGTAATTTGTTGCTGTTGAGTTTTGAGTGTAATAAAAGTGCGTCGTTGATGAGCAAGTCGGTTTCGTTGTCATTCATGCGTAACATATCGATAAGGCAGTAAATACTGCTTCCAAAAGGAGAAGGAAACTGACCAAGTTCGCGTTTGATACTTTTAAAAACACTTTGCAACACTTTAGGATCGCCTACCAGAAGCAAAAGATCGTTAGGTAACAACATAAGTGCAGGTCGAGGCAAAATGAGTGTGTTAGAGCGGTACACTGCTGCAATTTTCCATTTACTCTGCTCAATGGAAGCTAAATGTCTGTAGGCATAAGCACTTCCCACAGGTACAGATACTTCCATAATCTCGCCAATACCAAGACCGATATTTTGTGCAACAATAGGTGTGTTTGGAAGGTGGTCGGTAAAACGAGAAGCAAGAATTTCGCGTGAGTTGAGCATTAAAAGACGTTTGTCTTCGATTTTTAAGTCCCATCTGTCCATGATGACAATACGCACTTTCCCATCCACTTTTCGGATGTTTTGGTATGTCGCTTTTACATCCAACTCATTGGACATAATAATCATCACTTGAAAAAATTGCTCGTTGAGGACAATAGTGAGTTTTTCGTAGCTTGTTGGATCAAATTCAAAAAATTTAAAATTTTCAGGGCGTTTTTTAGGTAAAGTCTCTTCTTTATAGGTAACGATGGTGTAGCTATTTTCTCCAGCTTCGGTTTCCATAACCTTTTCTAAAAATTGTTTTGCTAGAATGCCATCAGCGATGATTAAAATTTTCTTCATTGTAATCGACTCCCTATAAAATAAAGAGGATATTGTAACTAAAATGGAATTTCAGATAGATAAAACCGATGGCTTTGCTCGTGCTTGTACGATAAAAACGGCACACAGCACCATCCAAACACCTGTATTTATGCCTGTAGGAACTGTGGGCAGTGTAAAAAGCTTAGATGCTGTTGATATGAGCGAAATGCTAGGCGCTCAAATAATTTTAGGTAATACCTACCATCTTTACCTACGCCCAAATGATGAAGTCATTAAACATTTTGGCGGACTTCATGGCTTTACAAAATTTCCAAACAGTTTTTTGACCGATAGCGGTGGATTTCAAGCGTTTAGCTTAAGCGATATTTCAAAAGCAGATGTGAATGGCATTATGTTTAAAAGCCATATTGATGGTTCTTCTCACTATTTTACACCTGAGAAGGTACTGGATATTCAGTACAACTTTAACTCTGACATTATGATGATTTTAGACGATCTTGTTGCACTTCCCGCAACAAAAGAGCGCATAGCACTTTCCATCAAACGTACGACTGATTGGGCTCAGCGTGCCATTACGTATCATAAACAAAAACAGTCTGAAGGTATTGGTCTTCATCAAAATATTTTTGCGATCATTCAAGGTGGAACCGATAAAGAGTTTCGTCGTATCAGTGCTAATGAACTTTGCGCCCTACCCTTTGATGGTTTTGCCATTGGCGGGTTGAGTGTGGGTGAAGCCAATGCCGATATGTATGAAACAGTTGAATTTGTGACTCCTTTAATGCCAAAAGATAAACCTCGCTATTTGATGGGTGTTGGCACACCTGAAGATTTGGTTGAAAACGTGGAGCGTGGTGTGGATATGTTTGACTGTGTTATGCCAACCAGAAATGCCCGCAATGGTTCACTTTTTACCTCTTTTGGCAAAATTAGCATCAAAAATGCGAAGTTCCAAAGAGATGAAGCGCCCATTGATCCAGAGTGTGACTGTTTTACGTGTAAGAACTATTCACGAGGCTACTTGCACCATCTTTTCCGTGCCAAGGAACTGACCTATTTTAGGCTTGCATCCATTCACAATCTTCACTATTATCTGACATTAATGAAACAAATGCGTCAAGCGATTTTAGAAGGTCGTTTTGCCTCTTTTAAAGCGGAATTTTACGCAAAACGAGCCAAATAAGATGCGCTATAAGGTGGATGTGAAAGAGAATTTTGAAAAGAGCTTACTCTTTTGGCTTGATCGATTTATTAAGTCGAAACTTACTTCTTTATCCAACCGCCATGTTGAAGAAAATGCAAAACTTTCAGCCATTATTGGCGCTCTTAACCAAGGGTGCAAAAGCATGGATGAGCTTAAAAATCTTGCCAAAGAAGCCCGAAATATAGGGCTTATTGGTATTAACCTTTTTATCAATCCTTTGGAGAAGTTTTACTACTATGCCCTACCCATGGGGATTACATCTTTAAAAGAGATTGATGAAGAGCTTTTGAGTGAATTTTTAGCCTCACAAACAGGCTCACTCTCTGATGCGACAAAGAAAAACTATCGTATTGCTATTATTTCACTGTTTAAATTTATTGACAAGCAAAATGAAGATGAAAAAGGCAATTCGCATCAGTTTCGAATTGAGCTCAAAAATTGGGGAGGTCTTGGTGGCAGTCGTGGTGAAAAATTGCCAGCACATATGTACAAAGAAGAACTTACTCGCTTTTTTAAAGCCATCGAAGAGACCGAATTTAAACCTTATGTACAGGCAAAAAACAGACTTCTTATCAAAATGATTATTTTTACAGGAATGCGTGTCAGTGAAGCTTTAGGACTAAGGCTTAAGGACATGGTTCGCGAAGGTGATTATTTCATCTTTCAGATCAAAGGTAAAGGAAATAAACCAAGAACTGCCATGATCAAAGTCGAACACATTGAACATGATTTAAACGAATGGATGGGATACAGAAGCTCTGAAAATGCGCTGTTATTTCAAAGTCGTACGGGAAAGCCTTTAACCCAAGCCTATGTGAGTTATATTATGGATAAAATGCTGATGCAAGCAGGAATAAGGAAAGAAAAAAACGGTGCGCACATGTTGCGTCATACTTTTGCAACGCTGCTTTATCAAAAAAATCACGATTTAATTTTGGTTCAAGAAGCCCTTGGACATGCTGATCTCAATACCTCACGTATTTATACCCACTTTGATAAAGAGCGTCTTAAAATAGCAGCTGATACTATGGATGGAATATCATGAAAAATCTTTTTGAAAAAGTTGACAGTTTTCACTTATCAGACATTAAAAACCCTACGCATCCTTCAAGTTTTATTGAAGAAGAGGCGTATGATATTTTGATTTTAACACTGCCTCATTATAGTGATACATGCCTTACTATGGAGTCTCATGCCTTTGTTTTTGACCATGCGTCGTACTACTATTTTGACAAGCAAAAAGCTGAATTTGTGAATTTTGAGACGATGCAACATGTGTATGAATTTTTAAATGAAAAAACGAATGAAACGATGGCTTTGGTAGCTTCTATGCATGAGGGAATTGATTTGATGGAGGAAAAATTGTATGACAATGCAGGTTTTTCAAACTTTATGCACTACTGGCTTGCCAATAAAAAAGATCTGAGTAGAATTCACAGAGTCCTTAATTTGGGTGTTGAAGTACTCAATACATTTATAACAACGTATCTTAAAGAAGAAGATTTTTTAGCGATTCATTTTCAAGATATTCATGAGCATATTGGTCGTACCAACCGCTCTGCCCTCCTTGCAACGGATAAACTCAACAACTTGTACAATTTTTATACGACCCGTAGTAATGAAAAAATGAATCGAACGATTTATCTTTTGACAATGCTCTCAGGCATTTTCTTGCCTTTACATTTTGTTGCAGGTTATTTTGGGATGAACTCTCAAGGACTTCCTTTTAGTGAAATTCCTTATGGTACAGCTTTAGTGACACTTATCATGGCAAGTTGTGCGATTATTATGACGGGTTTAATTTTGTTTTTGAAAAAGAGACTTTAAAAGACTCTTTTTTTAGTCTTTGAGGTGTTTTTTAGGATAGTCAAAAAAGAGAATGTGCCCGCTCTCTTCGGTGATCTCTTTAAAACTTGAAACATCAAAACTGATACAGACAATGGCACATGTAGGAATATTACTTAAAATAGCGCCACTAAGACGTTCCCCTACTTCGGTAATGGCAGGGTTGTGTGCGATGATAAAGACAGAGGCGTGTTTGTCATCGGTGGAATGAATCAGTTCAAGATAACTCTCATATGAGCCTTCATAGAGGGCATCAATGCTTTTGATTTTCTTTTTATCACAATTAATTTCACGCGCGAGCTCTCTGGTTGTTTTTTCAGCTCTTTTTGCAGGACTGGTATAGATAAGGTCTGGCATAACATCGAACATCTTCAAACGTTTTCCCATAAAGACAACGTCTCGTTTACCTCGACCATTCAAAGGTCTATCAAAATCGGCTAACATTTCATCTTTCCAGCTTGATTTTGCATGTCTAATAAAATAAATTTTTTTCATGTACCCTCTTTTTCGTATGCTTATTATAGACGACAAAGGATGAGATTAAAATAAAAAGTTTTCATTGACCCAATTTAGGACGAGTCTGCGGTTTACAGCAAAGAATGGAAGTTCTTCTCTCAGGACGACTTCAAGCTTTTTCATCGAATATGAATCTAATCGTAAATCTGCTGAAATGCGGTTCATCATCACGAGCATCTGTTTAGCGGAAGTTTTATCAAATTTTTCACTGCCTTCTAACTCAAAATAGGTCGATGCATTATAATCCTTTGCATCTGGCTGATAATCATCAAATTGTAAAAAATCTTCCTTTACCTGTAAACTCATGCAGGCTCCTTTTTAGATATAAAAAATGTCAACAAAAACGCAATAAAGGCAATCGCAGCACCTATAAAAAAGACAGCGCTGTGCGAATTAATCCAAATGATACCAAAGGTAAAGGGCAAGAAAACAGCCGCAATATGGTTGATTGCAGAAGCAACGCCCGAAGTGACAGATATATCTTTGGGATCAGCTATTTTTTGAAAATAGGTTTTTAGGGCAATGGCTATAGTATAAAAAAGATTATCTAAAATATACAAAGTCACTGCCATCGCTTGAGATTGTACCAAACCATATAGGATAAAAATGAGAACTATACAAATATATTCGAGTTTTAGTGAAAGATTCTCACCAAAACGTTCAATGAGTTTCCCTGCATAGGGTGCACAAATCATATTGATGATGGTATTGGCACTTAGAAGCAATAGCATATTTTCTACACTAAAATGAAACTGCTCAACAAGTAAAAAACCTGCAAAAACAACAACAATCTGACGGCGTGCCCCAGCAAGAAATGTAAGGAGATAAAAAAGCCAGTATTTTTTGCGTAAAAAAAGTTTGGTTTCTTGCACAACATCATCTTTAAAATGTTCAAATCCCACCCAAGCCACTATAGCAAGCAGCATCGTCAGACCACCACTGAGAACATAAACGGTAATATAGCCTACATTAAAAACTTTCATCATCACATACAGTGTGGCTAAAATAAACAGCGCCATAAATGATCGTACTGCTGATATTTTTCCAAGGAATGTAGGTGCTTGCGCTTTATCAATCCATTGGAGTGAAAGTGAACTGTGCAAGGTTTCAAGATAGTGAAATCCTATAGACATAATGAGTGTTGTGATGTAAAGACCTACAGTTGAAGGAAAAAAGGCTGTTATAAGTGTTCCCAAACCTAAGAGCAACAATGAAAAATATGCCGCGCTCTGTTGGCGAAAAATCATCAAAATAAAAACAATACTAAAGGCTAGAAGCCCTGGAATTTCGCGAATACTTTGAAGAAGTCCAATTTTTTCACCATCAAATCCTGCTACTTCGACAACAAAATTATTTAAAAGTGCATTCCACGCAGTAAATGCGATGGGAACAGCAGCGGCTAGAAGGTAGAGTAGCTGTTCTCGTGTGGCAAAAAATGATTTAATGTTCATAATTGAGTCGGTATCCTATGCCACCTTGATTCTCGATGGTGTCATCAGGAAGTTTTTTACGAAGACGTTTGACGAGCGCACGGATATTTTCCGTTGTGGTGAGTTCCCCACCCCATACATACTGTTCAATGCGCTCAAAAGAGATGTTTTTATTGAGATTTTTGGTAAAAAGGTTCAAGAGAAGAATCTCTTTTTTTGCAAGCTTTATTTCTTCTCCTTTTTCATCCAGAAGTTGCTCATTTTGCATGGAGTACGTAAAGCCATTTTGTAATGTTACAAGAGAGATTTTAGGACGACAGAGCTTTTCGATTTTTGTTTCGAGTTCATACATATAAAAAGGTTTTTTGAGGTATTCGTCGCATCCTTTGCTGTAGGCTTCTTGGATGGTATCCAGTTCAACATTGGCACTGATAATAATAGCAGGCGTAGAATCATCCATGCTGCGAATCTCTTTAAGCAGGCTGAGTCCATCGATACCAGGGACATTGATATCCAAGATAAAACAGTCATAACCGTTATCAATGGCTTCGAGGGCAAGTTTTCCATCTTTAAAAAGATCAACATGGTATTTTTTCTGCTCTAAAGCTTCAACAATAAGATTGGCTAAGCGTTCATTATCTTCCAGTATCAATATTTTCATGCTGCTCCTTTGGCTTTATTAATGGTAATGCAAATTTGTGCACCACTCTTTCTTTGTTTGGCGATTATTTTGCCGCCCATTTTATCTTCAATAATCAAACGTGCCATATAAAGCCCAAAACCATCACCATTGGCTTTCGTACTCATGAACGGATCAAAGATAGACTCTAGTTTATTTTTTTCAATACCACAACCATCATCACTAATGGAGAGATAAATGTTGTTTTCATCACTGTCAAGTTCAATCTCAATGATGCCATCGGTTGTTTTTGTCTCTCTTCTTTTTACAATACTATCTTTTGCATTATTAATGATGTTTAAAACGCACTGTTTAAATTCATTAGGGTAACCAAAAGCTAAGAGTTGCTCTGGTTGTTTTTGGAGAATATTGATCGTAATATAATTGTATTTGACATTGTGGTTAACGACGGTTAAGAGTGTATCGATGGCTTCACGTACATCAAATGCCGTTTGCATCGAAGAAGGCTTGATAAATTGCCTAAAATCATCGATGGTACTTGACATATACTTCACTTGTGTCATGATGTCATCGACAAATTTTTGGGTATCTTCTTCGTCAAGAACCTTTTTTCGGCGTTTGTATATAAGTTCTTGTGCAATAGCAGAGATTTCCACCAAAGGTGTTTTCCATTGGTGTGCGATACTGGCGATCATCTCACCTACTTCGGATTGTTTGGAGCGTTGAATAACAAATTGTTCGTGACGCTTATGTTCAGTATCGACACGTTTTTTTTCTGTAATGTCTGTTAAGATGGTAACAACGCCCGCTTCATGGTTGTTTTCATCTGTGTAGTAAGTGCGATGTACGGAAAAGACAATTTTGTCTTTGAAAGGAACTTGCATCTCTATTTCAGCACTATTGGGGCAATCCAGTGGGACTTCTTGAATGGCATCACAGATAGTTGGCATGATTTCTTTGACATGTTTGCCTATAATATCCAGTTTGTTTCGCTCCAAAATTTGACATAAGAGATCATTACATCCAAGAATTTTCCCATCATTTGATTTCCAGAAAATAGCACTTTGTATGTTATTTAATAAAACATAATCAAGTCTATTTTGGCGCAAGAGCTCTTTTTCCAAAGAGATACGCTTAATAATGTTAAGCACAAGAATGGTTGTAAGTAACAGTAGCAATGGCATAAGTGCAAATGCATTTTCAACAAACTTACGGTGTTTTTCATAAAAACCTTCAACACCATTAAGCACTTCAGATGGATTTGGAATATCACTCAGAGAAATAGTAAATTTACGTAAAATATTGTTATCAAAGAAATATTTACCATTGGGTGTTTCAATAGGAACAGAAGTGATTTTTTTACCATTAATAAGTTCAAATGCTTTTTTAGCAGCAAGTGCTCCTTGTTCATAAGGATTAACCATAAATCCACCAATGACACCTTCTCCAACATGAATATGATTGAGTGCAAAAATAGGAAACGGTGAGCGTTGAAAAAATCCTTGTAGCCTATGATAAGGAATGTATTGGTCGTTAACGTCTCTGTAAAAACTTGTAAATAATATGGCACTTTGTTTTGGAAGCTTTGCGATTTTTTCATCAATAGTATTAAAATCAATTTGATTATCAAATGAAACACGGAATTTATCTTTAAAATGGTTTGACTCTTCTATTATCTGATCTTTAATGATGAGAGAAGAATACGCATCATCACTTATAATGTAAACCATTTTAATGGCAGGAAAGAGTTTATAAATTAATTCAAGATTTTTTCGTATATCTTTGTATTCGATGACACCAGTGATATATTGTTTAAGATACGCATCAAGATCTTTGGGATTAAAGTTTTCGACCCCACAGAAAACAACAGGTGTATTAGGAAAGAGCTCATGGTGATATTTACGAACAAAATCATAGGCATAATTATCTGCTGCAATGATTGCTTTATAGCTACGATTGCTGAATTTCTTTTTATAAAGATCAAGCAATTCTGCAAAGTAGTTATCTGAATCTATCTTTTTGCTATCCATATACTCAGTCGTAAGTTCATATTGAGGATGTTTTTGCATAACATCCTCAATGCCACGAGAAATACCATCACTCCATTTTAAGCCTTTATTATATGAATGAAGAAGCAAAATTTCATTTGAATATAAAAAAGAGCTGTAAATAAATAAAATAATTATTATTTTTAAGTTTAACATTGGTTTCCAGACATATTTTTTTGTTATATTATCAAAAAGGTCTCATTTATATCCTAAATTGGAGAATATAATTCTTTCTGAAATTATATTGCGCTTTTAAGTTGTAATATAAAAACTTTATATAAGGGGTTTTCATGTCAAGCATGTTTTGGATACAGTTGCTTGTAGTACTCGTCATCTTGTTCTTTGCAGCAAGAAAGAGTGGTATAGCACTAGGTCTTATCGGTGGTATCGGTGTTATTATCTTTGTTTTTGGTTTTCAACTTGCTCCCGGTCATCCTCCAATTGACGTTATGTTGGTTATGCTTTCTGTTGTTTGTGCTGGTTCTGCACTTCAAGCGTCTGGTGGACTTGATGTTATGTTACAACAAGCTGAGAAAGTATTGAGAAAACATCCTCGTTATGTTACCGTCTTAGCACCAGTAACAACAATTATCTTGACATTCCTTTGTGGTACAGGTCACGTTGTTTATACATTGCTTCCTATTATTTATGATATTTCTATTAAAACAGGTAATAGACCAGAGCGTGCAATGGCAGCGAGTACGATTGCAGCACAAATGGGTATTATGATTTCACCAGCATCTGTTGCTGTTGTTTCTATGATCGCGCTTATGAAAGGACATCCGTTAGTTAATGGTCAAGATCTTTCATTAATCCAACTTCTCCAAATTACAATGCCTTCAGCATTAATCGGTGTTTTGGTTGTTGGTTTTGTAAGTATGTTTAGAGGTAAAGATCTCGATAAAGATCCAGATTTTCAAGAACTTATCAAAGATCCTGAAGCAAAAAAATATGTGTATGGTTCAACTGCTACATTACTAGGTAAAGAGTTTACAAGTAGACAATATGCTTCTGTATGGCTTTTCCTTGGTACCATTGCAGTTATCGCAATTTTGGGTATGTTCCCATCATTGGTTCCAACCTTTACAATTAAAGGTAAATTAACACCACTTTCAATGGTTGATGCTATCCAAATGTTTATGTTGGCTTCTGCTGCTGTTATTTATATTGTCGCAGATCTTAAAACTAAAGCTATGGTCGAGAGTGATGTTTTCAAAGCGGGTATGACTGCGGTTATTGCTGTTTTTGGTATCGCTTGGATGACACACACAATGTTTGGTGCACACACTGCTGATATTAAATCTAGCATGGGTGACCTTGTAAAAGTCTATCCATGGGCATATGCGGTTGTTTTGATCCTTATTTCTAAACTCATCAACTCACAAGCGGCTGCGGTTTCATCTATGGTGCCTATCGCTCTTGCCGTAGGCGTTGAACCAGGTATGATCGCTGCATTTGCTGCTGCTGCTTACGGTTATTGGATTCTTCCAACATACCCAAGTGATATTGCGGCACTTTCATTTGACCGTTCAGGTACAACTAAAATTGGTAAATTCGTTATCAATCATAGCTTTATCTTGCCAGGTTTTGTAGGTGTAACCACTGCATGTTTCTGTGGTTTCTTCTTTGCAAAACTTTACGGTTTGATCTAATTCGTAGTCAGTTTCTGCCCTCTTTATGAGGGCAGAACTTTAAAAAGCATTTTTACAGATACTTAGATGTAAATATCTGTAGAGGTGCCTCCTTTTAAATGTAAACTCAACTAAGCACCTCTACCCCATCGTTTTGGGGTAGAAAATGATAAAATTGATTTTATGTACTTTTTAAAGTGCCTAAAATCAGTTTTAACCAAAAACCAACTTTTTCGGAGAGGTAAAATGAGAGAAATTAAGTACGAAGACATCGTTAAGAGTGTAAAGGACATGATCCTTTACAGTGCAACAAACTTGCCTAAAGATGCTTATAAAGCATTAGAAGATGCATACAACACAGAAAAAAGTGAAGTATGTAAACAAGTTCTTAAACAACTTTTAGATAATGCTGATATCGCAGCGAATGAAGCAAGACCTCTTTGCCAAGATACAGGCTTAGCAGTTTTCTTTGTTAAAGTAGGCGAAGATCTTAAAGTGGTTGGCGGTAGCTTAAAAAAAGCAATCAATGCGGGAACAGAGCAAGGATACAAAGAGGGTTATTTAAGAGCATCTACCTGTCATTGGGATACACGTGCTAACCTTAAAGATGAAGTTGGATACAACCTTCCAGCGATCATTCACTTTGACATTGTTGAAGGCGATGAACTAGACATTGAATACGCTGCAAAAGGTGGCGGTTCTGAGAACGTTTCTCGCGCAACTGTATTTCCTCCAGCAAAAGGTAGAAAAGGTATTATCGAGTACGTTAAACAAGTTATTTCTGATGCAGGTCCAAATCCATGTCCTCCACTTACTGTTGGTGTTGGTATCGGTGGTACATTTGAAAAAGCGGTAATCTCTTCTAAACATGCACTCTTTAGAGAGCTTGGAAGCAAAAATCCAGATCCAGTACTCGAATCAATGGAAGAAGAGTTAATGGTTCTTCTTAATAACTTGGGTATCGGCGCTATGGGTATGGGCGGTACAAATACTGTTCTTGGTGTTCATATCGAGAAAAACCCTTGCCATATCGCAAGTTTACCAGTGAGCGTTAACGTTCAATGCCACAGCTCACGCCACATGCATATTAAGCTATAAGGAGAATATAATGAGCAAAACTTATCATTTAACAGCACCACTTACTGAAGCAGATGTAACACCACTTAAAGCAGGCGATATTGTTTATTTAACAGGCGTTGTTTATACAGCACGTGACGCGGCGCATAAAAAATTAGTCGATCTTTTAGATGCAGGACAACCTCTTCCATTTGACATGAAAGGCGCGGTAATCTATTTTGTTGGACCAACTCCTCCAAAACCAGGTGATCCAATCGGTAGTGCAGGCCCAACAACAAGTTACAGAATGGACTCTTACTCTCCAAAACTTATCAATGAGCAAGGTCTTAAAGGTATGATCGGTAAAGGTAAAAGAAGTCAAGAAGTGCTTGATGCTTGTGTGAAATCTAAAGCAATTTATTTTGGTGCAACAGGTGGTGCGGGTGCACTTCTAGCACGCCAAATTAAAAGTGCTGAAGTTATCGCATACCCAGAATTGGGACCTGAGGCTATCAGAAGACTTGAAGTTGTTGATTTCCCTTTAACGGTTATTAACGATACTTTCGGTGCAGATCTTTACAAAATTGGTCGCGCTCAATACGAAGTATTTTAAAACTCTTCTTTAAAACAATCAAGAAGGGAAAGCCTATTTTTGGGCTTTCCCTTATGTTCTTTTATAAAATAAAATTTTTATCAAAATCTATCTTGGTTCTTTCGTGTGTGTCATTTTTTTCGATAAAAATTTTACAAATATTGTTTTATTGGTGATAAAATATCACATATAATAATTGAAGGCCTTTATAAGAGTGTTTTAACAGTTAGTAAATTGGGTTTGAGTGAGAAAATATAGAAATAGTGATAAAGGATCATGGATGAAAGTTACAGTTGGCTATGGTAAAGATGAAAAATTTGAGCTGAATATTAGCGAAAAACAGTTAGTAGGTGTTTATAACCCCAATAGTGTTCCTAAAATGGACTACAATCATGCGATTGATGAAGCGCTTGCCCATCCTATTGGCCATGAAGCATTTGATATGTTTAGCGATACTAATGAGCGTATTGTCTTTATTGTCAATGATGGTACACGCCCTACTCCAACACGTAAAGTATTGGCACGTATTTACCCACAAATCAAAGATAAAGACATCTTCTTCATTGTAGCAACGGGCTGTCATAGAGCACCTAGCGAGGAAGAGTGGCATTTTATCTTAGGTAAAGAGATTTATGAAGATTTGAAAGCTAAAAATCGTCTTTGGAGTCATGACTCTCATAACGATCCGATGGTTTACCTTGGTAAATCAACCAATGGTACGGAGATGTATCTCAATAAAATTGTTGCAGAAGCTAAAAAAGTGTGCGTGATTGGTTCGGTTGAGCCACACTATTTTGCGGGTTATACGGGCGGTAGAAAAGGTTTCTTACCGGGTGTTGCAGCATACGATACCATTCAGCAAAATCACCTTTTAGCGCTTCATCCCAATGCACAAGCGTTGAGCCTTAAAGGTAACCCTGTCCATGAAGACATGATGGATGCCATGAGTGTTTTAAAACACATTGATGTTTTTGCCATTATGACGGTACTTGATAGCGACCATGATATTTGCGCTGTGCGAGCGGGAGATTTGAGTGATTCTTTTTACGCAGCGATTGATAAAGCGGATGAAGTTTTTTGTGTTAACATTCCACAAAAAGCTGACATTGTTATCTCTGTTGCTCCCTACCCTATGGATATCGACCTTTACCAATCTCAAAAAGCCCTCGATAATGGCAAACTTGCATTGAAAGAGAATGGTATTTTAATCATGGTTGCCAAATGCCGTACAGGTATTGGTGAAGAAGGCTTTTTCAAACTGATGAGTTCAGCACATTGCGCGCAAGAAGTACTCAATAAAATTAAATGTGGCTACAAATTAGGTTATCATAAAGCAGCGAAGATGGCAGAAATTAACCTTTGGGCGCAAAGTTGGGCAGTGAGTGAACTGAGCGATGAAGAGATGAAAGCGGTGCACTTGAAGCCTTACCATGATTTAAATGTAGCGCTTGAGGATGCCCTTGCCGAAAAAGGCGAAAATGCAAGTATTATAGTGCTTCCTTTTGGTTCAATTACGGTTCCAAAATTGGTGAATAAATAAGGAAATTTATGAGAGTTTTGTACTATGACTGCTTTAGTGGTATTAGCGGCGATATGAATTTGGGCGCACTCTTGGATTTGGGTGTTGACCGTCATTATTTAAAGCAAGAACTCTCAAAACTCTCTTTGGATACGGAGTTTGATCTCACCATTCAACCAAGCTGTAAAATGGGCATTAGTGGAACGAAAGTTACTGTCAAACTAACACATCAACACGCAAACCCTAACGGATGGCACGTCCATCCGCACACTTCTGATCACCATCATCATGAACATCGTACGTTTAAAAGTATTGAAGCGATGATTCAAAACAGTACGCTTAGCGATTGGGTTAAAGAGCGAAGTATCAAAATGTTTTGGTGTGTAGCTTTGGCAGAGGGAAAGATTCATGGCAAATCACCGTATGAAGTTGCTTTTCACGAAGTGGGTGCTGTTGATTCAATCGTTGATATTATAGGTGCTGCCATCTGTTTAGAGGCTTTACATGTCAGTAAGATTATGGCTTCTAAAATTGAGCTGGGTGGTGGGTTTGTTCAGTGTGCGCATGGTACATTGCCCGTCCCTGCTCCTGCAACGCTGGAAATTTTACACAATGTCCCTGTAAGTTTAGGACGCGTTCCTTCGGAAATGACGACACCTACAGGTGCTGCCATCATTAAAGCCAACGTGGACACCTTTAGTGATAAGCCCACACTGGTGATTGAGAAGATTGGTTATGGCATTGGTCATAAAGATTTTACTATTCCCAATGTTTTGCGTGTGCTTTTGGGTGAAGAGGAAGATGTTGTTTCTATCCCAGAAGAGATTGTTTTAGAAACGAATATTGATGATATGAGCCCTGAAATTCTCTCATATGTCCAAGAAAGGCTTTTTGATGCAGGTGTAAAAGATGTTTACACAACTGCCATTACAACAAAGAAAAATCGCTTGGGTGTGAAGCTTAGTGTTTTAGTCAGTGCCGATAAAGAGGCCAAAGCAACGGAGATTATTTTTGCTGAAACCTCTTCAATTGGACTAAGACGATCAACGATTCAAAAAATCATGTTAGACCGAGAAATCAAAATGGTTTCTACTCCTTATGGAAAGATCAGTGTGAAATGCACCTTTTCGCATGGTGAATTACTCAAATACAAAGCAGAATATGAAGAGTGTAAGACAGCTGCTTTGAGCCACGAAGTTCCTATTTCTATGATATACGAGAGTGTTGCAAAAGCAATGACGAAAGAGATAAACCATGTATAAAAAATACGAACATTTAAAACAGATACTTGCTTCTTACGATAGCCTTATTGTGGCCTTTTCAGGGGGTGTTGATAGTACCTTTTTGCTTAAAGTCGCTTACGATGTTTTGGGCGAAAAAGTTATTGGAATTACGGCTTCAACGCCCTATATTGCGGAGTGGGAAATTGCCGATGCCAAACGCATTGCTCAAGAAGTAGGTGTTAAGCATGAAGTGATTCTAAAACCGTGGATTGAGGCTGTACGAACCAATCCAAACAATCGATGTTACATCTGCAAACATGCCCTCTTCTCTTCACTGCTCGATGTTGCACACCAAAGAGGTTTGAGTGCTGTAGCCGAGGGTAGCAATGTGGATGACACCAAAGAGTTTCGACCGGGACGTGTGGCATTGGGAGAACTTGGTATCAAAACACCACTTCTGGATGCTGGACTTACCAAAAGTGAGATTCGCGCTCTTTCTAAAGATTTGGGACTTAGTACGTGGGATAAACCTTCATATGCGTGTTTGTTGACTCGTTTTCCTTACGATAAAAAAATAGAAGATAAAGCACTTCACATGGTTTCTTTGGCTGAAGAATATATGATAGCACAGGGGTATGGTGAGATTCGTGTGCGCTATGAGGATGGTTTAGCGCGTATTGAGATGCCTGAGCGGGAGATGATTCGTTTGGTGAATGATGCTCACTTAAAGGTCTTACGAGAGCATCTCAAATCTTTAGGATTTTTGCATATCACATTAGATCTTGAAGGCTATCGACATGACTCGATAATGGAATCTTTGCATGTTGTTGAGGGAGTTTAGATGTGTGGACAAGGCATAGAGAAGCTGTTAGAAGCTGTAAAAAATGGCGATGTGAGCATTGCAGATGCGATGCAAAAAATAAAAGCAGAGCCCTTTGAAGAGTTAGGTTTCGCTAAGATAGACCATCACCGTGGCGTTCGTTTGGGCTATCCTGAGGTCATTTATGGTGAGAGTAAAACACCTGATCAGATCGCTCAGATTACCCAAAAGCTTTTGGATAAAGAGAACAATATATTGATCACCCGTACCAATGAAAAAGCATATGATGCCGTACGTGCAATAGCGCCAGAAGCCAAGTATAACGTTATGGGAAGAACCATTACCATTGAGCGTGAAATTATGACACCGCCAGAGAGTTACATCGCCATCATAGCTGCTGGAACATCGGATCTTTATGTTGTGGAAGAAGCTTATGAAACGGCACGTATTTTGGGAAATCATGTCAAAAAAGTCGTCGATGTGGGTGTTGCGGGCATTCACCGTTTGTTTGCTCACCTTGATGTCATCCAAAATGCAAAAGTAGTCATTGTTATCGCTGGCATGGAGGGTGCACTTGCGAGTGTCATCGGAGGACTTGTGGATAAGCCAGTCATCGCTGTACCTACCAGTGTAGGGTATGGTGCAAGTTTTGGAGGTGTGGCAGCCCTACTTTCTATGCTGAATAGTTGTGCCAGTGGTGTGAGTGTGGTGAACATCGACAATGGCTTTGGTGCGGCGTATAATGCAAGCATAATCAATCATTTATAACATAGACTTTTTCAAGTCTATGTCCTAGTTGTAGGCTTTAGTCGCCTTTCTAATCTCAAATATAAGCTCTTTTTGGCGTTGGTACATGTATCGCAATAAATAATCATCGTAAGGTTGTGGAAGATTTTCTATCATCACAACGATTTTTGTATAATCACTTTTTTGCCCAATGTAGGTAACTTTTGCTTCAATATTCATAATAACATACCCATTTTCGCCCTGTTCATTTGGGAGTGAAAAGTTAAGTTTCACTTTTTGATTTAACATATCTTCATCTTTGAAGGATTTTCCCACTTTAATGGCGATTGAATTGACGGAAATATCGAGAATATCGCCTTGTGCAGAAGAACGCTGTGCGTATTTGATGAGAACAGGTGTTCGAACACTGGTTTGAACGCGGGTGTGTTGTCTGTTGTTGGCGCTGTTTTGCATAAATTTAAGATTTTTGATAATGACGACAGCACGCTTAATATCAACCATAGCAATTTCTGCTTTGATGTCTTTGGGGAAATTTGGTGCTTGCAAAACGGTTTCACCCTCTAGTTGCATCGCGTAACCTTGAAGGTTTTCACAACTGATTTGGTAATTATTGTCAGGTGTCATTTTTTGGATGTATGAGTTGGTATTGATGCAGAGACCTTTATAGATATTGAGAAGCTTAATAGGAATTTTGTTGTTCACACAATTATGCAATAAATAGGCGATTTGTTCTTGCTCATCAATAACATTATCCAAATAATCCAACTCAAAATATTTGATCTTTTCAATATCTTGTGGTAGAAGGGTTTTCGTATTAATCTTCTCAATATAATCAAGAACCTCATTCAGATCATTGGATTCAACATGTAAAGCAGAAGTAAGAATAATGGGGGTTATTTTTTCATTAGCTGTTGCATTGATAAGCTCTTGTTGGAGGTATTTTGTTTGCTCACAAGCATGTTCAAAACTACTCTCTTCGCCCATCAAAATATAAAGATTGGGGCTCCACTGAATGACATCTTGACTTGCCTCTTTGAACTGAAAAAGTTTTACCATTAAGTTTTTAAAGGCTTCATACAGTGTTGTACTAGTAAATACTTTGTTGAGTTTTTCGAGGTTGGAAATATTGATAAAAATAAGTGAAATAACTGTATTTGTAACAGTGCGTTGGGCAAGACGGTCTTTGAGTTTATCAATAAAATCAAATCTATTGAGAATGTTAGAGTAATGTTTTGGTTGTTGTTCATTTTCGGGATTGTAATTAATCAGTGTAACAATTTTTTCACTACTTTGCGGAAATGATTTGATGACACACACATAAGGTTCTTTTTGTCCAGAGGCTGTCTCTATAACAATGTTTCCTTGGGCATCTTCATTTTCTTTCAGGGCACCACACAGTTCTTCATCTTTGTGTATTTTGGTTTGAATCTCAGTTAGATCTGTTGTTTCATAAAGCATTTTTGCTTTGGCATTGGCATAAGCGAGTGTTTCGCCATGAAAAACAAAAAAAGGAAAGAAGTGTTCAATCTTTTTTTCAAGTTCTATTTTTTGAAAAACATAGAGATTATCATCAAGTTTAGTAGGGTTTTTAGTAAAAATCGAAAGAAGTACACTTTCTTCATCTTTCAAAGGCAAGACATCTGTAAGCCCAAAATGCAGTGCAAATTTGAGTAAAAGTCTATTTTCAACATCGTCAGCAAAGATATAGGAGATGATAGGTTTATGTCGTGTAAAAATGCTTACAAGAAGTTTGAGTTTGTCTTTTGTGCTTTCGCCAATTTCAATAAATAAAATATCTGCCATTGGTACAGAGTTTATATCTTTGTTAAGATCAAAAGATTGAAAATGAGGATGTTCTTTTTTTGCATGATTGAAAATTGTAAGTTTCTCTTCATCAAATGAGAGCTGAGCGATTGATAGATAACGTGTTTCATGTAAAAATTGTTCTAGAAGCATCGGATTTCCTCATAATCATCTTAATTCACATTCTACCAAAATTCATAGAAAATTTAATCATTTTTTAACTACAATACATCATCTTTTAAAAGGAACTCTAGAATGATGTATTATTTAGCGATCGAAGGGAAACAAAAACTTAGCGGAACTGTCTCTATTTCAGGGGCAAAAAATGCCGCACTTCCTCTTTTAGCGTTAACCCTCCTCTCAAAACGAAAAATTACAATTTCAAATATGCCGCAAGTGGCGGATGTTAAAACATTATTACAACTTCTAACCAATCTTGGTGCTAGTTTTACACTTAAAGATCAAAATGTTGTCGAAGTGGATGCCACAACGGTTAATTCTGCTTGCGCCAACTATGACATCGTGCGTAAAATGCGTGCTTCCATCTTGACCCTTGGACCATTGCTTGCACGTTTTGGACACTGTGAGGTGTCACTTCCTGGTGGCTGTGCTATTGGTCAGCGACCGATTGATCTTCACTTAAAAGCGTTAGAGCAAATGGGTGCAGTCATTGAAATAAAACAAGGTTATGTTTTAGCTAAAGCACCTAAAGGGCTTAAAGGTGCAACCATTATTTTCGATAAAGTGACCGTAACAGGGAGTGAGAATATTATCATGGCAGCGGCACTTGCGCATGGCACAACGACACTTGTAAACGTGGCAAAAGAGCCAGAAGTGGTTCAAGTCTGTGAAGTGTTAGCAGAGGCTGGTGTAAGCATCGAAGGTATCGGTACGTCAAAGCTTGTTATCAAAGGAAGCGGTGGAAAGCTTTTAGATATTCAAGATTTTCGCGTTATTCCAGATCGTATTGAAGCAGGAACATATCTGTGTGCGGGTGCAATTACAAAGTCAAAAATCACCATTAAAGATGTCAATCCAAGACACCTTGATGCGGTTGTCTCAAAATTGGAGCAAATGGGTTTTAAAATCGATGAAAAGGACGATACCTTAACCATTCACCCTGCCGATAAAATTCTTCCTTCTGACATTGAAACAACCGAATATCCAGGTTTCCCAACCGATCTCCAAGCCCAATTTATGGCACTGTGCACGCAAGCAAAAGGTACAAGTATTATCGATGAGCGCTTGTTTGAAAATCGCTTTATGCACGTGAGTGAGCTTTCACGTATGGGAGCCAACATCAAACTCAAAGGGCACAGTGCAACCGTTGAAGGCAAAATGAAACTCAATGCAGCTGATGTTATGGCTACGGATTTAAGAGCAAGCTCAGCGCTTATTTTAGCGGCACTTGTGGCTGAGGGAACAACAAAAATCCACAGAATTTATCACCTCGATCGTGGGTATGAAGACCTTGAGGGTAAATTCTCAAAATTGGGTGCGCGCATTGAAAGACTTGAGGAATAAAAGATGAAAAAAGAGCTTTCAGTTAGTTTTGATGATGCACTAAAACTGAGCCTTTCTCTTGTTTCGACAACACCTCATTCAGAATGGGTTAGTATCTTTGATGCGCTAGGTAGAACGCTGGCAAGAGAGATTACATGTAAGAAAAATCTACCTTCCTACAACAATGCCGCACTGGATGGTTTTGCTTTTAAATATCGAGAAAACATAAGTGAACTAAACATCAAAACAACGATTTTTGCAGGCAATGTTGTTACGTCTTGTTTGGGTGAAAATGAGTGTTATAAGATCATGACAGGGGCAAAAGTTCCTGATGACGCTGATACAATCATTCCTTTTGAGAATTGCATCTCTTACGATGAAACAAAAGCTGTACTTCCCTTTTCCATTAGAAAAGGCAATGCTTTACGTCTTAAAGGTGAAGAAGAACGTGTTGGCTCAGTTTTATTTGATGCTGGAATACGTATAAGCTCACGTGAAATTGCTCTTCTTGCATCGCAAGGTATTAGTATGCTTGAAGTCTATAAAAAGCTTCACATTGCTGTTTTTTCTACAGGAGATGAGCTTAAATCACCTTGGCAAAATGCCAGCGAAGATGAAATTTATGACATCAATGCCCTCTCTTTAATCTCTTTACTTGCAGAACACGGTTTTGTTGCACATTATTGTGGTGTTATTCCCGATAATTTAGAAGCGGCAACGGAGTATTTCACATCTATGAAACAGTATGATGTATTGGTAACCAGTGGCGGTGTAAGTATGGGTGAAGCTGATTTTGTTGAACAAGCACTTTTGCGCAATGGTTTTACCGCCTCTTTTCATGGAATTAATATTAAACCAGGGAAACCCACGATGATGGGAAAAATGGGTGAGACCATTGTAGCCTCAATGCCGGGCAATCCTTTGGCTGCCTATGTCAATGCTTTTGTCTTTTTAATACCTCTTCTTAAAAAACTTCAAGGTGAAAAAAACTTTAACTTAAGTTCCATAACTGCTTCAAATGCAGAGGCATTTACAGTGAAATCGGGTCGAGTTAACTTTGTTTTAGGTACTTTTAGAGATGGAAAATTTTATGTTTTTGGTGAAAACAAGTATGGTTCAGGCATGGTGAAACCCCTTGTAAATAGCAATGCACTGTGGATTAGTGACGAAGAAATCCGTAGTGTCTCTGCTGAAAAAGATATAAAAATTTTATTATTTTAATATCTTTTATCTATAATTATACTCTTGGAGATAAAATAAGTTTAAAAAACTTGACCTTTTAACATTTTTTTAGATAGCATTGCATCACAAAATGACAAAGTGCTACTCTAAAGGAATGTGATGTTTAACGAAATAAAAATCTCGACAAAACTGCTTTTTATCTCCATTGTAACCGTTATTGGTTTGTTGATTCTCTCCTATATTAGCATTAACTCGAGCATGATTGGCAAAAATTCCTTGGAAACCATTTATGAGAAAAATGTGGTTCCCGATAATGAAATCACTGCTGCACGTGATAATTTTGAGATGATTTTAAATGATCTCATTCATGTCACCAGTGAATTTTTACCCACGGGACAAGCAAAAGAACGACTACCTCTTGTTGAAAAAAACATGAAAGCTTTTTTTGATAAAGCACTTATAAGTGACTTTTACGCAGAACCAACACTCAAACAACACCTCAATGCAGCCTATGAACGTTACAGTCAAAAAATTGCACCTAAATATCAACGTATTTACGATCTCTATCAAAAGGATAATCGTGAAGATATTGGTGATATGGCCGTTGAAATTGAAGCGGATTGCAAATACATCAGTAAAAACTTTGATAGCATCTCAAAATTCACCAATCAGCGAGTTAAAGATATTAGCGTAGAGATTAGTGCACAATTGCATCATAACCTCTATCTTGTTATTGGGATCTCTTCGCTTATTTTAGTTATTACTTCAGGGCTTTTGTTCGCTATTACGCGCTATTTGGTTAAAGGAATTGCACGTATCAGTGATCACTTGTCTGATATTACACAAGATTTAGCGCTTAACCGTTCTATTAAGGTTGTGAATAAAGATGAAATTGGGCATATCAGTGAAAATTTAAACACCCTTCTCTCTACCCTACAGCAGGCATTAATTAAAGCAAAAACGACAATGGTATCAAACTTGGAGACAAATCAACATATGCAAACATCGGCGCATATGATTACGAGTGCGGCTGAAAACCAAGATCGTATTGTAGATAACGTCAAAAAACTCACCTCCAAAATCAATCATGAATTACAAGAATCAAAAGAGATATCTGAAACATCGGCAATGTACATGAAAGAAGACTATATCCTTTTGGATCAGATGATTGTAACACTCGATGAAATTGTTGTAAGTATCAATCGTGTCAGTCAAGATGAACAGCATATTTCATCGCAAATGCATAATTTAGCCGAGCAAACGACACAAATTCGTTCCATACTTGAAATGATCAAAGATATTGCAGATCAAACCAATCTTTTGGCACTCAATGCAGCGATAGAAGCAGCACGTGCAGGTGAACATGGTCGAGGCTTTGCTGTAGTTGCCGATGAAGTTAGAAAGCTTGCAGAACGTACTCAAAAATCACTTTCTGAAATTGATGTTACCATTAGTGTTGTTGTTCAAAGTGTTTCAAGTGCAAGTGAAAATATTAAAGAAAATAGTCAGAAAGTTGTTTCTCTCAATCAAAATGCTATCAAAATCTCTTCAATGGCAAATGAGACCAAAGAGAAGACTGCTAAAAGTTTAGAGATTACCAATGTTGCGTATGAAAAGGCGATGAGTATTTCAAAAGAGATTGATCAGCTTACTCAAGGTGTTGAAGAAGCTACGGGACTTGCCCATGAAAATAAAAAGATTGCAGATAATTTGATGGATATCTCCAGTAGCCTCAATCTTTCGACTGTAGAATTAGAGCACGAAATCGCTATTTTTAAGGTGTAAAATTGCCATCTAAGCCCTTTAAAATCTATTTGTGCTACAATTAGAGCTCAAAAAGATTGACATGAAGGGTTTTTTTTGGTAGAATTTCGTCCGTTTTGCGGGAATAGCTCAGTGGTAGAGCACGACCTTGCCAAGGTCGGGGTCGCGAGTTCGAACCTCGTTTCCCGCTCCATTTTAATTTCACTTCTTTTTATAACTACACTTTTTTCACAATCTCTTTATATTGATAAAACTTACTGCATTGAAGAAGATACAATCAAGGCATCTTTTTTCGGTTTCCAAAGTAGCGATAATCCTGTCATTGTTCAAGTCCCCAAAGAACGTATGCATTATGCCATTCCATCAAGTGTGATACGCACAGCATTCAGTGATCGTAATGTAACTATCATAGATAGCAGTGAAGGTGTGGTCGTTTTTAAGCGCAACTGTTCGCTTATGGGTAAGGCAGATGCTCTTGAAGATGCTTTTTTAAAAAAATTTCAAGAAGCTTCACCTTCTGTTGTCATTGAAGAAAAACCTCGGATTTCGGTTAAATCTTCCCTCCCCGTTGATTTTAAACGCTATCAATTAGTCAGTGTAACTATTCCAGAGACAACTCTCAAAAAAAACAGTGGCTCTTTTGTCGCTACTTTTAAAGTGGGAGATAAAGAGCGAAAGCTCTATTTTGCTTATGAGATGAACGCGAAGGTAATGGTGTTTAAAGCGAAACGTAATTTGCTTAACGGTAAAATCCTCACAAACGATGACTACGAAAGCATTTTGATGAGTTTGGAAGGCATTCCCACACGAGCTGTTTTGAGCGAAATACCTCAAAATGCTATGGTTAAAACCAGTATTAAAGAGGGGCAAGTTTTAGCAGATTATCATTTTGATGTGAAGAAAACACTCTCAAAAAAAGATAGTATAAGAGCCCTATTTAAAGATGGTGGGTTAGTTATTGAAGTGCAAGCAACATTGATTGAAGATGCTGATATTGGTGATGTCGTAAAGATTAAAACAGAACAAGGCAAAATTTTGAATGCAAAAATTGTATCGTCCAAAGAAGCGGTAATCCTCGAATGAAACGCATCATTGTAGGCATTAGTGGTGCCAGTGGTGTTGAACTTGGACTCTCTTTTCTTAAAGCACTTCCTTCTGAAATCGAAAAATACGTCATTATCTCTGATCATGCTAAAGTTGTTTTTGCCAAAGAAGCCAATACCATTTTACTCGATGATGAAAATATTGGAGCCATCACAGCTTCTGGTTCTTTTAAAACTGATGCTATGGCGATTATTCCTTGCAGTATGAACACATTAGCAAAGATTACACATGGCATTGCGGACAATCTTTTGACACGAACGGCAAGCGTGATGATCAAAGAAAAACGCCCTCTTCTTTTAGCACCTCGTGAAATGCCTTTTTCGGCTATTGCGTTAGAAAATATGCTCAAACTTTCCATGCTAGGCATTCACATTGCACCTCCCGTCATGGGCTATTATGCTAAGGCTTCTAGCCTTGACGAAATGGAGCATTTTTTAATCGGCAAATGGTTTGATCTTTTGGGGATTGAGCACAATCTTTTTCAACGTTGGGAGGGAGCATGAGAGTAGCCATTTATCCAGGAACATTTGATCCTATTACCAATGGTCATATGGATGTTATTAAACGGGCCAAAAAGCTTTTTGATAAGGTTTTAGTAGCAGTAGCCATTTCAGAAGAAAAACGCCCCATGTTTGACATTGATACCCGTGTAGAAATGGTGCAAGCAGCCATACAAGATATAGAAGGTGTTGAAGTAGAACCCTTTGATAACCTTTTGGTGAGCTTTTCAAAAGAAAAAAATATTCGTGTGATGATTCGCGGTCTTCGAGCAGTCAGTGACTTTGAATTTGAACTCCAGATGGGGTATGCCAATGCATCTTTATGGAGTGAAATTGAAACAGTTTATTTGATGCCAAGTCTCAAAAATGCTTTTATTAGCTCATCAGTCATACGCTCTATTGCTAAACATGGCGGGGATGTCTCTCATTTGGTGCCTTCGTCTGTTTTACCTTATTTGCAAAGTAGATTTACATGTATGTGAGATATTAATTATGCATGAATATATAGATGGAACTTCTAAGAGATTATTTGTGAATACTAATTTAGGTTGTAGATCAAATTGTAGTTATTGCTATTTGCCTATTCTTGATTTAAAACTTGGTAAAGTTCCAAATCAAGAAAAATCTGTTACAAGTATTATAAATTATTTGTTATCTCATCCTTTGTTTATACAGGGTAAGCAAGGTACTATTCTTTCAATTGGTTGCTACTCTGAATGTTGGGATGAAATTAATAAAAGTGCTACGATAGAATTATTGAATTTTTTATTGACTTTAGAAAATCCTATTCAAATTGCAACGAAACAATTTATTCACCAAAAAGAGATTCGATCAATTTTAGATAAAATAGTTTGGTGTGGGCAACTTTCAATTTATATCAGTTCTGCGACAATTTCATTTTGGAATAAATATGAAAAAGGAACGTGCTCTCCACTTGAGAGATTTAAAAGTTTTAATCTTAAAAAAGAAAAAAAAGAATTATTAATGTTTTTATATTTAAAGCCTGTGCTTGAAAATATAACAATTAAAGATATTGAATTGTATAGTTCTCTTATTGAAAAATATGATATTGATGTCATAGTCGGCGAAACATTTAATGCAAAAGTATCTGAGAAAATTTCTTCAGTGGGTGATGAAAAGCTTTATATTCAAGATACAAGTGATGATTATAAAAATATCTGTAAAGATTTATCAAATTTGTGTATAGTTTATTCCAATAGTATAGAACCTATTGAAAAAATAAGAGAGAAGATGAATGGATAATAATACGACTGATGTTTTGAAAGTAATAAATGAATATATACCAAATGTTACAATTACTCTGTTATCAATATTGTCATTAATATCACTAATCATTTTAGTTTGCGAAGCTTCTGGTTTTTTACCTCGAAAACTTAGTAAATGGCTTATGAGAAACAAGTTAGCAACGACTATTGATGTTTTGGAAGAACTTGGCTTTAAAGTTGTAGAAACAAAATCTATGATTCAAGAGTGTGTTGTTGAAAAAATGAAGGGTAGAGTCGAAGAAAAAATAGATAAGTTTGCATTAAATTTTGATGTTGAGATTGGTAAAAGTACAAATGGATATGTTTTTCCTAAATATATTGACTTAATGAGCGCAACAGTAAACGAACGATGTGCTCAAGATTTTGCTAGAGAGCTTTATACTTATTATTCGCAAATATATTTAGATTGTGACTTTGTAGTAACAAGCAAAGGTGGATCCCCTATTCTTGGATATGAATTTTCAAGATTATGCAAGAAACCTTTTGTTTTGCATAATCTTGAAGAAAAATTTCGCATAGATAGTGATATTCCGAAGTGTAAATTTGATGGTTTACCTAAAAGTGTAAACTTAAAAAAGGCTCTTATTGTTGATGATAGTACGACAGGTGGAAGAAAAGTATTGGAAATAGTTGATGATTTAAAAAAGTATGGCTATGAAGTAGATGCATGTTTAGTAGTATTTGCGCCACAGGGTAAAGATGCCAAAGGAAAACTTGAAAAGAAAGGTGTTAAATTGCATTTTATTGTTGAAGGACCTATTGCAAAATGAAAAAAGGAAAAATTATTGTATTTGAAGGAATTGATGGTAGCGGAAAGGGAACCCAAGCTACTCTATTGCATGAATATTATAAAAAAAACAACATTCCAAATTTGCTTTTACAGTTTCCATGTTATAGCGAAACATTTTTTGGGCAAGAAGTTGGAAATTATTTAAATGGAAAGTTTGGTTCTTTGGATAATGTACATCCGAAATTTTCAGCACTTCTATATGCTGGCGATAGATTTGAAAAAAGCAAGTTAATTTATGATGAATTAAACAAAGGAACAATGGTTATATGTGACCGCTATGTCCCGTCAAATATTGCTCATCAGATTGCGAAGTTAAAAACTCAAGAGGAGCAAAAGGAATTACAACATTGGATTGAAAAGTTAGAATATGGAGTTTTTAATCTTCCGAAACCTGATGTTGTTTTTTTATTGGATATTTCCCCTTCCCTATCTTCAGAATTAGTTTTAAAGAAAAATAAGCGTGATTATACAGATAAAGCTAAAGATCTTCATGAAGAAGATGATTCTTATCTCAGACAAGTTTATTATGCTTATAAAGATCTCTGTTTAGTTAATGGATGGAATAAAATTAATTGTACTCATGACAATAAAATTTTTTCTATTCAAGAAATTCATTTAACTATTCTAAAAGTTTTGGAAAATGGAGTTATTAATGATTAATGCATTACGTGGAATGAAAGACACGCTCTCTCCACAAAGTGAAACGTACTTATATATGATTGAAACTTGTTCTCGCATCGCAGAACAGTATGGATTTTCGTTTATCGAAACACCTATTTTAGAAGAAACGGCTCTTTTTAAACGCAGTGTGGGTGAGAGCAGTGACATTGTCGGTAAAGAGATGTACCAGTTCATTGACAAAGGCGAAAACGATGTTTGTTTACGTCCTGAGGGCACAGCGGGCGTGGTGCGTGCTTTCGTACAACAAAAATATGACAAAGCAGGGGAAAAAAGACGCTTTTTTTACCATGGACCCATGTTTCGTTATGAAAGACCTCAAAAAGGACGTTTAAGACAATTTCACCAGTTTGGAGCAGAGAGTTTTGGAGAAAGTGATGTCAGAGAAGATGCAACGATTATTTTGATGCTTAAAGCGATGTTTCACGCACTTGGCATTGGATTCACTCTTGAGATCAACTCTTTGGGCTGTCCTGAATGTATGCCTGTGTATCGTACAAAATTGGTCAAATTTTTAGAAACACGTGAAGGTTTGTGTGAAGATTGTGAAAGAAGAAAACTTACCAACCCTATTCGTGTATTGGATTGCAAAAATGAACACTGTAAAATATTACTCAGTGATGCTCCACTGATCGTAGATCATTTGTGTGCATCATGTAAAGATGATTTTACGACATTAAAGTCTCTTTTAGACCAGTTTGGTGTCACTTATGTGGTTAATCCAAAGCTGGTTAGAGGCCTTGATTATTACTCAAAAACAGCATTTGAATTTGTAAGCTCCGAAATTGGTGCACAAAGTGCGATTGCGGGTGGCGGACGTTATGATCGTTTGGTTGAGTTTTTAGATGGTAAATCAACACCTGCCATTGGTTTTGCGATGGGAATTGAGCGTTTGATGGAACTTGTTAAAATGCCTGAAGTAGCACGTGAAGGATACTACATTGCCGCCTTGTGTAATGATGCCTTAGACGTTGTTTTTAAACTGGTTGATCAAAAACGTAAAACCGATAAGGTTTTAACTAGCTATGATGCAAAATCACTCAAAAACCATCTTAAAATAGCCGATAAATTATATGTAAAATTTTGTGTATGTATCGGTGAAGACGAGCTTTCAAAGCAGACAATCTGGATTAAAGATCTTGAGAGCAAAGAAGAAAAAATTATTAATATTGTGCATTTTTAAGGAGCAAAACATTGGATTACGGAATTAAAACATGGGGAAACGATAACTTTTTTATCGAAGACGGTAAGGTAAAAGTTAACACAGGCTGTGAGCCTTCTATAATAGAGATTATTCAACAGATCCGTAAAGATGGTATCCGTGGTCCCATTCTTTTGAGATTTCCTCATTTGATTCAAAAACAGATCCGTATGATTTATAAAAGTTTTGCTGATGCGAAAAAAGAGTTTGGGTATGAAGGTAATTTTAGTGCGGTTTATCCTCTGAAAGTCAATCAATTTCCTAATTTTGTTAAAAATCTTGTTTCATTAGGGCAAAAGTATCATTACGGTCTTGAAGCGGGCAGTAAAGCTGAGCTGATTTTGGCTATGGCGTACAATAACCCTGATTCTCCTATTACGGTTAATGGTTTTAAAGACAATGAGATGATCTCTTTAGGCTTTATTGCCGCTGAAATGGGGCATGACATTACCCTAACGATTGAAGGGCTTAATGAGCTTGAGAGCATTATTTCCATCGCAAAAGATCGTTTTGGTTGTGTTCCAAACATTGGTCTTCGTATTCGTTTGCATAGCTCTGGTATTGGTATTTGGGCAAAAAGCGGTGGTATTAACTCTAAATTTGGTTTGACGTCTACTGAACTGTTAGAAGCAGTCAATATGCTTCGTGATGCGAATTTACTTGATCACTTTACGATGATTCATTTCCATATTGGCTCTCAAATTACCGACATTGCACCTCTTAAAAAAGCACTTCGTGAAGCGGGAAATATTTATGCAGAGCTTTGCCGTATGGGCGCTACGCATCTTCGGGCTATCAATTTAGGTGGCGGTTTAGCAGTTGAATACTCCCAACACAAAACAACACTTCATAAAAACTATACACTAAGCGAGTATGCGAACGACGTTGTTTATTTACTCAAAGACATTGCAACCCAAAAAGGGGTTCATGAACCTGATATTTTCATCGAGTCGGGTCGTTTTGTTGCTGCACATCATGCTGTTTTAGTTGCTCCCGTACTAGAGCTTTTTTCGCAAGAGTATACGGATCAAAAACTAAGACCTAAAGACGTTAATCCACCTCTTGTACAAGAGCTGTATGATCTTTTAGGAACGATGAACCGTAAAAATGCACTTGAATTTTTACACGATAGTATTGACCATATGGAGTCTTTGTTAACGCTGTTTGATTTAGGTTATATTGACCTTCAAGATCGTTCAAATACAGAGATTTTAGTCAATCTCATCATTAAAAAAGCTGTTGGTTTAGTCGCCGATAAAAAACTTAGCGAGATTTTAGATATTCAAGATCGTGTTCAAGAGCGTTATTTGGTTAACTTTTCACTCTTCCAGAGCTTGCCTGATTTTTGGGGCATCGGTCAGACATTTCCTGTTATGCCACTCGATCGTTTGGATGAAGTACCAACACGCTCAGCTTCACTGTGGGATATCACGTGCGATAGCGATGGCGAAATAGGTTTTAATACCGAAACACCACTTTTCTTGCACGATGTTGATATTAAAAACCGTGACTACTTCTTAGGCTTTTTCTTAGTAGGGGCTTATCAAGAAGTATTGGGTATGAAACACAACCTTTTTACTCATCCAACAGAAGCTACTATTATCATCGATGATGATGGCTATGAGATTGAAAATATACTAGAATCGCAAAGCATTAGCGATATTTTAGAAGATCTTGATTATGACATTAAAGAGGTTCAGGAAAATCTTAATGATCGTATTGAGGCTTCTGATATTATCAGTGAAAAAGAGAAAAAACACATTTTAGGTGAAATTTACCTCTTCTTAAATGACAACGGTTATCTTAAAACGATTAACAATGAGGATAATATGCAATGAACGAAGTCTCTTTGTGGGAAAAAATTAAAGAAGATTTTTCCCAACCGATTCTCCATGATCCCGCAATCAACTCGAAAGTAGAGCTATTTTTTAATTACCCTGGGGTATGGGCGTTGGTTAATTATCGTATAGCACATGCTTTACATGTCAAAGGTTTTAAAACCTTAGCGCGCGCTATCATGGGTATTTCACAGATTATTACAAATACCGATATTCATCCTGCTTCTACGCTGGGAAGAAGAGTCTTTTTTGATCATGCTTTTGGTTTGGTTATTGGAGAGACTGCAGTCGTGGGTGATGATGTCCTTATCTATCAAGGTGTCACGCTCGGTGGTGTCAGTTTAGAAAGAGGCGTTAAACGTCATCCTACCATCAAAAGCCACAGTGTTATTGGCTCGGGTGCTAAAATTTTAGGTGATATTACAATTGGTGAAAATTGCCGTATTGGTTCGAATTCTGTTGTGGTCAAAAGTATCCCAGATGATTCAACGGCGGTGGGTGTTCCTGCTCGTGTTATTGAAAAAGGACGAGACAAAAGCCCTATGGCACACAATAAAATCCCTGATATTAATAAAGAGCTTTTTATCTATATGTTTAAACGTATTAAGATCTTAGAAGAAGCTGTGTTGACAACTAACAAAGATCTGAAAATTAAAGATGATGAATTAGAAGCAATTTATAAATGCTACTTAGAATCAGTCAAAGAATAAATTTTTTTTGGGAAGAAATGATTAATATTTCGCTATAATCTGCACGATATTTTTATAGGGGAAAGTTTCATGCTATCAAAAAGAATTCAAGTGTTATCACCCTCTTTGACTTTAGCAATTACTGCTTTAGCAAGAGACCTTAAGGCTCAAGGAAAAGACATTCTTAGCTTTTCTGCTGGCGAGCCAGATTTTGACACACCGCAACGTGTGAAAGATGCTGCAATTGAAGCTATTCAGGCTGGTTGTTCAAAATATACTGCTGTCGCAGGTACGCCTGAAGTTCTTAAAGCGGTTGCAAGTAAACTGAAGCGTGAAAATAACCTCGATTACAAACCTTCTCAAATTGTAGTCAATGTTGGTGCAAAGCACTCATTGTTTAACATTTTTCAAGCGATTATCAATGAAGGTGATGAAGTAATTATCCCCTCTCCTTATTGGGTTACGTATCCTGAAATTGTTAAATATTCTGGTGGTACACCTGTTTATATTGAGACCGATGAAACAACTGGTTTTAAAATAACACCAGCTCAACTTAAGTCTGCCATTACACCTAAAACAAGAGTACTTTTGTTTAATACTCCATCAAATCCAACAGGATCAGTTTACTCAAAAGCTGAGCTTGAAGGTTTGGCCGAAGTGCTTAAAGGAACAAATGTTTTAGTGGTTTCGGATGAAATGTACGAAAAGATATTATTTGATAATCTTAAATTTACTTCAGTAGCTTCTATTAGTGAAGATATGTTCAATCGAACCATTACAGTTAATGGCTTAAGCAAATCAGTCGCTATGCCAGGTTGGCGTTTTGGCTATTTGGCCTGCCCCATTAAAGAAATTGTAGATGCTATTGTAGATCTTCAAGGTCAAAGTACTTCAAATATCAACTCTATTACCCAAAAAGCTGCTCTTCCTGCACTTAATGGTCTTGTGGATGATGATATTGAAGCTATGCGTGTTGCTTTTGAGCGTCGTCGTAATATGGCATATGATTTATTGAATGACATTAAAGGTCTTTCAGTGATGAAACCAGAAGGTGCTTTTTACCTTTATGTCAATATTAAAGCAGTTGAAAGTGATTCTATGAAATTTTGCTCAAAACTACTTGAAGAAACAGGTGTTGCAGTTGTTCCTGGTCTTGGGTTTGGAAGTGATGGTTACTTTAGACTTTCATTTGCTACGGATGATGCAACTATTAAAGATGGCATTGGACGCATTAAAAAATTTGTTGAGAACTACAAATAACCTATTTTAGGGTGCTTTGAAATAAAGCACCCTCCTCTTTTAAAAAATTCCACAAAAGTCATACGGTTTTGGTACAATTCTGACATTATTTTTACATACACAACATTATAAAGGTTTATAGAGATGAATAAATATGTCATCACACTTGCAAAAACATGTTTGGGCTGTAAAAAGCCATCATGCCGTACTGGATGTCCTGTTGGTACACCGATTCCTGAAATGATTCGTCTTTTTCTAGCAGGAGAAATTAAACAAGCAGGCAAAATGCTTTTTGATAACAACCCACTTTCTGTTATTTGTTCGATGGTTTGTCCCCATGAGAAACATTGTGAAGGTCACTGTATCCTCAATAAAAAAGGAACAGCTGTCAGTGTTGGAAGTATTGAAAATTATATTTCTGATCTTTATATGAATGATCTTCAATTTGAAAAGCCCGTATCCAATGGTAAAAAAGTTGCAATTATAGGTAGTGGTCCTGCGGGCATTGCTTTAGCAGTTATTTTAGGTGCGAAAGGGTATGACATTACGATGTACGATGCTCACGATAAAATCGGTGGTGTCCTTCGTTATGGTATTCCTGATTTTAGACTTAATAAAGAGATCCTAGATACAATTGAGACAAAATTGCGTCAATTAAATGTCACAATTCGCCCGAATATCACGATTGGTAAAAATATCACAGTGGGTGATCTCTTCCGTGATGATTTTAAAGCAGTATTCATTGGAACAGGCGTTTGGGCTCCTAAAAAACTTGGTATTAAAGGTGAAAGTTTAGGTCATGTTCATTTTGCTATTGACTATCTCAAAAATCCTTCTGTTTATCAATTAGGACATAGAGTTGTTGTTTTAGGCGCTGGTAATGTTGCTATGGATGTTGCAAGAACAGCGGTGAGACATGGTGCTAGAGAAGTCATCATTATGTACCGTAAAGGTATGGAAGATATCCCTGCATCGCATCATGAAGTCGAATGTGCCAAAATAGATGGTGTTAAATTTGAACTCTATAAACAACCTGTAGAAATTAACGAGCAAGGTGTTATTTACTCTAGCACAGATGGTAATGGTGAAGAAGGATTGATGGAAGCGGATTCTATTCTCATTGCTATTAGTCAAAGTCCAAAAGATAACATTGTTCAAACAGCGAAGCAAATCGAAGTTGATGGTAAAGGTTTAGTTGTGACCGATGAGAGTGGACGAACAACGATGGAAGGTGTTTTTGCTTCAGGTGATGTTGTAACAGGGGCTAGAACAGTTGTTGAAGCAGTGGCATTTTCAAAACGTGTGGCGATTGCTATTGAAGAGTATATTGATACATTATAAGTAAAAGAACGTTTGGTATGTAAAGTTTACATACCAAACGCTTTAAGATTATTTTGATTCTGTTCCAAAACGTGCTTTTGCATCTTGAAGCGCTGCAATAAGCTCATCAAGGTTTTCATAAGGGATATGCGCTTTCCAATCTGGCTCTTCTCCATTTTTTTTCAATGCAATACCAATACTTACAACTGGAAATGATCCATTTCCATAGGGTTCTTCCAAATGAGAAACTGAAATAATTCCATTTTTTGTTCCCGCTAATGCAAATTTAGTGAGTATAGTGTTTTTTCCACCCATGATGTGATCCTTTTAATTCTTTTTAAAAAATTTAGCTATTTTTGCTTGTGTTTTAAGCCACTCACTTTGTAAAGAAAGTGGGAAACCACCGTAAATTTTACCGCCCTCAATTGATTTTGAAACGCCACCGCGTGCAGCAATGGTTGCAAAATCACCAATTTCCAAATGACCAGCTGTCGCACTTTGTCCACCCATAACAACATTTCGACCCAATTTGGTTGAGCCAGAAATACCTGTTTGTGCTACCAAAATACTGTATTCACCAATCTCACAGTTATGTCCAATCTGAACGAGATTGTCAATTTTTGTTCCTTTTTTGATGATGGTTGATCCAAAAACAGCCCTATCGATCGTGCTATTAGAACCCACTTCAACATCTTCTTCAAGAACAACATTACCACTATGATGAATTTTAATATGCTCACCCATCTTCGTATGAGCATAGCCAAAACCATCACTTCCTATAATAGCCCCTGCTTGAATAATGCAGTTGTCTTTGATGATTGAATCATCGTAAATCACAACATTCGGGAAAATTTTGACATTCTTACCAATACAAACATTCGCACCAATAGTGACATTCGGCATAATATCAGCACCTTCTTCGATGATGGTATTACTACCAATAACTACATGTAGCGCAATGTGACTTTTTGCTGAAATTTTTGCGGGGATGGATGTATCAAAAGCTTTTTTGGCAAAATAAGCACTAGCATATGCCATGCTTAAATGTGGATTGTCGCTGAAAAGTGCTTGAGAAGTTTTTGGAAGATGCTCTTTGTAAGCAGGAGAAAGGATAACCACCCCCGCTTTTGTATTTTCTAAGTCCGTTAAAAATTTAGGATTTTCAAAAAACGTAATGTGAGAGGAAGTCGCCTCCTTCAGTGTTGAAAAGGAGGTAACTTCGATATCAGAACCCGAAAATTCAAGCGAAATCGCTTGAGCAAGAAGGCTTAGTTTCATTAAATATCCATTGCGACAGAGCCGCTTCTTACGATGTCAGTTGGGTTATATTTTTTAACTGCTTTTAAAAAGTTATCGATACGATCATAATCATCTGCGACCATAACGACGATAAAATCCTCACCACTACTTGCAATCGTTCCATTATAAGCTTTAAGCATGGCATCTAGTCCATTAAAATCTTCGCTCAAAGGAATTTTAACCAGTGCCATTTCTTTCTCAACAAATTGACCCGATTCAATCACTTTATAGGTTGGAATCAGCTTGTGCAACTGTTTAACAATTTGCTCTAAAACAGGCGCACTTCCTGACGTTACAATCGTCAATCTGGATAGATTTGTTTTGGGAATAGGAGCAACGGTGAGCGAGTCAATGTTGTAACCACGTCCTGCAAACAGACCTGATATACGTGATAAAACACCATCTTCGTTTAAAACAATAACCGATAAAACTCTTCTCGTATATTGTTCCATCTCTTACTCCTTATACTCAAGCATCATATTGTAAAGCGTTCCACCTGCTGGAACCATTGGTAAAACATTCTCAAAACGATCGACTTGAACATCAATCATACAGACAGTATTGCTCTCAACTGCCTCTTTTAGGGCTTTATCAAACTCTTCTTTGGTTTTAACTCTAAAACCACGTCCTCCAAAACTCTCAACTAATTTGACAAAGTCAGGTTGAACTGAAAGATCAGTTGATGAGTAACGTTTGTTATAGAAAAACGTTTGCCATTGACGAACCATACCTAAAAATTGGTTATTGAGGATGATATTTACCACAGCAACTTTGTTTTCAACGGCTGTCATCAATTCTTGAATATTCATCAATATTGAACCATCACCGGTAAAGTTAATAACCGTTTTCTCAGGCTTTGCTACTTTGGCACCAATGGCTGCTGGAAGACCATAACCCATGGTTCCAAGTCCGCCACTGCTGAGCCATTGACGAGGGTATGAGAATGGATAAAACTGTGCTGCCCACATTTGGTGTTGCCCAACATCCGTACAGATGATAGCTTTATCGCCAAGCAGTTGCCCTACGCGCTCAATTGCCCATTGTGGTTTGAGAATTTCATTTGAATCTTCATATTTTAGAGGATGAATCTCATTGTAGCGCTTTAATAGATCACGCCATGGTTTGTATTTATTCTCATCAATTTGCTCTTTAGCTAGAGGAATCATCGCTTCTACAACGTTTTTAAGATCCCCAACAATTGGGTAGTCAATCGGAACAATTTTACCAATGCTACTAGGATCTATATCGACATGAATGATTTTGGCGTGTTTTGCAAATTCACTTAATTTTCCCGTAACTCTGTCATCAAAACGTGGTCCAAATGCAATCATAAGGTCTGCTTCGCTCATCGCCATATTGGCACTGTAACAGCCGTGCATTCCTAGCATTCCAAGTAATAATGGGTTTTCATCACCCATAACACCACGTGCCATTAAAGTTTCAACAGCAGGGATACCACAGATTTTTGCAAACTCTCTTACTTCTTCACTAGCATTAGAGTTAATTGCACCACCACCGATATAAAGAACCGGTCGTTTTGCCGCAACAATGGCTTCAATCGCTTTTTTGATCTGGCGAGGGTTGCCTTTATAGGTTGGCTTATAGGTTTGCATTTTAATTTCACTAGGATACGCAAAGTGACCAATCTGTGCCGTGACATCTTTAGGAATGTCCACATGAACAGGACCAGGTCTGCCGCTTCGAGCAATATAAAAAGCCTCTTTTAAAATACGTGGCAAATCTTTTACATCTTTAACTAAATAGTTGTGTTTGACACAAGGACGACTAATACCAACAGCATCGATCTCTTGAAATGCATCTGTACCTATCATACTAATAGGAACCTGACCGCTGATAACCACCATAGGAATCGAATCCATATAAGCTGTTGCAAGACCTGTGACGGCATTGGTAAAACCAGGACCACTGGTTACAAACGCAACCCCTACTTCGCCCGTTGCACGTGCGTAACCATCCGCTGCATGAAGTGCAGCTTGTTCATGTCGTGTAAGAATATGTTTAAAATAATTTTGTTTATAAACTTCGTCATAAACATTCATTATAGCACCACCAGGATAGCCAAAGACGACGCTGACATTCTCCTTACGTAGTGCTTCTATGACCATCTGGGAACCGCTTAACTCCATGACCTCTCCTTTCATATTTTTATATTTTGGGTACTAAAACTTACCGAGCATGTCGGTAAATATTGATTTTTTACAAGACGTATTCTGTAAAAAAAGTGGGTTATTATAGCAAATAAAGATTAAAGAAGGCTCTTTTTTAGGGGATTTTTTATGATTTTTCCAAATTGTAACACTGTTCAAGGGCTACTCCCTCTCGTAGTCCATCATCAACAACAATACAACTATCAAAATCAAGTTTTCGCATCATTGCTTTAACGATTAAAATGCCAACAATAACCAAATCACGACGGTTAGTGCCAGTGTAACGCTCTGCATCTTCTTCATTCATCATCGTTAATCGCTCATAGGCAACGTCAAAATCTTCTATATGCAAAATTTTACCGTTTATTGTATTAGCATTATAATGTGCATAATCAAGACCTTCTAAAAAAGCGGCAACCGTTGTTGGTGTTCCTGCAGTTGTTACTAATTGTAAAAAAGTGGAAGAAATATCTGGTTGAGTTTGAATAAAAGTATTGATAGACTCAACAATACGGGTCACATGGTATTCAAGTTCACTCTTATATCGCTCAGCAATATTGATAATACCAAAAGGAAAACTATGAGATTGTTTGATGCCATTTTTACAAAAGGTAAGTTCTGTTGAACCTCCACCAAGGTCAAATAAGGCATAAGTTTGGTGTTCATATCCTTCACGTTTGAGTGCATTTTCAACAGCGAGTGATGTTAAGTAAGCTTCTCTTTCTCCCGAAATAATCTGAAATATAAGTCCAAATGTTGCTTCTATTTCTCGTAAAATCTCTTGTGCATTGGAAGCAATACGCATTGCTTCCGTTGTTACACAAAAACAGCGCTCATGTTTAAAATCAAAGAGTTTTGAAGCTTCAAAAAGGGCATTAAAGATATTCTCTTTAGACTGCTGGCTAATGAAACCTGTTAGATGTAAATCTTTAGCCGTTCGTACAATTTTTTCAAAAGCTTTAATGCGCGTTTTACTTTGACACTCTATTTGAACAATACGTAGCGTATTAGAGCCTAAATCACAGCCAATCATTGCAACCTATCTTTTTCTAAAAAGCTTTATAATGGCACTTAAAACAGCGCGGATAAGCCCAGTAAAAATGTAAACAATCGTTGTATAAAGAAGTGGATGATACGGCATCTTGTTTGCACTTAAATTGTTTAAATGTTCAAGAGGATGTGTAAGCCATTGGTTCATGTGCATTCCTAACGCTAGGAATAAAAAAATGACAACAAAAATGAGAATTTCTCTTTTAAACATTAACCCTACTTCATAAAAATAAAAATTGAATAAATGATTTTAGGAAAAGATAACTTAATACTAGGTTGAATAATATTACATTATGAGGACAATTTTAGAAGATTATAAACAACTAAAATAATCAGGTATAATTTTTTTAACCAAGGTAAGCCTCAGATTGTTAGAAGTAAAATGGGGAATCACTCAACAAAAAGGATGGGCAAACTATGAAATCAGACAAAATCATTGAGGATATACTCTTTGAGATTGAGAAGCATGAAGGTGGAATGTCTCGCCGAAATGCGATGAAACTTTTAGCAGCATCACCAATTGCTGCAAGTGTCTTGGCAAGTGCAGCAACCGCAACAGAAGCGCATGCTTCAAGTTCCAATGCAACGGGCAAAATTGTTATTGTAGGCGGTGGTCTTGCAGGTGTTGCTACAGCTGCAAAACTGACACAAAGACTTGCTAACCCCGATATTACGCTTATTGAGCCAAATCCAAAATCAGTTTCGTATCAACCTGGGCAAACGCTGATTGCTGCTGGTGTATGGCAAAAAAGTGATATTGAGTATGAAACAGCTAATTTTATACCCAAAGGCGTAAAATGGATTAAGGACTCAGTTGTAAGTTTTGATCCGACAAATAATAAAGTGAAAACAGCAGATGGTACAGAAATAAGCTATGACTATTTAGTTGTTGCTATGGGCTTAATACTTAATTTTGGTGCAATTAAAGGGCTTGAGGGCGAAATTACCTCTTCGGGTGCTAATGACGTTGTACGCAAAAAAGTGGGTAAAGATGGCGTTTATTCTGTCTATTTTGCCGATGGTGCTGTTGATACAAAAAAAGGTATTGAAGAGCTTATTGCCAAAGCTAAAGCGCATAAAGGAAGTGAAAAACTTCAAGCAATTTTTACCGATCCAGATACGGCTATAAAATGTGGTGGCGCTCCTAAAAAAATTATGTATATTACCCATGATTTACTCACAAAAGCAGGTGTAAGAGATAAAGTTGAATTAACTTTTTGCCCCTCTGGTGATAAAATGTTTGGTGTGCCTGAATACAATACCGCCATCTTTGAGCAATTCAAAGTAAGAGACTTCAAATGGGAATTTAAAACCAATTTAGTGGCCATTGATACGGAGAAAAAAGTAGCGACTTTTGAGAAAAAATGGCTTGAAAAAGGTGAATACGATGAGGATCTCAAAGAATACACCATGATTTCTATGAGTAAAAATGTTGAGAAAAAGTATGATTTTATTCACATTACTCCTCCTCAAAAAGCACCAGATTTTGTGGGTAAATCACCTATAGGTTCAAGCAAAGGTTGGGTTCCTGTTGTAAAAGAGACACTTCAGCATGTAACTTATAAAAATGTCTTTGCACTTGGCGATGTTGCTGCTGTTCCTATGGGGAAAACAGGCGGAAGTGCTCGTAAACAATACAATGTTGTTGCCGAAAACTTAATTGCTGTTATGGAAAAACAAGAAAAACTCCCTGCTGCCTATGATGGATACACCGTTTGTCCTTTGATCACGAGTATTGGAACAGTTGCTTTACTTGAATTTAACTGGACAGCTAAACCAGCACCATCTTTTCCTCTTGACCCAACACAAGAACGCTGGATTTGGTGGTTACTGAAAGTATATGCGCTCAAACCAATGACAATCTACGGTATGCTCTCTGGTAGAGCCTAATTTTGTTTACGATACATAAAAAGGAAAAACTTATGAAAAAAATTAGTTTAGCACTCTCTCTCGTCGTTGCATTGGTTGTTTTAAGCGGATGTGGCGATAAACCAAAATCAGATATTATGAAGTATAAATACACCCCAGCACAAGTGTATGCAGAGACATGTTTACACTGCCATGGTCCAAAGGGTGAAGGTGTTGCTGAGAAAAAAGCACCTGCACTTACGAAACAAAGTGTTCAAGAGCTTGAAATGTCACTCTTTGACATTAAAAATGGTGGTCTTGGTCAGTCAACGGCAACCGAACATGATGTTATGGAGCATAATATGAAAAAATTGGCTGAAAAAGGTTACGACTACGATATTAAAATGATGGCAAATTATTTGCACAATACATTTTACGTCAAATAAAAATTAATATGATGTTTTTTGATGTCTCTTTCGCATCAAAAAACATCTGAAAGTCGATGATGAATCCAAGACTCAATGAAGTTTTTGTTTGGCCATTATGTACGCGTATCATTCACTGGATTATAGCATCATCCTTTTTTCTTTCATTTGCCACTTCATTTTATCATCATCTGTTTAGATGGCACCTCGCTTTTGGTCTTATCTTTGGTATAGTGTTGTTTTTTCGTCTTATTTGGGGATTTGTTGGTCCAAACTATGCAACATTTAAAACCTTTAAACTTAACGCAAAAGAACTTCAAATTTATTTTCAAGAAAAAGTACACAACAGATGGCGTAAAATTTATGCTGGACATAATGCTGCATCAAGTTGGTTTACACTTATTGTCTTAGGCTTGGGAAGTTTGATTGTTAGTAGTGGGTTTGTACTGCAAGGTACACAAGAAGCAAGTGGTATTTTAGGTAGTTTGAACGAACACTATTATTATGTATCTTCGTATCTTTTTTTTGCACATAAATTACTTTCTTATTTTCTTTTGATGTGGGCTATTATTCATATTATAGGTGTTTTGATTGAGCAGTTTTATCATAAAACGCATATGCTTTTTGCGATGATTACAGGTTATAAAAAAGCGGAAGGCAAGCATGCTCAAATCTCTCTCATTCGTCATACTTTTGCCTATGCTGTTATCTTTTTTTCTCTTTATACCCTCTATGTTGTAGCTTATCAAGAAACATTTGTGACACAAAGTAGATTTCAAAAACGAGATTTTCAAATGGAAAACAGTACTTTTTTTGAAAAATGTAGCAAATGTCATAAAATTTACCCACCTTTTATGTTACCAAATGACTCATGGATACGACTGATGGATGGGCTTAATAACCATTTTGGCGAACAGATTACAGAAAACAATATTACAAAAAGTGAACAAACCACTATCAAAGCGTATCTTTTAACGCAAAGTGCCGAACAATCTACACATAAAATCGCTTTTAAAACATTGGAGTCTTTAGGTGAAATGCGCCCTATTTCTATGAGTAAAGTACCTTACTGGAGAGAATCACACAAAGGAATTGATAAAACTATCTATAAACAGTTAGGTATAAAGGACGCTTCAAATTGTTTTGCATGTCATCCTGATTTTGAGTATGGTGTGTTTGATAATACACGGATTCATATTCCCAAATGAGTGTGAAATTCTTTTGAAACCATATTTTCGTTATAATCACTCATAAAAAACAAAGGAAACATCATGCTTCTAGGCGTAAATATAGATCATATTGCAGTGCTTAGGGAAGCACGAAAGATTAATGATCCCGATCCACTAGATGCAGTGTCACTTGTTAAACGCGCTGGAGCCGATCAGATTACAATTCATTTACGAGAAGACAGACGTCATATTAATGATAATGATGCTTCTAAGATTATTGCAACTTCTCAGCTTCCTATCAATTTAGAGTGTTCTATCAATCAAGAGATTATTGATAAAGTTATTGCACTTCGTCCTCATCGTGCAACGCTTGTACCTGAAAAGCGTGAGGAAGTGACAACAGAGGGTGGTTTAGATGTAGTTAAAAATAAAGAGGTTATTAAAAAAATTGCTCAAAGACTCAAACAAGAGCACATAGAACTTTCACTTTTTATTGATCCTAATAGTGCGATGATTGAAGCTTCAAAAGAGATTGGAGCGGAGTGGATTGAGCTTCATACGGGACTTTATGCCAATATTTATGCGATGCTCTATTCTAATCTTTCAAACTCTTCACATAGTATCAAAGCCCTTGAATTGGATCGTGCAACATTGCATGCAAAGCTTAGTGAAGCAACCCATGAATTAGAGCATGCTTCCAAACTTGCACACCAATTAGGTCTTAAAGTAGCCGCGGGGCATGGACTAAATTATCAAAATGTGAAACGTATTTTAGAGATTTCTGAGATTACTGAGCTCAACATTGGTCAGAGCATTATTGCACGTTCTATTTTTGTTGGGTTTGAGCAAGCTGTCAAAGAGATGTTAGGATTAGTTCGATGAAAAAAATTGCTATTAGTATTGGGGATTTAAACGGCATTGGTTTAGAGATTGCGCTTCGTGCTCATGAAGAAGTCAAAAAACATTGTCATCCTATTTATTGTATTAATGAAAATATGCTTGGTTGGGGTGCTGCACTTTTAGGAGTTGATGTTCCTCATGACTTTGAGATACGCGATTGTGGTAAAGTTTTTGAAATAGAAGCAGGTGTCTGTTCTGCCGAAGCGGGTGAAAGCTCGTATGATTCGTTTATTACCGCAGTAGCCTTAGCAAAAAGCAATGAGGTCAGTGGCATTGTAACCCTTCCTATTAACAAAGAGTCATGGGCAATGGCAGGACTGGAATACAAAGGTCATACCGATGCGCTCAGCGACCTGCTTGGATGTGAAGCTATTATGATGTTGGGATGCGAGGAAATGTTTACGATTCTCTACACGCATCACATCCCGCTGCGCGATGTTCCTCATGAAATAAAAGCAAAAAAGCTCAAACCTTTTTTACTGAAGGTGTATGAAGAGATTGGTGAAGAGCGTATTGCTGTTTTAGGATTAAACCCTCACGCGGGGGATCATGGTGTCATTGGTGATGAAGATGAAGAGATTGAAAAAGCGATTTTAAAAGCCAATCATTTTTTAGAACGTGAAGTTTTTGTAGGTCCTTTTGTGCCTGACATGGCATTTGCAAAAGCCAATCGTGAGAAGTTTCGCTATTTCATCTGTATGTACCATGACCAAGGACTTATACCTCTTAAAACACTCTATTTTGATGAAAGCATCAATGTAAGCCTTAATGCAGGCGTTATACGAACATCTGTCGATCATGGTACAGCTTTTGATATTGCGTATAAAGATGGTAACCCTTCGACCCTCAGCTATGTGAATGCGGTTAAGGAAGCGGTGAAACTTGCAACCGGAAAAGCGATATTAACATTTTAATTCAAGTAATACTAAGACTAGAGATGTAATAATAATACCAGATTTAATTGAGTAATATTTGCTTATTACTCAATTATTATTTTGGATTTATATCTTTGGAGGTTACGTATTATGCATATCCCAGATGGTTATCTTTCCCCTATTACCTGTATTGCAACCTATGCGGCTGCTTTACCTTTATGGGTTATAGCGTTTAAAAAGCTCAAACAACAGCTCGATGAAACAACATTGCCGCTTATTGCCTCTTTGAGTGCCCTGAGTTTTATCATTATGATGTTTAACATTCCTATCCCCGGTGGCACGAGTGGACATGCTGTGGGTGCATCATTAATTGCTATTCTATTTGGACCGTGGGTCGCTTCTTTATGCGTAAGTTTAGTGCTTCTTATTCAAGCCCTTGTCTTTGGTGATGGTGGCGTTACAACATTTGGAGCCAATGCATTGTTGATGGCATTCGCCTCTTCCTTTTCTTCTTACTTTATTTTTAAAATGTTCAAAACCAAAACATTTGCACCGTATATCAGTGGTTGGATTGGTGTTGTGTGTGCTTCTCTTGTTCTGACTCTTTTGCTTGGTATTCAGCCACTGATCGCAACTTTAGATGGTCAGCCTCTTTATTTTCCTTTTGGCTTTGCGATTACTTTTCCTGCAGTTGTAGGTTCACATATGCTCTTTTTTGGTGTTGTTGAAGCTATATTTACAGGAATTGCCTATCGTTATATTGTTAAAAATCGCATTTATAAAGGAGCAACCGCATGAAAAAAATTCTCTATCCAATGTTGATTATTTTTATACTGATTCCTTTAGGCCTTATTAGCGAAAATCCTGCATGGGCAGAGTGGGATAATGAATATTATCAAGAAGCCTTAGGATTTATTCCACAAGGGATTGAAAATGCTCTACATGTAAAAGCACTTGCACCAGATTATACGATAGAAGGTATCAATGATATTTTGGCTTATTATCTCTCTGGTATGATAGGTATTGCTCTTATTTTTGGAATTTTTTATTTGCTTGGAAAAAAACTTGCGCGATAGAATCCTTTTTGGGTTCTATTTTTTAGGGCTATTGGTCATTCTCTCTAGCCATTCTTTTTATCTTTTAGGTTTTTTTGCAATTATTTTACTTTTTTTAGCAAAGAGAGAATGGTTTAAGATGCTCAAAAAAGCCCTAAAATCCATTTTCTTTTTCAATATCGCTATTAGTATTGGTTTTGTGTCGATTGCCCTACTCCAACAAAAACCTTGGATTGAGTATTTACTGCTTTTTAACTTACGTGTTTTTGATTTGACCTTGACGACAATGCTCTTTTCGCATTATGTCAATATCGCTTTAGCTCTCTCGTTTTCCAAAACCTTGAGCTTTCTGTTGAGTATTTCTCTTTCTCAAATTTACAGTTACCAAAAAAGTTATGAAAACTTTATGTTGGCACTCAAAAGTAGGCTCATAAAAAAGATGGGCGAGCGTGCTAAAAAAGAGTTTATTACCTCTGTATTTGGTTATTTTTTTACCAAAGCGTTGTATGATAGCGAGGAAAAAAGTTTGGCACTCAAAGCAAGGGGATTTTTTGATAAAAGTTGAAGATTTAGCGTACCAGTATGAAACAAAATGTGTTTTGGACAAACTCACTTTTGAAATTAAAGCGGGTGAAAAAGTTGTTTTGCTTGGCAATAACGGCAGCGGTAAAAGTACACTTCTTCGCATTCTTGCAGGTCTTTATTTTGGTGAGGGAACTTACACGTATAAAGAGCGTTTGATTACCAAAAAAAGTGTCGATAAATCATTTCGTAAAGAGATCGGCATTTTATTTCAAAACCCTGAAACGATGATGTTTAATCCAACGGTATATGATGAAATCGCTTTTGGACTACGTGAGTTTGACATTGTAAACGTAGAAGAACGCGTTCATGCTATAGCCGAAAAATTTCGCCTGAGTGAATATTTGCAAAGCTCTCCGCTTAAACTGAGTGGTGGTGAAAAACAAAAAGTGATGTTATGTGCTATTTTAGCTCTTGAACCACAATTTTTGCTCTTAGATGAACCGACCGCCAATATGGACCCCAAAACAACAGGATGGTTTGTGGATTTGCTCTCTGAGATGAACATTACAACACTTATCTCAACACATAATATCTCTTTGGCATATGAATTAGGTGATAGAGCGCTTGTTCTTAATGACAAACATCAACTTATTTATAATGGTGAAGTAGAAGCACTGATGCGCGATAAAAAGATATTAATTGAGGGAAATTTGTTACATATTCATGCCCATAAGCACAAAGATTTTAATCATTCACACTACCATATGCACCATTTTTAGGCGTTGGTTAGTTTTACATGTAATGCTTGAAGCGCTAGAAGAGTGGTTCTTTCTTCGGCATTGTCAAGTACCATGTCTATATGACGGGGCTTTTTGTACACTAAATCATAATATGCCACTAAAAGTATCTTCGATACTTCTGCTAAATCATGGTTCTTATAAGCCAAAAGAACTTCTTCTTTGACACTTTTTTTAATATAAGGTGAGATCATTTGCATGGATTGGTTGAAAAAAGTGGCTGTAACAGCATGGTAATCTTTTAGAATTCGATCTACTCTTTGCTCTAAAGGTGCGGTAATCTCCACACGATACCCTTGTAGCATACGTTCATGCAAGAGGGATGGAACAGTACATTTACCCATTTTTTTACTCTCTGCTTCAATGAAGATATAGGCATTGGGATCAATTTTACATAAAATTTCGCATAAAATATTTTCAAAGGCTTTTTGGCTGGGTTGTTCTCCTTTTATACTTCCAAAACTAGAACCAAGATGATTTGCCAATTTTTCAAGATCAATAGAAGGATGAAGTGTTTGTAATAGTTCGCTCTTGCCACAGCCTGTATTACCACCAAGAACTATAAAATGGTGGTGGGGTATATTTTCAAGATACGTGAGTACATGAAAACGATAGCTTTTGTAGCCACCTTGTAGCCTGTAGACTTGATAGCCAATATGAGAGAGTATGATAGCAATAGAGCTTGACCTAAGCCCTCCCCTTGCACAATAAATACCAATTTTTGAGCCTATGGTATAAGACTTTGCGATCTCTTCAAGATGCCGTGCAACATTTTGACAAATATAACGCGCTCCCAGTATTTTGGCATCATTGCGTGAGACTTGTTTATACAGTGTACCGATTTCTTGATGCTCGGCATCATTTAAGGCATAAAAATTTTTGGCATTTGGAATATGTGATTCACAATACTCTTTAGGACTGCGTGCATCGATGAGAAGATCAAACGTTGATTTTTGCTCGACAAAGGCATCAATGCCTAACTCACTTAGCATGAAAGGTACTCTGGAACAAGCCCTTTAAGATGTTTATAGATTTTTTCAAAATCAGTACCATACACTCGGGTATCTGCAATAGTCGTAATAAAATTAGTATCTCCAATCCATCTTGGAATGACATGATAGTGAACATGCTCCGCAATGCCCGCTCCTCCACTTTTTCCAAGATTCATACCAAGGTTAACCCCGTGTGCTCCAATGCCCTCTTTCAGCATTTTGACACAGCGCTGAACCATCAAAGAGATGTGCAACCATACTTTTGGTTCAAGTTCTTCCATTGCATCGGTATGATGATGTGGAATCACCATAAAATGCCCTGGGGAGTAAGGATAGCGATTCATCACGATAAAACAGAGTTCATCACGGTATAAAACATGATGCTCGTTATCTCGTTCAGGATGTGCAGTAATGTTGCAAAAGACACATCCTTCTGGTTTTTCACTAAAGTAAACATCACGCCAAGGAGCGTACATGTAATTCATCAATCAACCTTTTTTATTGCTTCAAGTGAGGCTTGAATATCTGGCTCTCTCATAAAATATTCACCAATCAAAAAGGCGTCTGCACCAACTTTACTTAAGTGCTTAATCGTCTCTTTATCGTTTAATCCACTCTCTGCTACAATGATTTTTCCCTGAGGAATAAGAGGCATTAATTTTTCCGTTAAACTCATGTCCATCTCGAAAGTCTCAAGGTTGCGATGATTAACCCCAATGATATTGGCTCCTGCAAAGATCGCCTTGACAAGGTCTTCTTTGTCATGTATTTCGACTAAAACTTCAAGTCCAAGTCGTAATGCATACTCTAAAAGATGCTTCAATTCGGATTTTGTGAGTGCTTTTGCAATCAATAAAATGAAATCAGCCCCATAAACAAGGGCTTCAAGAATTTGATACTCATCAATAATAAAATCTTTACGTAACAAAGGCGTTGGTACATAACGGCGAATCTGTGTTAAATACTCAAGGTTCCCTTGAAAATAGTGTGGTTCTGTTAAAACTGAGATCGCATCAGCACCACCTAGTTCATACGCTTTAGCGATCATTAATGGATCAAAATCAGCTTTAATAACGCCTTTACTAGGACTTGCTTTCTTTACTTCAGCAATAATCCGGTAAGGATTCTCGGGTGTTGCTTTGAGATAAGGCTTAACATCACGTGGCATAAAAGGATTAAATGCAAGGCTTCGACCCAACCAGTCAATTGTATACTCTTTTTTCTTTTTTTCTAAATCTTCACGAGTACGCTTGATAATTTCATCTAAAATCATTGTGCTTGTTTCTCTTTCAAACATTTTTTGATCGCTTCAATATGTGCAGCAACCTCTTCTTCCATGACATTTTCACCAAAGTATTTCATAATATTATAAGCCTCTTCGCATTGACCTTGTTTATAATAACCCCAAGCAAGAGAGTCAAGATAATACGGTGAATTTGGCTCTAATCGTAGTGCTTCTTGAATCAGTGAAATACCTTTTGGAATATCGATATTATGATCGATCAATAAATAACCATAGTAATTAAGATAAACTGAATCTTTGAGTAAACTGGTCACTTCGTTGAACTTTTGAGATATGGACTGAATGACTTCAGTTGAAAGCTTATTTTTGTTTATTTCATACTCATAAATAGCCATTTTCCCTAGATAATCAAGGTTTTTGCTCTCTTCATAGAGTTTTTCAGCTAAGGCATAAGCTTCTGTAAATTTTTTCTGAGTTGCATAGATTTGAAGAAGCGTATCTTTGTTGATTTGTGCTTTTTCTAAAAAGTGTGTTGCCCCTTTGACATCTTTGACATACATCATAAGCTCAACAATTTTTTTAGCGATTTCTTCCGTTTGTTGCTCTTTGTAGAGTTTTTTATACGTTGCAATTAAGCCTTGAACATTACGATCACGTCCATAAATTTCGATCAATTTAAAACAGGTATGCTCTCCACAACCTTCCATATTGGCATAGGTTTCTAAGTAAGCCACAGCATCGTCTTTACGACCTAAAAAGCGGTACAAAAGTTCAACAATATTAAGCATCAACTCTTCATTTTGCTCTTTTTTATAGGCACTTTCAAAATATTTGAGTGCTAAGTCATAGGCTTTCATTTGTAAATATAGATTACCTGCGATACTCAAATGCTGTACTGACTTATCGTACTCAATAAGCTTAAGAATCTCTTTTTCGGCTTCTTCATAACGTTTCTCTTTAACCAGTTGTCCAACTAATAGACGGTTAAAGTTTTTTTCATCAGGATATTTACGAACCCCTTGCATAATAAGATTACGTGCATCAGGATCATTCAAAATAAAAGCAAGCCCTGCATCTTCAGTAAGATAAATCTTCTTTTGACTCTGTTCATAAAGCGCATGGTAAATTTTACGAGCATTAACATAATCACCATTTTGTTGATAATTTAATGCTTGGAAGATAAGATTGTCTTCTTCTTCAAAAACTTTTTTTGTAGTTTCATTGGTAACAATTACCTCTTTAGTGGCGCATCCTGCCAATAAAAAAAGAACGACTATAAGCGAATAATACCGGGACATTCTGTAACTACCTCGTCAATATTTTGTTTGAAATACTCCCAAAATGGGAATGTACGGCACTGTGAAGGGCGCACGTCGTAGATACGACACATCTTTTTTTCCATATCAAAAAAGACGCAACCATAGCCGCCTTCGTACGCGATCTCTTTAATCGTGAAACGATAGCGAATTTTTAGTAAATACTTATTGATAAACTCCTCTTTAGATAAAGAAAGTTTTTCAGCAATTGCACTGATCTCTTCAGGACTCACCCAGATGTATCCACTTTCCCCTACACAACATTTTCCTGAACAGTTTTCACAGGCTTTAGGATTAAATGCGTAAGGGTACCCTTCAGCCTTCATTAGGTTGTCCATGTCACACTCTGTGTTCGAGATTGCTCAAAAATAGCTTTAACACGCGGCGTAAAATTGTCACCTGTATAGATAAAAAGTGGTGGATGAATTTTACAAAGTGTTTTAGAATTTTTACGGGCACGAATCAGTACCAAAGAAGCCTCTTTATCCTCTTTAGGATGAACAAAGCAGATATCTTCAACATTAAGTCCATTTCCCAGTAATGATGCCATAAGTGTATCAATTTGTTTCGCATCATAGCAGAAACAAAAATATCCCCGATTGGAAAGTGTTTTGGTGGTTTTCTGAGCAAAGGCTTCAAAAGGAAGTGCGCTGCTATGGCGACTTAAGAAGAGTGCATCATTCGTATTTTTAACACCTCCCTTATGGTAAAAAGGAGGATTGGATACGATCATGTCAAATTTATGCTCAAATTTTGTCTGTAAAAAATTGTTACATGTAAAGCTTTTGATTGATGTGTTATTGGCTTCGGCATTTGCCTTCGCGATGACGCAATTTTGTTCTTGGATGTCTAAAAGGTGCATTTGAATACTTGGAAAATCGCGTTTTAGTAAAAGTCCCAAAATACCACAGCCACACCCAACATCTAGTATTTCGCCTTTGGGTGTAAATGAGGCGATAAAATCGTAAAGTAAAAGCGTGTCGCTGTTGTAACGATACCCACGTTCAGGTTGAAATAAATTCATATTTAATGATACACCCTGATCTGGAAGCCTTTTGCTTTATCTTGCTCAATATTTGAAAGTGCGTAGCTGATTTTAGCACCCTCACCTACATAAGATTCAACAAGTTCACCACCCGCTTTGGCACGTGCTTTTCCAAGTCCAATATTTGCAAGCCCACTAATTCGGTCAATTTCAGCATCTTCAACGCCTACTTTTTTATTTTTGATCAGTTTTAAAGATGCAAAGCCACCATTATCGACAATAGGCGCAACTTCAAAGAAATACGTACTGTCATATTTCGAAAGGAATGTTTGAACCTCTTTTTTACATGTTTCAGAAATGGCATTGACACCTGTGCCCATATCGGTACAGGTCACTTTGTCAATCATTGTTAGTTTCTGGCCTTTAGAAGCAGGTGCTGATGTTTTAGCCGTAGCTATTTTTGGTGTTGTTGTCTCTAAAAGTTTAATTTTTTCATTCAATGTTTTAATGATTTGATCATTGGAAGCCATACGCTTATTAAACTCATCTTGGTTTTGTGCCAAAATACTCTCTTTTTGTTTCAACTCTTTTTCAAGTGCAATAATCTTGAGCGTTTCATCTTTTTTACTTGCTCCAAGTTGCGTCTCTTTTGCTTTTAACTCAGCTTGCAATGCTTTGGTTGCTTCAAGATGTTGAAGTTCTTTCTGTTTGAACTCTTCTTTGATTTTTGTCAAGTTCTCTTCCAATGAGGCTTTAATTGCTTCTGTCTTTTTATAATTCTCTTTATTGGCAATTATCGTTGCCTCTTTTGCTTTGAGCTCTTTTTCTAACGCTATACTTTTAAGCGTCTCTTCTTTTGAAGAAGATGCAAGAAGACTCTCTTTCGCTTTCAGGTCTGTTTGCAATGCTTTCGTTGCTTCTAAAGCTTGTATTTGTTGTGCTTTAAATTCTTCTTTTAACTTGACAAGTTTCTCTTCATTGGAAGCTTTTTGTGCTTCAATTTTTTTCATCTCTTCTTTACTTGCCAAGAGTTGCATCTCTTTTGCTTTTAACTCTTTTTCCAGCGTTATACTTTTGAGTGTTTCCTCTTTAGAAGAAGATGCTAACTGAGTCTCTTTCGCTTTAATTTCACCTTTGAGTGCTTTAATCGCTTCTAAGTTTTGAAGTTGTTGCTGTTTGAAATCTTCTTTGAATTTAGTAAGATTTTCATCTGTTGAGACTTTCAGAGCTTCTATTTTTTTGGTTGCTTCTTTGTTGGCAACCAGTGTTGCCTCTTTAGCTTTAATCTCTTTGTCTTTTTCTTTGATAATGTCTAAGTATTCGATCTCTTTGCGGCGCAGTTCGTCTTTGAGTCCAACCATTTTTGTATCTTCATTGAGGCGATTTTTCTCAAAAGTTGCCACTTTTGCTCTTAGCTCTTCCACATTTTTATTGGTTGCTTTGGTAGCATTGTCTTCAGCATCTTTGAGTTTCACTTGTAATGACTGTATCGCACCTTCATTGCGGGCATTCTCTGTTTGAATTTTTTGAACTTCAATGGCTTTAGCTTTAATCTCTTTTTCTAAAGTGGCTATTTTAAGTGCTTCTTCCTTTTTATTTAACGCAATAGCAGACTCTTTTTCTTTTAGATCTGCTTGAAGAAGTTGTATTTTAGCGAGGTAGTCACCTTCTTTTTCTCTCGTTCGCATTTTAAGGTCGTCTAAAGAAGCACGAAGCTCTTTGAGTTTACCTTCATCGCTCTCTTTTATTTTTTGACTCTCTGTTTTAAACGCGACTATTTGTGTTTTTAAGCCTTGAAGCTCTTTTTCTTTCTCATCATTTTTAAGTTTAAGTTCATTGTTCGCAGAGGTAAGTTCATTGATATGAAATTGTATACGCTCCCCGTTCTCTTTTGCCGTTGCCTTGTATTCATTGAGTTGTTTATCAAGCTTATCAACTAGCTCTTTTTTAGATGCATCAAAATTGGCAATTTTTTCATTAAACACTTTATAATTTTTATTGTGAATTTTGTCATTCTCATCAACACGTTTTTTAACTTCTGCTTCAAAGTTCAATTTTTCATTATTTAAAGATACGATTTTATCGTTCAACTCTTTAATAGAATTTTCTCTTTTAGCAATCTCTTCTTTGAGTTTTAAGATAGAAACATTAAGGGTTTTTTCAATATTTTGAGCATTTTCTTCAAGTGTTTTATTGGCAATAGTAAGTTCTTTATTAAGTCTCTTTTCGTCTTCAAGATAGGTTCTGAATTTGTTAAAGTCTTTTTCACTCTCAAGCATTAAAGCATCAATATGTTTTTTGGAACTTGCAAGTTCCGTATTGATGTTTTTAATTTTTTCTTCTTGAAATGCCATTTTTTTAAGATGATCCTCATCTTGCAAAGCCATATCTTGACGATTTTTGGCAATGAGTTTTTCAGTATCGACTTTGAGCTGTTCAATCGTATTGGTGTATTTGCCAATCTCTTCTTTATGCTTTTGCTCGTTAATAACCAATGTTTGCGTCTGTTTGCTCATAAGATCATTTTTCTCTTTTGCGGCAAATACAATCTCTTCTTTGAGCTTATTAATTTCATCTTGTTTACGTGCAAAAGCATTTTTGGCTGTTTCATTGTTGGTATTGATTTGTTCATTTAAAAGAACAATTTGGTCATTTAAAAACTTTATTTTTTCTTTATAATCGCCCAGCTTTGCTTGTTCTTCTTCACGTGCTTTTTTGATAGCTAAATGTTTTTTCTCTTCATCTTCAATTGCTTTCGCTTTGAGTTCTTCGATTTGGCTTTTCAGCGTATTAGCTTCAATATTGGCTTTTTGAGCGATGATAACATTCTCTTTTTGTACTTCATTGATTTTCATGGTTAGATCGCTGATGTTTCGATAATGTTGTTGCTCTGCTTCATTGAGACGTTCAGTATTTTTATTTGTCCATTGATTACGTTGTTCTTCAAGTTCGCTTTGTTGGTCATCTATTTTTTTAGAAAGCTCATTCTTCTCATTTGCCAATAAAAGATTGTCATGTTGAACAAAAAGCAATGTCTTTTGCAGGCGATTAATCATGCGCTTAAAATCTTGTTTGGTCAGCTCAGAATCAGCAATAGGCTTTCCTTGCTCATCAAGGTATTCATCTTCAAAGAGATTGCCATCTTTACTCTGCTCTATCGTTGCGTCTTTGTTAATGTAGTGCTTTTGTTCTTCAAGGGGAAGATCACTAAATTTCACATCACTTTTGCTGATATATTGTTCACCTAAGTCATCAAAAGAGACTCCGCCAAAGTTACTGTAACGAGCAGTTGCGAGACTTCCAACCACAATGATTGTGCCAAGCACTATATTAATAATCTGCGAAGTAGAGAGAGCAATTTTTGCCATTAAAGAGATGCCTTAATTTATTTTGATTTTAAAATATGTGTCATAATGTGGTATGCATGATTAAGTGCAATAGCAATAGATCCACCACTTTTAACTGCAATATCACCTGCTAAATAAAGCCCTTTAGTTTTGGTTTCAAAATTTTCATCAAATTCTGCTTTTCCCTCACCATCAAATGTAATACCACATTTTTTAAGAAAATCAACCGGTGTTGTTCCGCCAATAGCGTAAATAACGCGATCATAAATCGTATGATATCCATCGGTAAAATTGACTTTTACTAAACCATTTTCATTTTCGATTGATACAATATCCATACCAAGGCGCAAACGGAGTTTTTCTTCACCATTGTATTCATGAATCATAGAGAGGTTAATGTCATTAAGCCTGCTAAAGGTGTCACGACGGTAATTCACGGTTACATTATTGGTTTTTGAAAGCTCAATGGCATATTCAATCGCAGAGTTTCCGCCACCAACGATGAGAAGTTTCTCACCTTGTGAACATTTATCAAGGTTAAAGTTAATACGTTCTTTAAGTGAAAGAGGCAGTGTATAGTCAGGTTTGTTTGGCTTTCCCATTGTTCCAATGGCAACAATGACGTACTTTGAACGATATCCAGCTTTAGTCGTAACAATATGAAATTCATCGCCCTCTTTTGTAATACTCTCAACTTCACTGTTAAATGCAGAGTCAATCTCTCCTTTATCAAGAAGTGAGTCAAAATAATTTAAAGTGCTCTCTTTAGTACCATCACGAAAATCAATATTTCCATGAAGTTCGATCTCTTGACCTTTATAGTTTTTGTCAACTCTTTTGTTGTCTTTGTAGAACTTGCGAATCGTTTGTGAATGGTTATCGCCTTTTTCGATCATCATAATATGTTGAAGACCAAGCGCCTTAGCTTCAACTGCTGCACCAATACCACCAGGTCCACCACCAATAATGACTAAATCGTAAATTTGCTGCATTCTTATGTCCTTGTGTAATTATCTTCTAATGTTAACTATTATACCCCGAACTTACTTATGACATATTAAATACAAAAGTGGTAAAATCTTCGATAAATTCCATTTTAAGGGAAAAAACGTGCAAACTTTTCTCAAACACGCTAAAGCTGCTAGTCGTATTATTGCAACACTTGATCCCAAAACAAAAATTGATGTTTTGATGGATATGGCAGATATTTTAGAAGCACATAGTGAAACCATTATAAGTGAGAATCAAAAAGATTTAGAAGAGGCAAAAAACAATAATCTCAGTGCTTCACTGGTGGACAGACTTTTACTCAACACCAAACGCATCAGTGAGATGGCAAAAGCAATTCGTGAAATTGCAGCCTTGAAAGAGCCTGTTGGTCGTGTCTTAGAAGGTTGGGTTGTACCTAGTGGTATAAGGATTGAAAAAGTAAGCATTCCTATTGGTGTTGTAGGTATTATTTATGAGAGTCGCCCCAATGTTACCAGCGACACGGCGGCGCTTTGTTTTAAAAGTGGTAATGCCTGTGTTCTTAAGGGTGGCAAAGAAGCATTTTACAGCAACGCAATCATCGCTTCTCTTCTCCAAGATGTTCTTGAAAAATATAACCTTCCTAAAGAGATTATTTCACTTCTACCTGATTCGAGTCGTGAAGGAGTTGCAAAGCTTATTAAAATGGATAAATTCGTCGATCTCATCATTCCTAGAGGCGGTGAAGCACTGATTCGTTTTGTCAGTGAAAATGCCACTGTCCCCGTAGTCAAACATGACAAAGGTGTTTGCCATACGTATGTGGATAAAGAGGCGAATTTAGAGCAAGCCATTGAGATTGTACTGAATGCAAAATGCCAACGACCAAGTGCATGTAATTCGCTTGAAACACTTTTAGTGCATGAAGCTATTGCCAAGAATTTCTTACCACGTATGAAAGAAGCACTTGATCTTACGGGTGCTGATATAAAAGGCTGTGTCAAAACACAAAAACTTTTACATGTCAAGCCTGCAAATGATGAAGACTTTCATACAGAACACCTAAGTAACGCTCTTTCGATTAAGATAGTTGAGAGTATTGATGAAGCCATTGCTCACATTGCCGAGTTTGGCTCTTCGCATTCTGAGGCAATTTTAAGTGAAAACTACACAACATCAGAACGCTTTTTAAACGAAGTAGATGCTGCTTGCGTGTATGTCAATGCTTCAACGCGCTTTACCGATGGTGGCGAATTTGGTTTTGGCGCTGAAGTGGGCATCAGTACCAACAAACTTCACGCACGAGGTCCAATGGGCATCAATGATCTTACTACCTATAAATTTAAAGTCTATGGTAAAGGTCAGATTCGCGCATGAATACAGAGGTTTTGCGTATTGAAAACCTTACTTTTGGATACCCAAATTCCAAGCTTTTGTACCATGACTTCTCTTTAGCGGTCAATGTGGGAGAAGTCGTTTCGATTTTAGGAGCGAGTGGAAGTGGAAAGAGTACTTTGTTTGAGTTGATTGCAGGAAATCTGAAAGCAAAAAATGGCACGATCACGGCACTCAAACTCTCACAAATTTTCCAAGACCCCTACACATCATTTCATCCGACTTACACCATTATCAACCAAATCAGCGATGTAGCACACCTTGAAGGACTGCATCAGCTTTGTCATTCACTTGATCTTGATCCTGATGTTTTGGCTCAAAAGCCCCATCAACTCAGTGGTGGACAGCTACAAAGATGTTCTATATTAAGAGCATTATTGATGAAACCTTCCCTTATTTTAGCCGATGAACCAACTTCGGCACTCGATAATATAACAGGGTTACATGTTATGCAACTGTTGATACAGTTTTTAGATCGTGTTGGCATTTTGCTTATAACGCATGATAAAAACTTGGCATCATGGTGTAGCGATAAAATGATTGAATTAAAAAATTAAATATTTTATTTTTAAAGCGATTCATTGTAGGATTGCACAACTCAAAAGAAGGATAAATAATGCCAAAAATTTTCACTTCACAAACATTTAGTCCCGAAGAACGTGAATCTCGCAAAGATTTTATCGATAAACATACGCCTTATATTTTTTGTGATGGCATACCACAAAAAGGGGTGCCCTTATTTGTGCGTGTTCGTGTTGGAAGTGAACATGCCCATATTGATGATTTTAACCACTATATATCAACTATTACGCTCTTCGATGCTGATCATATGCTTGCTAAAGTTGAACTGGCCGCTTGCATTGTCAGTGCTGATGAACATCGTGGTAATGCAGAAGTCGCTTTTTCAATTGTACCCAATAAAGATGTCTATCATTTCAATGCCCAATGCTACTGTACCAAACACGGTTTATGGCAAAGTGAAGATGTCGAAGTACGCGTAAATGAAAAAAACTAAAAGTTATTGGGAGTTATATGCACGTTATTATTGATTGGATTGTACAGACGGTTGGAGCTTTAGGCTACCTTGGAATTTTTGTTATGATGCTTATTGAAAGTAGCATTTTTCCGCTTCCAAGCGAAGTGGTGATGATTCCTGCTGGGTACTTGTGTGCTAAGGGTGAGATGGAGTTATGGATTGTGATTTTGTTAGGAACTTTTGGCAGTATCGCAGGAGCATTGTTGAACTACTATTTGGCTGTAAAATTGGGTCGAAGGCTCATTTTAAAGTATGGACATTATTTCTTTTTTAAGCCTGAAACCTTAGAAAAAGTAGAACGTTTTTTCAAAACGCATGGCTCATTTTCAACATTTACAGGAAGGCTTATTCCTGTTATTCGTCACTACATATCGCTTCCAGCTGGCTTGGCACGTATGAACATTGGCATCTTTTGCTTTTACACAGGATTTGGTGCAGGCATTTGGGTCAGTATATTGACATTTTTAGGCTATTTCTTTGGCCAGAACGAGGCATTGTTGAACGAACACTTACATACGATCACCATTGCTGTTGTTGTTTTTATCATCATTGCTGCAATTATTTATATTGCGATTCATAAGAAAAAAGAACGTAACCACAGGGCTAAAAAGTTCTAAAAGGAGAGATGATGATTCAGGGTTTTGAGTACGATGCGTTTGAAAAAGCACTCACAACCTTGGGTGTTGTCGCCAAGACTGATAAAAAGACCCTTCACAAACTCTATCTCTCACTTTCCAAAGAATTTCACCCAGATGCAGCTACTGGTAATACGGCAAAATTTCAAGAAATTAACGATGCATATTGCTTAATCAAAGAATATATGGAAAATTATCGTTTTGATTTTGATGAAGCAGAGTTTAAAAAACAGTATCCATTTTCTAAGAGTGATTGGCTCAGTGGAAGATAAGTTTTAAAACTCAAATACATCCACATAGATTTGCATTTTATGTTGTTTTAGCATCGTTTGTATTTTGTTTTTTAGCTCACTAATATCTTGTTCTATTTCATGCCCTGTGGCATCATCTTTAACATTCATCGAGATAATCAATAAAACTTCATTAGAACCTACAAACATACTTCGTACGGCATTTAAATGAATCAAGATATTTGATTCGGTTTTAATCAGGTTTTTGATCTGTTTGGTTGTTTCTCTATCAAGGCTTTCACCAATGAGCAACTTTTTGAGTTCAATAAATAAAACACTTGAGAGTCCAATAAGCAATGTTCCAATCAGTAATGCCGCAATACCATCAAAAACAGGGTCAACAAAAACCGATAAAACTAATCCTAATGTTAAAATAACCAAACCAATCAGTGCGCCAGTATCTTCAATTAAGACAACTAAAATATGAGAGGATGAGCTATTTTTGATGGTTGAAAACATATCGCTAAATGTGGTATTACTCTCTTTGAGTGCAACTCTTAATGCACTCCCTTCTAGTAAGATCGATAAAATAATTATGCCTAAAATAAGTAAAGGATTTTCAATAGGTTGTGGATTTTGGATGCGATGAAATCCTTCATACACCGAGAACAAACCACCCAGTAAAAAAAGTACAACTGCTACAACAAATGACCAGAAGAAGTTTGCTTTTCCTTGCCCAAAAGAGTGCGCTTCTGACTTGCCTTTTGCCGCTTGACGCTCACCTACCATAACCAATGCTTGATTGCCACAATCGGCGGTACTATGAATGGCTTCTGCCATCATCGAAGCAGAGCCTGTAAAAAATGCTGCTGCACCTTTGGACAGGGCTATGACACCATTGGCAAATAATGCAGCTTTAACACTTTTTGACATTTAAAATCCTTTGAAGACTCATTGTTAGGAAGCGAAATTTTACACGTAAAGATTTTACCTTTACGTGTAAAGAAGTTTTTAGTGTGATAAAAATCGTTGACGAGCGGCTTTGAGAGAGTCTGCAATGAGGAAAGCAAGCTCCAATGCTTGGTTAGCGTTAAGGCGTGGGTCACATTGTGTATGGTAACGGCAAGCGAGGTTTTCTTCGGTGATTTCTTGTGCGCCACCGATGCACTCTGTTACATCTTGACCTGTCATCTCTAAGTGAACGCCGCCAGGGAAAGTACCCTCATCTTCATGCACTTTAAAGAAGCCTTTGACTTCACGCAACACTTCATCAAATGAGCGTGTTTTATAGTTGTTTGACGCTTTGATGGTATTGCCGTGCATCGGATCGATACTCCATAAAACTTCAGCACCCGCTTCTTTGACAGCACGAACCAGTTTTGGGAACTCTTTTTCAATTTTGTCAGCACCCATTCTTACGATGATATTAAGGCGTCCCGCTTCATTTTCAGGATTGAGTTTGTTGATGAGTTTCATCAAGCCTTCAGCTGTCATGGTAGGTCCCGCTTTAATCCCAATAGGATTTTTAACACCTGTGAGGAATTCAACATGAGCATCATCTACATCACGTGTACGATCTCCAATCCAAAGCATGTGTGCTGAACAGTCATACCAGTCATTGGTAATGCTGTCTTGACGTGTGAGTGCTTCTTCGTAGTTCAATAAAAGCGCTTCATGCGAAGTATATACCACTGTTTCGTTGATGTTTGGGGTATTAGCAGAAGTAATGCCACACGCTTCCATAAATGCCAAAGTCTCAGAGATGCGATCACAAAGATGTTGGTAACGTTCCCCTAAAGGACTTTCAGAAACAAAGCCGAGTGTCCACTTATGCACTTGGTGAAGATCGGCTAAACCACCGCGTGAAAAGGCGCGTAAAAGGTTCATTGTCGCAGCAGATTGATTGTAAGCTTTTAGCATACGTTTTGGGTTTGGCATACGAGAATCTTCAGTGAATTCGATGTCATTGATAATATCACCACGGTAACTTGGAAGTGAAATGCCATCAAACTCTTCATAATCGGATGATCTTGGTTTTGCAAACTGCCCTGCAAGACGACCTACTTTAACGATGGGACAGCCACCCGCGAAGGTTAAAACAACTGCCATTTGAAGCATAACTTTAAACATATCACGGATGTTAACTGCATTGAACTCAGCAAAACTCTCCGCACAGTCACCACCTTGAAGTAAAAAGGCTTTACCATGAACAACATCTGCCAATGAAGCTTTGAGTTGTCTCACTTCTCCTGCAAAAACAAGGGGTGGATATTTGCTCAGTTCTTGCTCAACACTATTCAGCATTTCTTGATTGGTATACAATGGTTGTTGCTTAATTGGTTTTTCTCTCCATGATGCACGCGTCCAAGAACTCATAAATGACCCTTAATTGAATTTTACTTATTATAATGATATTGGCTTTAAAGACAATTGAATGGTTATGACCTCTTATGAAGTTTTAAACTGTCCTACAGTTTTGCTCAATGAATTAACATGGTGTGTTACGCTGTCTGAGATCGTTTTAACCTGATGATTGAGATGGGTAAGTTCACGAACTTCGCTACTGATAGCGTTGGCATGGGTCATTGTATTTTTTGAGTCTTCATAGATTTTATAGACATCATCTTTCATCGCTAAAATAACCTCTTTTTGATCCAATAAAATAGCATCAATGCTATGCAATGACTGCGTTGAGATTTCGATGCCTTTATCCACCGTATTGTTAACATTTTGCATACTTGAAAGTGCTTCATTCACATTTTCGTTGATACTATGCACAATGGCTTCGATGCGCACGGTTGCTTTATCGGTCATGTCGGCAAGTTTTCTTACTTCTTCTGCCACAACCGCAAAACCGCGTCCTTGCTCTCCCGCCCTACTTGCTTCAACGGCAGCATTTAACGAGAGTAGATTGGTTTTATCGGTAATATCTTTAATCGTTTCGATCATCGAAGATACTTCTGCAACATTGTGCTCGAGTGTAAAAATAATCTGCGTTGTTTCACCGGCAATGGATTTGATATTGCCGATAGAAGATTCAACATTGCCAAGACTGGTTGCAACTTGGGTTTGGGTTTGGGTTATTTTTTGACTCATGGCATCGGCTTTATCCACAGAGCTTTGGATAGAAGTGTTTTGTGTTTGTATATGTGAAACGATATTTTGAATACTAACCCCAATTTGCTCAATCTTTTTACCTGTTACCACAATGGTATTGGTCAGATGTTGATTCAGATTGAGTAAATTAATGAGTGATGTTTTTGTTTTTTTGAGAATGGTATCAAAAATGTCAATGACACTGTTAATCCAAATAGCCGTACGCCTGTTTTCATCTTTTGCAAATTTAGTAAGGTCTGCACGTTTTGTAATGTCCCCATCCCCTTCAACAAAGCCCTGTAAAAGCGCGCGTAAAGAAGCATATTTAGCAAAAAAATCAGAAAGCTCCTTGCCCATCATCCCTAAGATCATCAAAAGTGATGCTAATGTAATCAGCCCAACCTCTTGTATGCGACTTAAAAATGGCATAAATGTCAATGTCACCATATAACAACTTGGAATAAAAATACCAATTAATAAGCTCATTTTGGCATAGATTTTATGACGAAACTGCATAATGTCATAGACTTCTAAAAGATCGCCCTCACACATCATGCCCCATTTATCTAAACTGTAAGGCAGTGCTACCGTGATACCTTTACCGATAACAGCAATGCCTCGGTAATCAGGATAACCAGGGTATTCACAAAAAAGATTGGTTCCTTTTTTAATGGTGTTAGCAACCCCTGGATGCAAGGCGTTGGTTGCAGGATCATTAAAGACAATTTCGAATTCTGTATGCTGTTTGATAGATATAATCCCTTGTTCTGTATGCACACCCTCTTTTAGGTTCTCGCCAAAGCTAAAGGTGTTGTCTTCAAAACGTGATCGTGAAAGTGCTGTACCTGTTTTAATGTTTTTATTAAAATAAGGCTCGATCATAAAAAGGTAATTATCGCCGGATTCTTTAAAAATGTGTCCTGCTTCTCTTTGAATAAGATCGCTTAGTGTATCGTTTGAAATACGTGCAATCAAAATATGATTTTCACCATTCATTTTAAAACTTTTCATGAATGAGAGTGTTACACGGTCATGAAATGTCGAAGCTTTAGGCTTGAAAAAGAGTGTGTCATCATCGATATAAGGACCAAAGAGGAGGTGTGATGATCCTAATAAAATATAGTCCAGAGCTTCACCCAAAGCACTTTCATCGTAGCGGTACTCTTTAATCACTCTTTTTGCTGAGCTAAAAAGCATCTTTTTCGCACTGTCTAAAATATAATACTCCAAAATCGTTTCACTGAGTTTTTCTTGCTCATTTAATATAGAAAGAACGTCACTCTCCTCTTGTTCTAAAAGAATGGCAGTGTTTTCCACTTCTCGCCATACTTCATTTGCCCATTCAATCATAATACGCTTACGGGTTTGAGCAATTCCATCAAAGGCAGTTTCTACAGCACTGAGCATTGTTTTATTTCTAAGCCACTTTGGCAGAATCATGAATGTATCTTTAAATGACAACAAGGGAAGGCTCCTTCATAGGTTAATTTTGATTAATTTTTAATCATAAGCAATAGATTATTTTAGAACTTTATATATCACAGAAAAAATAGACAGTCTATTTGTGTGACATAAAAGTAATATAGCCCTCGTTAATGAAGCAATCATACTAAAATAAAACTATTATAGTGTCGTATTTTTAAAGCTTTGTATAACTAAAAACACAACGATTTACTATACAAAAAAGATGAAAGTGTTTCAATGTAATTAGTGATTAAAAAATAACCAATCAATATGCAAAAAGTGAATATTGGTAAAAAAAATAGAGATTTTACACACTGTGACATATTGATTAATAAATAGGCAATTTTTTCGCCAAAAAATAAAATTTAGTGTTAGAATTCTCTTCATATCAACTTAGAAAGGAAGATAATGATGTTACATTCTAAACTCGCTAAAATCTCTTTAGCAACGATTACCGTTTTGGGGCTTGGCACAACAGCGCTCAGTGCCGATACTTTAGCAGAGGTTCAAAAACAAGGTTTTGTTAAGTGTGGTGTTGATGGTGGATTACCAGGCTTTTCTGAAGTAGGAAGTGACGGTATCTATAAAGGTATCGATGTTGACCAATGCCGTGCGGTAGCTGCTGCTGTTTTTGGTGATGCCAAAAAAGTAAAATACATTGCCCTTAATGCAAAAGAGCGTTTAACAGCGCTTCAATCAGGCGAGATCGATATGCTCTCACGCAATACAACATGGACAGAGACCAGAGATACTTCTTTGGGGCTAAACTTTACAGGTGTAACGTATTATGATGGGCAAGGCTTTATGGTCACTAAAAAGCTAGGCGTCAAAAGTGCAAAAGAGCTTGATGGTGCTTCAATTTGTCTTCAAACAGGCACAACAACAGAGTTAAATGTAGCGGATTATTTTAGAACAAATAAATTAAAATATAAAATTGTTTCATACGATACCAATGACCAAGTTATTAAAGCGTATGAAAGTGGAAGATGTGATGTTTTAACGTCAGATCAATCACAACTTTACGGTTTGAGAATCAAACTTTTAAAACCTGAAGAATCAATCGTTCTTCCAGAAGTTATCTCAAAAGAACCTTTAGGACCAGTTGTTCGTAAAGGTGATGGAAGATGGTTTGACATCGTTAGATGGGTCTCTTATGCAATGCTCACAGCTGAAGAAGCAGGCGTGAGCAGTAAAAATGTTGATGCAATGCTTAAATCTGACAATCCAGACATCAAGCGTCTTTTAGGTGTTGAAGGTCAAATGGGTGAAAATCTTGGTCTTAAGAAAGATTTTGCGTTTAACGTCATTAAACAAGTGGGTAACTACGGTGAATCATTTGAAAGTACTGTAGGACAAGGCTCACCTCTTAAAATTGCAAGAGGTTACAATGCGCTTTGGAATCATGGTGGATTACAATACGCTCCTCCTTTTAGATAATAGATTATAAACAGACTTATAAGGGCAGAATTTCTGCCCTTAATCTCAAAGCATAAAGGACACGTATGTTAGCACTTTTGAGAAATCAAAAGATTAGAGGGATTCTTTTCCAACTATTGACCGTTATTGGCTTAGTTGCTTTTTTGTGGTATATTGGAAGCAATACCGTTGCCAATATAGAACAAAGAGGGATTCAAACAGGCTTTGGCTTTTTGAACGGAACAGCAGGATTTGGTATTGATCAATCCCCTATCTCTTATACTGAAGAAAATACACATGGACGCGTTTTCATTGTTGGACTTCTTAATACCATTATTATCGCTTTTGTCGGTATTTTATGTGCAACAATTGTAGGACTTATTATCGGTATTTTAAGGCTTTCAAAAAACTGGCTCATTGCAAAACTCGCAAAAGCATATATCGATTTTTTTAGAAATATACCGCTTCTCCTTCAAATACTCTTTTGGTACAACGTGGTTCTACGTGCCATGCCCAGTCCTAAAGAGAGCTATAGTTTTTTTGAGACTGTTTTTATCAACAATCGCGGTCTTTACTTTCCACTTCCTGAATACAATGCAACATTCTTTACGATCCTTGCAAGCCTTTTTGTTGCACTTTTAGCTTCTATAATGCTTAATAGTTGGGCAAATAGACGTAAAGAAGCAACAGGCGAAGATTTAACCGTATTTCCATTTGCGATAGGAATGTTCATTCTTTTCCCAATATTGGCTTACTTTATTGGCGGAGCACACCTTAACTTTAGTTTTCCAGAGCTCAGAGGTTTTAACTTTAAAGGGGGAAAAACACTTTCACCTGAGTTTTTAGCGTTAACCTTTGCTCTAACGATTTATACGGCTACCTTTATTGCAGAAGCTGTACGCTCCGGCATTGAAGCTGTGAGTCATGGCCAAAAAGAAGCGGCTGTTTCTATGGGCTTTAGTCCGTATCAATCTTTAAAATTGGTTGTTTTACCCCAAGCGATTCGTATCGCAATTCCTCCAATTATTAATCAGTATCTTAATCTCATCAAAAACTCCTCTTTGGCAACAGCGGTGGGTTATCCTGAAATTGTTACTGTTTTTGCAGGAACATCCCTAAACCAAGTGGGACAAGCTATTGAGATCATCTCTATGACGATGCTCGTTTATCTCGTCATCAGTTTAGTTGTATCTGCTATACTCAACTGGTTTAACCACAAAATGAAGATTAAGGAGCGTTAAGATGGCAATTTATAACAAAATTAATGAACGAAAAGCTCCTTCTAGCACTAAAGGTCTAACATTTTGGCTCAGAGAAAATCTTTTCTCAACACCTTTAAATGTAGCTTTAACACTCTTAGGTGTTATGGTACTCTTTTGGATTATTCCTCCTTTTGTAAAATGGGCATATATCAATGCTAATTTTGTAGGAACGACACGTGAAGATTGTGTGAGTGGAGGCGCTTGCTGGGTATTTATACGCATGAAGATTGATATGTTTATGTATGGCTTTTATCCCTCAGATCTAAGATGGAGAGTCAATACCATTTATGGACTCTTTTTTGCGTTGGCAGCAGCGTTTAAATATCTTAAGAGCCCATTGGTAAAGATTGCTTTAGCCCATGTCTATTTTATAGTTGGCTTTTTCTTGGTACACGGTGGTTTCTTTGGTATGGAAGCGGTTCCTACTGATAAATGGGGTGGATTAATGCTCACCATTATGGTAGCAGCTGTTGGTATTGTCGCAGCATTTCCACTCGGTGTTCTGTTAGCCTTTGGTCGTGCTTCACATTTACCGATTATTAAAAGTATCAGTGTGACGTACATTGAATTTATTCGTGGTGTTCCACTCATTACCATTCTTTTTATGTCATCGATCATTTTGCCTCTCTTCTTTCCTGAGGGAATGACATTTGATAAATTGCTTCGAGCACTTATTGGTATTGCGATGTTTGAAGCAGCGTATATTGCTGAAAATATTCGTGGTGGATTACAATCAATCCCCAAAGGACAATATGAAGCTGCTGATGCTATTGGGCTTTCGTACTGGCAGAAGATGTTTTTAGTCATTCTCCCTCAAGCCCTAAAAGTGGCTATTCCTAACCTTGTGGGTGTTTCCATCGCCCTTTTCCAAGATACCACATTGGTACTTATCATTGGGCTCTTTGACTTACTGGCAATGGTACGTTTAAGTGCTGCTGATTCATACTGGTTGGGTTATGAAACAGAAGGCTATGTGTTTGTTACCTTTATTTTTTGGTTCTTTTGTTACTCGATGTCTAACTTTAGCCAAAAGCTTGAAAAACGATTTAATACCAATTTGAGATAGGATAGAAGATGAAAGATAGAAAAGAAATCATAGAAATTAAAAACTTAAACAAATGGTATGGTGATTTCCACGTCTTAAAAGACATCAACCTTACAATCAATAAAGGTGAAATCATCGTTGTGTGTGGACCATCAGGTTCTGGTAAATCAACCCTTATTCGTTGTATCAACTACCTTGAGCAGTTTCAAGAAGGACAGATTATTGTTGATGGCATTGAACTTGTGAATGATGTTAAAAAGATCAAAGCGATTCGTGAAGAAGTGGCAATGGTGTTCCAACACTTTAACCTCTTCCCACACTTAACGATTTTGGATAACCTTACTTTAGCACCTGTTTGGGTTCGAAAAATGCCACGTAAAGAAGCTGAAGCGATGGCTATGAAGTATTTGGAACGTGTTGGTATTGCTAACCAAGCACACAAATACCCAAATCAACTCTCAGGCGGACAACAACAACGTGTGGCAATTGCACGTAGTTTGTGTAAAAACCCTAAGATTATGCTCTTTGATGAGCCAACTTCGGCACTTGACCCTGAAATGGTTGCCGAAGTTTTGGATGTTATGATAGAATTAGCACGCGAAGATAAAACGATGGTGTGTGTAACCCACGAAATGGGCTTTGCAAAAAAAGTGGCCGATAGAATCATCTTTATGGATGCTGGTCAAATTGTCGAAGAAAACACACCTGAAGAGTTTTTCCAAAATCCTGAGTCAGATCGACTTAAACTCTTTTTGGAGCAAATCTTATCGCACTGATTTTGTTTTACATGTAAGGATAAGAAATGATGGAACAATTGATTCCTGTTCTGATGATAGTTGCGATGGTTGCGTTTGTTTTGGTTAAGCAAATAGGCAAGTTAACGAGTAAACTTGATACCTTTGCTGACCAAAACTCCTATGAACGTTATGCCAAATTTTCTGCAATCATTCAAGAAAACGTACGCGCAATCAAACAGAGCCTTGATAGTTCTAAATCACCCAGTGAGCGCCCTTTCAAACTTTTGGAAGGGAAAAATGAGGAAGAAGCGCTTGAGTTACTTTCTAATTTTATTCGCAAATTGGTCTTTTTTGAGACAATGATGGCAAAAAAGAAGAGTTCAACGGAGATCGAAGCCGATCTTTTTGAACTCTTAAGTAATTTAGATGTTTTTCTCAAAGAGTATTGTGTCGATGGTGAAGCACTTTCAGATGCTCTACGTGAGACACTTTTAGAAGCCTATGAACAACTCGATTAAATCAAAGTGAGGCTTAACCTCACTTTGATTTTTTAAACCTCTTCTGTAAACAGATACCCTGCTGCTTTTAAAAGTCCACGGATGGATTCTTGATGTTCAGCACCTTTGGTTTCAAGCATAATCGTAATCTGAGCATCACCATAAGAGAGCTTGGTTGAAAAGCGGTCATAGTCAATTTGAATAATATTGGCATTAGCATTTTTAAATAAGTCAGTCAGGCGCATCAGTGACCCCGGCTTATCGATAAGTGTGATGACCAACTTCATTTTACGGTGCGATTTAATCAAACCTTTTTCGATGATAACAGAAAGCATTTGCACATCGATGTTACCACCACTCAAAACTGCGCCTATTTTCATATCTTTAGTAAAAGCAAATTTTTGTTGCATAATGGCTGCGACACTCGCCGCCCCTCCACCTTCAACAACAAGTTTTTGACGCTCAAGCAAGAACAAAATAGCTGCAGCGATCTCTTCATCATCTACCGTAACCACTTCATCGACACACTCTAAGATATGCGCTAAATTAGACTCACTTACATCACGTACAGCGATACCATCGGCGATAGTACGGACACTTTTAGAGTTGATCGCTTTTTTAGCGTAAAATGACTCGTACATAGCGGGAGCACCGCCTGCGTTAACACCAATCACTCTAATTTTTGGGTCTATCTGCTTGATGGCTGAACTCATACCGCTAATGAGCCCTCCTCCGCCTATTGGAACAACAATGATGTCAAGGTCATTGATTTCATCAATCATCTCTAATGCAACTGTTCCTTGCCCTGCAATGACAACATCATCTTCAAAGGGATGAATAAAGGTAAGTCCATGTTCTTTTGCATAGGTCAGTGCATAAGCGTACGCTTCATCGTAATTATCACCGCTTAATATGACTTCTGCCCCAAGTGCTTTTGTTCCAGTAACTTTTAGAAGAGGCGTTGCTTCTGGCATAATGATGGTTGCGTTAATGCCAAAACTACGTGCACTGTACGCTACACCTTGTGCGTGGTTACCTGCACTTGCAGCAATAACACCTTTTGCACGTTCTTCTTTCGTCAAAGAGGCTATTTTGTTATAGGCACCTCTAAGTTTATACGCACCCGTTATTTGGAGGTTTTCTTTTTTAAGAAACACTTGTGCGCCCACTTCTTCACTTAAATGTGGAGCTAATACACAAGGGGTTTTTGTAACAACATTGCTGAGTTGTCGTTTTGCTTTTACTATTTCACTAAGAGCTATCATTATTTCATTAACCTTTCATATTCTACTTTGGTACATCGATTTTGTACAGCAATGATGCCGTTTTCCTGTGCTTTAGCACAGGCTTGATTATTGATGATGCCCAGTTGTAACCAAAAGACTTTCACGTCACCTTTTTTTAAAACTTCCTCGATTAAACTATCGGCGATTTCAGGTTTACGAAACATATCTACCATATCCACTGTTTCAGGAATATCTAAAAGACTTCGGTAGACTTTTTCACCTAAAATCATCTCTTCTTTAGGATAAATCGGATAAATTTTAAACCCACGTTCTTGCAAGTAACGTGCCACTTTATGGCTATCTTTGGTTGGATCAGGAGATAGTCCAATAATGGCAATACTCTTACACATCGAAAAAATGTCTTTAATGCCTGCATCACCAGGCATGCTAATATTTGAAATGTCGCATTCCATTATTGCTCCTTTAAAAAATTTAAACGTGGAGTATATCACAGACTATCTTTTGTCGCGATTATCCATTGGCTTTTGGTCTATGAATCTGTTATAATCAATTCGTTTACATTTAAGGAGGAAGAATGTTTTTTTTGAATCAAATCAAGATTAAAACAAAGGGATGGATGCTAGCCCTTGGAACTTTGTGTGGGTTTATGGCAAATATCGTTTTGGTGGCATTTTTATTGACAGGTAACGAGCGACTCATTTTGATTGCGGGCTCATTTTTCGGGATGATCTTTTTCTTCGTTTTTACACGTGTTATGGTGATCAGCATGACCAATTCAATCGATGCTTTATCCTCTATCACGCTTGACCTTGCAAAAGGAAGTGGTGATCTTACCAAGCGAATTGTTATCAATTCCAAAGATGAGATTGCAGATTTATCACAAAATATCAATCAATTCATTGAAAAAATCCATTCCACCGTTGTTGTATCAACAAAGTCTTCTCAAGAAAGTGCTGAGATGGCACGTCAATTTTCCACTATTTCGCATGAAGTAGACAAGCGCATGGCTGAAGAGCGTGATTTTGTTAAAAGAACAAAAGATCTAGGCGATGCCATGAAAGTCGTTTTAGAACAAGCCACACTCAATGCTTCTCAAACCAGTCATGACATTTTAAACGCATCCGAAACATTAAATGTAAGTGCTAAAGAGATCAAACTTTTAGTAGAAGATATTCAAAAAGCTTCAGAAGTTGAATCGCATACCGCAGAGCGTCTACAACAACTCAGTAACGATGCTAACCAAGTCAAAAATGTTTTAACTGTTATCTCTGATATAGCAGATCAAACTAATCTTTTAGCGCTTAATGCAGCCATAGAAGCAGCACGTGCAGGTGAACATGGACGTGGATTTGCCGTTGTTGCCGATGAAGTACGCAATCTAGCAGAACGTACACAAAAGAGCCTTACAGAGATTAATGCAACCATCAATGTCATTGTTCAAAATATTATAGATGCCAGTGGTCAGATGAGTGAAAACTACCAATTTATCGAGAAAATTGCGAATAATTCTGAAGATGTTGAAGAGAAAATAAGCAATACAGAAGCCGTTATTAAACAAGCTTCTGATGCATCTCGTTTGGCATCCGAAGTATCACAAAAACTTTCGGTCAATACCACAAACATTATTCAAAACATTGGACAGATTTATGAGTCTTCACTGCAAAACAGTGGTGATGTTAAAAATCTCAATACCTCTTCTGAAGAGCTTTTAAATCTCTCTAAGGCACTTGCTTCTAAGCTAGAGCTTTTTAAAATCTAACCTTTCTAAATTGAAAGGTTAGATACGTTTTAAAATAACGCCAGACTCCAAATGCTCTGTATTTGGGAATTGATCAAACAGAGCAAAATGGAGAATGGCGTACTTCTTCGTTAAAACTTCCAAATCACGCTTAAGTGTTTCAGGATTACACGAAATGTAGATGATGTTCTCAAACTGTGAGATAAACTCTAAACTAGCTTCATCCATGCCTGCGCGAGGTGGGTCAACAAAGACATGACTAAAACGATAATCTTCTAAATTAATGCCCTTTAAACGATTGTATTCGCGCTCTTTTTTAAGTGCGGAAGTGAGTTCTTCAGCACTCATGCGCAAAAAAGTTATAGTGTCTATGTCGTTAAGCTCGCAGTTTTGAAGTGCCGAAGTGATAGATGTTTTCGAAATCTCAGTTGCTAAAACCTTTTTAAATTTTCCAGCCATAGGAATCGTAAAATTTCCATAACCGCAGTAAAGTTCTAACAAATCTTCACAGTTTTCAAGATGACGTAAAACCCAACTAATCATCTTTTGATTCATCGCTCGGTTAGGCTGCGAAAAACCACCCTCAATAATGTGGTAACGATACATTTTACCAGCGATATCAAAACGATCTTCGACAAAATCTTGACTCAAAATACGTTTAATACCCCTACTTCGTCCAATGACAAAAACACCAAACATCTCCTCTAATTTCCTAGCTTCCTTATCCCACTCTTCCTTAAGCGGTTTATGGTAAATAAGTGTGACTAAAAGGTGTTCAGAAGAAGCTAGAAATTCAATAGCAAAAATCTTTTCTCGAAGGATGAGCGAACTCTCAATCTGTTTTAAAAGCTTAGGCATAATGTCATAAATTTTCATCTCGACTTTAGGGCATGTTTCAATACAAACAGCACCCTTTTTATCAACTGCACCCATAGCATAACTGATTGTATCGCCCTCTTTCCAAATACGAAATTCAGAGCGTCCACGGTAGTGTTCTGAGGGTGATGTGAAGAAGTCAAACTCTTTTACATGTAAAGGTGCAAACAGTGTACGCATAGCCTCTTGTTTATGCGCACACTGCGCGTTATAGTCCAGTGTGTAAAGCGTACAACTACCACATTTCCCAAAATACGAACACTCCATTAATTTCCTTTTTTAGTTAGAGCTCTTACCGAACTCTTCTTAATACACTTTCAAAGCCAAGCTTCTCAAGCTACGTTAAACACTGAGTTTTCTTTGTCAGAAAGCCCACACCTTCGGTACTTTTAATATTTTATGTAAAATTATATGTATTATAAAATGAGCGTCGATAAGAGACCGATTAATGCACCAAAAAATCCACCCCAAACAACCAACCAGCCTAAATGATCTTTAATAAAATTCTGAACAATCTCTTTCACCATCTGTGGGGTCAGTTCATTGAGCCTTGCATCAATCATTTGTTCAATCGTAATTAACATATCATCAGTAAGTGATGAATTTTGTATACTTTGTGCTACTTTTTGTTGAAATACATTACTTTCACTGATTTCAAGGATTGAATCTTTCAGTTTCTCACTAAAAGGTGCTCGAAGCCCTTCTAATGCGCTAGCGCCTCCAAACATACCGAGCATTCCACCAAATGATGACTCCATTACCGTTTTAGTCAGCGCATCAAAGGCAGGTGAAAAGTCTACTTCAGCAATGATAGGCGTTAAATCAAACGTTTTTTCCTCTTTTTCAAAAAATGCATCAAGTTGCTCTTTTGTAAAAAACTGATCCATCATCAAATTTTTGATAGATGCTTTAAATGCCTCAAATTGTAGCTGAATGACTCCACTACCATACAAAAAAGGTACTTTTTCAAACAACATATGAATGGCAATTTGATTGGTAATGGCACCTGAAAAGGCAAAAAGACCTGTCAATAATGACCAGTGTGCATAAGGCTCTGGTAACACAAATGCAATCGCAATAAATCCAACACTGATGATGTCCGTCCACCAACTTTTATCAATTTTCATTTTATCTCCTTAAAAAAATTGCCATTATACTGTGGCATGTTTTAACTGGCGTTTATTGGGTTTTAAAGTGCCCTCTTTTTGCTCTTCTTGCGGTACATAATTTTCACGCAAAAATGAAGGCATTTTTCGCCCACGTACGGTCATTATGTCATCAATCAACATCGCTTTAATGCTCTCTTCATCATGCCCCATCTCTTCACAAAGATAACGAAAAATGAGTTGTGCTAAACGATCGAGTGAAATCTGCCATGTAGATTCTGTTTGCGCATAAAGCCATTCGCTAAAAGCATAAAAGCCGTTGTACACTTTGCCCTCTTGCCATAACAATGCTGCACTTCTTTTAAAATTGCCGCTATTATAGACCATGTCCCAAAAGCGGGCAAAGCGTTTCATCTTTTGCATCTCTTTGAAAGGAATCAGTCTATTTTGCAAAATGTCATAAGGCGGCTTATTTGAATAGACCATACCATAGATCTCATCATGTCTTGAAATCGTTGTTCCCGAGAGCTTTTTGAGGATGCCAATTTGAATTTCACACTGCGTGAGGGAGTAGAGCTTGTCTAAATTGCGCCCAAAGCCCTCCAGACTTTCTCCTGGTAAACCAATGATGAGATCAACATGCAAGTGTGCATGGGTTTGTTGTTGTAAGAAGGCAAGGTTTTCTTCAATTTTAGGAATATTTAAACGTCTGTGAATATTTTTAGAAATCTCAGGATCAAGCGTTTGAATGCCAACTTCTAGTTGCAAAGCTGCTGGAGGGAATTTGGCAATTTTTTCACGAAGTACTGCTGGAAAATGGTCTGGTATGACTTCAAAATGTACAAAATACTCTTCTGTCTTAGAGAGGAAAAAGTCCAAAAGTTTCGTTGCATTTTCAATGCTGAGATTAAACGTTCTATCAATAAACTTGAAATTGCGAACTCCTCGCTGCCACAGCTTTTCAAGTTCGCCTATGAAACGCTCTATCTCGATGTCACGTACTTTTTTATCGGCAGAAGAGAGGCAAAACTCACACGTAAATGGACACCCACGGCTGGCTTCCACATAACAGTAACGGTTTTTGATGTCGTGGTCTGTATAGTAGTCATAAGGAAGTTTAATGGCGCTTAGATTGACCATAGGCGATTTGATGATGCGTTCACTTGAAGTTTTGCCATCAAGAAGTTTTTTACACAATGCATAAAAAGCAATATCCCCCTCTCCTTGAATGATGTAATCCGCTCCGCTAAAATCAACGCGATGTGGAAAATGACTCGCTTCAGGACCACCAAGAACAATGAGAATATGAGGGGCTACTTTTTTAAGAATGGCTATAAGTTCTTGCACCTCCAAAGCATTCCAAATGTACGCTCCAATACCTACAATTTTTGGCTGATAACTAAGAATTTCTTCTGCTGCATCTACGACTTGAGAGTTAATGACAAATTCAAGTATTTTTGCTTTTTCTTGAAGCTCTTCGAGATTGGCAAAGAGATAGCGTTGTGCGATGGAAGTATGGGTATAACGTGCATTAAAAGTTGTTAAGAGAATTTCTTTCATGAAGTACCATTATTGGGATTTAAAAACGATTGCAAATAGCTGTAAATATATGTGTTAATTATAATAAAACTTTTTGGAGATCTTGGTTAAAATCAAAATTCTTAAATGGATCGGGGTGTAGCGCAGCCTGGCTAGCGCGCTACCTTGGGGTGGTAGAGGTCGCAGGTTCAAGTCCTGTCACTCCGACCATTTTTCTTTACCACAACCACGAAAGTGGGATTTTATCTCGAAATGTATGAAAGTAATACGAGGGTGTTAGCCCTGTAAACTTTTTAAACTCTTTAATAAAATGAGTCTGATCAAAATAGTCACATTGATATGCTACAGAGACTAATTTAAGATGATTATCTCCTTGCAAAATGGCATGATTCATAAACCTTAATGTTTTGATAAAACGCGCGTTATTTTGAATGTGCTTAAAAGATTCACCAAAAATTTCAAGATACTGTTTTTGAATCCAGCGTTCACTATACCCACATTCTTTAGATAAAGTTTTTAAAGTTGGAAAGGTGTGTCCTTCCAAAAGATAGGGGTAAATATTTGTTTGATGCGAAGATTTTTTCGATAATTTTGCTATAAAATAACGCTCGAAAACATCAATCATCCCTTCACTCGAATCCATAGCCGCTAGCTCTTCAAAAAGTAATTCGCCCTCTTTCCTACCCCAGATATCATTGACACTCATAGTTTCATATTTGATTTCAAAAGGAGAAATTCCAAACACTTCATATAAAACATGCGGGTAGAGTGTTACTTTAAAACTTTTGACCAACCTTTTAGAAGACGAACTTTCTTTTTGAAAAAAATCCATCCATGTGCCAATGCCACTTTTTACATAGGTCCCTTTGTCAATAGTGAGTTGCACACTGCCTTCTTCAACAACTTCGTTAAGGCTTCCATAAAAATCAAATACAAACTGTGTCATAAAAGAGGGGAAAAATCGCGTAATATACTGCTCTGTCGAGTCTTCTACTTCACTGATAATAGAGACATAGGAATGGATATAAGGCAAAAGAGCTGGATTTTTGGGAAATGCTTTTGTGTAATCACCCTGAGGCGGCATTCCCGTATCTAAAAACATTTTATTCCTTCAATCAATTCAAAACAATTATCGAATTATATACTAAAAACGCGACTATCGTTTATTCGTTTTTTTACTATAAAAATGCGTCACTATGCTCTACAATTTCGCCATTAACATTACAATGGAGATTTACTATATGAAAAATAAGTTTATTTTATTGCTATCTGTTTTACTCACTCATTTATATGCAACAGATGATCCATCAGTGCAAGTAGGTGTTGGAGTCACAACGAGTACAAGCCCTTACAAAGGCGTTTCAAGTGTTACAATGCCCCTACCCGATATTGAGCTTACTTACAAAAGCGCTTTTATTGAAGGTATCAATATGGGATATAACTTTTATGATACCAAAACGTTACAAGTTGGAGTTATCCTCCTTCCTGTACTTGCAGGCTATAAAGGTAAAGATAGTAATGAGTTAAAAGGTATGGACAATCGTAATATGTCCTTAGAAGGCGGTCTTCGAATGAAATACAATTTTGAAAATAGCTTTTTAAGCGGTACTGTTTCGCGTGATGTCAGTGGTACAACGGACGGCTATACTGTCAATGCTGCGTATAACTACACACTTTTTGAGACAGAAAATTCAGGTTTGTCTCTCTATGCGGGTGCCGAATACCTCAGTGATAAGAAAAGCAATTATTACTACGGTGTCAAAGCGAAAGAGGCAAACTTTGCACGTCCAAGTTACCATGCAGACGGTGCACTCAATCCTTTCATTGGCTTAACACAAATCTTTGCCTTTAGCGAAACATGGTCAATCATTGCAAATGTCGAATACAAGAGATTTGACAGTACCATTTATAAAAGCCCTATTGTAGATGATAAGTACCAAGTGGCTGGATACTTGTCTATCATGTATACATTCTTACCGTAAGATACGTTATTTTCTCTCCTAAAAAAGTCCACTAGCTTTTATTGTGGACTTTTTCACCATTACAGGTAATCCTTTTTTTATAGCGTCCTTAATTCTATTTTGTGCTACCATAGGGGTAACTTTTCTTATGGGAGGTTATTATGCGCTACATTCGTTTCTTCAATGAACTTCACCTTACTGATATTCCCCTTGTAGGCGGTAAAAATGCCAGCCTTGGTGAGATGTATCAAAAACTTTCGACTAAAGGCATTCACATACCCAATGGTTTTGCCACAACCAGCGAAGCGTATCATCTATTACTCAAAGAAAATGGCATTAAAGAGAACATAGAAACGCTTTTAGAAGGTCTTGACATCTCCGATACCCAAAGTTTACAAAAACGTGGCGCTGCGATTCGTGAGCTTATCTTAGCGTCAACACTTCCTGATGATCTTACCAAAGAGCTCTTAAGTGCCTATCATATGCTCTCCAAAGAATACAGTGTAGAAGCCACTGATGTTGCGGTGCGCTCTTCAGGAACAGCTGAAGATCTGCCTGATGCGAGTTTTGCAGGGCAACAAGAGACATTTTTAAACATTAACGCCCCAGAAAAACTCCTACAAAGTGTTAAGCAATGCTATGCATCTTTATTTACAGATCGCGCTATTAGTTACCGCAGTAGTCGTGGATTTGACCACTTTAAAGTAGCACTTTCTGTTGGTGTTCAAAAAATGGTACGAAGTGACAAAGCCAGTAGTGGCATTATGTTTACAATCGACACCGAAAGTGGTTCACAAAATCTTATTTTGATTAATGCTATCTGGGGATTGGGTGAAAATGTTGTCAGCGGTCGAGTCAATGCCGATGAGTTTTTTGTTTTTAAACCAACCCTAAAACAAGGGCTAAAAACAATTTTAAAACGCTCATTAGGCAGTAAAAAAGAGAAGATGCTTTACAATGATGCAACACATACCATGAATGTACCTACAAGCATAGAAGAGCAAAATAGTTTTTCGATCAGTGATGAAGAAGTGATGATTTTAGCGAATCAAGCACTGATCATTGAATCATATTATAAACGCCCGATGGATATAGAGTGGGCAAAAGATGGACATGATGGCAAGCTCTACATCGTTCAAGCACGACCAGAAACGGTACAAAGCAAGCTACAAAACAATATTTCCATCGAAAAATACACACTAACGAAGAGCCAAAATCTAAAACTGATTACGTCTGGTCGTGCTGTCGGTGATAAAATAGGCAGTGGCGAAGTCAAAGTCATCCACAACACCTCAGAATTTGCTCTTTTTAAAGCAGGTGATGTTTTAGTAGCCGATACAACCAATCCCGATTGGGAACCCATCATGAAAAAAGCTTCGGCAGTTGTGACAAATCGTGGTAGCCGAACGTGTCATGCTGCCATTGTTGCACGAGAAATTGGCGTTCCAGCTGTTGTTGGGTGTGGCAATGCCACTGAACTGCTTCATAACGCTCAAAAAGTAACGGTGAGTTGCGCTGAGGGCGATGAAGGCTATATCTATGAAGGTGAAATTGCCTTTACGTGCAAAACTATAGACTTTAATGCTCTCAAAAATACGAAGACCAAACTGATGATGAATGTAGGGAATCCTGCAGAAGCTTTTAATTTTGCCAAAATGCCCAATGATGGCGTAGGACTAGCACGTATGGAGTTTATTATGACGCACTCCATTAATGCCCATCCTATGGCACTTGTAAATATGCACAAAGGAAATGCTGTCCAAGAGGAAGAAGCGATTCGCACTTTTATGTCTCCGTATACTGATGCAAAAGAGTTTTTTTTGCAAAAGATTAGTGAAGGAGTTGGTATGATTGCGGCGGCATTTTATCCCAAACCTGTCATCATCCGTACGAGTGATTTTAAAAGCAACGAATACCGAAATATGCTTGGTGGGCTCTCCTTCGAAGCAGAAGAAGAAAACCCTATGATAGGCTTTCGTGGTGCAAGTAGATACTATGATGAAAGCTATAAAGAGGCATTTGCATGGGAATGTGAGGCACTTAAACGTGTGCGTGACGATATGGGGCTTACCAATGTCATCATTATGATCCCTTTTGTGCGCACACCTGAAGAAGGACAAAAAGTTATTGACATCATGAATGTACAGGGGTTAGTTCAAGGTAAAAATGAGCTAAAAATTTATGCAATGTGTGAAATACCCGCAAATGTCATTATTGCAGATCAGTTTTTAAATATTTTTGATGGCTATTCAATCGGCTCAAACGACCTTACTCAGCTTATTTTAGGAGTCGATAGGGAAAGTGGATTGATTGCACATATCTTCAATGAACGAAATCCTGCAGTCACAATAATGCTAAAAATGGCAATAGACGCGTGTAAGCAACACAATAAATACATCGGTATTTGTGGGCAAGCACCATCAGATTACCCTGAAATTACAGAGTTTTTAGTTAAAAATGGAATCGATTCGATCTCACTCAATCCTGATTCACTCTATAAAATGCATCATGTGGTTGAAAGTATAGAAGAAAAACTTACTTAGTTTTGGTGTGCTAAAAAAGACTCTTCATGATTAATGAGTCTTTTTTCTATCTCATCACTGGTCGCTTCACGCACACCAATGACCGTTCCATCAAAAATAATGGTTACACCAGAAAGTGGATGGTTGGCATCTAAAATAACACGATCTTCAAGTATCTCGATCACCGTATACGTCAGCATAATCTCATCGTCTTGCTCTTCACCAAAGACCATTTCTACATTTTGTCCGACTTCGATGTCATGTTCAAACATACTACGCTCTTCAATCAATACAAACTCTTGCTTATACTCTCCAAATGCCTCTTTTGGGGAAAGTTGAATATGAATACTCTCTCCAACACTTTTACCCTCTAATGCTTTTTCTATTTTTCCAAAAATATCGCCGTATCCGCCATGCAGATAAACCAGAGGAGTTGCTCCGCTATCCAACAGATTATTTTCAATATCAAAAACAGTATAGTCAAGTGTCACAAGGCAGTTTTTTTGTACAATCAAAAGAGTCCTTAGCTATAAAAAAGTAAAAGCCACTCTTAACGAGTGGCTTTTTTGTCTATTAGTTTGCGAGTTCGTAATTTTCTATGAGATTGAAATTGAGGTATTTATAGACTTTATCTGTCTTTCCAGCCAATTTCTTAGGTACTAAGCTCATATACTCTTCAACACTTGGAAGTCTTCCTAAAAGTGCACAAAGAGCAGCGAGTTCTGCACTACCTAAGTAAACTTTAGAGTTTGGTCCCATACGGTTATCAAAGTTTCTGGTTGATGTTGAGAAAACAACAGCACCTTCTCTCACATTGGCTTGGTTACCCATACAGAGAGAACAACCTGGAATTTCTATGCGAGCACCTGAATTTCCAAAGATCGAGTAATAACCCTCAGCGGTAAGTTGCTCTTTATCCATTTTTGTAGGAGGTGCGATCCAAAGTGTGGTTGGTACTTTTCCTTCGCCTTGAAGAACCTCGCCAAGTGCTCTGTAGTGACCAATGTTTGTCATACAGCTTCCGACAAAAACTTCATCGATTTTCTTAGGACGATTTGCATCGGCTAAAACTTCACTGAGTGTTGCAACATCATCTGGATCATTTGGACAAGCAAGAATCGGCTCTTTAATTTCATTAAGATCAATTTCAATGACTTCTGCATACTGAGCGTTACTGTCAGCTTTTAAAAGCTTAGGATCAGCAATCCATGCTTTCATTTTATCTGCTCTTCGTTGCAGCGTTTTAGCATCAGCATAGCCTGCTTTGATCATTGATTCAAGTAGTGTAATATTTGATTTGAGGTACTCAACAATCGGCTCAACATCAAGTGCTACAGCACATGCAGCCGCACTTCTTTCAGCCGAAGCATCACTAAGCTCAAACGCTTGCTCAACTTTGAGTTTTGGAAGCCCCTCAATTTCAAGAACTTTTCCTGCAAAGATGTTCTTTTTGTTTTTCTTAGGAACAGTCAATAACCCTTTTTTGATGGCATAGTAAGGAATAGCATTCACAAGATCACGTAATGTAATACCCGGTTGCATTTCGCCTTTAAAGCGTACCAAAACAGATTCAGGCATATTAAGAGGCATACTACCAGTTACTGCTGCAAAGGCTACAAGACCTGAACCCGCAGGAAAAGAGATACCTATAGGGAAACGTGTATGACTGTCTCCACCTGTTCCTACTGAATCAGGAAGAACCATACGATTGAGCCATGAGTGAATAACACCATCCCCTGCTCTAAGGCTTACACCAGAACGTGAAGTGATAAATGCTGGTAATGCATGGTGAAGCTTCACATCGCTTGGCTTAGGATACGCCGCGGTATGACAGAAACTTTGCATGACAAGGTCTGCACTAAAGCCAAGAGCAGCAAGCTCTTTAATCTCATCTCTGGTCATTGGTCCTGTTGTATCTTGACTACCAACGGTTAATGTTTGAGGTTCAACATACATACCTGCACGTACACCCTCAACACCACAAGCACGTCCCACCATTTTTTGAGCTAATGTATAACCTATACCTTTTTGCTCAGCGGGTTGTTCTGGTTTTGCAAAGATTTTTTCAGCACCCATGCCAAGACTTGCTCGTGCTTTTGATGTTAAGCCACGACCAATGATAAGCGGAATTCGTCCACCTGCACGGTACTCGTCAGCCAAAGTATTGGGAGAAAGTTTGAAAGTTGCAACCACTTTGCCATTTTTTTCAATTTTGCCCTCTTGTGGATAGACATCAATCAAATCGCCTGTTTCTAAACCTTCAACATTGACTTCAATAGGAAGAGCTCCACTGTCTTCTGCGGTATTAAAGAAAATTGGAGCGATCGTTGTTCCAAGAATAAGACCACCTGTTTTTTTGTTTGGCACATTTGGGATTTCACGACCCATAAACCATTGAATAGAGTTGATGCCCGATTTTCGGCTACTGCCTGTTCCTACAACATCGCCAACATAAGCAACTTCATACCCTTTAGCAATCAATTCTTTGATTTTTTCAATAGAACCAGGGAGTCTTTTTACCAACATAGCATTTGCGTGAAGGGGAATATCACTTCTCGTAAATGCTTCACTAGCAGGGCTAAGATCATCTGTGTTTGTCTCACCTGCTACTTTTAAAACAGCTACCGTGATTTTTTCTGGAATGGTAGGTTTAATCGTAAACCATTCAGCATTTGCCCAAGAAAGTAACACTTCTTTAGCGTACGCATTGGTTTTTGCAAGTGTTTCAATGTCATTAAATGAACTATACACAAGGACAATATTTTTAAGTGCATTACATGCGGCACGCGCTATTGCATCATCTTTTGAGCTTAGCGCATCAACAAGAGGCTGAACATTGTATCCACCAAACATAGTTCCTAAAAGCTCCACGGCATAAACAGGAGAAATTGCTTTACAGGTAACTTTTTTCTGAGCTACATCATTGAGAAAAGCTGCCTTAACATAAGCTGCTTCATCCACGCCAGGCGGAACACGGTTTGCAAGTAAAGATTTCAAAAAGGCTTGATCACCCTCCTCTTTCTTCAAAAGCTCGACTACCTCTGCTGTTTTTTTAGCATCAAGAGGTAAAGGAGGAACACCTAACTTTGCTCTTTCATTCACTTCTGCTTCATACGCTTGGAAAAAACTCATTGTGACTGACTCCTTGTGGTTGGTAAGTTTAGACGATGATTTCACGCTGCCCTTTAGCGTTTTGAGAAGAGAGTATTCCCATGGCCTCCAGTTGCTCTACAATCGTCGCTGCCCTATTATAGCCAATATTCAATCTTCTTTGAATATAAGAAATTGAGCTCTTTTTTTCATTAAGGACAATGGCTTTTGCATCCTCAAAAAGCTCATCCAATTCGCCACTATTTTTACTACTTGAAGTAGCCGAAAAGCCCTCGTCACTCTCTTTAAGAAAACTCTCGTCATATACGACAGGGCGCTGTTTTTTGAGGTATTCAACCACCTTGTCAATCTCATCTTCAGAGGTATAAGGAGCATGTAAGCGAATGAGTCCAGAAGTACCCGGAGGTGTGAAAAGCATATCGCCATTTCCAAGCAGTGAATCTGCCCCCATGGCATCCAAAATGACTTTTGAGTCGATTTTCTGCCCTACTTTAAAACTAATACGAGAAGGTAAGTTTGCTTTAATAAGACCCGTTACAACATCAACGGATGGCCTTTGTGTCGCAACTATAAGGTGAATTCCACTTGCTCTGGCCATTTGAGCCAAACGTGCTATGTAAAATTCAACATCTTTACCACTGGTCATCATCAGATCCGCTAACTCATCAATAATAATGACAATATAAGGTAACGGTTCAACACCAATTGTTTTTGCTTTTTCATTGTAATTTTCAATGTTTTTGGTTTTAGAACGACTCATCATCTGGTAGCGTCGCTCCATCTCACCAACCATATTTGCAAGCGCCACAATAGCTTGCTTTGGTTTGGTAATAACAGGCGTTAAGAGATGCGGGATATCATTATAAATCGAAAATTCTAACATCTTAGGGTCGATCATCAAAAAGCGCAAGGTATCGGGTGAATTGCGGTACAACAAAGAGAGTAACATGGCATTAATACCCACACTTTTACCACTACCCGTCGTTCCAGCAACCAATAAATGAGGAAGTTTTTTAAGATCGGTAACAAAAGCATTTCCAACAATATCTTTACCAAGAGCAATCGTCAAAGGTGAAGCTGATTTTTTGAAAATCTCACTCTCTAAAATCTCTTTAAGGTAAATAGTTTCTATTTTTTGGTTAGGCACTTCAATACCTACAACATCTTTACCTGGAATTGGCGCTTGAATACGAATTGTTTTCGCTTTTAATGCCATCGCAAGGTCATCTTGAAGCGTTAAAATACGTGAGACCTTCACATGGGGCGCTGGTTTAAACTCAAAAGTCGTTACCACAGGACCTGAGTAAGTCCGCACAACATCACCTTCAATTTTAAAGCGTCTGAGTTTTTCTAAAAGGTCTTGGATTTTTTGATCAATCTCACTCTCATTGACATGAACAACTTTTGCTGGAGGATTTGCCAAAAAAGACAATGGTGGCAATTTAAAGTCTTTTGGCTTATCACATTCACCTTGGTCAATTTCGGAGAGAAGCTTTGTATTTTCCGCCACTTCACTCAAAATTTCCACTTTTTTTGCACTTTTGAGTCTAACAAGTGGCTTTTTAGGTTCATCATTATCAGGATAAAGAGGTGCTATGATAGCTGGATTTTCATCAGGAACATCATCATTGAGTGTAATTCTTTCTTCCACTAAAGGTTCTTGCTTTTTAGTAATTTTTGTCTTTTTCTCTTCAACAATAGCCGTTTCTTGAACTTCTTCTTTATACGCTTTTATTTTTGTTTTGGTAAACGTAGGTTTCAGTAGAGTAAGAAAATCACTAATACTTGATTCAACAAGCAATGTCATTGAAAGAAGAAAAATAGCAACAATAAAAAGCCAAACGCCCATAATACCGATAGATGCGATTAACATATCGACAATTGAACGACCAAAAGAACCACTCAAGTTACTTTTAACAAGAATGGACTGTGCCATTAAAATCGTGAAAAGCAGGATCGTCGAAGCGAGATAAACACCAATACGACGCTCAGTAAGTTTGCTCTCCTTGTAAAACGAAAAAGCAGGTAAAATCAATACAAAAGGATAAAGAAAAGCAACGTATCCAAACGTATTTTGATTTGACTTTCCAAGATATGCACCAAAGTTTCCAACAACAGATGCATCCGGCAAAATGGTTGCAACACCTAAAAAAAGTGCAACCGCAATAAAAATAATAAAAAGAGTCTCTTTTAAGATAGCAGATCCTTTACCTGTAATAATATAGAGTTGATATTATAACAGATTATTACAGGTAATCTAAAAGCGTCATCGAATTGACTTTTGAGATGGTCGATAGCATTGCTTGATATGACGTTGTAATAGACTGAAATTCTAAATAAGCTGCGGCAGGATCTATACCAATAACATCATTTTGAATGGACTTAACATTAACGCTGAGCATTTCAGATCGAGTATTAGCATCGGTTAAAGCATTGGTTAAAGCGCCAATTTTTGTTTGAGCTTTCGTGACATGATCGGCAATATGATCGAGTTGTGTGAGTGAGTTTTGAATACCAATATTGCGTGGATCACTTGATGTTGAATCCATACGGAAATTACCAGAGCGTACGGCGGCTATCATCTCATCAAGTTGCTTAAACATGTCTATAGATGGATTTGAAATTGCTACCGAATTATTTGCCATAAATGTAAGTGCAGAACTTCCAACACCTGTAAAATCCGTGGCACTTGCATCATACATTGTAAAGTCTATCTTAGATTCTGAAGCTGTTTTGTCTTTAATAGTCATTTTCCCTTGGTAATCTAAGTTCACTTCCACACTATTTTTAGCATTAGATACAGCGTAATTATACTCTGTTAGATTGGCATTACCAATAGCCTTGTTGTAATCTTCTGTTGCTTTGATTACGGCAGCAGGCGTTGATGCTGGATTGTCTCTTATGATTCCTGCATCAATAGCTTTTTGAATGTAACTTGCTGTTTCAGGAGAAACACCTGTTTTGGCTAATGTAGTTTGCGCAGTAAGGATTGCTGCATTTGCAGCACTAACAGGAGGTATACCAGCCGCTATTGCCGTATTTATAGCTGTTTGAGCAGCAGTCGAAACACCTTGTTTTGGTAAATTTCCCGAAGTTGCCATACCAATCAGGTCATTCAGTTGTTGATAGGTCATTTTATCAGCTGTTGTATTGAGATTTAAAGGATCACCACCACTGTAAATAGAAAAAGTTTCGTTTGCACCTGTTGTATTTCCATCACCATTTAAGTCAACGGAAAAAGTTGTGTTGGCAATATCAAGATTAAGGGTTCCTGTTCTTTTTACGCCATTTTTATCCGTATAGTTAAGGACCATATGCTTGCCATTTAAACTGTCAACACCTGCAACGTCTACAAGTTTTGTATTTGCTGTTGCAAAATCACTGGTACTTTTAACCACTTGAGAAACATTGCCTGAAAGGGTATTGCCATCTTTTTCAAAGCCTCTTCGTGCAAAGTTCATTGCGTCAGGAAGTTGATTACCATGGGCTAGTGCATTGGAGGCATTTTTCAATTGCATTGTTGTACTAAATGTATTTGTTGGATCATTGACTGACATACGACCATTGGATAATGTCACATCACCGGCACTTAATCCATACTCTGTTTCAATCGCTGTCATCAAATCTTGTACAGTTTTTCCACTGGTTGAGAATGATGTTCCTCCAAAATCTATATGATCAACATCTGATGGGAAAATACCATTTAATAGTGTTGTAGGAGTTATATTAGAATTGGTTATATTTTGCATAGGAAAATCTATAGCAAATGTACCAGATGTAACAGCGACAGAGCGCATTGTTAAGTCAGGTACAGAAGCAGTTGTTTGATAATTACTTTTATTGAATGCAATGATATCTACATTAGGTTGAGTCAATAAATTATCTACATTCATAATTTGTTTAGCATTGCCTGTCTCTCCAGGAAGTGCATTTCGATCAATCGCACCAAAAATATTCATATCTAAAAGTTGACTGCCAGATTTTAAATCTTTCACTTCAATCTGACCACGAGCATTCATACTGACATCTACAACTTTATTGGTTGCTGTATTACCATATGCGTTTCCAATCTTTTCAATCAAATCTGAAACTTTTGAGCTGGTGTCAATTTCTATGACATTTGAAAATGTTTTCCCATCACTTTTTGTACCAGAAAGATAAAAAACAGCCTTAGGATCATCAGTTGCCACACTGTTTTTATCGCCAACAAGATCTCTAATCGTATCCGTATCTTTTAAATAAACATTAGAAGAAGCAGTATTTTTACTATCACTTGTCATAACAGCAGGGTTCAATTTTGATTGATTATACATTGATATATTGGTAGAAACCACTCTATTATAATCTGTATCTTTTCCTAAAAAGAGAGATTGTCCTGTGATGTTATACGGAAGTTCAACGCCAGAACCTATCATTGCAGTTAAATTCTCTGCATTTCCATTATATGTACCATCACTTGAAATAGGTTTTTGAGACAATGCTGAACCTGAAAATAAGAATTGCCCGTTAATTGAAGTGTTGGATAAACCTACTAAATAATCCCTTATACCTTGCAAATCATTTGCAAGTGACTGTAAACTTGTAGAAGAGTTAGAGGTAGTTGAAGCCTGAACCAACTTTGATTTAAATTGATCAAGTTTTTCAGTGAAACTTGTTAAGGCAGCATCCGTGTTATCGGCAAATGTTTTTGCTTTTGAACTGCTCGCAGAAGATTGACCTAATGTGTCAATTTCATTATTAAGACGCATTGCATCTATATAAACACTTGTATCTTCATAACTATTTTGAATTTTTAACTTAGTAGAAATTTGTTCATTTATCGCATATAACTTCTCTGAAGAAGTTTTATAGTTTCGCATTGATGTGTTGAATAAAAGTGAATTTGTGATTCTCATGGTTTTCTCCATAAATTTTCGTTTCAAAGTATAAGCAATTTTAATTCCCTGAGCAAAATATCGTCTATTAGGGTTTATTCTTTAACTTTTTAAAAAAAATTATTGTCTTTTTTTAAAAAAAATTGTACAATCCTCGGACAAACACTTTATTTTAAGGAATGAGCAATGAAAAAAGCGGAATTTATCCAAGCGGTCTCTGAGAAAGCAGGTCTTTCTAAGAAAGATAGTCAAAAAGCTGTCGATGCAGCTTTAGAAGCAATCAGCGAAGCACTAGTCGCTGGCAAAGACGTAAGCTTTATCGGTTTTGGTACATTTAGTACTGCGACAAGAGCTGCTAGAAAAGCTAGAGTTCCTGGTACAGACAGAGTCGTTGATGTTGCTAAAACAACAGCTGTTAAATTTAAAGTTGGTAAAAAACTTAAAGACGTTGTAGCAAAAGCTTAATTCTTCGCCTCAAAAAGCTTAAACATTCAGTTTTACTGATGTTTAAGCTTTTTTTTGTATAATTCCAACTCTTATTTAAAGTGCCTGAGTGGTGAAATGGTAGACGCGCTAGACTCAAAATCTAGTATGGAGACATATGCCGGTTCGAGTCCGGCCTCAGGTACCACCCTAACTCCCTAAAATACGATATTCCCAACCTTAAACTTTACTGGTGTCAATGAGGTGTCAATAATTGTCAAAATCATGCAATTATTTTGCTGATATCAACTGTTATTGTTCCCGTGTAATGATTACGATTGACTTCATCCGTTTCATGTCCCATTTGATGAAGAATCCAATCAAGAGGCAAGCCAAATTGCTTTAGCATTGTATTATGCGTTCGCCTCATTTTTTGCAAACCACCACCGCCTACAATATGAAGCTTTTTACACAACTCTTGAATAGATTGCGTAATACTTGTTTCACTAAAATAGGGTTTACCCTCTTTTGAATGAAATACAAAGGTTGAAAGCCCTGTTAGCTGTCTTTGTACAAGAAGCGCTTGTTTCGCTTGCGGTAACAGATCAATCAAACGGATTTTATCGCCTTTTGGCAGATCAACAGTACCTTTTCTAACTCTCATACAGACATCAATCTTGTTTTTGTCAAAGTCTATATTGTCCCATTTAAGACCTATTATCTCCCCTGCTCTCAGTCCGCTGTAAAAAACAAACTGAATAAGGTTATGAAGTTGTCCGCTTGAATGTTCAATAAGCAATTTTCGATCTTCATCACTAAAGACATCAACGATACGTCTAGGCAATTTGGGCGACTTAACGGGTGTTAGAGGATTTTTACGGATGAGATCATCATTAAACGCAAATTTAAACACGACACTTAGCGTACTTCGATACTCTTTCACCGTTTTTGGTGCAAGGTTTTTTAAAAAAGTATCTTGCCATGCTTGAATGGTTGATGGTCTAATATCATCTAACGCTATATCTCCAAAATACTTGATAAGCCTCTCAGCTTTTTTAATCTCACCACGTTGCGAAAATTCGTTTCGATTACTTTGTGTAATATCCACAATATATCTCGCATACTCAGCAAAGCTCATTCGTTGATCGGCTTCTTTGTTTTTTTGGTAATAAAGCTTCCAAAACTCATCTTCAACATGAGTTTTATACCAGCCAATTAACCTACTCGTTGCCTTCTTGCCTGTTGATAGGCGGATGGTTTTACCATTAACAACATTTTGTAAAAGAACATTCCCTGTTTTGGGATGTTGAACGACACAAGCCACTTGAAAACTCCTTTCAAGTTAGCCAAGAACAATGAAATCATACAATGTTTGGATGCACATTTGCAATCTCACTTTTATGGATGTACCAAAACCGCCCTCTTTTGACAAAGCTATCAGGATGTAAATTTTTCAGACACCATTTACGCAAACCGTTCATACTCATGTGATGCTCTTGTGCAAATTCTGATGTTAAAGGAAACCATGTTGGTAGTTTCAATAGCGTTGTTTTCATGGCTTTCATTTCATTTTCAAGGTTGTTTATACGATCAATTAGCATCACATCACCTCTAACCGCTTACTAAGTTCATTATTGGCAATTTTAAGCTGTTGTGTAAGCGTTTTAGCCTCATCTTGTGTTGCCGCTGTCAGTTGCTTAGATAATCGCTTAATAGTGTGTTGTAGCTCTTTTGTGCCAAGCAGTTTAAACGGTAGTTGATAAGGAATAAGTTCATCATCTTTCGTGCATTTATACCGTGCTATTAAATCATCCTCTTTATCTCTAATCACTACATCATATTTTGTAGCAACACGTGGTGATGGATTAGAGGGGTTCTCTTTGATCTCACCATAAAGATCAATAGCTCGATCTGAGATTTTGGTTATCAAATCAGGAGAAAGCACAATATTGTTATTGAGTGCTTTATGGATAAGCTCATGGGTATCAGTAATAAACTTTGGCAGATCATAAACATAGCGTTTTTGAGGAATACGCTTTAAATCAATCTCGTATTGTAAGAACTCTGTAATAGAATAGTTCTCTTTGATATACTCCCAAATCTCTAAGGTTTTAGCTCTGTTTTTAGAGTTATTGAGCATATCTTTTTTACTGATGGTTGTAAGATCAATAAGCCTTATATCATCCATTGCTGTTTTAAAAAGATTGTTGGCATTACTGAGTAATCCCTCTAAGGTACGAATACCCATATTTTTAAAATGAACCCTGTGCATTTCAAACTCTAAATTAAAAATAGGCTCTTTAAGATCAAATCCATGATAGGTGAAATAGTCTTGCATGATCTCTGCTTTATCCGATTTATCCAGTTCTATTTTTTTATCATAGAGCCTTAGGAAAAAAGGCTTTTTGCCGACATAGATGGTTTGAGTACGTTTAGAGTTGCCAAACTCTGAAATGATGTGATACCCTTTTTTCTTAGAGACAAACATCTCTTTAGTGACAAATCCAAAATCATATTGCACAAAGCAGTTAAGATCAGCCCTAGAGATTTCAAAGAGTCCTGTTGTGATCTCTTTGAGCAGTTCTTCATTGATAAAGGCTAAGAGGTTCTTTAGTCCTATGGTATAGATACCAATACCTTGAAGCTGTATTTGGATGTTGTGTTGATAACTTGCAATGTTTGGGTTTTTAAGTCCCAGTTTAAAATACTCATTAATATCTCTAAACCAATACACCCCTTTATCTTTGGCAAGATAGCGTAAAGCGGTTGTTCCCAGTTTAACAATCATGGCTGAATTGGCATAGGTATATGCATCACTCTCAAAAAGTTTCGTTTGGGCTTCGAGTTGACTTTGAAGATCAAAAAAGGCGTTTTCATACGCTTCATTACTTTGAGCAAAGTAGTAAAGCGTATCAATGCCATAAATAGACTTTACTTGCATAAAATTCCTTTCTTTTTTTATCGTTTTCCGTATGTGAGCGATGTGTTACCAAAAGCATCGCTAAAAGAGTGGAGAAACCCAAAGCCACATGGGGACAAAGTCCCATGAAGCTTTTCCTGTTTCTCTCCTGTTTTTAAATGCCGTAGAATTTAGCATCACCAATCAAACCAACCTGTACTTCCACTTCACTATTGATCTTATCCTCGTATAAAGAGAGTCTCTCTACTGGAATAGAAAGATCGATCAATTGGTTTTTGTACTCACCGTTTTTAAGTGGTACTCGTGCCAAGAGTTGAAGTTTGGTTTTACCCTTAATGGTTTCCCCTGTTTGCTGATTGGTAAAGTCATTACCTGTAAAGATATTCAGCAACTGTGCCTTGAGTGTTAACATAGTTAACTCCTTGTATGAAATTAACCAAAGCTTTGATTTATGTTTTAAAACGATGACAGTTTAGGAAAAGAGAGAAGAATTTATCTAGGAATTTTTTTCGAAATTTATCGGTATTTTTACATCATGTGTGATGAAATATTGAAACTTTCAATTATTTCATCAAGTAAATCAACAAGTTCATGATTATTAGCTTCTAATGCTTCTTGCTTTTGTTGCTTTTGGAGAGTTTGAATTAATTCTATATCTAAAAATTTAATTGGAATGACAGGTTCATCATATCCATAGATTTTATGCACATCAACTTTACCAATGCATTGCACATTATCAATTTTTTTTAGATTAATTGTTGCATCAATATCAAGATGATGCATAATGGTATCGGTGATCTCTTTGGTTTTATACTTCGAAAGAGATAGATTGCATAGAATTTGATAAACTTGAATTGAGAAAGAGGTTTTAATACGTTTTTCTGTGATATTAAAAGCATGAAAAAATGTATGCATATTTAAAAAACTATTGGCAAAATCTTTTTTATAATGAGAAAAATCAACGCTTTGTTCAACAAAAAAATTTTCTATATCAATAAATTTTAAAAATGCATTTCGAATTAATTCAAATGGATTTTTATAATAAATTGGATTACTCCAATATGCGAAGACAAGATCATGAAGTATATTAATGAGACTTTTTTTGTTGCATAAGAATAAATGCAATACAAAATTTGTACTCAATAATCTAAAATAAAGTTGCTTATCCTTGTATTGAAAATTATGAAATTTTCTAACCGCTTCAATATGAGTCATTTGAGATTTAATAAAATTATCTATATTTTTACTAGAAATGGCTTGTTTGGGTAAAAAGGAATTGATATGCTTTGAAGTCCATATTTGATAGGCATGCTTATTATTTATTATTGTAAATAATAAACTAAGTTCACCGCTAGTTAGTTTTGTTTCCAAATCAGGAATATTAAAGTCTTTTAAAACTTTATAGGCAGTTAAATGAAATTTCTCATTTGTTAATGATTCCAATGTTACTTTACTCCCTCAAATAATAAGAAATATGTATTTTAGGCATATTATCGAATAAAAAAGTATAATTTATAGTAACATTTTATATTTAAAAATGGATAACGTTTAATGAAAAAAGAAAAAGTTGATACAAAATCACCTATTGAAGATAAACCACTGCGATATCCTGCTCAATCATTAGATGAGAAAATTGATGACCTGATTGGTGAAAAATCATTTACATATATCATTATCCCTGCATTATTTATTATGTTAGCATTCGGATCTTGGATTTCTTACTTTGGGCAGACAATTCCTAATCCAATAATATTTACAATTATGGCACTCCTTTCAATAATTTGGGCTATTTACCAAATTATTAAATTCAGAAAAGAAATAAAATCTCTTAAACAAGGTCGAGATGGCGAACGTGAAGTCGGAATGAATCTTGAATTACTAAGAGAACAAGGATTCAAGGTTTATCATGACATCGTTGCAAAAGATTTCAATTTAGATCATATTCTTATAGGCACTCAAGGTATATTTGTCATTGAAACTAAAACATACTCTAAGCCTTTAAAGGGCGAGTGTAGAATTATCTATGACGGAGAAAAACTTTCATATAATGGAACGTTTGAAAGTGATAAGCCTATTATTCAAGCTAAAGCGGGTGCACATTGGCTCAAAAACCAACTTAGAGCTTCTACGGGAAAAGATTTTAATGTACAACCGATAGTTGTATTCCCAGGATGGTTTACCGAGTCAAAAGTTCCACAAAAAGATATATGGATTTTAAATCCAAAAGGTTTAGATAAATTTATGAGAAACTCTAAAGTATCGCTTAATATAGAAGATATAGCGCTAATTACAAATAGAATTGAAATCTATATTAGAAATTGTGAATATAAATAATACAAAAAGAAAAAGATATAATTACAGAATCTTTTATTATAAAAAGGATGCATATGAACAATATTTTTGATGATTATAAATATAAAAATGTTACGAAAAGAATTAGGTTAAAAATTAATCAGATAAAAGAAAAAATATTATCACCATGGGAAATATCTAATTTTGTTGGCAATTTTAACACTTATTACTACCAAGCGGAAGTTATTAATACAATTGCAATAGCACTTAGTCAAAATATATCACCTGAAAAAATTATAATTTTCGATGAGTCTTTTAAATTAAATCAGCAACATTCACAATTATTTTATCTATCACTAGAAGATGAAGATTTAAAATATTTATATCATATTGGTAATCCTGTTTCCCTTTTTCCAAATGAAGAGATATATGTTATGAATATTTTGTTTAAAAGTTTTAGACAAATAAATGAATTTTTATATCAAATTGATAAAGCTAAACTTTTAAATAAAGATCTGTTATGTCAATATTATAATGGATATAAAAGACATGGATTTAATAAATTAGTAACGCTATTAGATCAAGCAACTAGCGATAGCTTAGAAAAATCAAATCTAAGTGAAGATGAAACAATCAAAAAAAATGAAATTTTTAAACGACTTATCAAGCAACATGATGAGTATGTTTCTTGTCTTGATGAAATAACTTTAATAAAACAAAATCTAATAGAAAACAATCTAAGCGGTATAGAGTTTAAAGGTAAAATCTACAAAAAATACTTCACTTCCTTTTACACGCTTTTAGGCAATATTCAAAGACCAATTTTAGCAGTTAAAAATGAAAATAACGTCCTAACAATACTGTGTAGAGCTCAAATTAATAAAAAAGCAAATAATGCTGTAACTTTGGATTTAAAATCTATTACTCATAATAGTCCGATAGGTGCAATTTTTGAAGGTGGAGCTACAATATATAAAACCTTTGCAAGCGAACGTAGAGAACAAGAAATACATGAAAAAAAATTGAAGCAGGAAGAATTAAAAGAAAAAATATTAGAAGCTAAACTAGAACAAGTTTTAATTGAAAAAGACATAAAGGCACTAGAGCGTATAGAAAAAGCGACCTCTGTATTACAAAAGATTCAAAATGCGGAAAGCTTGGAAAATCAAGATTATATTAGTAAAATTCCAATTCCATATTTGAAGCAAAGTATTCAACATTTTGAAAACAAACTTATTGAAAAAAGTACTAACTTATTATCAAAAAATAATTTTGAAATTGATTTAGAAAGTAGTGAAGTTATAGATTACGCAAATAACAAATTTGATTTTTATGGTTAAAAATTATGCATTATATCACCTTTGTTTTACATAAAATAATACATATTATTTTATGTTTTATCAAGTTAGAAGGTGTCAATAAATACAATTAATATTGTGTGCTCTTGGCTAACTAATTTTTTATAAAATGCCTAAATTTAGGACTTTATCGTATTCTTTTCCATGAGTTCGAGTCCGGCCTCAGGTACCACCCTTCTTTATTTACTTCTAATTCATTTAACAAAATATTTTTAATCTCTTGTTTCTAAGCATCTTTGTATTATTTTTTGCTATAATCCAACCCTATTTATCTTTACATATAAAGGCATTCAATGCAAGGCATTCTATTTGATGATCTTAAATCTCTCAAAGACAAAATGAATCAGGAAGAAAAAAATACGCAAGAAAAACTCATTGTAGAACAAAAAGAAGAAAAAGAAAAAAAACTTCACGTTCAATTTGAAAAATTTATGCAAAACTCTGGAGTTAAAAAACTACATTAACCCATGACATCTTATTCTCGCATGATTGAATTTTCCACATTAGAGACCAAATGCTCCTACCTTGATGGATGCAAAACGCGCATGGAGTACAAGTATATTGAAAATGCAACTATGGAACTCAATCAAGCTTTAATTGAGCGGGGATGGAGGCGCTTTGGTCACTACTACTCACGACCTCAATGTTTTAATTGTAAATCATGCTTGAGCCTTCGTATTGATGTTAAAAATTATGATTTTTCACGCTCTGCTAAGCGTGCTTTTAAAAAAGCAGAGGGACTTCGGTATGTCATTCAATCACCTACAATTAGTACCGAGCATCTTGAACTTTACGATAAGTACCACCGTTTTATGGAACAAAAACGTGGTTGGCAATACTACAATCTCAAACCGCAAAGTTACCATGAGCTCTACGTCAGCGGTGCACATAATTTTGGCAAAGAGGTGCTCTATTTTCAAGGAGATCAACTCATTGGTGTCGATCTCATAGACTTTTTAGATGATGGAATTTCCTCGATCTATTTTTATTATGATCCTGATTTTGAAAAGCTTTCTTTGGGTAGACTCTCAATTTATGAACAGATTATTTTAGCCAAAGAGTATGATTTGGATTGGATTTATCTTGGCTATTATGTCGAAAACTGCCAAAGCCTCAAATACAAAGCTTTTTACCAACCCTACCAAATTCTCCAAGGCAATCCAAATTTAAATGAAGATAGCGTCTGGATATAAATTTCTAAAGTTGGAATTCTTTTTGCTTTAAGGTAAATAACTTGATACAAAAAGGATGGATAGATGCACCTTTCACTTTCTCATGATATGCTTGCTCTTACAATTCAGGAAGATTCAAAAACGTTTTATTATCTTCAAAACATTGCTGATAAAAACTTCCAAAAGAAAATTGGTCGCAAAGATAAAATGATCATTTTTAAAGAAGCAGATGAATTAGTGCAACGTCGTTATTTTTTAAAGCTTATCAGTAAGATCTATCTACGAAAAACAGGCAATGCAGAACAAGCCCATATTATTGAAAATGCTCTTGATAAAAGCATCAAAATTTCACTTCTAAAATCCAATCAAGTCCTTCAAAAAATGAACATTAGTCTTGCCATTGAAGACAATTACGCTGTGGTATTCCATCTAGGTTCACACAATACGCTTTTTGCATCGTACCTTAAGAGTTATTTTAAAGATCATTTGGTCAGGATTCGCCCTAAAAATGGCACGATTACGCTTTACCCCAATTCAGATATTACAGTGCGTTTATTGGAAAAACTTTTAGAACAAAAAGAACTTTTTGGTTGTTTTGTAGAGTTTTCCTATGCCATGGAAGAGTTTATAGCGTATAAAAAAAGCTTCGTAGCTAAACGTGCTAAACGAAGCCGTCACAATGCCCTATTCTCTTTACTCGAAGAGTATTTTGGCGTTCTTGGTTGTAAAATGGAAGACTCTTTTGAGATTATTCGTAGAAACTATCTTTCATTGGTTAAAAAGTATCATCCCGATAGCTGTGGCTTATATGATGGTGATTTACATGTGAAGTACGTTGCGAAGTTTCAAGAAGTTCAAACTGCCTATGAAATGCTTAAAATGCACTTTAAAAATAGTGAAGTTAGAATTGCTTAAAAGTTAAGTGTGTAGAGTTTTTTACGTTCCGATGAACTAGCAATATTAAATTGTTGTCGGTATTTTGTAATTGTCCGGCGCACCATTTTTATATTAAATTTTCCCTCAATAAGCTCTAAGAGTTTGATGTCACTCAGTGGTTTTAGTTTGCTTTCATTTTTGACCAGTTCAATCATATACTCTTTAATAGCACTGTTCGAAATGTCCTCTTCTACGGCAGTTGCAAAAAACTGCTTTAAAGGAATAACGCCACGCGAACATGAGAGGTACTTACCTGCAATGGCGCGTGAAATCGTCGAAGGATTGCGACCTAAATCATCCGCTAGATCTTTGAGTTTCATAGGTTTTATTGCTTTTCCAAAGAAAAAATCATACTGATACTCCACAATCATCAATCCAATTTTGTAAAGGGTTGCTTTACGCATCTCAAGTGCATCAATAAGGTCTTTGGCATCTTTGATTTTTTGAGAAACAAAACTATGATTTTCATCAAGCCCATCGGTATCAATAATCACCTCAGGATAGTAGGCATCATTAAGTCTCACTTCAATAGCACCGGCTAAATCGTAGATAAAAATATCGGGGATCACCTCTTTTTCATCTTCTAAAAAATCAATAGCGGGAGGATTGCGAAAACGTTTAATGATGCTTAGAGCTTCGTGAAATAAGAACTCTTTGCTGAATGATTCGATGTTTTCAAAATTGACTATGAGCTTTTCAACCATAGCATAAAGTTCATTTTCCAAAGAGAGGTCTTGGAGTTGAAATAAAAAAGTCTCTTTTACATCCAATGCCCCAATGCCCAATGGTTCAAGATAAGCAAAGCGTTGTCTTATCTTTTCTACTTCAGGAATAGAAACGGATAATTTTTTAGCAATTTCAGCCAATGCTTCAAGTTCAAAATAACCCTCAGAATTGATATTTTCAATAATTTCATACGCAATTCTTTGTGATTTTTCAGTAGGAAAAAGTGGTGGATTGATCTGTTCATGGAGCGTTTGAAAAAGTGATTTTTTATCAAGCGTCAGTGCTTCAATGGTCTCTGAAACTGATGCTTTAGCCACTTCAGAAAAAAAGCTTTTTTTCTCAAAGCGTTTGTCAGGTGTTTCAGAGCCTGATTTAACGCTGATAAAAGGGTTTTCTTGCACAAATGGTTCAAGTGTTTCAACCAAGCTATCCAAATTGGCTTGGAGTATAGGAAGCCACCCTCTAAGCGTTGAGGAAAACTTTTGTTTGGTTGTTTGTGTGCTAGAAACCCTAAGTTTCAAAAACCATCTCCCTTATGCGTTAAAATCTAAAATCTTCGCCAAGATAGTAGGTTTTAACCAATTTATTTTGCGCGACTTCTTCACTGCTACCGCTTGCAAGCAAGGCACCATCTTTAAGGACATAAGCACGGTCACAAATAGCAAGTGTTTCACGAACATTATGATCAGTAATCAAAACACCAATATCAAGCTTTGCAAGCTCTTGTACAATGCCCTGAATATCGGCAACAGCGATAGGATCTACCCCTGCAAAAGGCTCATCTAAAAGAAGAAATTTTGGTTGTAAAACCAAAGAGCGTGCAATCTCACAACGACGCCTTTCTCCTCCACTTAAACTCACGCCATTGCGTTTACGAATCGGCTCAATGTTCAACAAATTTAAAAGCTCTTCTACTCGGTTCATCGCATCTTCTTTATTAGGATAAACAATCTCCGCCGCTAACATAATATTTTCTTCAACACTCAAATCTTTAAAAATACTTGATTCTTGAGGAAGATATCCGATACCGAGTTTTGCTCTTACATGTAAAGGTATTTGGGTCACGTCTTGCTCATCAAAATAGACACTCCCAGAACTAGGAGGAATAAGCCCGCAAATCATATAAAACATGGTGGTTTTACCAGCACCATTAGGTCCTAGAAGACCTACGACTTCACCACTTTTAACATCAAGCGAAACACCTTTAATAATTTCTGACTTTTTAATAACTTTTTGTAATTCTTGAACTTTAAGCGTATGCATTCATGTGAACCTTGTAATTGCGTTTTAAATCCATTGTTTCAATATCAATTGTACTGTATCCTACGCCGAAATGACGTAATATTTTCTCAAATTCAGCATCACCCCATTCAATGAGATGGTACCCTTCACAATCCAATTTTTCGATCAATCCACTTTTGAGAAATCCATCACTTCCACACTGGTAAATGTCATAGTGAAATAATTTTCCCTCATATTCATGTAAAATCGAAAATGTCGGTGAAGAAATAGCCTCTTCAATACCTAATGTATTGGCAAATGCTTTTACAAATGCTGTCTTACCGCTGGCAAGATTCCCTCGCAAAAGAAGAACGCCAGCATTGCCTATTTCATGGTGTATCTCTTCTGCAAAAGTATTTAAGTGCGCTAAATCACACACTTTCTCATAAATTTGACTCATACAAGATACGAAAGCTTGATAATTTCACCAAGCTTATCCCACGCTTTTTTACTCGCAATGGCTTCTTGCATCATCGCAATACCTTCTTGCATATCTCTGGATTTTCCATCGATCATTAAAGCACAAGCTCCATTTAAAAGGACGACATCCAGTTTAGCGCCTTTTTCATCACCGCGTAAAATGGCACGGGTAATTTCAGCGTTTTGAACGCTCTCACCACCTTTTATGGCATCAAGGGGCGCAAGTTTAAAACCAAATGCTTGGGGATCAATTTCGCCTTCTGTGATGATTTTATTTTCTATCAAGGTATACCGTGTTGGAGCTGTAATGCTTACTTCATCTAACCCATCCAATGAACTTACAACCATACTTTTTGTTGTTCCAAGTTCACGTAATGCCTTACTAAAACGCTCAATGTAATCCACGTGAAAAACGCCTACCATCTGCTTTTGTGCACCTGCAGGATTAGCGAGAGGACCTAGCATATTGAAAATAGTACGATGGGAGAGGCTTCTTCTGATAGGCATAATGTGTTTCATGCACGGATGATGATTCATCGCAAACATAAAGACAAAGCCACACTCATCTAACATTTTGATCTGTTTTTCAGGTGATAACGCAAGATTAAGCCCCAACGCTTTTAACACGTCTGCGCTACCCGAAAGCGAGGTCGCGGAGCCACTGCCATGTTTGGCAACTTTACACCCTAACGATGCTAAAACAATAGAAGTAGTTGTCGAAATATTAAAAGTACCGCTTTTATCGCCACCCGTTCCTACAATATCAATAAGTTCAGCTTTTAAATGCTCTGGAATATCTAGCTTCACACTGTGTTTACGCATAACATTTGCAGCCGCAGCAATCTCTTCGAAGCTTTCGCCACGCTCATAAAGTTCGACTAAAAAACGCGCCGCTTCTTCGCTGCTTAGCTTATTTTCAAAAAGCGCATTAAACTGATCATAAGCCTCTTGGTAATTCATACAACTTCCCTTGCGTATTCGTTTTGTTTCGTTTTTGGAATGGTTTTGGTCTCAGGAATCTGCAAAACTTCGTATTTCACTGCTCTTTCAAGGTAATTAATGGTAATAATATCACCTACTTTAACATCTTTAGCAGGTTTCACAACAACACCATTGATACTTATAACACCATTTTTGCACATATCTTCTGAGACAGCACGACGTTTTGTAATATTGGTACTATTTAAAAATTTATCGACTCGCATGCCCCGTCCTTAGGATTTAACGCTCATTCTATCAAAAGAATATTTAAACTTGCTTTTTTAACTTTACAGGTAAAGCACACACTTAAAGCATAAGCAAAGTTTTTACAAACTTGCGCTACCATCACGCAATTCTATAAATTCTGTGAGGATTCGTATTATGAAAAAAAATGTCAAAAAAGTAGTTTTAGCTTACTCAGGTGGACTTGATACCAGTATTATTTTAAAATGGCTCCAAGATGAGTATAAATGTGAAGTTGTAACGTTTACAGCAGATATCGGTCAAGGTGAAGAGTTAGAGCCTGCACGTAAAAAAGCCATCTCTTTGGGCATTAAGCCAGAAAATATTTTTATTGAAGATTTAAAAGAAGAATTTGTTAAAGATTATGTATTTCCTATGTTCAGAGCAAACGCTATTTATGAAGGTGAGTATCTTTTAGGAACCTCAATTGCAAGACCTTTAATTGCTAAACGTCAAGCTGAAATTGCAGCAATGGTTGGAGCTGATGGCGTAAGTCATGGTGCTACGGGTAAAGGAAACGATCAAGTTCGTTTTGAAATGGGTTACCTTAGCATGAACTCAGACCTTGTCATCATCGCTCCTTGGAGAGAATGGGATTTGAACTCTCGTGAAAAATTGCTTGCATATGCTGAAAAAAATGGCATTAGCATCGAGAAAAAACCAGGTAAATCACCCTACTCTATGGATGCAAACTTGCTTCATATCTCTTATGAGGGTTTAGTACTTGAAAATCCAGCCGCAGAACCAGAAGAAGATATGTGGAGATGGACAGTAAGCCCTGAAAAAGCACCTGATCTTGCAGAAACGATTGAACTTACCTATGAAAAAGGTGATCCAGTAGCACTTAATGGCGTAAAATTGAGTCCTGCGAACATGCTAACACAACTTAATGAATTAGGTTGCAAACATGGTATTGGTCGTACAGATATCGTTGAAAACCGTTTTGTAGGTATGAAAAGTAGAGGTTGTTACGAAACACCCGGTGGTACGATTATGCTTCGCGCGCACAGAGCGATTGAAAGCATTACACTTGACCGTGAAGCTGCACACTTTAAAGATGAGATCATGCCTCGTTATGCTAAAACAATTTACAATGGTTTCTGGTTCTCACCTGAACGTGAAATGATGCAAGCAGCGATCGATAAATCGCAAGAAGGTGTTAATGGTACTGTTAAGCTCAAACTTTACAAAGGCAATGTTTCTGTTATTGGAAGAGATTCAAAAACCAATAACCTTTTCAATGAAGCATTTTGTACCTTTGAAGAAGACGAAGTCTATAACCAAAAAGATGCAGAAGGCTTTATTAAACTTAATGCCCTTCGTTTCATCATTAGTGGTAAAAATAGAAAGAAACAAGGTAAAGCTTAAACCTTATGGATGTGCCATGTGGAGATGAATGGAGTGAAGAAGCGATGATGAATTTAGTTCAAACCGTAACACGAAGCTGTGAAGTCAGTGGTGAAGAGTTACATGTCATGCTAAATTTACGAGCGCAGAAGAAGCTTGATTTTGTACTAATTGATATTCGAGAGATGTATGAATACTCCGAGTCTAGCATTAAAGGTACAGATATGCTCATGCCAACTTCGACCATTCATCAACAGATGGATATGCTTAAAAAGCTCGCGAGTAAGCTTTTGGTTTTTTATTGCCATATTGGTGGGCGTACAACACAAATGATATTTATTTTACGAAGAATGGGCTTTTCAAACATCGCCCAACTCAGTGGTGGGATTGACGCATTTCATGGTGAAAAACTGAAAAATGCCCCACTTCCCAAGACGATGAGATAAAAAAATATTCTGCCAATGCTATTGGCAAGCTTTAGTGCCCTAGTGGCTAACGTAGCTTTAAGAGCTTTTTGCTTTTGAAGCGTTATAAAGGATTTTAAAATGAAAGTTTTATTGATTAAAGATGTTAAAGATTTAGGTAAAAAAGGTGAAATTAAAGAGGTTAAAGACGGTTATGGTCAAAACTTCCTCATTGGCAAAGGTTTTGCACTTCTTGCAACCAATGAAGTTATGAGAAAATACGAATCAGATCAACGTAAAAAAGCAGCTGCAGAAGCTGAAGAGATTGCTAACCTTAAAACCATTGAAAAGAAATTAGGTGAGCTAAAGCTTACGGTAAAACGTAAACTTGGAGCCAATGGTAGTCTTTTTGGTGCTGTTACGAAAGATGAAATTGCACACGATCTGAAAGCACAACATAACATCGAAATTGATAAAAAAACCATTGAGATTGAACATGCTATTAAAACAACAGGCGATTTTGATGTCAGTATTAAACTAGGTCACGGCATCCACGCAGTACTAAAACTTATCATTCTTGGAGAATAACCTCTATGTTTGAAGCAACCACCATCCTTGCATGTCGGGGTAAAGATAAAGCCGTCATTGGCGGTGATGGACAAGTCACCTTTGGCAATACCGTACTAAAAAACAACGCTACTAAAATTCGTAAACTTTACAACGGCAAAATCTTAGCTGGTTTTGCAGGAAGTACGGCTGATGCATTCAACCTTTTTGACATGTTTGAAAGTATTTTAGAGCAAAAAAAAGGCGATTTGTACAAATCTGTCATCGAGTTTTCCAAAGAATGGCGTAAAGATAAAATGTTACGTCGTTTAGAAGCTATGATGATTGTCTTAACGTGCGATCATATTTTTATCTTAAGCGGTACGGGTGATGTGGTTGAACCAGAAGATGGCAAAATTGCAGCAATTGGAAGTGGTGGAAACTATGCTATTTCAGCTGCTCGTGCTCTTGATCGCCATGCACATCTTGATGAAGAGACACTTGTCAAAGAGAGCTTGAAAATCGCTAGTGAGCTTTGTATTTATACCAATGACAACATTAAAACATTTGTTTTAGAGAGATAATTTCATGAACTTAACGCCAAAACAAACCGTTGCTTACCTTGATGAGTATATCATCGGACAATTTAATGCTAAAAAATCAATTGCCATAGCCCTTCGGAATCGTTACAGAAGATTGAAACTTGAAGGTGAAATGGCTGAAGAAGTAATGCCAAAGAACATTTTAATGATCGGTTCAACCGGTGTTGGCAAAACAGAGATCGCACGTCGTATGGCGAAAATGCTTTCCCTCCCTTTCGTCAAAGTTGAAGCGAGCAAATACACAGAAGTGGGCTTTGTTGGACGTGACGTTGAATCTATGGTACGTGATTTGATGATGTCATCTATCAACCTTGTCAAAGCGGAACATAAAGAAAAAAACCAAGATGACATCGCTTCGCACGTTGAAAAAACCATTATTGAAAAACTTCTCCCACCACTTCCTAAAGGTGTGAGTGAAGAGAAAAAAGCTGACTATGAAAAAAGTTTTGAGAAGATGCGACAAAGACTTCGTGATGGAGAGTTGGATGATCTTAAAATTGAGGTTGAAATTTCTCAGAATAACAGTGATTTAGGTGATTCTTCGCTCCCTCCTGAAATGATAAAAGTGCAAGAATCATTTATTAAAATTTTAGGAACAGGACAAGGCAATATCAAAAAAGAGATGAAAGTCAAAGATGCCAAAGAAGCCCTAAAAATAGAAGCCAGTGAAAAGCTTTTGGATATGGAAGCCGTTAAAACGGAAGCCAGAGAGAGAGCCCAAAATGGTGGTATTATCTTTATCGATGAGATTGATAAAATTGCTGTAAGTTCTTCTCAATCACACCGAAGTGACCCAAGTAAAGAAGGTGTTCAAAGAGATCTTCTTCCTATTGTCGAAGGTAGTGATGTTAATACCAAATACGGAAGTATCAAAACAGACCACATTCTTTTCATCTCAGCAGGTGCATTTCATCTCAGTAAACCAAGTGATTTAATTCCTGAGTTACAAGGTCGTTTTCCACTACGTGTGGAACTAAGCTCTTTAACGGAAGAAGTCCTTTACCAAATTCTAACACAGCCTAAAAATTCGCTCCTACGCCAATATCAAGCACTTTTAAAAACAGAAGGCGTGGAATTGGTATTTGATGATGATGCCATTCGTGCCATTGCTAAAATTGCTCAAATCACCAATGAAAAAACGGAAGACATTGGAGCCCGTAGGCTTCATACTATCATCGAAAAAGTGCTTGAAGACATTAGCTACAGTGCCGATGAACACGGTGGAGAAACGTTACATGTAACGCAAGAACTTGTACATGAAAAACTCGATGCTATTGTTGAGAGTGAAGATAGCAGTCGCTACATTTTATAAATAAAGAAGAAATATGACAGAGAAAACAAAAACAGGTTACGTTGCCGTTATAGGTAGACCCAATGCAGGTAAAAGTTCGCTTCTCAATTGGTTAGTGGGCGAAAAGCTTGCAATGGTTTCACATAAAGCCAATGCTACACGCAAACGTCTTAACATCATTGCGATGCATGAAAATACACAAATTATTTTTATTGACACTCCTGGTATACACGAACAAGAACGCCTTTTAAATCAATTTATGCTTGAAGAAGCAATGAAAGCAATGGGAGATTGTGATCTGATTCTTTTTCTTGCCCCTGCAAGCGATAGTATTCAAAACTATATTGATTTCCTAGCCCTCAATAAAGCGAATATTCCACATATGGTTCTTCTTACAAAAACGGATAGTGTTCCGCAAACGGCACTCTTTGATAAGATTGGAGAATATCAGAACTATCAAGATAAATTTGTTGCACTTATTCCTGTTTCAGTTAAAAAAGGTATTTCACAGGCGTATTTATTAGAATCAATTTCTAAATTTATGCCAGAACACCCTTATTTATACGATCCTGAAATTCTTACAACAGAGCGTTCTCGTGATATTTATAAAGAATTGATACGTGAAGCTATTTTTGAAAATACCAGCGATGAAATCCCCTATTTTGCAGATGTCATCATTGATAAAGTTGATGAAAAAGAGACAATCGATAATATTTATGCAACCATCATAGTAGATAAAAAAAGTCAAAAAGGTATTATGATCGGAAAAGAGGGGCAAACCATCAAAAGAATCGGTACAAGTGCACGTCAACTCATCGAATCGCTGTCCCAAAAACGTGTCTTTTTGAAACTTGTTGTCATCGTAAAACAAGGATGGAGCCAAGATAAAGAGATGTTGAAGAAAATTGGTTATATAGTTGAATAGACTTTTTAATTTAGTTGCTACAAATTTCCATGAAGGGTTAACAAATAATGCTCGCTATTGAGAAGAAGAATTTTAGCGCAGAAATTGTTTCTATTGATCCATTTTCAAACATTTCATATACGCACTCGTTCCGTGATTGTACACGTTGCAGTCTGGATACGGTGCAAAAAAATTCTTTTATTATTTCCTATTTACAAACACGCGATGTTATTAGTAGTACCATCGATATTAACCATAACATTCAAGACAGTGATATTAAAGACGCCATTGAAATCAAAATTTACGATGAATTGGCACTTGATTCTTCAATAGAATACGTTATAAATTTTGTTGAAACAGAATCTAAAGATATCAACAATAGATCTTTTAATATTTTTCTTATTGATACAAAATTACTTCAATCTATCTTTTCACCTGTTAAAGAAAAAATTCGCTATATTGATTACATTACTACCGCACCTTTTTTAATCAGAGCTCTCTATCGTAAAGATATTCTCAAGATAGATGAAACACATTGTTTTGTTTATTTTCAAAAATCTGATGCTTTTTTAGCGGTCTATAAAAACGGTGAGTATATTTACTCAAAATCATTGCACTACTCTCTTCATGAAATGCATGAAAAATTTTGTGAACTCGTTGGTGAGAGAATTGATGAAGAGAGTTTTTATAAATTATTACAAGGTACACATAACGAGTATCATCAATTTTTAGAACAACTTTTTAATGATATTTATGTCTATATGAGTGAAATTTTAGTTTTTATCAAGCGCTCTTACAATATAGATTTTATTGAAAAAATCTATATTGGCTCCGAGATCGGTTCATTGAATGGTATGGATAAATTTAGTGAAAGCCATCTTAGACTTGAATCAGCTCAATTTGATTTTAGCTCCACACTGAATTTCTCAAAAGAAAAGAGAGATCAACTTCATTTTCTTATGATGCTTAGTGCTCAGTTGTATATAGAAAATCCTGATGATAATCTCAATTTTTCACCTTACAGAAAACCTCCTCCGCTGAGGGAGAGAGCTTCAGGTAAACTATTGGGTCTGGTGTTGACAAGTATTGCAGTATGTCTACTTTATCCTACCTATCAGTTTCTATACAGCACTTTTTTACATTTTACAATATCTCAGAATAGTGCTAAATACAATGAATTATTTATCGAAACATCCAGTATGAGACAAGATTTAGCATTGTTAAAAACTGAAAAAGAAAAAATTGATGGACTAATCAGTAGTGAAACAACAAAGTTTGAATTTCGAAAAAAACTACTTGTCGAAATTTATAATAAAAAAATTTCTTATGCTATGAAAACTTCTATACTTTTAGAAATTTTTTCTTTATCCAATCAAAATGAGTGTAAAATCGAATTTATTGATTTTAAGAACAATCAACTTGATATTTCAGTACGCAATAAAAATGAAAAGAAAATCACAGAATTTATACAAGCTCTAACAGCTCTTAATAAATACAAAATCAATACAGATAAAATTCTTCAAGATGATAAAATACAGCTCTACACCAGTAAAATCACTATTGGCTTGCATAATGATTAATATTGACACCCTTTTAGAGAGAATTGATTTATTTTTTCAAGGTAAAAAGAACAGCGAAATCTACCTAATTTTGGCAATGGTCTTTTCCCTCATTGTATTTTTATTTTATTCTTTCCTCTTTCCAATAACCGATAAGGCAATAAGTCAAACCATAAGAGATGCTAAAGAAATTGAAAAAAAGCTTCATGAGGAACAAGTCTATTTAAGCTCTGTTTCTAAAGAGAATGATGCAACATTCTTCATAAATAAAATGAAATCTGAAATTGAAAATTCAAAACTTCGCTTAGAAAAAACTCTTTACATCAACACCTATATTGATAATAAACTCAAAGAACTCTCATATTTATTGTTCAATGACAAAAATTGGGCAGATTTTCTTTATTCTATTACACAAAATGCCCAGAAATACTCCGTTCACATCAAAATCATTGACAATAAAATCAACGAACCAAGTATTCAAAAAATAGAACAAATCCTTATACTTAAAGTTTCGTTTAGTGGTTCTTTCACTAATATTATGAAATTTATGAATGCCATAGAAGAGAGTGAGCTTGTTGTGGATATTTCAGAATTTAAGTGGACTAGAGAAAAAAATAGTATTGAAGGTCAATTTACAATCAGTGTTTGGGGAATGAAATATTGAGAACTATCACTTTGATTCTATGCTTGATTGCATTTGGTATGGTAAATGTTATAGCAAAAGAAGGCATATCCTTAGAGCAAGAAGTAAAAGAATACGATCAAATTTTTTCAAAAATAGCCAAAAAAAGAATAGGTATTGATGGTACGATGATTGATAAAATCAATAATCCTTTTATTGTTCAAACTGTTGAACACAATACCAGCGATATTACAGCTCCCGTACAAACACCCGAATACGCACTGGAAGCTATCGTCAATCAAAGAGTTAAAATAAACGGTCAATGGTATGGGATACATGAAACAATAGAATCTTATAAAATTGTAAAAATTACGCAAAAGAGTGCAACACTTGCAAATGAAATTGAAACAAAAGAACTTTTTATCAGGACAAAAAATGGGAACAATGTTAAAATACTTTCCAAATAAATTTATTATTTTTATCATAATCTCCGCTATTATGCTTTCGTCATCGTCTCTTCTTGGTGCGGAAAAAAATGCGGGATGTGAATACCGTACATTTAACATCAAAACCAATAACAAAGCAACAGGTGCTGAGCTACTGTCAGAATTAGCAGAAGTGTGTAATTTTAGTATTATTATTAAAGACTCTGAAGCTGAAAAAACCCTTGCAAAAAATTTGAATGGTATCAATATTAAAAATCTCTCTTTAGACGAAGTGTTTCAAACGGTCATTCACGATAATGATCTTTTCTATTCCTATGATAAAAATTTCTTAAAAATTTCTGCTTTAAGTACCAAATCTTTTAAAGTGGATTATATATCCTCTATACGAGAAGGAAAAGCTGTTATTAACGCGTCTGTAGATGCAACACCAACGGAAACGACAACCTCTGGTGCAACAAAAAATTCAACAACGCAGAGTCAAAATACCATTTCTTCCAATGAATCATTTGATTTTTGGAAAACAATTGCGGCAGAGTTAACCTCTGTTTTAAATACAGGTTCCGAAACGTACCAAGCTGTAGCTCCTATTATTAATGTTAATGCAGGCATGATAACTGTAACTGCAACAAAAAAGCAGTTGGACCGTGTTTCTGACTATATAGAACTGTTAAAAGAGCGATTGCATAAACAAGTATTAATTGATGTTTCAATTGTCTCAGTTTTGCTTAGTAACTCCAATAAAACAGGTGTTGACTGGAGTAAATTTTCTCTTGGATTTAAAAGCAGTACCATTTTCAATAACAGTAACCAAGGACAAACGCATAATAACACCTATTCAAGTGATACCACAGCTAGTACACTTTATGATTCTTCCATTACAAAAAATGCCAACAATCTTACCGTTGTCAATGATGGTATTTTCACCATATCAGGCTTGATTGATTTTTTAGCCTCCAGTGGAGAGACAAAAGTTGTCTCAAGTCCAAAAGTGGTTACAATGAACAATCAACAAGCTTTAATTACCGTTGGTGACAATATCAATTATCGTATCCCTGAGAATACGACAAATACAGCAGCCACAACAACAACAACACTAACAACTACTTACACAAACTTTTCTATTTTTATTGGAGTTTTACTTAATATTACTCCTGAAATTTCTGAAGATAATGAGATCATTTTACGCATTAATCCTTCCGTAAGTAATTTTAAATACTCAGCTGATGATGCACAACAAACTTCACCTAGGCAAATTGCACCTGATACACAAGAAAAGAAACTCTCTACCGTCATAAAAGTTAAAGATGGTTCAACCATTATATTGGGCGGTCTAATTACCAATAATAAAGGAAAATCGGAAAGTCATGTGCCATTACTAAGCAGCATTCCTGTTTTAGGTGAGGCTTTCAAATATTCAGGCGATACCATGTCAACCAATGAGCTTATTTTTGTTATTACACCTCGTATTATTAGTCCCAAAAGTGTGAGCAAAGCAACTCTTAAAGACCTTGGATACAGTCAAAAAATCGATGAATAATCATTACAGCGATCTCAAAAATATTTTCATTGATGGTGAAGTATTTGATTATATTAACCTGAACAAGTCAACAACCATGTACAACAAACTTGTTAATGCCCTAGATAAGCCGTTAAAACTCATTTTATTTTATGGAAAACCAGGTACTGGGAAAACGTTTTTACTGCAAAAAATTCACAATGACCTCAAACAAAAAAAACGTGTCATTTTTTTTCCAAGACCTTTTTTTGAAGAAAAGATTTTTATTAAAGCATTATACGAAAATATCTTTGATGAAGCATCTCCTGACTTTTCAAATTACAATGATTTTTTAGTTTTACTCGAAAAGCACATTACTTCGCCGCAACAAGCTATTCCTGTTTTAATTGATGAAGCACAACTCTATCCAAGAGAACTTATTGAAAAAATTCGCCTTATGGCAGACTCACGTTTACTGAAATTTTTATTTACAGTCCATAAAACAGAACAAGAAGATGTGCTTGCAAAAGACTACTTCCAAACACGTATTTGGGAAACGATTGAAATCGATACTGCTTCTGAAGATGAAATTAAAATCTATATTGAAAAAAAACTCCTTTTTCATAATTGCTTTGGTTACCTTAATCTTTTTAACGCAAAGCATTATAAATTAATTGCCAAGCTTACAGGTGGTAATTTACGATCTATCAATAAACTCATGTACAAACTCTTTGAAATTTTAGAGTATTATGACGAACACAATCCTTCTTTAGTTAAAGCCAATGCTCTACATGTCAAGTATCTTGAGATGGCGGGTATTAGTCTAGGATTGATTCATGCTTAGTACATTAGAGATTATTGAACTGGAAAAGAAGGTTCTAAAATACAGATGTAGGCAACGTTTGCCTTATTATATTGTAGCTTCGTTGATGCTCTTAATTGCTATTGCCAGTTCTTTTTTCTATTTTGCTTCACAAAGTGTTATTACTTCAAAAGAAGTGCAATCGAGTAAAATACAAAATGATGAAAAGCCCATAGATACGAACCTTTCAATAACAGAACAACCCTCACTGCCAACGCAGATACAAAATAGCACAAAATATACTCATGAACAAAACAAAACAGAGGATGCACTGTTTTTACAACTTCCTCTTATTGGGAAAAATAATCTTGAGAAGAAAGGCGCTTCTTTACCAGAAATACTAGAAATACCAGAAACAAAAACAAATATTAATATCCAAGAAGAAGAACTTGACAATAGAGTTTTAATACGAAAAACAACTCAAATGTCTGAAAAACAAATTGATCCTTTATTGTTACCACCTCCTCCACTTGAGGAAGACAAACCAAAAGGTTTTATCAAAATTGAAACACAAGAAGTGAATTCTATTAAGTATCTTAAAGAGAGATTTGATAAATCACACAATATCATTTTTGCATTAATGTTAGCAGATGAATACTATATAGCGAAGAACTATCAAGAGTCCAATAAATGGGCAATCATTGCAAACACGATCGATGCAGATAACGAAAAAAGTTGGATTTTATTTGCAAAATCTAAAGTGAAACTAGGGAGAAAAGAGGATGCCATTTCTGCACTGGAAGCTTATTTAAAAAATAATAAAGCCAATAAAGTCGTACAAAGCGTACTTAACCGAATTCTTAGCGGAGAAAACATTGATTAAGTACATTTATTGTCTTACGCAGTTCAATGCTATAATAGATAAAATTTACAGGTAATGGTAGATAACATGAATAATAGTACAACAACACTTTTAACCTATCTTATTCATAATAAAATTCTTGATGAAAAAAGTGCTACCGAGATCAAAGAAGAGCTAGAAGAAAATAATTATAAAATATTGGGCGACATCCTTTTAAACAAAAATATCATTACTAAAGAAGATCTACTTGTTCTGATCATTGATTTTTTTAAGAAAAATCAACTCAAACTTGAAGATATTAATACCAATTTTGCCATCAGTAATGAAACATTTTTGCAAGCCTTAGCAAAAAGCCTTCATTACAAATATCTGGATTTAGATTCTATTGATATAGACTATCGACTCTCCTCCAAACTTCCTTTTATGCAACTCAAGAAGTTTAAAGCACTCCCCATTAGTGAAGATGAAATAAACGTTTTTGTAGCACTTAGGGATCCTCTGGATATCAATGCACAAGAAGGCGTACAGAGAATTTTTCCACGAAAACTGTTAAAAATTGTTATTGCAGAACCCACACAAATTGATAAATATCTTGTCAAAATGGAACTCAGTGAAAGTATTAAAGGCTTAGTAAGCGATATTCGCAAAGAGATAACATCCAGTGCTATTGATAATCCACAAGAATCTTCAAGTATTTTTAAACTGATTGAAATTCTTCTCAAAACTTCTATCTTAGCCCGTGCGAGCGATATTCACATTGAACCCACGGAAAACAACTGCATTGTGCGTAGCAGAATCGATGGAATGCTTACTGAAACATTTATTTTTGATAAAGACATTTACCCTCCACTTTCTTCACGTATGAAATTACTTTCCAATATGGATATTGCTGAAAAACGTAAACCACAAGATGGTCGTTTTTCAGCTGCCATTCTTGGGAAAGAGTATGACTTTAGGATTTCTGCACTTCCGACAATTAATGGAGAATCAATCGTCATTCGTGTTTTAGATAAATCCAAAGTTATGATTAAGATTGAAGATTTAGGCATGCAACCTGCAACGTACGAAAAATTCTCACAAGCAATGCGAACACCTTATGGAATTATCTTTGTTACAGGACCTACAGGAAGCGGTAAGACGACCACCCTCTATGCAGCATTAAATGCTATTAAAAGTGTTCAAAGTAAAATTATTACCGTTGAAGATCCTGTAGAATACCAATTAAATTTAACACAGCAAGTGCAAGTGAATGAAAAAGCCAATTTAACATTTGCCTCAGCACTGCGATCTATTTTAAGACAAGATCCTGATATTATTATGATCGGTGAGGTACGGGATACAGAAACTTTGCGCATTGCTGTTCAAGCAGCACTGACGGGGCACTTAGTATTTTCAACACTCCACACTAACGATGCGTTAAGTGCGGTAACAAGGATAGTAGATATGGGTATAGAGCCTTATTTGATTAGTGGCTCACTCATTGCTATTGAAGCACAAAGGCTGGTGCGAAAACTGTGCCCGCATTGTAAAACAAAATATACGTTACCCAAAACTGCTTATGATGAAATTCAAATAATGTTACCAGAGAATTATCAGTTTTATAAAAACAATGGTTGTGAAAAATGTTCTCAAACAGGTTATTTGGGACGTGAAATGATCTCTGAAATTTTACCAATAAGCGAGAAAATTTCAAGTATGATTGCACAAGGTATCCCTAAAAGCGAAATCAAAGAGCAAGCCATCAAAGAAGGCTTTGTTGACATGTATCACGATGGAATTATCCGTGCTGCCAATGGTATTACATCACTAGATGAAATTGCAAGAGTAGCAAAAGGGTGAAATATTTTGAAGTGAATTACCTTTTTAAAGGGCAAAGAACAAAAACTATTATCAAATCCCCTAATCGCAGAGATGCGATTGCAATTGCAAAAGTAAAAATTCCAGGGATTATTTTAACTGTTAAAGAGACTTCAATACCACTGGAAGATCAATTAAACGAACTCAAAGTGCAAATTGTGGGAAAATTGTTTCGCAAAAAAATTAAAACAATAAGCCTCATTGCTGCTATTCGACAACTCAGTGTTATGACCAATGCGGGTATATCTATTCATGATAGTATTAAAGAAGTCGTCAATTCTACAATGGATAAATCACTTAAAACTATTTTCAACAGCATTAATGATGATCTAAATTCTGGTCTTAGTCTCACACAAGCTTTGATGCCTTACAAACAAGAGGTAGGCGATGTGACGATTGCAATGGTAGAACTCGGTGAGAGTACGGGTAATATGGCAGAATCTTTAGAAAAATTAGCAGAAATTTTAGAAGAAATTGAAGAAAATAGACAGAAATTTAAAAAAGCATTGCGTTATCCAATTACTGTTGTTATTGCTATTGCCATCGCTTTTTCAATTCTCATGATCTATGTTGTTCCAAAATTCAAAGATATTTTTAGTAAGCTCAAAACAGAACTTCCTCTCCCAACCAGAATCCTTCTTTTTATGGAAAATTTGATTAATAATTATGGGGTTTATCTGCTTGCAGTGATCATTGCAACAATTGTTTTGGTTAAATATTTACTGAGTAACAACGAAGAGTTTAAGAAAAATTATGATCAATACATTCTCAAACTCTATTTAATTGGTGACATTATTTTATACGCAACACTAAGTCGCTTTTGCCTCGTTTTTACCGAACTAATTCGCGCAGGTATTCCTATTGCTGATGCACTCGATACTGCTATTTTAACACTTGAAAATACATTCTTGAAAAAAAAGCTTTCTGCTGTAAAAATATCAGTGCAAAGAGGTGTTTCTCTTACAGAAGCATTTCGCGATACAGGCTTATTTGAAGGGATGCTCATTCAGATGATCCAAGCAGGTGAGCAAAGTGGTATGCTCTATAAAATGCTCGAGAAAGTTACAAACTATCTCAAGTCACGCTTCAACCTTATTATTGATAATATTGCCAGTTATATCGAACCTATTTTATTGGGATTTATTGCTGGAATGGTTCTTTTAATGGCACTTGGTATTTTCATGCCCATGTGGGATATGGCAAAAGCTGTCAAAACATAAACATCATAAGCGTTTGCCTCACATTTGAATGCAAGGCAAACATATTTTAAAACTCTTTAGGAATGGTACAATCTAATTGATCTTTGAACTTCTCTTTGGAGAGTTCAATAAGCTCTTTTTGTCCAATATTAGCAATTAAGCACAAAGCGCCTAATTTTTTACACCATAAACGTTCAACTTTAATTTTATAGTCATCCTCTTTTACTTTTGTATAGATACTCCAACTACGAATACTTTTTTTCTCTTTATAATCAAGTACTTCAATAATCTCTTTATCATCAATTTTACGATCTATGACAGAACGTAATTGCGTTTCATTAAGACCCAAACGCCATGCTTTATATCCAATAACGATTGCACGAGCGCGTGCTGGTGTGTTTGTTTTTAATTTATCAAAACTGACACCAAAATATTTGAGAGCAACAATAATATCTTTTGCTTTAAAAATTTTGTCTCTTTCAATAAACTTAGGGAGGTTAGTACTTTCCAATCAATATCCTTTGTAATAAATGCATTAAAATGGCCAAATGGTTTCCATAAACTTAGCACCCCATGGCTTTGTTGTTGTCTGATCAATATCGCCTTCTGTTTTGTAGAGAATCTTCGCGTCAGCAATAAATTTAGAATCAACATTATTGTTCTTATCAATATCATAAGGGCGAATAACGCCACTGACTTGTATAATCTGTTTTTCACCGTTTATAAGCAGCTCACGACTTCCTTCAATAAAATAGTGCCCATTATTAAGCACTTTGATAATACGTGCTGAAATAGTCGTTGCGAAGCTTTCATTACGGGTATTACTTCCATTGCCCGTAAAGGAGTTATTTGAGCCTGCGGTAAAGCCTATATTACCAACTTCATTTAAATTTTTTGAAACTGTACCCAAAACACCGCCACCTGCAGCCGTTGTTATACCAGCGCCTAACGTATCAGCACTCGTTTTAGTAAGCGCTTTTTTACCTGTTGATGTCTGTGCCGTTTTTTCAGTAATAGTAACAGTTACAACATCATTCAAATGCATTGCTTTTAGATCAGCAAACAAAGGGTTATCTCCTTGCCCAAAAAGACTACCCGGATTTGGAGGCATTGTCTCATTCACTTTGGAAGGTGTTTCATCGACGTAAACAGGAGCTTTCATGCTAATTTTTGGATCAGCAGGATGAACAGAACAGCCTGCCAAAATTAAAACTGCTACAAAGCTACATGCAAAAACTCTCATATAACTCCATTTTATTCTATTTTTTACCATTATACTATAAAATATGCCCCTCTAAAGCAAATTAAGTACCAAGGAAAAAAGATGTCACAACTTAAAACAAAACTTCAAGATGACCTTAAAGAGGCAATGAAAAATAAAGACAATTTCAAACGTGATGTCATCCGTTTTTTGATGAGTGCCCTCAAGCAAATTGAAGTCGATGAACGTAAAGAACTTAGTGATACTGATATTGTTAAAATCATCCAAAAATCACTCAAACAGCGCGATGATGCAGCAATAGCTTTCCAAGAAGCCAAAAGAGATGATTTGTATGAAAAAGAAATCGCAGAAGCTGCTATTTTAAAAAGCTATTTACCACAGCAACTCAGTGATGAAGAACTAAAAACAATTATTCAAAAACATATTCAATCGAGCGGTGCTACAAGCCTTAAAGAGATTGGTAAAATCATGGCTAGAGTACTTACAGAGTGTGAGGGTGTCGCTGATGGTAAAAGAATCAACGCTATTGCGAAAGAGCTTTTAGTCTAAATACAATTTTCCATGTAGAGAAAATCTCTACATGGAAATCATCATTATTTTGTATGATGTTTTTCAATCATTTCTAGCGTTTCGATCGCAATTTCAAGTTCTTCATTGGTTGGGATTACCAAAACTTTTACTTTACTATCTGGTGTGCTAATTTGCATAATATCACTTGATCGCATTTCGTTAAGTCGTGGATCAATTTTAATACCAAGATTTTCTAAATTTGCACAAGCCTTAAGACGGACACCACTATCATTTTCACCAATTCCTCCTGTGAAAACAATACAATCAACTCGACCAAGAACTGCACTGTAAGAACCTATATATTTTTTTAAGCGATAGATGAACATATCGCGTGCCAATTGCGCTTTTTCATCACCCTCTTCTGCCATACGTGAAATTTCACGCATATCATTATTGCCACAGATGCCTTTCAATCCGCTCTCTTTATTAAGCATTTTATCAAGATCATCTAACGTAAGCCCTCGCTTGCGAGCAAGATAAAAAAGTATAGCAGGGTCAAGATCACCACTACGTGTGCCCATAACTAAACCTTCAAGTGGTGTTAACCCCATAGAGGTATCTACACTTTTACCATTTTCAATAGCCGAAACACTCGCACCATTCCCTAGATGAAGCGTAATGGCATTGAGTGTATTCATCTCTTGTTTAAGGTACTTGGCTGCCTCTTTTGTGACATAATAATGTGACGTTCCATGAAAACCATATCTTCTAATACGCAACTCATCATAGTATTTATAAGGAATAGCATACATGTAAGCATGTTGTGGTAATGTTGAGTGAAATGCCGTGTCAAAAACAGCAACTTGCGGTACCTTTGGACTTTGCTGTACGGAGACTTTCATACCCGCTAAATGACCTGGATTATGCAAAGGCCCTAGTGGGATTAAACGCTCAATCTCTGACATGACATACTCGTCTACCATAGCAGGTTCTTGAAAGGAAGCTCCACCTTGGACAACACGATGTCCTATGCCATCAAGCTCATTAAGGTCATGAATAACCTTTGAGTGAATTAAAGCTTCACTCATCCATTTTAAAGCTTCATCATGATCTTTTATAGAACATTTTTCTTCTCTTTTTTGCTCAGCGCCCGTTTCATCTTTGTATTTAATTTTAGCCATTGACTCTTTTTCGCCAATTTGCTCAATCATACCGCTTGCTAAGACCTCGTTATTGGACATATTGAAGAGTTGATATTTAACAGAAGAACTACCCGCGTTTAAGACTAAAATTTTCACTTGTTTGCTCCATCATTGGTTTGTGCTTGAATGGCAGTAATGGCGACAGTATTAACAATATCAGGAACAAGACAACCCCTACTTAGGTCATTAACAGGTTTACGTAAACCTTGAAGAACAGGACCAATAGCAACAGCGCCTGAACTTCTTTGAACCGCTTTATAGGTATTATTGCCTGTATTAAGATCTGGGAATATAAAGATCGTTGCTTCACCCGCAACCTTGCTATTAGGTAACTTCGTTTTAGCCACACTTGGATCAATTGCAGCATCGTACTGAATAGGTCCTTCAACCATTAGATCTGGACGAGTTTCTTGAACGATTTTTGTTGCAAGTCTCACTTTTTCAACCTCTTCGCCTTTGCCTGAATCACCTGTAGAATAAGAGAGCATTGCAATTTTTGGCTCAATGCCAAACATCTTCGCTGTGTCAGCCGATGAAATAGCAATTTGAGCAAGTTCTTCAGCATTAGGGTCTTGATTGACTGCACAATCACCGTAAACAAGTACACGTGTATCTAAACACATAAAGAAGAGACTTGAAACAATAGAAATACCCGGTTTCGTTTTGATAATCTGAAGTGCAGGACGAATCGTCTCTTGCGTAGTATGAATAGCACCAGAGACCATACCATCAGCATAGCCCAGATAAACCATCATCGTACCAAAATAGTTTTTCATCATCATACTATCACGTGCAACATCCAGTGCCAAACCTTTAGCTTTGCGCATCTCATAAAAAGAAGTTACAAATTCTTCCATGAGTGGCGATGTCAAAGGGTCTATAATCGTTGCTTTACTGATGTCAAGACCAAGGCTTGCACTTTTGCGACGTACCTCTTCTTCAACACCTAATAAAATGATATCGGCAACATCACGACGTAATAAAATCTCTGTGGCACGAAGAATTCGCTCATCATTGCTCTCAGGAAGTACGATTTTTTTACGATCACGTCTTGCACGCTCAAAAAGAGCATACTCAAACATAATAGGCGTAATAGATGAATGTGTTGAAGATTCTGTGTTAATAGATTTTTCTATCTCAGCAATGTTAACATTGGATGAAAAAAGACCCATCGCAAGTGCTATTTTTCGTACACTTTGAGGTGTAATGGTTGCGGGAACTTTGGCAACATTTACAGCAGTATCAAATGTACCATTATCTACACTTAAGATAGGAATAGAAAGGTCTTTAAACCCTGCTATGAGTTTATTAATTGATTTATGCGGCATCATACCTGCAGTCAGTAAAATACCTGAAATATTTGGATAATTGTTGGAAAATACGGTGCTAAGACATCCTACGATAATATCTGATCTATCGCCAGAAGTGATAACCAAATCGCCATCTTCAATGTACTCTAAAAAGTTATCAAGCTTCATTGCGGCTATTTTGCTCTGTTTTACCACACGTCTAAGGTCTTTTTCTTCACCGTAAATGTGCATACAGCCTAATTTCTTTTTGATTTCCGCAACTGTAGGCGTGTCAAGCTCTGGAACTTCAGGAAGAAAATAAACAGGAGATTTTTGGAGTGGTGTTTTGCTGTTGAGTTCTTTCAACTCTTCAGATTCTGCTTCACCTAAGCGATTGACAAAGGTTGCAAAGTGTTGACAACCAGCAACTTTAATTGCTTCTGCTTCGATGTGAATTTCATCTAATACCTCTTTAACACTCTTATGTTTCCCTTTAAGTACACTGATAAAAGGACTGCTAAGATTTTTTGCAATAGAAAGGTTAATGTCAAAGTCAAGTGTTTGTGAAAAATTGGACTGATTCAGTCCTTCAATAAGCACAAAATCGTACTGACTTTCTAATGTTTTAAGTTTATCAATGAGATTTTCTAAAACGTGATTGTATTTGTTTTCAGCGATTAAGCTTTCGACTTCGTGCACGGTGTAACCATAAGTATCTTTATAGTCCATACCTAAGGCATAATGCTCAAGCATAAAATCAATATCTTTATCAACTTCATTGCCATCTAAAATGACAGGGCGAAAAAAAGCCACTTTACCAAGACGGCCTTTTAACAATTCCATAATACCCATCGCTACGATCAGACTGCCCGCTGCTGGTGCAAGCGATGAGATATACAAACTCTTAGTTTTCATCTCACTCCTTTATATTTCTGACTATCATACTTTAGATCGTATAACATTCGTATAATAAAATGGAATTTTCAGATAAAATTTGGGGCATCATTAGAGAAAAGTATCACATCTCCTGCATGTGTGTGTTCTGCTAAGATTTCTTGGAGTTTGGATTTATCGGAAATAATAATTTTTTGCGCCTTTTTGACATGCGCATCTAAAATCTTCGCATTAGTTTTACTGGTAATCATCACAAGATCAAAAATTTCATCGATTTTCTTCGCAAGCGTTGTATTTGCTTCTTCAGTACTTTCAACAATTCCTGGAGTAATAATAATTTTGCGACCTTGATGTTTTGAAACCAATTCATAAGAACTGAGCATTCCTTCTAAATTTCCATTAAAACTATCATCGATAATAAGCTTTCCACCTGCTTCAATTTTTTGAAGACGATGCTCCACACCTTGCAAACGTGCAACGGCTGTTCTGATCTCTTCAATACTAAGACCAAGTGTGTGCGCTACATGAATGGCTGCTGCAATATTGATAGCGTTAAAATCACCCAAAAGATTACAGCTAAACGGCTCTTTAACACCATCAAACATCATTGAAAACGAAAGCTTTTCAAGTGTTGCTTCAATGTCACTGAGTTCTGCACCAAAAGAGACGATAGTCTGCGTTTCTTTTATATGTGCACTCTCATGTACAAATGCTTTCTCAAGCCTCGAAGAGTTAACCATTTCCATCTTGGTATTGCGGATATTTTCTAATGTTTTAAAATACTCAATATGCTGCTCACCAATACAACCAACGACGGCAATATGAGGATTGACAAGTCGTGCAATTTCATCAATATCGCCTTTCATACGAGCGCCTGCTTCAACGATGTAAACATCGCAAACATTAGGCAATGATTCGTTGATATCCTTAATAATACCTCCAAGGGTATTAACACTTCGAGGTGTTTTATAGACATGTAGTTTAGTGCTTAAAATTTGTGCTAAAAAGTTCTTAATACTCGTTTTACCGTAACTTGCCGTTATTGCAACAACTTTCAGCGTACTGTTTTCCATTAGTTTTTTTTCTGCTTCTTTCTTAAAACTCAAAAAAAGCATCTTTTCATAAAGCATACTGGCACATTGTGCAACAACAAGAGGAATAACAACGCCTAATTTTAGGCATGAAGCAAAAACAGCACATAAAAGATCTTGGAAAACTATTGCTAAAACTAAAAAAAGGAAAAATCGCTTGATTCGTGCAGTCCAAACAAGCTTTTTATCCATTTTTTTCTGCCATAAAAATAGTACTCCACCAAAGAGCACAACCCAACAATAGAGAAAAAAACTCTCTAAAAAATAGTAGCCAATTAAAGGTAATACAAAGAAACAAAGATGCCAGTCATAGCGATTATAATGAAATAAAACACGCTCAATTTTATAACTATACCATTGCATTGCCGTCATAAAATAAAAGCCTATTGCTACGGTAAAACCAAGATGTACCATGCTCGTTACTATCTGTTCCATACTCTATCTCTTTTCAAAATTATCAAAGACCAATTTATTGATCTTGGTACATGTGACATCTTTAACATCTGAAAACATAGAGCCATCATATAACTTGCTGATAAAAAACTCCAAATCTTCTTCGTACGTTGTGTTAATCACGACTTCAACACTTCCATCATTTATATTTTTAACATACCCAACATAATCTAATGCTTGTGCCATATCGACAACAAAACGCCTATAATTAACGCCTTGAACGCGTCCTGTAACCATCAACTTGTACGTATTCAAAATCCGAACTCCAAAAGCGTTTTTTCAATCTCTCTGTTTTGTTTTAAGAAGAAAAAATGATCTCCATCCAATGGATAAAAATGACTTCCTTGTATTAAAGCATGTATTTTTTGACCGCTTAAAAGTGGCGTTGCACGGTCTTCTTGACCCCAAAAAATAAATGTTTTAGCTTTACGTGCTAAAAATTTCTCACTAAAATCTTCATTCACAACAATTTTAAGTATTTCATACATCGTTTGACTCATTCCATCAACATCTTTTGTTGCAAATAAACGGTATAAAGAGCGAGGTGCGAAGGGTTTTAGCATTTTAAAGAGTGCTATTTTTGTTCTTACTTTAAGCGACTTTGGCGCAATAATGCCAGCACTTGAAAGTAAAACAAGCGTCTCAGGGTTAAGGATCGTAGCCACTTTTCCACCATAAGAGTGCCCTACTATCATACAAGGCTTTATGTGCAATTCGTCTAAAAATGATTGAACTATGTGAGCATATGTCATGGTATCAATAACATCATTAATAGAAGACTGCCCAAAACCAGGAAGATCGAGATAAAGGTGTTGATAGGAAGGAAATGTTTTTGCAAACGCTTGCTTCATAATCTCTTTGTTGCTTCCCCAGCCATGTAAAAAAAGGATTGTTTGAGGTTGCCCTAAATGGAGCATTTCATACGCAAGTGCATAGGTACTATTTTGAAATAAAATCTCTTTCTTAGCCATCACTCTTCTTTTTCGTGCTAGCGTAGATTTTTTCTAGGATTTGAACAGCTTCGCTCATTTTTTCGTATTCATCTACCGTGACCATAACCGCTTCAAAACGGTTATTTTTCACGATGACGACACGTTTGTTATTGCCTTTGCTAAGGCTTCCTAACACGGAGCTAAAGTTGCGTACCATGTCTGTTGCAGTCATTATCTCGTTCTTGGCATAGGTCATTACAGTAAACCTTTGTGCAAAATTTTATGTAATATCTTACATAAACAAGACTTTTACTTCCCTTTAGCAGCTTGAATTGAGTTGATATAGCGGTATTCTTTACGCATTGCTATACTTTTAGGTAACCATTTTGCAAGTAATTTTATAATGCTATCAAAGTCATCAAAAAGATAATTTGCCATGCTTCCTGGAATTGGGTTGATTTCATTAAGGTATGTTTTACCCTCTATGACAAAGAAATCACAACGAATAAGTGCACCCAAAAAGAGTGGATCATACAATTTAGTAAAGGCATCTTTAATACCTTTTTCTGTTTCTATATCTAAAGTAGCTTCGTTGACTCTTTTGGTACGAGAAAAGTCCAAATATTTTTTGTCAAAATCTAAAAATTCTTCTTTTTGTGGCTCTTCAATGATGGAAAAATGGAAGGTATCGCTTTTACAACCTGCAAGATTGTACTCTTTGACACCGCTGATAAATGGCTCAATGAGCACGGTATCATCAAACTCAAAAGCAACATCCAGTGCATAGGCAAGTTCTTTTTCCTCTTTAACAATGCCAATCCCAATAGAACTGCCAAGACGCAATGGTTTAACAATAAAAGGGTAAGGAATTCTAATAGGCTCAGGGCTGTCTTTGCGCAATGCTTGATAATCCAAAACATCGACCCCTACTTCTTTGGCATACAATTTAGTAAAGAGTTTATTATAACTGATACAACTTCCTTCCGTGCGAGGACCAATATAGGGCACACCAAAGAAATCAAGCATAGAACTCAGTTTTCCATCTTCACCGTCTTGTCCATGGACAAGGTTAATCATCACATCAAAAGTAATTTTCTCTTCACCCAACATCTTTTTAGCATAAAAGCCACCAAGTTTGAGAAAAAGTGTTTTGTCTTTTTTATACTCACTACTGCTAAAACGTTTTGAAGTAATTTTATCTGTTGGTATCAAGTAAAAATTACGTTCATAATCACAAAAAATATAAACAATGTCACTTTTAAGAACTTTTTTGAGAGCAATGGCACTCACTACGCTAATCTCGTGTTCAAAACTTTGGGCGCCAAATAAAACGGCTACAGTCATCTTCTTCCTTTGTTAACTAAGCTTTCTTAGGGCTTCTTTTATAAGTGTTTGTGTATCGCCACCTTGAACGGTACTTAATACTTTTTTAATCATCTCTTTTTTAAATCCAAGACTTTCTAAGGCAAGTGATGCTTCAAGAATACTTCCTGAAGAGGCATCATCACTGTGTAATTGCAATGAAAAATCACTGAGTTCCACCAAAATACGTTTTGCACTCTTAGGGCCAATTCCAGGGACTTTTTGAAAAGCTTGGACATTTTGGCTGATCAGAGCTTGTGCAAAATCATCGGGACTGAGTGTCGAACATACGGCAAGAGCCGTTGAGGGACCAATGCCATTGAGTTTAATAAGTGTATCAAACACTTTTTTCTCATTTTCATCCATAAAACCATATAAACTGTGCTGGTCTTCTCTGATAATTTGCGTTACATGTAAAAAAATCGCATCGGTATTAATTTTCCCGATACAAGCCAATGAAACAAAAACCTTATAGGTAAGTCCCGAAGGTGTTTTAATGTGGACAAAAGTAACCTCTTTCTTGGCTACAGTTCCTTCAATACCAACTATCATTTGCTGCTATACTCGGCTGAACGCATAATTCTTTGCTCTCCATTACCCATATCTTTAAGGGTAATCTCACGTGCAATTTCGTGCTCTTTCGGATTGTAAGTAACATCTTTTGGTGGATAAATGAGTCTAAAACGCACTTCATTAAACTCTTTCCATGCAGAGTGGTTAATGATTTTAGCGGTAAAGACTTTATTTTGAACTTTATTAAGCTCTTCTCTATACTCTTGTAATTCTTCTTTTTTATCTTTGAACGTCTGTAAAAAATTATTGTAGTCAATTACTTTTTCTTGAAAATCTTTGATCTTTGCAAAAAGTGTTACAGGAGGTTCAACGCCTGTGCGCTTAAGCTCCATAATTTTTTCTTTGACCATTTCAGCCATTGGTTTATTCTTATCAATAAACTCTTTTTTGGCACTGAGTTGTCGAGGATAAGCTTTAAGTTCTTCTTCGAGCTTTTCGATTTTTTTATTGATAGACTCAATTAATTCATTAAATTCTTTTGTGACACTCGGATCTATAATAAATTTATTATTAGTACCTTTAAGCTCTGTTACTTCTAAAATCTCAGAAGCAGTTATCTTGGCATTGGACATAAGACTATCAATTTTAACAATCCTTGCAATAACTTCACCGCCTATCATCTGCTTTACATGTACATTCTCACCAATAACTTTGCCACCTTCTAAACGGTCAATCTCTACATCAACGCCATTTGCTTCACCTCGGTGAACTGAAATAATGATTTTATCTGCTTCAATGTACGAACTTTGATGTGTTTGTCCACCAATATCAGCAATTTTTGCTTTAAGTTTAGCGCCACTGCCAATATTACCTTGAACATGTATTTCAGAAGTTTCCACACTCATACCAGCGCCTATGGCATCTTTTAGAATATCTTTCTCTTTAATATTAATCTTAATATTAGAACCTAAACTCGCATCAATTGAACCTGTAGATTTAAAGCTAATCTCGTTAATTTCCATTTGATCCTGAATATCATACGTACCTTTTTCAAAATTAACATAACCACCGCGATTTGCAAGATACTTTATGCTTGTTTCGCTCTCTTTTTTTGTTAAATTAGCAGTAATTAAAATAGGCGCATCATTGGTTTTTCGTGGCTCTTTAACCGTTAAAAAAGCCCCTCTACAATTTCTTCCAGGTGTTCCAAGTTGCGGTTTAATGTATTCAATAATACACTCATCTTTATCCACAGCTAAAACAAATCCTCGTTTAGAATAATCCACTTTACCGTCTGTGCTTTTTGCGTTAATTTTCTTTTTGTAATGAAAAATAAGATCGTCATTTATAGAAGGTACTTCATCAACACCTTGGCAGGCGACAAACGTGTAGTTTTGATCAATAATACCGTTCACACGAACATTGGCAACGATCTTTTTGACCTCTTTATACATATTTTGATCACGAATACCAACCAAAATACCTGCTTTTATTTTTTTGATCTGAATATCTTCAATGATTTTTTCTTCAAGCTTTGATGTGTACTTGACGTCGTGGTTTTTGGCTACCATCGCAATGATTTTTGTCAAATTTTTATTGCCACTGAGCGAAATGTCAGGAATGATCGTATGGTCATTTTCTGTGTCATCAATTTTATAAATTTCAACGCGATAATGTTGTGTTAATTTGAGATTTGGGTTAAGCAAAAAACTATCATCCAATAAAAGCTTCAACTCTTCCTCATTCATCTCATTATTTTCGCTTTTTTCATCACTGTAGTATGTTGTAACATTGAGTAATTTAAACGCTAAATCTGTTGCTTTGAGATGGTTTGCAGCAGAAACATTTTTAAGTTCTTTGATGACATTTGTTGTGTCTATGACGATGGATTTAAATTCAGACGTACCACCATCGCTTTGCTTTGTCGCGTCCGTATTATTTCCCTTAATTTTGTCAAATAGCCCCAATGTGCACCTCTAAAATAGATTTAAATGAGTTCTGAACCCGTGTGTTGTATATCGACCAAAGTTACATATATGTTACATAGTAGGTTGCGTATCTTAGCGAAATATAGATAAAAATTTTGTTTAAACGTTATTTTGGTAAAATACTCAATGCTTATTAAATCATTTTTTACAAACAGTATCGGGACGTTAGTCTCGCGCATTTTTGGCTTTATTCGGGATATGCTGAGTGCTTCTATTTTAGGAGCCAACATCTACAGCGATATTTTCTTTGTTGCATTTAAATTTCCAAACCTCTTTCGACGAATTTTTGCTGAAGGTGCATTTACTCAAAGTTTTATTCCAAGCTTCATCAAAGCACCTAAAAAAGCGCTATTTACTTACACAATTTTTATACGCTTTTTACTTTTTTTGATTATTTTTTCACTTGTAGTAACACTTTTTAGTGAATCCTTTGCAAAAATTATTGCTTTTGGATTCGACGATGAAACAGTTGCACTTTCAGCCCCTTTTGTTGCCATTAACTTTTACTATCTTCCACTCATTTTTTGTGTAACTCTTTTTGGTTCACTCCTTCAATACAAACACCATTTTGCAGTTTCAGCTTTTTCCACAGCATTGCTTAACATAGGAATGATAGGCGCTTTACTTTTATTTCAGGGGTATGATCGCAAAACTATTGTCTATGCCCTTAGTTATGGTGTTTTAGTTGGGGGCTTACTTCAAGTTCTCGTCCATGTTATTGCTCTAAAAAAAGATAATTTTTTAAAACTCTTTGCCGTTGGGTTTAAATACCGTCATAAAAGAGATGCCACATTAGAAGAGAGTAATAAAAGTTTTAATCGATCGTTTTGGCACTCAATCATTGGCAATTCAACGCCTCAAATTGTCTCTTTTGTCGACACAACGCTGGCAAGTTTTTTAGTGAGTGGAAGCATTAGTTATCTTTACTATGGAAATCGTATTTTTCAACTTCCTTTAGCACTTTTTGCGATTGCTCTTACTACGGGTATTTTCCCAAGAATTACCCGTTTAATCAAAGCCAATAATGATGATGAAGCATCAAAACTCCTTGCCCAAGGCTTTTGGGTATTAGCTTTTTTACTTACAACATCGACAATGGGCGGTTATATGCTCAGTTATGAAATTGTAAAACTTCTGTTTGAACATGGCTCCTTTTCACATGAAGACAGCCTCACAACAGCATGGGTTTTGGGAATGTACATGATAGGTTTGATTCCTTTTGGACTGGCTAAACTTTTCTCTTTATGGCTCTACGCACAGATGAGGCAAAAAGAAGCGGCAGTCATTGCAATGTACGCACTGGGATCAAATCTTATCTTTTCATTTACACTGATTAAGCCTATGGGAGCAGCTGGTCTTGCCCTTGCTGGGTCGTTGTCAGCTTTCGTTTTGCTCTTTTTTACCCTACGCTCTTTTGGGCTCAAAAAGTTTTTTGCTATACTGTATAATAAAAAATCACTTATTTTAATTTTAGTACTACTGCTTGAATGGTATGTACTAGGTTGGTTAAAGGAACTCATGCATGTTTATTTATGATTCGGTACAAAAGAAAAAAGTACCGTTTATCCCCATCAAAGAAAACGAAGTTAAAATTTATGTCTGCGGACCAACAGTGTACGATGATGCCCATTTAGGGCATGCGAGAAGTGCTATTGCGTTCGATCTTTTGCGTCGAGTGTTCGTATCACTGGGGTATACCGTCACATTTGTTAAGAATTTTACAGACATTGACGATAAAATCATTAACAAAATGAAAGAGAGCGGCAAGTCTCTTGAAGAAATCACCTCCTTTTACATTGAGCGTTATAAAAACGAAATGCATGCTTTACATGTAAACGATGCAGACATCGAACCAAAAGCTACAGAAACCGTTTCAGAGATCATCACGTTTATTGATACGATGCTCGGTAAAAAGGTCGCGTATGCTACCAGCGATGGTATCTATTTTGACACATCAAAAGACGATAAATACCTCAGTTTAAGTCATCGCGTCATTGAAGAAGAAGCCAGTCAATCACGTGTCGCGCAAAAAGAAGAGAAAAAAGATCAAAGAGATTTTGCACTGTGGAAATTCTCAAAAGCCAATGAACCAAGTTACCCTGCCCCTTTTGGTGTAGGACGCCCCGGATGGCACATTGAGTGTTCTGCGATGATTGAAAAGCATCTTGCAAGCAGTGGTGATTTTCAGATTGATATTCACGCAGGAGGAGCGGATCTTCTCTTCCCACATCATGAAAATGAAGCGGCACAAACCAGATGCAAAAGCGATCAAGAACTCGCCAAATACTGGATGCACAACGGCTTTGTTACCATCAGTGGAGAAAAGATGAGTAAGTCTTTAGGCAATAGTTTTTTCTTAAAAGACGCGCTTGCCAATTATAGCGGTGAAGTGCTTCGTTTTTATCTCCTTGCAACGCATTATAGGGCTAATTTTAACTTTTCTGAAGAAGATTTACTAAACACCAAAAAACGACTTGATAAGCTTTACCGTCTTAAAAAAAGAGTTTTTGAAATAACACCGAGTGAACTCTCATCTAACTTTAAAACGTCAATGATAGAAGCACTAAGTGATGATCTTAATATTTCTAAAGCATTGGCAAGTATGGATGAAATGATCTCGTATGCAAATGAAATGTTAGATGCTAATCCAAAAGATAAAGCCTCTAAAGCAGTGACCCATGCCAATCTTATTTGGATTGAAGCACTGCTTGGGATTGGACTTTACAATCCTTACACTTATTTTCAAATCGGTGTAAGTGACGCTGAAAAAGTTGAGATTGAAGCGTTGATTGAAAATCGCGCACAAGCTAAAAAAGATAAAGATTTTACTAAAGCTGATGAAATTCGTACACTTTTAGAAAAAAAACAAATTCAGCTTATGGATACCGCTAGTGGAACACAATGGGAAAAGGTGAACTAGATGAAAAGCCTACGTGGTATCTTAAAACGTTTTTTACCTTTTTTTAAAGATTATATTCCTTACTTTCTTCTGGCTATTTTTGGTATGGTACTTTCGAGTGGTGGCACCGCCTATTCCGCTTATTTGGTAAAGCCTCTTTTGGATGAAATTTTCATCGCTAAAGATAAAGAAATGCTTCAATTTTTACCCTATGCCATTATTGCTGTTTATGCTGCAAAAGAAGCTGGACGATACATGCAAGCCTATTTTACAGCTTATATTGGTCAAGATATTATCAAACGTTTTCGTGACAACATTTTAGAAAATCTTTTAAAGCTGGATCTCTCTTTCTTCCATGAATACCGCACGGGAGAGCTCATTAGTCGTAATACTAATGATGTTGAGCGTGTCAGAACAGTTGTCTCAAACCTAATCCCCGAATTTTTACGAGAAACATTCACTATTTTTGGTCTTATAGGTGTTGTAATTTATCAAAGCTCTGAATTAGCATTTTATGCTTTAATAATTATGCCTTTAGCGATCTATCCTCTTAGTATTCTGTCTAAAAAAATGAAGAAAGTTTCACGCCAATCTCAAGAAAAAGTTTCAGATATTACGGCAAAACTGAGTGAAATTTTTAATAATATTGAGATTATTCAAGCCAATAATGCTCAAAAATATGAACATGATCTCTTCAAAAAAGACAATGAACGTTATTTTAGACTTACGATGAAATCAACTAAAGTCAATGAACTGGTAAGTCCTGTAATGGAAACATTAGGATCAATTGGGGTTGCTGTTGTTATTTTAGTAGGTGGCAAAGAAGTTATAGAAGGAAGCATGAGTGTAGGAGCGTTTTTCTCGTTTTTAACGGCTCTTTTTATGCTTTATACACCTATTAAGAGGATTTCAGGTCTTTACAACAAGATGCAAGATGCTGTCGTTGCAAGTGAGCGTATCTTCTTTTTACTTGATCAAACACCTTCAATTAAAACAGGAAATGCCTCTTTACCACAAAAAATTGATACGATTACTTTTAACAATGTCTCACTCTCTTACGGTGAAAAACAAGCATTACATGACGTAAGCCTTGAGGCAAAAGCAGGAGAAATGATTGCACTTATTGGTGATAGTGGTGGTGGTAAAAGCTCTTTAATGAATATGCTTATGCGCTTTTATGATCCAATATCAGGCACTATTTGCATCAATGGAATGGATCTAAAATCATTTGATCTTCACGACCTACGCCACAACATTGCTATGGTAACCCAACGAGTCTATATCTTTCACGATAGCATTGCAGCAAACGTCGCGTATGGCAAAGAGATAGATGAAGAAAAAGTGATCGATGCACTTCAAAAAGCTAATGCCTATGAATTTGTGCAAAACTTACATGAAGGTATTTACACCCATCTAGATGAATTTGGAACAAACCTTTCAGGTGGACAAAGACAACGCATTGCCATAGCTCGTGCTATTTATACCAATCCGCAGGTACTTATTTTAGATGAAGCAACCTCTGCTTTGGATTCACACAGTGAACAAAAAATAACAGAAGCTATTGAAAATCTTATCAAGGACAAGATTACTTTTGTCATTGCACATCGTTTAAGTACTATTAAAAAAGCAGATAAAATTGCTCTTCTTAAACACGGCAAAATTTGTGCTATTGGCAGCGATGAAGAGTTACTTAAAACATCCCAAGAGTATCTTAATCTCAAAGGTTTACAACACTAAAACTGCCTAAAAATCAACCATCTTTTATCTTTAATGGAGTATAATCGCGTACTTTAATATTGAAGGAAATAAAAGATGTTTGATTATTATGGTCTGATGAAAAAATTTATGTTTAACTTCTCTCCAGAAAATGCACACCATATTGCAGAATTTTTCTTTAAAAATGGTGCAAAATTTACACCTTTTATCCTCTCACCTTTAGCCGAACACTTTTATATTCACGATAAACGTCTAGAACAAGAGCTTTTTGGTAAAACCTTTCACAATCCATTAGGACTAGGAGCAGGTTTCGATAAAAATGCCACGATGATTAAAATGCTCACAGCCCTTGGATTTGGGCATATTGAGTATGGCACGATGACACCTGAACCACAAAGTGGCAATCCAAAACCACGCTGTTTTCGTTTTCCTGAACAAGAGAGCATCCAAAATGCCATGGGTTTTAACAACGAAGGTATGTACAAAATTGGTAAACGCTTAGAATCACTCTATCCTTTTGCAACACCACTGGGTGCCAATATAGGTAAAAACAAAGTCACTTCAGCAGAAAATGCGCTAAAAGATTATGAAAAATTGATTAAGCGTTTTAAAGATTTGAGCGATTATCTGGTGATTAATATCTCTTCTCCTAACACACCAGGGCTTCGAGATTTACAAAATGAGCAATTTATTAAAGATCTTTTTGTCATGGTAAAAGAACTTACAGACAAACCTGTTCTTCTTAAAATTGCACCCGATCTTGCCATCAATGATGCTTTGAACATTAGCTCAACTGCGTTGGAAAATGGAGCCTATGGTATTGTGGCGACGAACACAACCATTGATTATTCACTGCTTCCAAATGCAAAAGATTTTGGTGGTATTAGCGGTAAAGTATTAACAGAAAAAAGTTTTAGTATGTTTGAAGCATTAGCTAAAGAATTTTTCGGTAAAACGACACTCATTTCAGTCGGAGGCATTGACTCTGCAGATGAGGCATACAGAAGACTTAAAGCAGGTGCAAGCCTTATTCAAGTCTACACAGCATTTATTTTTAAAGGACCTTCTCTCAATCGCTCAATCAATCTTGGTATTTTAGAGCGTATGGAAAAAGATGGATTTAGTCATATTAGCGAAGTTATAGGAAGCGACAGGAGATGATAACAAATGAAACATGTACTACTATTTTTAACATTTTTAGGAGCATTAATGGCTAACTCTCTGCCTGAGCATTTTACCAAAACTTTAGAGAATGGTCTTCAAATAGTCGTTATTCCCATGAACAACAAAAGCGATGTTATTACAACAGATGTCTTTTACAAAGTGGGTAGCGGTAATGAAATTATGGGTAAAAGTGGCATTGCACACATGCTAGAACATCTTAATTTCAAATCCACAAAAAACCTAAAATCAGGTGAATTTGATGAGATTGTTAAAGGTTTCGGTGGTGTCAATAATGCCTCAACAGGCTTTGATTATACACACTATTACATCAAAAGCTCCTCTAAGAACTTACCTAAATCATTAGAGCTTTTTGCAGAACTCATGCAAAATCTTAAGCTTACAGATGAGGAGTTTCAACCTGAGCGTAATGTTGTCTTAGAAGAGAGACTCTGGAGAACCGATAACTCACCTGTGGGATACCTTTACTTTAGACTCTTTAACAATGCTTTTACCTATCATCCGTATCACTGGACACCAATAGGTTTTATACAAGATATTAAAAACTGGAGTATTGAAGATATCCGTAGTTTCCATTCTAAATATTACCAGCCTGCAAACGCTATCGTTGTTGTTGCAGGAGATATTGAACCAGAAGTTGTTTTCAACAATGTTACACAATACTTTGGTAATATCAAAAACGCTACGCCTATTCCTGCAGCTCATCATCAAGTTGAACCACAACAAGATGGTGCTAAGCGTCTATTGATTAAAAAAGAGAGTGAAGTGGAAATGGTAGCGGTTGCTTACAAAATTCCTAACTTTTTACATGAAGATCAAGTGGCACTCTCAGCATTAAGTGAGCTTTTAAGCAGTGGAAAGAGCAGTAAGCTTCACCGCATTTTAGTCGATGAGAAAAAATTAGTCAATCAAATTTATGGCTACTCAATGGAAGCAAAAGACCCTTCGATTTTCTTATTTCTAGCTGTTTGTAATCCTGGTGTTAAAGCTGAAAATGTTGAAAGTGAAATATTAAAGATTATTGAGAGCCTCAAAAAAGGCGATGTCAGTGATAAAGAGATCGAGAAGATCAAGATCAACACCAAAGCTGATTTTATTCATAATTTAGAAAGTTCAAGTGAACTTGCGTCACTGTTTGGCTCATATTATGCCAAAGGAGATATTACTCCGCTGTTGCATTATGAAGAGGGTATCAACAAGCTGAAAAAAGAAGATATAATCAACGTTGTTAACAAATATTTACTCCCACAGTTTTCGACAACTGTGATATTAAGAAAGGATTATTAACATGCAACACGTGTTACAAGGAGCGATGACAGCTCTTATCACCCCATTTAAAAATGGTAAATTAGATGAAGTTCAGTATGCAAAACTAATAGAGAGACAAATTAAAAATGGCATCGATGTTGTTGTTCCTGTTGGAACAACGGGAGAGAGTGCAACACTTGACCATGACGAACATCGTCGTTGTATTGAAATTGCGGTTGATGTCTGTTCCAAAAGCGATGTTAAAGTTCTTGCAGGAGCAGGAAGCAATGCAACCCATGAAGCTATTGGGTTGGCAAAATTTGCGCAAGCACATGGCGCACATGGAATTTTGTCTGTCACACCATACTATAACAAACCAACGCAAGAAGGATTGTTTCAACACTATAAAGCTATAGCAAACTCTGTTGATATTCCTGTACTTTTGTACAACGTACCAGGACGTACAGGATGCGACTTGCTTCCAGATACTATTTTTAGGCTCTTTGAAGCATGCCCAAATATTTTCGGCGTTAAAGAAGCAACAGGTTCTATTGATAGATGTGTTGATTTGCTTGCACACCAACCTAAACTAGCAGTATTTAGTGGTGAAGATGCCATTAACTACCCTATTCTATCAAACGGTGGCTCAGGTGTTATCTCTGTCACATCAAACATTCTACCAGATCAAATCTCAGAATTGACACATTTAGCGCTTAAAGGTGATTATCACGGTGCAAAAGCGATCAATGACTCACTGTATGAGATCAACAAAATACTTTTCTGTGAGAGTAACCCTATTCCCATTAAAGCTGCGATGTACATTGCAGGCTTACTTGAAACATTAGAATATCGTTTACCACTGTGCGCACCAAGCAACGACAATATGAAACGTATCGAGAATACACTCAAAAAATATACAATAAAAGGATTTTAATGAAGGGAAAAACACTTGTCATTAGCGGGGGTACCAGAGGTATCGGTCAAGCCATCGTTTATGAATTTGCCCAAGCAGGTGTAAATATTGCTTTTACGTATAACTCAAATGAAGAGTTAGCGATTGCACAAGTTAAAGATTTAGAACAAAAGTATGGCATCAAAGCCAAAGCATATGCCCTTAATATTTTAGAGCCAGAGACCTATAAAGACCTCTTTTTAGAAATCGATAAAGATTTTGATCGTGTGGACTTTTTCATCTCTAACGCTATTATCTCAGGTCGCCCAGTGGTTGGTGGATATACAAAGTTTATGAAACTTAAACCTCGTGGTATCAACAACATCTTTACAGCAACCGTTAATGCATTTGTGGTTGGCGCTCAAGAAGCAGCTAAACGTATGGAAAAAGTGGGAGGAGGAAGCATTATTTCTCTTTCATCAACAGGTAACCTTGTGTACATCGAAAACTATGCAGGTCATGGCACTGCAAAAGCTGCCGTTGAAACTATGGTACGTTATGCAGCAGCAGAGCTTGGTGCTATAGGCATTCGTGTCAATGCTGTCAGTGGCGGTCCAATTGAAACTGACGCGTTAAGAGCTTTTACAAACTATGAAGAAGTTCGTGATATCACAGCAAAACTCTCACCACTCGGTCGCATGGGACAACCACAAGATCTTGCAGGGGCTTGTTTATTTCTCTGTTCGGATAAAGCGTCTTGGATTACAGGACATACCATGCTGATTGATGGCGGAACAACATTTAAATGATGAACCTTCCCAATCTCTTAGCCTCTTTACGTATCGGGCTAGCTCCAATCATGTTTGTCCTTTTGGTCAACCGTGATTTGCCACTTTTTGCGGGTGTACATTCAACATGGCTGGACTATTTTGCCGCACTTATTTTTGTTATTGCCAGTGCAACAGATTTTTTTGATGGCTATATTGCACGTAATTGGGATCAAAAGACCCAACTCGGAGCAATTCTTGATCCACTTGCCGATAAAATGCTTACACTTGCGGCTTTTTTAGGGCTGATGATGATCGATCGGGCGAATGCTTGGGCAATCTTTCTCATTCTTACGCGTGAGTTTTTCATAACGGGACTTCGTGTTGCTGCAATGGGTGAAGGTAAAGATATCGCTGCAAGTATGGCTGGAAAAGTAAAAACCGTTCTTCAAATGATCGCTATTGGTTTTATGATGATGAACTGGCCTTATGCCAATATCCTTTTATGGGCAGCTGTTGCTCTTACAATGTACTCAGGGTATGAGTATATCATCGGATATACTAAAAAAGGAATCCATTAATGGGAACATTGACCTCCATTCTGGTTCTCTCTTTTCTTATCTTTTTTCATGAATTAGGACATTTCCTTGCCGCTCGTTTTTTTGGAGTGCATGTTGAAGTCTTTAGTATTGGTTTTGGCAAAAAGCTTTTCACTAAAGTAGTGGGAAACACTGAGTATTGTCTTTCGCTTATTCCACTTGGTGGCTATGTTCAGATGAAAGGACAAGATGACCGTGATCCTACAAAAGTAAGCTTTGATAGCGATAGCTACAACACAAAAGAGCCTTGGAAACGTATTATTATTCTCTTTGCAGGTCCTTTTGCAAACTTTTTACTCGCTTTTTTACTTTTTATGGCAATTGGTTCCATGGGTGTTAGCAAATACGCTCCCATCATTGGTAAAATTAGCGAAAACTCTCCTGCTTTCGAAGCAGGACTCCAAGAAAATGACCGTATTGTTATGATCAATGGAACATTAATTGAAGGCTGGGATGAAGTCAGTACACTTATCCAAGACAGTATGGGTAAACTTGAATTAAAAGTTGAGCGTGCTGGCAGTGTTCAAACCCTTCTCATAACGCCTAAAATCAATGAATACCAAAACATGTTTGGTGAAACAAAGCAAAAAAAGATGATCGGTGTTTCACCTAGTGGTAAGACCATTGAAGTAAACTACAGTGCAGATAAACTGTTGGGCTTTGCCTATGATCAAACGGTAAAAGCAACAAAACTTATCTTGACCAGTCTTCAAAAATTGGTTGAAGGTGTCGTCTCACCTAAAGAGTTGGGTGGTATTATTTCTATTGTACAAGTGACATCAGAAGCAAGTGCCGCAGGTATTGTCGCTCTTTTTGCGTTAACAGCACTCATTTCAGTCAACCTTGGTGTTCTCAATCTTCTACCGATTCCTGCACTTGATGGTGGGCACATTATGTTTAATGCCTATGAGCTTATTACCAAACGAGCACCGAGCGAAAAGGTTCTTAGAGGTATGACTACGGCTGGATGGATGCTACTCTTAAGCCTCATGGCGTTGAGTATTTTTAATGATATTTATAGGTTGACCAATGGAAACTAAAAATTTTGTAAACACTTTTGATGAGATTTTGACACGTGTTGAAAAAGCACGATTGAGTGTTGATCAGCACCGTATTGTTAAAATTGTAGCTGCTAGTAAGAGTGCAACTCCACAAATGGTCGAAGCAATGTATAACATCGGTCAGCGTTCTTTTGGCGAAAATAAAATTCAAGATATGAGTGATAAAGTTCATGCACTTTCTCATTTACCGTTAGAATGGCATTTTATCGGACGTTTGCAAACCAATAAAATCAACCAGCTCATTGATCTGAACCCTTCATTGATGCACTCACTAAGCTCACTTGAGCTTGCCCAAGAGCTTGATAAACGTTTATCTGTCAAAGGTAAAACGATGAATGTACTCCTTCAAATCAACAGTGCCTATGAAGAGCAAAAAGCAGGTGTTTTACCTGAAGTTGCGCTGGAAGTCTATGAGCAAATAAACCTTACATGTAAACATCTTCAACTCAAAGGTGTCATGAGTATTGGCGCACATACTGAAGAAAAAGCCATTATCCAAAAAAGCTTTGAAACTACCTCTGAAATTTTTGAGTCACTTCAAAATCAAGGTGCAAAGTATTGTTCTATGGGCATGAGCCAAGATTTTGAACTTGCTATTGCGTGTGGTTCAAACATGATTCGTCTAGGAAGCATCTTATTCAAATAAGGTTCTTACAGAACTTTCGTTACGCTTGCGAAGCAAAGCTTTACAAACTACGTTAACATTGGGTTTTCGTCAAAGTCAAGTCGCGCCCCTTTGGTGCTTTTACAATAAACTATCTCTGCCTTTTATAAAGGAGATGATTCCATGTCACACCTTACTTCAAGAGAAGGTTATACACATCTCATAGAGCGCCTCAACCGTTTTCCGCTAGGCGCTCCACCTTCACAAACGCTCTATGACATTTTAAGCCTCCTTTTTACGCCTAAAGAAGCCGAACTCGTCTCTCTTTTACCTATCAAACCTTTTAAAATGGAAATAGCCGCTCAAAATTGGAAAGTGAGTATGTTAGAGGCACAAAAAATACTAGATTCCCTTTGCTCGAAAGCACTTCTCATCGACATTGAGCAAAATGGTAGCTCAACGTATGTCCTACCTCCTCCGATGGCTGGTTTTTTTGAGTTTAGCCTTATGCGTACAGGTGGGCATGTTGATCAAAAGTTGATTTCAGAACTCTTTTACCAATACCTCAGTGTCGAAGAAGAATTCATAAAAACACTCTTTAGCGGAGAAACGAAACCTGGGCGTACTTTTGTAAATGAAAATGCTCTCTCCTCGCAAAATAGCCTATATGTATTGGATTATGAGCGCGCTTCACATATCATTGAAAGTTTCCAATTCATGGGTGTTGGGATGTGTTATTGCCGTCATAAAAAACAGCATCTTGGCACGGCTTGCAATGCCCCTATGGAGATTTGTATGACATTTGGCAACACGGCACATTCTCTTTCACAGTATGGCTACACAAGACTTGTTGAAAAAAGTGAAGGACTAGAACTTTTAGAAAAGGCCAGAGAACATAACCTCGTACAATTTGGGGAGAATGCTCAAAGTGGTGTCAATTTCATCTGCAATTGCTGTAGCTGTTGTTGTGAGGCACTCACAGCCGCGCGCCGTTTTGCCTTTTTAAATCCCGTTGAGACAACCAATTTTTTACCCGAAATTGATCTTACCTGTCATGGATGTAGCAAATGTTCTCAAGCGTGTCCTGTAGAAGCCATTTCTATGGTTTCAGCGCATGATCCACAAAAACCTAAAAAAATGAAAGCTCAGTTGGATGAAGATCGTTGTTTGGGATGTGGTGTTTGTGTTACAGCCTGTAAAGAGAACATCATCTCTCTTAAAAAGCGTGCTCGGCGCATCATTACCCCTGTGAATTCTGTACACAAAACTGTTATGATGGCGATAGAGCGAGGAAAATTACAAGAGCTTATTTTTGATAATCAAGCGCTCTGGAACCACCGTGCTATGGCAGCCATTTTGGGCGTACTCCTCAAACTCCCACCCGTTAAACAAATCATAGCAAGTGAGCAGATCAAGTCACGTTATTTTGGTAAACTCTTAGCAGATATGAACTAGAAGAAGCCCTATTTTAGGGCTTCTTCTTATACAATATTGTTAAAACTTACCCTGATCCTTAAGCTTCTTATACCACGTGCTGTGAAGAATCTTGACCTCTTCTTCTTCAACATAGCCTGTGATAATACTATGCACGGCTCCTTTAATAGCAAACATAGACATATACACATGGGTTATAAACAGTGCTAAGACTGCAAAGCCCATGACATTATGGATAATCGCTGCAGCTCGTAACATATCGATTTGACTCATTCCTGTTAAGTTATGCAACATTTGCATTTTAAAGTCTAAGAAGAACATAAAGGCACCACTCAGAATCATCGTGATTCCTCCTAGTATTGCTACCCAGTACCACATCTTTTGACCTGCATTAAACTTCCCTGCCAAGATAGGTTTTTTCTCTTTAGAGAGATAACCACCTAGGATCATAAACCATTTCACATCATCCATATTAAAGAGGGCTTCTTTAAGCCACATGAGTGCCATAGGAATGACAACAATGGTAAAAGGTATGGTAAAGATGCCATGAAGGTTCTTTGCCATTCTAACGAGTGTTCCACCACCAAAGAAGTCACCAAAGACGATAATGAATCCTGTAGGGATAATAACCAAGAAGCTCACTGCTGCTACTTGGTGGATAATTCTATTATAGAGGTTAAAGGCATAGTATTTCTTTTCACTGTGTGGAAACACTTTGGGACCTATAATCTTATAATGGATAAAGAAGGCTCCTGGAACGCCAATTAATACTCCTAGGAATATCCATGCAAAGTATTGATGTTGGAGCATGGTGAAGAGTTGTCCTAAGTGTGTACTTCCTTCTTTATCGTATCCTAAGATATTTTGGATGCGCATCTCTCCCCAGATTTGGCTATCGGTAGCGTATGCCACTGATGCCAAACTTAGGAGCACAATGAATCCATAGATTATTTTATTCATTCGCGACTCCTTCATTAAATACGCTTCGTTCCGCGCCCTACGACTCTTTTACGATACATAGTAGAGACACTCTCTGCATCACCCACAAGAAGAGCATTGGTTGCACATACCGCTGCACAGATAGGCACACGTCCTTCTGCAATACGGTTATGACCGTATAAATGACGCTCCGTTGCTGAATTGGTCTCTTCAGGTCCCCCTGCACACATGGTACATTTATCCATAGCTCCTTTTGTTCCAAACGCGCCATCTCTTGGAAACTGAGGAGCACCAAATGGACAAGCGTACAAGCAGTAACCACAACCAATACACTTTTTCTTATCGTGTAAGACAATTCCATCTTCACGAATATAGAAACAATCCACAGGACAGACTTGCTGACACGGTGCATCGGTACAATGCATACATGCCATAGAAGTTGAAACTTCTTTACCTTCTACGCCATTGTTTAGCGTAATGACTTTACGACGACTAATACCTGTTGGTAGCTCATGCGCTTCTGCACACGCTACGGAACATGCAAAACATTCTATACATCTGTGATCATCACAATAAAATTTCATTCTTGACATTTCACTCATCGCTCACCCCTACGCTTTTTCAACACGGCATAAGCCGGCATTAAACTCAGGAATCTGAGTAATAACATCAAAACCATAATTGACAATCGTATTGGAACTCTCGCCAATGCTATACGGTTTTGTACCTTCTGGATAATTCGCACTCAAATCCGCACCTTGGAACATGCCAGCAAAGTTGTATGGCATACAGACACGATCAGGTGTAACACTCTCATTATGATATGCTTTGACCTTAATTTTGGTGCCATGCGGTGAATGTAACCACATCATCTCACCATTACGAATGCCTTTACTAAGGGCAAGATCTGGGTGAATGTTACAGAACATTTCTGGCGTAATCGCGGAGAGGTATTTGCTGGTTCGCTCAAGCATTCCAGCACCTGAGAGGTTAACAACCCTCATACTGACCATCATGGTTGGGAACTCTTTAAACCAGTTTTGTTTTTGTTGTTCTGATTTATACTTTGTTTCAACCCTAAAGTTATTGACTTGGTCATCATAGGTCGGATATTTTTGGACTAAATCCCAACGAGGTGAGTGGATAGGCTCTCTGTGTTGTGGAATCGGATCTGGGAACTCCCAAACGATCGTACGTGCTCGTGCATTTCCATAAACACACACTCCCGCTTCACGACATTTGGCTTGAATAATCCCACTAAAATCCACTTTCCAGTTTGCACCCATTTTAGCTTTTTCTTCTTCGGTAAGTTTAATACCAAGAATCTCTTCAATATTGGCTTTGGTGATTTCAGGATAACCACCCTGTACTTTTGAGCCTTTAATGGTCACTGTTTTACTTGCAATTTGACTCATGCCATTGTGCTCAGCGCCAAAACGATTTCTAAAGCCCATACCGCCATCATTAACTGGTGTATTGACATCAAAAAGTATTGGTGATCCTGGATGTTTTTCATCCCAACATGGCCATGGAAGTGCGTAATACTGACCTTTCATTTCACCTTTTCCCGCAAGGGTAATAGGATCAAACATATGCCAATTCTCTTGGTGTTTACGAAGTCGCTCAGCCGTCCAACCACTGAGTCCTATCGTTTTTACAGAGCGAGCAATCTCATTAACCGCATCATCTGGCCATTTAAAATCATTTTTGACTTGAACAACTTTGCCCTCTTTGATGCCCATTTTCATACCTTGCACAAACTGGTCATAGAAGCCAAATTTTTTCGCAAACGCAAACATCACTTCTTGATCTTCCTTTGCTTCATAAAGAGGTTCAACGACTTTAGTACGCCACTGTGCAGAGCGATTGGTTGCGGTTACGGTTCCTTCACTCTCAAACTGTGTTCCCACAGGAAGAATATAAATATTGTCTTTGCGACTGGTTAAAATCGCCGCTTCATTCACAAAAGGCTCGGCAATAACAAGTAGATCTAATTTATCAAGTGCCTCTTTGATTTTCGCTTGTTGGGTCATGGAAGTAATACCTGTTCCTTGAACCCAAAGGGCACGAATAGGACTAGAAGAGTGTGTTTTTTCCTCTTGGAGAACACCTTGCCACCATTTTGAAAGCGAGAAACCTTTTTCATTCATCCATTTTTTCTCAAAGAATCTTCCTTTGAGCCATTCATAATCAACGCCCCAAGTTTCAGCATAGTATTTCCAAGCGCCATCATCCAAACCATAATACCCTGGTAATGTATCAGCAATATTTCCCATATCGGTTGAACCTTGAACATTATCGTGTCCACGGATGATGTTACAGCCACCACCCTTTTTACCAGCATTACCAAGAGCAAGTTGAAGAATAGGAAGGATTCTGGTGTTAGATGAACCCACAGAGTGTTGCGTAATGCCCAGTGACCACACCACACATCCAGGTTTATTTTTTGCAAACAGCGTGGTGATTTGAATAATTTGTTCTACTGGAATGCCTGTGACATCAGAAGTGAGTTCTGGTGTCCATTTGGCAGCTTCTGCGCGAATCTCATCCATACCGTAAACACGCTCATTGATAAGCTCTTTATCTTCCCAACCATTTTTAAAGATAAGATGAAGCATACCATACGCAAACGCAATGTCCGTACCCGTGCGAATACGAAGATAATGATCTGCTTTAGCCGCACTTTTTGTGTAAACAGGATCTACAACGATGAGCGTAGCACCTCTGTCTTTTGCTTGTAAAAAGTGTTTAAACCCAATAGGATTCGCAGCAGCAGAGTTTGCACCAATCATCATAATGACTTTTGAATTTTCAACAACATCACCAAAGTGATTGGTCATAGCACCATAGCCCCATGTATTGGCAGCGCCCGCAACTGAAGCACTGTGACATACGCGGGCAACGTGGTCTAAGTTGTTTGTTCCCCACATTGCAGCAAATTTACTAAAATAAAAGGATTGTTGAAGACTAAATTTTGCAGAACCTAAGAACATTGCCACATCAGGACCGTTCTCAGCTCTTAGTTTAAGCATTTTCTCTGAAATTTCATTAATGGCTTGATCCCAACTGATACGTTGCCATTTTCCGTCTACTTTTTTCAGAGGGTATTTAATACGTTGTGTACTTTTAACCAAATCAATCTGATCGATTCCTTTACAGCAATGGCTACCTTCACTAATCGGATGGTCTTGTGCCACGTCTTGACGTACCCAAACACCGTTTTGAACTTCAGCAATGATGCCACATCCTGCTGAACAAATACTACAAATAGTTTTGACTCGCTTACTACCTGGAAAAGGATTTTTCACTTCTTCTTCGGTAGCCGGACGCAATGAATCGCTACTTGCAAAAACTTCAGTTGCTCCAAAACTCGCCCCGATTGCTGCCATTTTTAGAAAGGCACGTCTTCCAATTTTTAAGGAATCTTCATGTGTCATTTTACTCATAATGCCTCCTTAAACTGCCGCGTGATAATACGCGTCCCAATTGGCTGTTTTTTTATAGAGAATCTCTTTTTTCTTCGATTTTCCCTTGACAACACCGTTACTTCCAGCTGTTTGCACACCTTTGTCACTTGCAATGGCACTAACGCCAACAGTGGCTACTACAGCACTCGCTCCTAGAGTTTTTTTAAGAAAACTCCTTCTTTGATCTTGCACGATTTCCTCCTGCATCTTTTTACATGTAAAATAATTCCATGTAGACATAGCATAAAAACGGTAATGTATCATTGACCACCAATGAACGTTTTATGCATACAAAATGTTGTTAATTGAAGAAGAAAGACATAGAGGTATAGTAATGAAGTCTATATAATTTTAAGAAAATATATCCCTCACGATACGTATGTAGGCTTACCACGTAAGCATAATATCATGAACAACGGGAGTATTGTAGTCATATGCAACTTTAGCATATCTTAAAATTGGTAAAGAATGAATGACCAAAATATATTTTTTTATATTATATTAAGCATTATATAAATAAATATATAATGAAAGATCCTGAGGTTTTGTAGCGGAAAAAATGAATCACTCAAAAAAACATATAGTATCCCGACCTGCATTTTTAGCTTTATACAGTGCCATGTCTGCACGTGAAATAAGTGTATAAGACGTATCATCAAGATTCATTGACTCACCTCCAATACTTACACTCTGACGTTGCTGTGTAGAAAATACTGCACTTTTGAGTTTTTCTTGAATACGTTCAGCCACTTTGTAAGCATCTTCTCGCGTACTATTAGGACAAAGAATTAAAAACTCTTCGCCGCCCCAACGCCCAAGTAGATCATCATGGCGAATACTCTCTTTAATAAGCTGCGCCATTTCGATCAAAACTTGATCACCAACAGGATGACCAAACGTATCATTCACTACCTTGAAAAAATCAAGGTCAATAAGCAAAATAGAAAAATTCTTTTTCATTTGCTTGGCATGTTCTACGTGAGTTACAAGCTCTTTTTCAATCTTAGTTCGGTTATAAATTTTAGTTAAAATATCGGTTTCAGAGAGATACAATAACTCTTTATTGTACTTTCTAAGCTTATAATAACGCCACAAAAGCAATAGTCCTACCATAAGGAAAACAAAAAAAACTTTGAGAATTAAGTCATAGTCGTAGGCTGTTTGCGCTTTGATGGAAACATATTTATTGACAATAGAAGCTCGATCTTCTGCACTAATGGTATCAACACCTTTATTCAAAATATCACGCAACATCGGCTCACTTTTGATGACACCTATACGCAATTGGTTGGTATAATCAGGTAATTGCCCTGCAATTTTGAGATTAAACATGCCCTCTTTTTTAAGCGTATACGCAGCAACGATCAAAGAGCGCATTGTGATGTCTGCTTTTTTCTCTGAAACAAATTTAAAAGCATCTGTTTCAGATGCCGTGGTCATGATTTTGAGATTTGGGTATTCACTTCGGACAAACTCTTCCATTGCAGTGCCAACAGGAAAGACAATACTTTCATGTATCAAATCTCTAGGATCACCAATAAAAGGGTGTTCTTCCCTTGTAATAAAGACATTGGGGTCACTAAAATGGGGTTTGGTAAACAATAGCCATGTATCACGGTAAGGTGATTGATTGAGGAAACTGATAATTTGGCATTTGCCTGCTTTTGAGTACGCGACACTTTCATCCCAATCTTTGGTTGGTACTATCTCAACACTTAACCCTATTCGTTTGCTAACTAAGCGTAAAAGATCAGCACCTATACCTGTATAATTACCTTTTTTATCCATCATTTCAAAAGGTTCCCAATCAGGATCAACGCAAACTTTTATGGTGCCTAATTTTTCTAAATAGACTTTTTCATCTGTCGATAACTCAATGCAAAAAAGAGAATATGGTATCAATACAAGTAGCACTAACCAAAGTTTTATGAGCACATTTACCCTCTGTTTTCTATGATTTAGAACTATTATAACCGATTAGTACTCTTTTGGGCTTAAAAGTTTTTTATAATAAGAGCCTGTTGTATAAAGTGCTACAACAGGATTATGCCCCAAAACACGGTCTTTTACCACAAGGTATGTTGTGGTGGCTTGCGCGTATTTGATAAAAAGTGAGTCATGTCCGACACACAATCCCATAATGACATTGAGATCGGTTTGAGCACGGTTTAGATACTTGGCTTGAAGCACAGGATTGCACATTGGCTCAAACGTATTGGGGCGGATTTTTTGCTCTTCTGTGAGTCCAATTTCGCATTTATCGCGTGAGCCTACTTTACAGATTGCCATGAAAACATCAAAGCCATTAACTTTGAGAATTTCTGCAAAGACTTTAGACTCAGCCGCTAATCCAACACACGAAGCTATACCAATCTTTTTAGCACCAATCCGTCTTGCAAAAGCAAGTATCTCTTCAACACGTGTGAGTTTTCCATAGTACTCACCTTCAATGTCAGCTGCTGCCATTGCGATTTTACGATCAATACCCTCTTCGTCTTTATAGCATTCCAAAGACTCTTCCAACATCTTTTCATCAACATTGGTCGTTAAACAAAACTTAGGGTAACGGCTTTCGTGTTTATGACAGTTCAGTGTTCCACATTCTGCACAACTGAGTTCGTTTTCTGCTTCGCTCATCACAATCCTTTTTACATGTAAAGATATTTACCATAAAGACTGAGGTAAACACCCAGTAACTCTTTAAGTCCTTGACTTAAAAGTGCTTTTTCCTCTTCGTTAAAAAGAAATTCTAATAGCTTATCGTGTAACGACTCTCCAAAGGCAATCAATCGCTCAGGTGCAAAGTTTTGTGTATCTTCCTTTCCTAAAATAAAAAAGAGCGCAAGTGCACGGTTTAGTCCTGCCACATAAGCCAAAAGATTCTCATAAATACTTTTTTCTACAGGCTCTAATTGAGAAAGAAACAGCTCTAATGAAACACTCAAAAACCCCTTCTTTTTAGGAAAATTGACATTTAGAAGTGTCATAAAGAGGCTTTTTTTGGCTTCTTGTAATGGAGCAGGAAGAGCAGACTCAAAAGCAGCATCCAGTGCTTTCGTTCCTTCAATAAAACCAGATGGAGGAGAAAACCCTTGCCGGGACATTAACGTCTCAATCTGTGCTTGTGTAAACTTCGTGGGAGTGTACAGTTCTTGTGAAGCAAGGTTTTGCATGAGCAATGCATAAAAAATGCGTTCTTGCTCGCCTTCACTTTTTGCTAAGTATTCGGTTAGGTAAAGTATCTCTTTTTTCATAACTCAATTCTGCCAAAGCGCAACTGAAAAAGTGCTATAATGCCAACTCTTTTTAAGGAGACACTATGATTCATCTTTCTGCTTTTTTTGCGATTTATGTGAAATTCTTTTTCATTATGACGCCTTTTTTTGTTACGACTATCTTTTTATCAATGACCAAAGGTATTGATGAAAGCGACAAAAAGCGTCTTGCGATCAAAGTAACCCTTGCAATATCTATTACGTGTTTGATTATTCTCTTTTTTGGAAAATACATTTTTGAACTCTTTGGTATCACCCTTGATGCGTTTCGTATCGGAGCAGGAGCACTTTTGTTTTTAACAGCTGTTGATTTAGTTCAAAAAGATATCAACGCTGAGCCTACATGTAAAACAGATATCTTAAAACATGCCGTTGTACCTTTGGCGATTCCTGTCACCGTAGGACCTGGAACCGTAGGAGCTTTGATGGTTATGGGTGCTGATATGGATGGTCTTGAAGACTTAATGCTAGGATCCAGCGCACTTTTATCGGCTATCTTTAGTATTGGATTATTGCTGTATCTTTCAGGTCACATCGAGAGACTTATTGGTCGTACAGGACTCGTTGTTTTTAGTAAAGTGACAGGACTTGTGCTATCGGCACTTTCGGCTCAACTCATCTTTACTGGCATTAAAAACTTTTTACATTAATCTTACATGTAAAAACGTATCAAGCAATTCTGCCAATATAATTGGCAAGCTTCAGCACCCAGTGTAACGTAGCCATTTGAGCTTTGCCCAAATGGCGTGTTAAAATTGATACTAAAATAATCGCCCTATTTTACGAAATCCTACCATATACACCACACTCCCCACCAATGTTACCCCTAAAAAGTAGGGATAAAGCTCTAAAAAAGGCGTTCCACGAAAAAAAATACTCTCTGTTCCTTCAATGTAATAACGCAAAGGCGAAATAAGCGAAAATGTCTGCAACCACGGATGCATCGCATATATAGGCGTCCACGCACCACTGAGAAAGATGAGTGGCAACATAATGACGATGGAGAGCTGTGCTACTTGCATCACATCTTTGGCAATTGCCGCTATGAAAAGCCCAATGCCAGCACCTGTAAAAGCATAGAGGAAACTCAACAATAAAAAAGCGAAAAATGAACCATTAATCGGTGTATTAAAAATACCAAATATCACAAATCCCACCGAAATGACGATACCAACCATCACAATAATCACCTGAGAAAAAGACTTGGCTAAAATGATGATTTTTGCATTCACAGGCATCAAAAGCATAATGTCCCACGTCCCCTCTTCTTTCTCTTTCACAAACACAACGGCGGTTAAAATGACTGACAAAAGTGTTGTGATGGAGAGCAGTTCAGTGAGTGCCATAAAAGTATGATTGTCCGCGTTTTCATTAAAGAGTTTATGCGTTACAAGGTCTACTGGAAAAGTCCGCGCTGTAAAATTGATCGCTATGTTTTGCAAGTAACTCAGTGCCGTAAACGCTTGTGACGCTGCGGTTGCATCGAGTAGAACATGCAGTGTTGTATGATGATTTTTACGAAAACTTTGCTCAAAAGCATCATCAAATACTAACCCCACCATAATCTCTTTATCAAACACCGCTTGAGAGAGTTTTTCTTGCGACTCAAATAAAACAGGCTCTAAAAACTCAGGGGCATGGAAGTAGCTCAAAAACTTCTGGCTCAGCCCTCCTCCACTACTATCAATGTAACCAACGGCGATATTACGAGGTTTTAGCTCGATGCCACTGCCTGCGATGTACACTTCAAAACTAAAGGCATAGAGCACAACAAAAACCAACTGCCATGAGCGTATGAAGCTCAGCAACTCTTTTCCCACAACTGCCCAAAAAACCTTCATCGTAGCTCCTTTTTAAGCAAGAAACTGCCAAGGGTGAGCATACTAAAAGCGTACAATGCCAAGATGAAAATGTACGTCACTGTTTTAGACGAAGCCAACCCCTCACCCACCAAAAAAACATCGTAAAGAATGTGGTTGTAGTACATAACAGGGAAAATGTGCGCTTCATAGCGTGAAACACCGATCATTGAAGAGATCGGCATCAAAATACCTGAATACAAAAACCCAGGAATGATCGTCACAATAACCGTTAAAACCACCGCTACGATTTGCGTACGCGTGATGATGGAGATAAGCATACCGATGGAGAGACTAATGACCAAATAAAGCTCAGAAGTAAGCCAATAGAGCAAAAAACTGCCTCTAAATGGCACTTCAAACAGGTACGTTGCCCAAAGAAAGAGGATGAAAATATTGATCGAGTGCAGTAAAAAAACAGGAATGAGCTTAGCGGCGATAAACTCACTTTTAGAAACAGGTGATGCGTAAAAGTTAAAGATGGTACCTCTCTCTTTCTCTTTAACGATCAAAAGGGCGGCTAAAATAGCCGGTGCAATGAGCATGACAAGCCCGATAAGCCCTGGAACGATGGCATCTTCATCGCGCATCGCTTGGTTAAAGAGTGTTCTCTGGTTAATACTAATCGTTGGAGCATTGCCACCCAAGCGCTCCAACATTTGACTGGCGGCATCTAGTACAACACCTTTAACGTAGCTCTCCATCGTTGAGCCTCGCATCGGAAACGCAGCATCGACAAAAACACCTATTTGTGTCGATTGTCCATGCAAAAGTCGTTTTTCAAAACTTTCAGGAATGATGATGAGTATGTCACTTTTGGCTTTGTGAATTTCATCAAGAGCCTTAGCTTCGCCTCGTTTTTCGATGGTTGCATCAAAATATTTAGAGTGTTCAAACTTACTCACAAGAAGCTGTGAATAATGGCTCTGGTCGTTGTCGATAATAAGCGTACGTGCTCCTGTGACTTCCATGCGTATGCCATAGCCAAAGAGCACTAACACCATCGTTGGCATCAAATAAACCATGATGATAAGCCGTGATCTTATAATCTCCGTGAGTTCTTTGAGCACATACGCTTTAACGACACCCAGTTTCATCGGTAGTACTCCAAGAAAATCTCTTCAAAACTTTGCGCTTTAGGATGTTTTGCATAAAACTCTGCGATGGTATGATCAGCGATCTTTTTTCCTTGTCGCAAAAGTACTACACGATCGCAAAACTCTGCTTCACTCATGTAGTGTGTGGTAATTAAGATAGCAATTTCCCAACGCTCTTTTAGGGCTTTGAGAAGCTCCCAAAATTTGGCTCGTGCGATGGCATCCACGCCCGAGGTTGGCTCATCCAAAAACAAAATGACAGGCTCATGCAACAGTGCAGACGCCAGTGAAAAACGCTGATTGATTCCCAGTGGTAGCTCTTGAGGCATTGCATTTAGGTATTCATCAAAGCCCAATTCTAGGGCATAACGAGCGATGCGACTCTTTGCCACATCCCTCGCAATTCCCCGCATAGAAGCGGCATACAGCAGATTTTCCTCGACACTCATGTCATTGTAAAGCGCAAAGTGCTGGCTCACATAACCGATGCTCGCTTTAAGCGCTTGGCGGTCAACTTGTGTTTGAATGGATTTTCCAAGCAGTGTGAGTTCTCCCCCATCAATGGGGTAAAGTCCTAAAAGCATCTTGATAAACGTTGTTTTCCCTGCACCATTGGCTCCTAAAAGCCCTAAAATTTCGCCTTTGTGCAGTGTCATATCGACATTTTCATTGGCAATGAAACTGCCAAAAACTTTGGTAAGCCCTTTGGATTCCATAACAACATCGGGCAATTCAATGGTTTGCTCTTTGTTGGTAATCTCAATGAGAGGCATTTTTCTACCTTTTTGAAGGGCATTGACAAAAAAGAGTGCTTCAAGGCTTGGCTCTGCATGCTCCACTTCTAAAGGCGAAAGGCAATAGGTCGCATGAAGCGTTCGAATACACGGCTCTTGCGTTTTAACCCCTTCGACATAGCTCATGGCACGAACAGAGTCAATCAATTCACTCGAAGTACCTTGCGCAATGATCTCTTGCTCATCAAAAAGTAAAATTTTATCCATCTTTGCGGCTTCTTGCATGTAGGCTGTGCTAATGATCGAAATGGTTCCTTCAGACTTTCGAATTTCATCGAGGATTTCCCACAATTCTATGCGACTCAGCGGATCAACGCCCGTAGTAGGCTCATCGAGCAATAAAAGTTTAGGACGGTGTAACAGCGTGCAGATGAGGGAGAGTTTTTGCATCATGCCCCCACTAAGCTTTCCCGCTTGACGGTCTTGAAAGGCATCCAGTCCTGCCATTTTTAAGAGGCGAAGTTTATATGCTTCAAACGTGGCATCTTGTTTGATGTTATGAATATTGGCAAAGAAACGTAAGTGTTCATCGACGGTGAGTAGATCATAAAGTACCAAACCAATGCCTTGAGGCATAAGACCGATGGAAGGCTTAAGCGACTCAGCCTCTTTAGGAGAATGATACATCAAACCATTAAACGTGACATTCCCCTCAAAAGGAATGACGCCTGCTATGGCGTGAATTAGAGAGCTTTTTCCTGCTCCATCTGCGCCAATAAAGCCGATGATTTCGCCCTCATTTGCCGATAAACTAGCCCCAGCAATTCCAAGGCTTTTTTTATGGTAAACACGGACATTCTCAACGATTAATTCCATGATGTGCTCATTCAGGAACGTTTTTTAAACTCTTCGGCAAACCTTTGCCATCCATTGAGACAACACCCACAGCAGGTATGCCCAGTTTTAGGGTTGGCTGAGGAGAGAGTGGCTTTACATGTAAAGCAAAAACTCTCTGAATGCGATCACTGGGAACACTCACCTCTTTAGGCGTAAACTCTGCTTTTTGCTCGATGCGCACGACTTTTGCTGGGATAGGCTCATTGGGTCTTCCATCTAAAAAGATAACCGCATCATTTCCTACTTGGAGATTTCCATTTTGTTTGGTGTCAACAAAGATTTTAAGGTAAAGCGAGTTTGGATCAAGCAAGGTTGCCACAACACTTCCAGCTCCTATGACTTCTCCTTGGTTGGCTATCTTTTCCACGACCACACCATCAATGGAAGAGCGAAGTGTCATCTCATTTAAAACCGCTTCGATCTGTGTTTTGGAAGCTTCTAAAGCTTTAAGTGATGACTTAATGGCTTCTACACCTTGGCTCATTGCCTGTAACGTTTTTTGATGCGCTGTTGCTTCGATCAGTTCACTGTTTGCAACGTTTATCGCAAGACTAAGTTGTTCTCGTTTTTGGTTTAAGCTTGAAAGAAAATCGCCACTGGTTTGGTGCTTTAATGCTGCTACTTCAACTTGACGTTTTTCGATGAGATTTTGTTCATACAAGTTTTTCATACGCTCTAAATCGCGTTTATCTTGCGCAAGGACACTGGTTTGAGAGGCTATGTTTTTACCCAGTTCTTCACGTTGATGCTGTTTGATGGAGAAATTGGCTTTGGCTTTGGCAAGTGTTTCAGGAATGGTTTTGGTCGCAATTTCTAATTCTGTCTCTTTAGCACTAAGCTCTTGCGCTCTTGCATTTATTTGTGCTTCGATCTGTGCCTTTTGAGCATCATACTCATGGCTTGCAAGGACTGCTATACTTTGCCCAATTTCAACACGTTGCCCTTCGTAAATAGTAAGTGTTGCAATACGACCCGCATACTTAGCATTAAGGTTCACCAAATCACCATCCATACGACCTGAACCTTGAACGAGGTTTTCAGCAAGTTTGGGAGCTATGAGTTTATTGATGATGAGTCCTGAAGCAATGATAACCAAGGCTAAGATAGCCACACCTAAACGATACTGTTTCATTTTTTCTAACATGCACGCTCCTTGGATGAAGAGAAAACTATTATATAACTAATTTCTTATATTTTTACCTAATTAAGAGCGGATTAAAATAGCGGTTTCTAGTATTTTCCTAGATTGTTAATTGTAGGGTATTTCCAAACATATATATCTCTAAATATTCCTTTATTAGCCTTATTGAAAGGATTTAGTTTGGCACAAATTTAGGTTTATCAGGAGAGAAATTTGAATAAATCGTATGCCAAAAACACTACATCCTTGCGATCTGTATTATAGAATTCGCGATTATATAGATTTAATATATCTTTAAATTAATTTAGTTTCAGAATAATATATCAAATATTTTTATTGTTTTAAATTATATTTTTGTCACAAAATGACAAAAATACCTTTTTACAATTTCTAATTAAGCTTATAATATGTAAAATTTGACAATTTTTTACAATAAGGTATTTTATTATGTTATTAGAATTTGGAGCAAAAAATTTTTATTCTTTTAAAGAGGGCTTTGAAATATCTTTGCGATTCACAGATTCATGTCCCAAACCTATTTCTCATGGAAAAAATATTTCTAATCTTTTGGCGATAAAAGGTGCTAATGCTACAGGAAAAACTAATGTTTTGAAAGTTTTATCCTTTTTGAAATTTTTTTGTATCAATTCCTTTTCATCCTCTAAACCGGAGGAAGAATTAAAATTTTATTCTTATTTTGATAACCCAAATCCAGCAGATCTTTTTTTAACATTCTCATCTAATAATATTGAATATAGATATGAAGTTACAGTAACTATGAAAAAAGTTTTAACTGAAACTATTTATCGCAAAGATAAAAGATCTCAAAAAATTATTGAACGTAAAGATAATAAAATAGTTTATACAACAAAAGAATTTAACGAATTAAAAGCTATGAAACTACGTGACAATGCTTCATTAATAAGTACAGCTCACCAATATGAACTTTCATGTATTAGCCAAATTTATAATTTTTTTAATGAAATATCTGCACCAAATTTAGATTTATTTGGAAGATTAGAACAGCCTCGTATAAATCATAATAAAATATCTGAATTGTATTATCATAATAAAGCTGCTTTAGAATTTGTAATCAATTTTTTAAAGTTTTCAGATACAGGCATTCATAGCATTGAAGTAAACGAACGAATAGATAAAGAAAAAAATGAAAAAGAATATTATCCGATTTTTCACTACTCTTTAGAGAATAATTTATTTTTAACTTATTTTGATCAATCAAGTGGTGTAAAATCTTTATATCTTCAATTGGGATTTTATTATTTTGTTCTAATTAATGGTGGAGTATTAGTTTTAGATGAATTTGATGTAAATTTACATCCTGATCTTTTATCATTATTGGTTGATTTATTTGATAATGTTGACATTAATGTTCATAATGCCCAATTTATATTTACCACACATAATGTGGATATCATGGAACATTTAAGTAAATATCGTTTAGTTTTTGTAAATAAAACTAATAACGAAAGTTATTTATACCGTTTAGATGAATTACCTGGAGAACTAATTCGTAATGATAGATCAATAACAAATTATTATCAAAGCCATAAGATTGGTGGCCGTCCAAAGTTACATAAGTCAAAAAATAGATAATCTGCATGGCGAAAAATAATAAATTTAATAATACACGTCGTAAAATATCAATGGCTGATATGGTAAAAGAACTTCAAACTTCCAATATATTAGATAATGCAACTAGTAACTTGACTAAACGCTGTAAATTTAATTTTAGTTATTTTGATGATAGTCAAAGTCATGGGCAGAAATTTTCAGAATGGACGCATGAGGCTTTAATTGATCTTTTAGATGATTTAAAGTCTTTTTCTATGTCTCCTTTATCTGGTTGGCCACCACCTCACTTCGTTATTTATGGTGCATTTCCGACAGACAGTTATTTTACAAAACCTACTTATATTCCAGAAGATGTTTCTTGGGCTCGGTTTAAATTAAATAATTTGAAACGCCTAATTGGTTTTGTTGTTTCTGAACATCATCATAAAACTCTACATTTAGGTACAGAAGAATACTTCGATAAAAATACTTTTTATGTTGTTTTTTTGGATGAAAATCATCATTTTTATCCTGTCGAAACAAAATAAATGGAATGCCCAGATTCATAAACACATTTGCATATTTTTTCTTTCTTTAAATAATTTTGATTATTTTATCTTTGTGGAATGACCCCAAATTTATGCCCATTATAGAGAAGACTAAAACGATCTATCACGTACTGAGTCATTTTTTGAATGATTTTTTTGGCACAAATTTGGCACAATTTGATTTATGGTATTTTTAAAAGCCCTAAAATAAGGGTTTCAAAATATTTTATGATTAAGAGCAAATTAATAGGATAAGCAATACTATTAACTTCACAATCATGATGTTTCGCAAGGACGGTTTATGCGACTTTTACTTCTGTTTTTACTGCCTTTATGTTTATATGCACAAACCTACACTGAACTTTTAAATTTATTGGAAAAGAGTAACAGCTACAAAAGTGCTAAAGAGTTGGAAAATGCGTCTGAATCGCTTTACCAAGCAGCACAAGGTAAAAATCTTCCTTCATTAGATGCAACACTCAGTGCCATTGAATTTAATGAAATTTCCACTATGACACTGCATCTTCCCTCTTTCCCCGTCACAACAGCCAATATGGGAACACGTAAACACATGGAAGGTGCGCTGGTTTTAAGCTATCCCCTTTTTACGGGTTTTGCTATCTCAGCCGCCATCGATAAAGCCAAATTTGAGCATGAGCAAGCAACCTTAAAAGTAACCAATCTCAAACGCAATCTTGCCATGCATGTTACCCAGCTTTTCAGTACTATCATTGCAGAGGACAAAGTCATTGATGCATTAAAAAGCTCGGAACTTGCCATTAACCAAGCGTATAAAAAAGCCAAAGGGTTTTATGACAATGGTCTGTTAGCACAAAGCGAACTCTACGCTATTGAAGCGAAAAAGTATGACATTGAAGCGCAACTGCTTCACCATCGCAATCAAAAAAAACAACTCCTCAACCAGCTCTCACTCATTGTCAATACCAAGATAGAAACGCTTTCAAGCAACACGCTACAAGTTTTTGAATTGCCTAATGACACTGCCACTAAAGAGATGGCTTTAAATGAACGCGAAGATTTACATGTAATGGCAAAAGCAATAGATGTCGCACAAAGCAGCGTGGAATTAGCCAAAAGTAAAAACTACCCAACACTTGCGATGGTAGGCGTTTTAAAACGACAAGGTGACTCACTCGAATTAAACGGCGATGGTTACACCAATGCCGATAAAAGCTATGTAGGACTCAGTGCTTCATGGAATCTGTTTAATGGCTATAGCGATGCCCACAACATCGACGCGGCGCGTGCTTCCAAAATGTCCGCTTTTTTCAATCTTGAAGAGTACAAACAACAAGTGAGTTTAGAGGTTGAAAATACACAGTTAGAAATTAGAACGGTTCAAGCACAGTTACAAAGCGCATTGCTTGAAGAAAAAGCAAGTGAATCCTACACAAAGCTCACACAAGGTCGTTTTGACAACCAACTCATCAGTGCAGATGAACTGAGTCGTGCCATCGCCAATCTAGCTTCTACCAAAGCCAAAGTTGCCACACTGCAAAGTGAACTCTTTAACCAAAGTGCTCGTTTATGGCTGGAATGCGGTTGGAGTGTCTTTGAGAAAAAAGCGCTTACACAACACTAAGCACCCATCCAATTTTCATGCACATGCCCTTTTTTCTTAAAATGAATCGCTTCCTCGAGCTTGGTTTCTAACATCTCAAGATCAAGCTCATCTTCAACGTCACGGGTTATCTCTTTATAGACAAATTGCCCATCTTTATTGATGACAAAAACAGACTTCGCACACACTGTATCATCAATGTAAACACCAAATTTCTTTGCAAATTCAACAAAATCCGTTGATGAACATTCAAGGTTATGTGTTTGATCTAAAGCGTGACTACTGATGACGTAAATAAACGCTTGATCGTGATACTTAGCAATAACTTTTTGAAGATGATCACTCAGCGAGTGATGAAAAGGCAAAGTAATCATCACTTGCACTTTGGTTGCCATCATGCCAATGACTTTGATTTCGCCATTTAACATATCTAAGCAGATAGCAGGGGCTTCAGAACCTATTTTTCGTTCATTTTTTTGCAGTAGTTTTATAACACCATTAACTATAGTTTCCAAAATAACTCCTTGAAAATTTTTATACAACTATGCAAGAGTTATGCCGTATGAAAATCTTTACAGGGAAAGCGTAACAACCACATTTTAGTTGCTACGCAAGCCGTTTTACTCTTTGGGATGAATCATCTCTGAAGGAATAACATAACGGTCAAACTCTTCAGGGCTTAAGAGTGAAAGCTTCACGCATGCTTCTTTAAGGCTTAAATGCTCTTTGTGCGCAAGCTTTGCCACCTTAGCTGCATTTTCATACCCAATGTAAGGATTGAGTGCGGTCACAAGCATCAAAGAGTTGTGAAGGTTGTGAGCAATCTTCTCGCTATTGGCTTCAATGCCCTCCACACAATGGATACGAAATGACTCCATCACATCGGCTAAAAGTCTTACTTGCTGCAAGAAGTTAAGGATGATGACGGGTTTAAAGACATTGAGTTCAAAGTTACCTTGACTGGCACCAAATGCAATCGCCGTGTCTGAACCAAACACTTGGCACGCGACCATTGTCACCGCTTCAGCTTGGGTTGGGTTAACTTTACCAGGCATAATGGAACTTCCCGGTTCATTTTCAGGAATGTTAAGCTCACCAATACCACAACGTGGACCCGAAGCAAGCCACCTAATATCGTTAGCTATTTTCATCAGATTTGCAGCCAAACCTTTATTCGCGCCACTGGCAAAGACAAGCGCATCATGCGATGTTAGTGCGTGGAATTTATTGGGCGAAGAAACAAACATTTTGCCTGTGAGATTACTCAGCTCTTCGCTCACAAATTCACTGAGTTTTGGATGTGCATTGATGCCTGTCCCCACAGCCGTTCCACCAATGGCAAGCTCACGCAAGGATTCAAGTGCTAAAAGAATATGTGAAGAGGAGTGTTCTAGCATACTGCGATAGCCACTAAACTCTTGACCAAGTGTTAACGGAGTAGCGTCTTGAAGGTGTGTTCGCCCTATTTTAATGATGCCTGTAAACTCTTTTTCTTTGGCTTCCAATGCCTCTTTAAGCTTTTCTAAGGAAGGGAGCAGTTGCTCTTCAATTTCAATGACGCTGGCTATGTGCATGGCTGTAGGAAACGTATCGTTTGAGCTTTGTGACATATTGACATGATCGTTCGGATGTACAAGTTTCTCTTTTCGAAAATCACCGCCTAAAATTTCTGTCGCACGGTTGGCAATGACTTCATTGAGATTCATATTGGTCTGGGTACCACTTCCCGTTTGCCAAATGGCGAGAGGAAACTCACCGTCAAATTTTCCTGCAAGAATTTCATCGCAAGCTTGGATAATGGCTTCTGCTTTTTTAGCATCTAGTTTTTTTAGCCTTAAATTCACACTGGCTAGGGAGCGTTTCAAAAGTGCAAAAGCACGGATAAGCTCTTTTGGCATTTTCTCTGTACCGATTTTAAAGTTTTCTAAACTTCGCTCCGTCTGGGCACCCCAATAACGCTCATTAGGAACTTTAATCTCACCCATGGTGTCTTTTTCAATTCGATAATCCATGACTAACTCCTTTATTTCATTTTAGATTATTATAGAGCAGTGAAGTTTGAAAGAAATAGCACTTTTAAAACTATGCACAAAATCTAAAGTTTACTTTTACATGTAAAGATTTTGTCGACATCAACAGCTACCTATGCTATAATGCCTGCTTTAAAATGCGGGTGTAACTCATTGGTAGAGTGTTAGCTTCCCAAGCTGAAAGTAGCGAGTCCGATTCTCGTCACCCGCTCCACAATTTAAACTTCCCAAAGGTCTTGCGTGAAAGAAAAACTCCGAAAAATTGCACGTCACCCTGCCACTAAAAAAGCGCTTCTGGACATGAAACCTCAAAAAACAATTTGGGGAATTTTAGGTGTCGTTCTTTTCTTTATCGCTCCTGAAATTGTTGCCTATTTCTGGGCAGCAGACATTGTTCAATATGCACAAAATGGGCTGAGCTTGCATCCTGATATACTTGAAAAATTAAACTACGAAATGTTAATTAAACTCTTTGATGATGGTGTAAGCTGGTTCAATCTTGGCTTCGGAGTAGTTTTACTGGTTTGGTTGTTTTTCTAGAATAAACTTTCCTCTTTTTTCGATACAAAACTCCATTACTTACTTTTATTTCTATAAGGATAATGCAAGTGTATTTAAGATAAATTTTCCAAACTTAAATACAAAGGATTATCGTGAAAAAAACATTAATTTTACTTGCTCATCCACACATGGATCAATCAAGACTTAACAAAACCCTACTCGAAGCCATCAAAGATGAGTCTGATATTACGGTTCATGACCTCTATGCAAACTATACCTCCATCCATGATATTGATGTTAAGAAAGAACAAGCATTGCTCCTATCGCATGATAGAATTGTTTTTCAATTTCCTCTTTATTGGTTTAGCACACCCGGTCTTTTAAAAGATTGGCAAGATAAAGTCTTAGAATATGGCTTTGCATATGGTAGTGAAGGGTATAAACTTGAGGGAAAAGAGTTTAAAATAGTAGTAACCGTAGGCTCACCAGAATATGCCTATCAAACGGGTGCGTATGTTCAGGCATCCATGAGTGAGATTTTAAAACCATTGCAAACGATGGTGATTTTTACTCAGATGATTTTCACACAACCTTTTGCCGTTCATCGTGCTTTAAAAATTACCGACGAAGAACTCCATGACAAAGCACAAGAGTATAAAAATCTATTGGCAAAAAAAGATTGGAGTACATCTTTGTTCAAATATTTAGCGGATGAGAAATAAGAAATTTTTGTAGATAATACGAATAAAGCTCTTCTGGTTATGAATATGAAGAGCTTTAAATAATAAACTATTTTATAATATTATAAAAGTGGTATATTCTGCTAGATTAACGTACCCCTAACAATTACTCATCTATTTCTACATATTTTTATATTATAATTTCCGTACTTTTGCATAGTAGCTATTGGAGTAAAAATGTCTTTGTTACAATTAGAGGAAGCGCTTAAAGTTTATAAACACTCTTTTGTCAAAAATCCCAAATTTGGTATGGATCTCTATCGTGACGATTTTGAATGTCAGGGGGTTGCTATACTGGAAAAAGAGGTCACTTTAAAAAAAAATATTCCTATAAAATTTGATTTTTATGCCTTATTGCTTTGTTTAGAGGGCGAATTAAAACGTAATCTCAATCAATATGAGTATCTTATTCCAAAGCAGTCATTACAGCTTATCCCACCAAATACTATCTACCATTTTGAAAACATTACAGAAACAACACAAATTTATATTCTTCTCTTCTCCGAATCCTATATTAAAGCTAATCAACCAAAGCTACTAGCTCAAAGCATTCAAGATCTTTTTGATTTTCATATAAAAAATCTACAACCAGCCATACTAAAAACATCACTATTTTCATCTGTATACTCTATGTATGAAGATATAAATACCGAACTTCATGAGCAGCAAGAAGATTATACAACCATTGTAAAACTTCATATTTTAAAGCTTCTTTTTATTCTTAAACGCAGTAAAAAAGATCAAAACACATCTGATGCCATGTTTAAAACGAGAGCGCAACAAATAACACATTGTTATCTTGAGTTGATTGAAAAACATTTTTTGGAGTATAGAAAGATCTCAGATTATGCAAAATTGCTAGATATAACCTCAAAGCATCTAGGTGAAACCATAAAAGAGACACTTGGACAAAGTGCTTTGTCATATGTTCATCACCGAATACTTAAAGAAGCACTTTACCTTCTTAAATATAGGCCTTTAACTATTACGCAAATTGCCACAATCCTTGCATTTGATAATCCTTCTGAATTTACACGTTTTTTTAAATCTCATTATAAAATGACACCAAAAGCGTTTCGTTTAGGTATTCATCACTAACTTTCCACATAATTCCGAAATTTTGTAAAAAAAACCGAAATTTATTAACTTATATTTAGTTTTTTATATTGATATTATAGTTAAGAATAAATTTTGATTAGAAGGAGAATAAAATGAGTATATCCAAACAACTAATGACGATGCTGACTATTGCCATTATAGGAATTATTGCTGTCTTTAGCATTGGTATGAATAAGATGGGTAAAGTTTATGAAGAGACAAATCAGTGTAATATTGATTCACTCCCTAGTATTTTAATTTTAAATGACATGCAAGAAAACTTTTATACGATGCGCATTCGCATATTGGAACATATCGCAAACACAGATAAAGAAAATAAAAAAGCGATCGAAAAGAGATTGCTTGACGCTCAACGTTCTTTTGAAGAAAACTCTAAAAAATATGAGCCTCATCTTATTACCCCAAAAGGTAGAGAATACTTTAAAATTATTCAAGATCATTTTGTTGCATATGCAGCATTAAATAACAAAGTATTAAAACTCTCAGATGAAAATAAAAATACAGAAGCACTTGCTTTTATATATGAAAATCGTTCCATTGTTGAGTCAGAAATCAATACACTTCATGAATATATCAATTTAAAAAAAGAGAGAGCCTTTGCTGGAGCTGGAGAAGCTGCTACTGAAAAAAGCAGTGCGTCAACGATGATGATTGGTTTATCGCTCTTAGTCATTATGGGTGTCATTATTTTAAGCTTTATCATTCGTAACAATATCATGCAAGGTGTTACCCTTATTCACGATGGGATATCAGGCTTTGTAAAAAATAAAAATCTGAAATTTAGAATCAACTACGGCAAGAACAATGAAATTCAAGATATAGTTAATAGCTTTAACGACCTAGTCACAACCTTAGAAGTCATTATTGAAGATGTTAAACACTCATCCAATGAAAATGCTTCTGTTTCACATGAACTAAGTACCACCAGTATGCAAATAGGTCGCAATGCTGAGCATAGTACAGTGATTGTTAATAATACCATTGAAGAGATTGTTTCCATTAAAAAGTTTGTTCAAGAAACCGCTCTCCTTTCGGCATCAATGAAAAAAAATATTAGTATTGCAGGTGATAAACTTGAATCTGCTAAAAATGAAGTCATTAAACTTAAAGATGAAGTAGAACTTGCCAGTGAAGAAGAGACCGCTCTTGCTGGGCAATTAGAGCAAATGAGTAAAGATGCGGAACAAGTCAAACAAATTTTAACGGTTATCTCTGATATTGCAGACCAAACGAATTTACTAGCACTTAATGCTGCCATCGAAGCAGCAAGAGCAGGAGAACACGGTCGAGGCTTTGCAGTCGTTGCTGATGAAGTGAGGAAACTAGCAGAACGCACACAATCTTCACTCAATGAGATCAATGCAACCATTAATATCATTGTTCAATCAATTGTCAATTCATCCGATAAGATGACGAAAAATGCTCAAAACATTAGGCGGTTAGCAACTGTCTCAACCGATGTTGAAGAGACGATCGTTTCAACGACAAGTGTCATGGCTGAAAGTATAGAGTCTGTCATAATAAGTGCAAATAACTCTAATATCATTGAAAAAGATACCGATAAAATTGTGAATCTTGTGACCAACATAAACTCTATTACCAGTGAAAATGCCAGAAGTGTGGAAGAGATAGCCAGTGCTGCAGATCATCTCTCTAAATTAGCAGAATCACTCAATCAAAAGTTAAGTCAATTTCAGTAAGAATATGAGGAAAAGCTCTTTGGCATATTTTCCAAAGAGCTTAAAATTTTAAAGTTTAGCGAGCGCTTCTTTAGCGTATTTAACACCAAGATCATACGCTGTATTGTTAGCAGCATGTACTTTTTCAGGTACTTTTGAGAGCATAACTTCGCGTACTAAGTCATGTGCAAGTACTTGTGTCATCTCTACTGTAATTGAAAGTGCTACAACAGATTGCGTAATAACATTTCCAACTTCTTCTTTCGCAATCGTAATAATAGGAATTTCAATGATCTTCCATTTTTTACGATCCTCCTCATTGACAGTAACCAAATTTGGCTCTACAACGATGATGCCACCTGGTTTTACACCACTTTTAAATTGATTGAAACTGACTTGTGCTGTTGCAATCATAAACTCGATTTCACCCTCATTGGCATAAGGAAATAAAATCTCGCTTTCATCCAGTAAAATGTCAACTTTTGTTGGTCCACCACGTACTTGAGAAGTATAGGTAGAGGCTTTTACACCATAACCGCCCTCTTTGATCTTTGCAACCGCTAAAATCTCACCTGCCAAGATAACGCCCTGACCACCCACACCTACGAAACGTAATTGTCTTCTCATCAGGGGCTCCTTATAGCGCTACGGTTGTTTTATTTTGTGCTGCGTAAATAACTTTGTCATACGCGTCACAGTATTCGAGTTTGCCCTCTTCTTGTTTGAGGATACCTGTTGGGAATTTATCCACACGCTCTTCATCACTTAAGAGATCAAATTTCTTTTTACCCACAATGCGATTTTCAATCCACTCAAGGTTTTGTACCGCTTCACCCATTTTGTTTTTACGTCCAAGGTTGATGTGACAATTAGAGAACACATCAAAGAACGAATACCCTTTATGAGAGAATCCTGCTACAAACATTTTTTCCAATTTTTGTGGGTCAAGTACAGACTCACGCGCAACGAAGGTTGCACCTGCAGCATCTGCTAATTTTGCAGCATCAAACGTTGGATCAACGTTACCGTAGTTTGCGGTTGATGTCCAAAAGCCTTGTGGCGTTGTTGGACTTGTTTGAGAATTGGTCAAACCATAGATAAAGTTGTTAATCAAAACATGGTTAAGATCAATGTTTCTTCTACAACCATGAATCGTATGGTTACCACCAATCGCTAAACCATCACCATCACCAGTGACAACAATGACATGTTTTTCAGGATTTGCAAGCTTAATACCTGTTGCATACGCAATTGCACGACCATGCGTTGTGTGAACCGTATTACAGTCGATGTATGAACTAAAACGTCCACTACAACCAATACCAGAAACAACACACACATCGTTCATATCCCAACCCATTGTATCGATAGCACGAATAACAGATTTTAAGATAACGCCATCACCACAACCCCAACACCATAAGGTTGGCATTTTATCTACACGTAGATATTTATCGTAATTAAATGCCATTAGATCATCTCCTTAACTTTAGCAACCATTTCAAGTGGAGCGATTGGACGACCGTTTGCTTTGTGCAATGTCGCAAAATCGTCTCGTTTCATAACACGCTGAATCTCTTCTAAGTACTGTCCCATGTTAAGTTCCGTTACCATGATCTTCTTGAATTTCTTACCGATTTCTTGAAGTTTAGCAACAGGGCTTGGCCAAAGGGTAATTGGTCTAAATAGACCTGCTTTAATACCATCTTGACGAAGTTTCATAACAGCCTCTTTAGCACCACGGCTGATACTTCCATAAGCGATAATACAAACATCTGCATCATCAAGCATAAACTCTTCGTAATGCACTAAATCATCTGTTTTTGTATTGATTTTATTCATTAAGCGCTCAATGTTGTACTCACATGCTGCACCGTCTTCTGTTGGGAAGCCCATGTCACCATGGTGAAGCCCTGTTACGTGATAGTGATAACCTTTAAAGAAAGGATTCAACACTGCTGGCTCTGTTGGACCTGCTGCATAAGGTTTGTAATCTTTTGGATCCCCTGTAAATTCAGCACGTTTTACAACACTTTTCTCGATATCTGCAAGATCAGGAAGCATTGCTTTTCCATGCATGTGACCAAGTGTTTCATCTAAAAGTACAAAAACGGGTGTCATGTATTTTTCAGCAATATTAAATGCTCTTACAGTTTCAGTATACGCTTCTTCAAGACTACCAGGACAGAGTGAAATTGAGGCAAAATCACCGTGTGTTGGGTATTTTGCTTGACCGATATCGGCTTGAGAAACACGTGTAGGAAGACCCGTAGAAGGCCCACCACGCATAACGTTTACAATAACCAAAGGAACTTCGGTGATAAAGCTGTAACCAATTTGTTCAGATTTGAGTGAAATTCCAGGACCTGATGAAGCTGTCATAGACTTAGTACCACTCATGGAAGCACCTAAAGATACACAAATACCTGCGATTTCATCTTCCATTTGAATAAATTTACCACCCACTTTTGGAAGGAGCTTGCTTAAATCTTCTGCAATTTCACTTGAAGGCGTAATAGGATATCCGCCAAAAAATTTACATCCACATTCAACTGCCGCTTTTGCTACCAACGCATTGCCGCTTGATATTACTTCTCTTGCCATCAATGATCCTTATGCAGTCAGTTTTTTAAATTTATTTTGTTTAACTTTCTCAGCTCTCTCTTTAGAACTCTCTGAAAGTTTTGCAAATTTAAATTCGCTTTTGTCTGCTACGTAAATAGCAAAATCAGGACAATGTAATTCACAATCCCTACAGCCAATACAGGCGTCTGGAACAACAACCTCTATCATTGATCCTAGTGTCGAATTTGGTGCTTGAACCATTCCCAAAACACCTGCTGGACACATACTGACACAAATATCACAAGCTTTACACCTAGCGACGTTAACCCATACCGGTGTATTACTTGGAGCAGTGATTAAACCCATCCTTCTCTCTCCTTTATCATATCTTTGCTTCACAATGTAATATTAATAGTAGCTAGATTGTACAATAGTGCACCATCTAGCTCACTTAATCATTATTATTTTTTCAAAACTTCCGCTATCTTTTTTCCAATTTCAGCAGGAGATTTTACGACATGAACACCTGCATTTGAAAGCGCTTCCATTTTCTCAGCAGCAGTGCCTGCACTTCCACTGATAATAGCACCAGCATGTCCCATACGTTTACCTTTAGGCGCACTCTGACCTGCGATAAAAGCAACAACAGGTTTTTTAATATGCTCTTTAATGTATTTTGCTGCTTGGATTTCAAGGTCACCACCGATTTCACCGATCATAACAATCGCCTCAGTCTCAGGGTCTGCTTCAAATAATGAAAGAAGTTGTATATACGAAAGCCCTATAATAGGATCTCCACCAATACCAACTGCAGTGGTGATACCAAATCCTTCATTGCACACTTGGTTTGCACCTTCATAGGTCAATGTGCCTGATTTACTAATCAAACCAATGTTACCTTTTTTGAAAATAGAACCTGGCATAATGCCGATTTTACACTCTTCAGCCGTAATGATTCCTGGGCAGTTTGGTCCAATGGTTTTCATACCTTTTTTCACTGCATACGCTTTTGCTCTTTGCATATCACGTACAGGTGAGCCTTCTGTAATAATCACAGAAAGTTCAATGCCAGCATCAGCCGCTTCCAAAACAGCATCACCTACGAAAGCAGGTGGAACGAATACCATACTCACAGTTGCACCAGTTGCGTCAACCGCTTCACGAACAGTGTTAAACACAGGTTGTCCAAGGTGAGTTGTGCCACCTTTACCAGGCGTAACACCACCAACGATTTTAGTACCGTATGCTAAACATTGTTCTGCATGAAAGCTTCCCTCTTTACCTGTAAAACCTTGAACGATGACTTTTGTATTTTTATCAATCAATATGCTCATAATTAATTTCCTTTAGCAGCAGCGACAGCTTTAATAGCACCATCGTTAAGATCACTTGCTGTAATAATATTTTTGATATTTGCATTTTTAAGAATTTCGGCTGCTTCTTTAGCATTTGTACCATCAAGACGAACGATGACTGGAACATGAACATCGACTAATTTAGTCGCTTCCAAAATACCATTTGCAATACGATCGCATCTCACAATACCACCAAAAATATTTACAAAGATTGATTTGACGTTTGGATCTTTGAGGATAATCTCAAAGCCTTTTGCAACGGTTTGAGCATTAGCTCCGCCGCCCACGTCTAAGAAGTTTGCAGGATTTCCACCTACGTAGTTGATGGTATCCATCGTACCCATTGCAAGACCTGCACCATTGACCATACAGCCAACATTGCCATCAAGTTTGACGTAACTTAGTCCAAATCCTGACGCTTCGCGTTCGATTGGGTTTTCTTCACTTTCATCACGCATTGCTTCGATCTCTGGATGACGGAACAGTGCATTGTCATCAAAGCCCATTTTACCATCAAGCGCTATAAATGCACCACTTTTAGTTTTAACCAAAGGATTGATTTCGATCATCTCTGCATCATTTTCCATATAGACTTTATACAGTGCTGCTGCAAATTTAATAAAACTACTAATCTCTTCTTGTGCAAGACCTAATCCGTAAGCAAGTTCTCTACCATGAAAGGCTTGAAAACCAATAAAAGGATCAACGGCTACTTTGATAATCTTTTCAGGTGAGGTAGCTGCTACTTTTTCAATCTCCATACCACCTTCACGAGATGCCATAATAACAGGCATTTCACGAGCGCGATCTAAAACAACACCAAGGTAAAGCTCATCTGCGATGTCAGCGCCCTCTTCAATGTAAACTTTTTGAACCAGTTTGCCCGCAGGTCCTGTTTGATGCGTGACCAAAGTCATGCCAAGAATTTCGTTTGCAAGTGTCTTGACTTCGTCTAAACTACGTGCAAGTTTTACGCCACCGCCAAGACCTCGTCCACCTGCGTGAATTTGTGCCTTGACAACCCAAATAGAACCACCAAGTTTCTTAGCGTTTTCAACAGCCTCTTCAACACTAAAAGCTACATAGCCTCTTGGTGTGGGAACATTGTATCTTTTAAAGATCTCTTTTGCCTGATACTCATGGATATTCATAAAACCTCCCTGCATTGACTTAAATTAAACTTTCGATACCAAGACTCTATAGTTATCTGAACATCATAATCAATAAAAATCTTAACTATATGTTTTTTTTGTCTCTAATTTAAGTTAACAAAAGAATTTATACCGTAAAAAAATTGTTTTTTCGTAATACTTCTAACAATTCTGCTACAGAATTCACACTTTTTGCAAACTGTTTTTGTTCATCTAAATTAAGGGGTAGCTCAAGAACTTTTTCAACACCATGAGCACCTAAAACAACGGGTACACCGTTTACAATGTCATTATAACCATATTCTCCTTCTAATAAAACAGCACAAGGAAAAATTGCTCTAGCATCACCAATAATGGCTTCTATCATTTTCACAACTGAGTTTGCAGGTGCGTAATAAGCAGATGTTCCCATATAACCCACAATCTCCGCACCACCCTCTCTTGTTTGCTCAATTATCTCTTTAATTTCTTCATCGCTTAACAAATCAGTAAGGGCAACACCATTGACCGATGAGTAACGAGGCAGTGGAACCATATTATCGCCATGCCCTCCAATAACACTTGCTGTTACTTGACCGTACCCAAAACCCAATTTTTCAGATATGAATGTTTCCATCCGAGCACTGTCTAAAATTCCTGCCATTCCAATCACCTGATTACGCGGATAACAGCCTGCTTTAAGAGCCGTGTATGTCATCGCATCCAAAGGATTTGAAACCATAATCACAATAGCATTAGGAGCGTATTTTCGGACTTCGTGAATGACTTGTTCTGTTATACCAGCGTTCAAAATCAATAAGTCATCTCTGCTCATTCCAGGCTTTCTTGGACTTCCCGCTGTTATAACAACAACATCACTATTCGCAACCATGGCATAATCTGTTGAATTATATATTCGAGTAGGACTCCCTTCTGGGCTTGTTGCTTGCAAAATATCCAGTGCTTTACCATGTGCAACAACACCATGCCTGTCAATCATAACAATTTCTCTACATCTTTTTCGCATAGAGAGCCAATAACACACCGTTGCACCAACATTACCTGTACCTATAATGGAAACTTTTTTACCTTGTGGCATCAGAAACTCCTGATTTTCTAGAATATTCATCTTAAAAACACAATTGTACAATTTAATACTTAATTAATTATCACCGTTTATTCTATTTTGATGACATAAATACACAGTAAAGATTGCGCTTATCTCTTTTAATTTATAAAATATCAATATTGAAAGTATGTCTATTGTGATTAAAAAATGCAGAATATCAAGGAAAGGAAAAGTGAGAACCATACATTTATGGCTCTCATTAGGATTTTAGAGGTAAATATTAGGCCGTAAAGAAATTATTTTTTTCCAACGTCTCTAAAAGATTTTTCACGGATGCAACACTTTTGGCAAATTGGTGTTGTTCATTTAAATTGAGAGGTAACTCTACGATTTCTTCGACACCATTAGCACCCAAAACAACAGGAACACCATTTACGATGTCATGGTAACCATACTCGCCATCAAGCAATACAGCACACGGAAAAATGGTACGAGCATCACTTAAAATAGCTTCAATCATCTTTACAGTTGAGTTAGCAGGTGCATAATACGCGGATGTTCCCATATAGCCTACAATTTCAGCGCCACCATGACGTGTTTTTTCAATAATCTCATCAATTTCAAGATCACTAAGTAAATCCGTAAGGGCTACACCGTTCACAGAGGAATAACGAGGTAATGGAACCATATCATCGCCATGTCCACCCATAACACTTGCCGTTACTTGACCGTAACCAAAACCAAGCTTCTGTGAAATAAAGGTCTCCATACGAGAACTGTCCAAAATACCTGCCATACCAATAACGCGACCACGAGGATAATTGCCTGTTTTAAGGGCAACATACGTAATCGCATCCAAAGGATTAGAAACGGTAATGATGATGGCTTCTGGGGCATAAGTTTGAACTTGTTCGATGATGCCTTTCGTGATTTTAGCATTGATCATTAAAAGATCATCTCTACTCATGCCAGGCTTCCGTGGGCTTCCCGCAGTAATAACCACAATATCACTGTTGGCAATATGTTTATAATCACTTGACGCACTAATAAGGGCATGACTGCCCTCTGGACTGGTAGCTTGAGAAATGTCAAGGGCTTTGCCAATGGCAACGCCCTCAACGAGGTCTATCATCACAATTTCGCGACAACTTTTACGCATCGCAAGCCAATAGCAAACCGTTGCGCCTACGTTTCCTGCTCCAATAATAGAGACTTTTTTTCCTTGTGACAATGAGACTCCTTCTTTACATATAAATCAAAATTACGCTTTGATTGCATCCAAAGCACTATTGAACGTAGCACTTGGGCGCATTGCTTTACTTGTTTTTTCAAAATCAGGTTTATAGTACCCACCCATATCAATGGCTTTGCCTTGTGCCGCATTAAGCTCACCAACAATTTTACTCTCATTGGCTTTAAGTGTTTCAAAAAGTGGATTAAACTGTTCAGCCAATGCTTTATCATCACTTTGTTGTGCAAGGGCTTCGGCCCAGTACATCGCAAGATAAAAATGGCTTCCACGGTTATCTAATTCACCTACTTTTGCAGAAGGTGATTTGTTGTTATCCAAGAACTTACCTGTTGCAGCATCAAGTGTTTTAGCTAAGATAGACGCTTTTTTATTGCCAACAACGTTATCCAAATGCTCAAGAGAAGCAGTTAACGCCATAAATTCACCGAGCGAATCCCAACGCAAGTGATTCTCTTCCACAAATTGCTGAACGTGTTTTGGAGCAGAACCACCCGCACCGGTTTCAAACAATCCACCACCACTCATCAATGGAACAATGGAGAGCATTTTAGCCGAAGTTCCTACTTCTAAAATAGGGAAAAGATCGGTGAGGTAATCACGTAAAACGTTACCCGTTACGGCAATCGTATCGAGTCCTTTAACAATACGCGCTAAAGATTCACGAATTGCCTCTTCTGGGGTCATAATTTTAATATCAAGATTTTTAAGATCATACTCTTTAAGATATTTTTCGACTTTTTTAATCATTTGAGCATCGTGAGCACGCACAGGATCAAGCCAGAAAATAGCAGGCGTGTTACTCAGACGTGCACGATTTACAGCAAGTTTTACCCAATCGCGAATCGGTGCATCTTTTGCTTGACATGCACGGTAAATATCGCCTTGTTCAACGCTGTGTTCCATCAAGACTTTACCACTCGCAATCTCTACAATACGAACAACACCATCCATTTCGCATTGGAATGTTTTATCGTGAGAGCCGTATTCTTCTGCTTTTTGAGCCATAAGACCTACGTTTGGAACAGAACCCATTGTTTTAGGGTCAAGTGCGCCATTTTTCTTACAAAAGTTCATTGTCTCTTCGTAAATACGCGCATAACAGCGGTCTGGAATGAGTGCTTTTGTATCGTGCAATGCACCATCTTCACCCCACATACGACCAGACTCACGAATACACGCAGGCATAGATGCATCAATAATCACATCACTTGGTACATGTAAATTCGTAATACCTTTGTCAGAATTGACCATCGCAAGTTTAGGACGTTTGGTATAACACGCTTTAATATCTGCCTCAATGAGCGCTTTTTGAGCTTCAGGAAGTGTTGCAATTTTAGTGTAAAGATCACCAAGACCATTGTTAGCATTTACACCAATTTCTTTAAAGAGTGTTGCATGTTTCTCAAAAACGTCTTTGAAAAAGACTTTGACTGCGTATCCAAACATAATCGGATCGCTTACTTTCATCATCGTTGCTTTTAGATGCAATGAGAGTAAAATGCCCGTTTTTTTAGCATCCTCTATTTGCGCTTCAAAAAATGCTGAAAGTTTCTTGCTACTCATATAGGTACCATCAATAATTTCATCTTTTAAAAGTGCTAATTTTTCTTTTAAAACTGTCGTTGTACCGTCTTTTCCAACAAGTTCAATACGAACGGTGGTTGCTTCTGGCACAGTCACAGATTTTTCATTACCGTAAAAATCACCCTCGTTCATGTATGCAACATGCGATGCAGAATCACTGGTCCATTTTCCCATACGATGTGGATTTTTACGTGCGTACTCTTTTACGCATAATGGAGCTCGTCTGTCAGAGTTTCCTTCTCGAAGTACTGGGTTAACGGCACTTCCCAAAACTTTGGCATAGCGCGCTTTGATCTCTTTTTCGGTTTCATTTGCAGGATTTTCTGGGTAATTAGGAATACTATAACCCTTTTCTTGAAGCTCTTTAATGGCTCCTTGAAGTTGTGGCAAAGAAGCACTGATATTTGGTAATTTAATAATATTGGCTTCTGGTTGATTTGCGAGTTCTCCCAAGAAGGTAAGATCATCATTGATCTTTTGTGCAGCGGTTAAATTGTCAGGGAAGTTTGCAAGAATACGACCTGATAATGAAATATCTCTGGTTTCAATCTCAATATTGGAACTTGCGGTAAATGCTTTAACAATCGGTAACAAAGAATACGTTGCGAGTGCGGGAGCTTCATCTACTTGTGTGTAGATGATTTTACTTGTTTTTTGAACCATAATTACCCCTTTTTTTGACTGGATTTTAGTAATAGTACTTGTTTATTTATTTCTCTTTATTAAATTTACGCCATTAATTTTTTATATTGTCCAAATGTGTCTCATATGTCTGCGAAAACGTATGGGTTCCACTTTTATTTTTTACAAAATAGAGATAGTTCGTTGCTTTAGGAAAAATGGCTGCAAATATGGCCTCTTTACTGACACTGCATACAGGATAAGGAGGCAATCCTTTGTACATATAAGTATTGTACGGGGAGGTGTCTTCTCGAATGCGCTGTGGCGTAATCTTAATATGAGAGTATTGCCCATAATTAAGCGTACCATCCATTTGCAATTTCATATCTTTTTTAAGACGGTTGTAAATAACAGAAGAAACAAGTGGCATCTCTTCGTTATTGGCAGCCTCTTTTTGAATAATAGACGCAATAATAAGAAACTTCTGCCATTTGGCTTCATTAAACTCACCAAAAATTTTTTCAAACACGTCTTTATGGTACTTTTTTGCATTAGCAAGTAAAAAATGAACCAGATGCTTTTCGTTAATGCCAATAGGAATATAGTAGGTATCTGGCACTAAAAAGCCCTCTACATAGGGTGTTGCAAGGGCATACTCTTGCATTAATTTTTCATAAGAAAGATCAAATGCCAGAGCAATTTGCACAAATAAAAGTTCCTTCGTTTCACCCGGAATATAGGTGATCGCTTTAAGGGGTGCTTTGGAATGTGAAAGCTTGTAGAGAAAATCGCCACGCGTCAATGGACTTGGATTGATGCTCACCCAACCCGATTGAGGTTTGCCTATCATGTAAAGAAGGTATTTGTCGACTTTATCATGGAGGTCAAAATTTTTCTCAACCATATATGATATAATTTGACTTATTGAGCCTTGTGGCACAAAGGCGACCGAGCTTGAGTTCATCGGTCTGGACAAGTGAAAGAGAAGTGAATATATGATTATTAAAGCAACATCACATACCATTAGGAATATCTGGATACTTTTATTATTCATAGTTCTTTCTGTCGTAGCATTAATTGGCACCTTAGTAAATGGCATTTCGATCGATAATCTTACATTACCGACGATAAAAATTGATCAATTATATATCAAACTAGATAAAAAATTGATTGTAAGTATTCAAACGCTTGATATTAAGAAGGAAACACAAACCGACACCTCGCTAGAAGAGATGGCGGAACTGATTAAAAATTTCCCGTATATCAATCAGTTTTTTAGCAAAATCAGCATTGAAAATATTCATTATTTAAACGAAACATTATCCCTTCATTATGAGCAAAATACCTTTAAACTGGATAGTCAACATCTAAGTATTGATCTTATTATTACCCCTATCGAAAAATGGCAGGTAGATGTAGACATTCAAGAAGCACACTTTAAAGATTATCATTTGATGTTTAATGGTAAAACACATATGGACTTGAAAGCAAAAACATATGTTTACGAAGGGAACTTTGATACATTTGGACTCAAAGGAATCGCACTTATAGACATTAAAGATAAGCTTCTAACGTATCATTTGCAAAGTGAAAAATTTAGCAATAAAGAGCTGAAAGATCTTATGGATTTTATTGTCTCTCAAGTTGAACTTGACCAAATTGCCAAAGACTGGATCGATAAAAATATTGTAGGGCAAGAGTATGTTTTGCATTTTTTTGAAGGAAAACTCAACCTTGATACACTGGATTATTTTCCAATGCAGATGCATGGAAAGGCTACGGTTAAAAATGCTACCGTAAGCTTTGAACCCACAGTTCCACCTGCCTATGTAAAAGAAATTGGCATAGAATTTAAAAATGATAAACTTCTTTTTGATATTAAAGAGCCAAGTTATGAGCAAAAAATAATTCAAAAAGCGGATGTTTATATCTACAATCTCATAGGAAAAGGCACAGGTATCGTTGTTGATCTTAATGCGACATCAAAGCTTGACGCACCAATACATAAAATTTTACATGCTTTTAAAATCGATGTACCCATTACCCAAACAACAGGTTTAACCGATGCCAATGTTAGGCTAGATATTAAGTTTCTCCCCTATGACATCAATGCTACTGGAAAATTTAAACTCTCCCCCAGTGACTTTACCCTCAGCGGTCTTCCTATGTCTACAAAATATGGTGAAGTAAAACTCGATAACTTTAAAATCATACTTGATAACGCTAATTTACGTTATAAAAATCTTTTTGACATTAATGCTACAGGTACATTTGATGCCAAGAAGAGCCAATATGAGGGTAAAATTGATATTAATGCATTATTACTTGATTTTAGTGGCACTAAACTTTTAAAAATGACTAATTTGGCAGATCAAAATGCTTCATTTGCAATCGAAAATGGCGTAACAAAAATGGCACTTCCAAGCCTCAATACAACTATCACATTTGCCAAGGACAACAATCAATTTATATTCACCGATCTTACAAAAGTGGCTGCATTTTCACCTTTTATGCGTGATAGCAATCTCTCAGAAGGTGCCGTAACGGTGCAAACAAAAGACTTTGAAAATTTTGATGCAAAACTCAATCTTCAAAATGTCAACACTCCACTTTTAGAAAACCGCGAACCGGTGCGTAATTTCGAAATTGCACTTACAACCAATACAAAAACACTTGATGCAAGCTCTACCAACAATAAACTCTCACTCCATTTTGATAAAGACCTCACAGTACATGTTAAAGATATGAATATCTCTCTTCCGAACGGTAATGAATCTTTAGATATACCCATTCGTACAACAATTTTTGGAGAAAATTCTTCTCTAATCGATCTAGATAACAATCGAACCATTTTAAGTGAACGCTATACGGTAAATCTCTACAAAGATACGATTCATCTCAATTCAAAACGAGGTAAGTCCTCTTTAGAATACGATGAGAAAAAAGGTAACTATACGCTTAATGCAACAGCACTTGATGCTGATGCTGCCAACGCATTGCTTACAAAATACTACTTTTATGATGGCGAATTTTCAGTCAATATTGAAGGCAAAGATAGTGACAATATGCAAGGCACATTCGTCATGCATAAAACTTACATCAAAGATCTCAAATTTTTCAATAATCTTATGGCAACAATCAATGCTATTCCTTCATTACTTGTCTTTAATGACCCCAATTTTAACCAATCAGGCTACTTTGTTGATAACGGAACTGTTGAATTTAGCCAAAGCAAGGACAATTTGTTTTTAAAAGAGCTTCAATTACGCGGTAAAAGTGCAGATATTATGGGTGCAGGTACTGTTAATTTAGCAGCTAGCACTCTTGATCTTAAGCTTCAAATTAAAACACTGAAAACGTTTAGTTCTGCAATTGATATGATTCCTATCGTAGGTGGCATTATTTTAGGAGAAGACAAAAGAATAGCAACTAATGTGGATGTGACAGGCTCAACGACCGATCCAAAGATAGAAACGCATCTGCTTATGGATACACTCAAAAGCCCTATGAATATCATCAAGCGTACGCTTGAATTTCCACTAGAGCTTCTTAAATAACTGAGGTTACGCAGTTTGCGTAACAGTATCTTAAACAATGAGTAAAACTCATTGTTTAAGGTCAGGGATAAATCCCCGACACCTCCTAAAGCTTCATAAAACTTGTTTTATGAGAAACATGTTACGCTCTTTTGAAAAAGTGCGTAACATTCGTTAAATAAACGTATGAAGTAAACTTAAGAGCTCATGGATATTATGGGCTTTCACGTTAGCTGTTTCACTTGTGCCATAACCCCATCCTGCGAAAATAAAATTGATTCCAGCATTTGAGGCAGCGAGTTCGTCTTTGATGCTATCACCCACCAAAATCGTCTTTGAAGGTTCACTGCCTAACTCCTCCATTAATCGATAAACCATTAACGGGCTTGGCTTTGGCTCAGCAACATTATTGGCACCAATAATGGCAGAAAAGTGATCAATAATACCCATTTTTTCCAACATATGACGCGCAAAAAAATCACTTGCATTGGTAGCAATCGCCAAATATGCCTTTTGACCTATCACGTGTAGCATCTCTTTCACATCGGGATAAAGCGCTATCATAGAGGGAGAAAAATGCATGTAGTGTTCTTTAAACAAAGCACGATGTTCGGGATTGTACTCATCCGTATTGTAAAAAATCTTAGGCAGATGTTGATCGGGTTGGTTAATGTGATATTCAAGGTACTTTTTATCAATCGGACAAAGCCCTAAAGAATTGCGTACGTAATTGACACTGTGCGTCATTGCAGCACTTGAGTCAATGAGCGTTCCGTCCATATCAAAAATAATAGATGCTTCTTTTCTCATGGTTATTCTTCGATACGTTGACCTAGGATTAATAGGTCTTTGTCAACCCCTTCAATCGTAGCAACACGATTAAGATTACCCCACTCTTTAAAGCCTAGTTTTTTAAAAAGTTTCAAACTTGGTGCATTTTCAGAGAATATAAGCGCCAAAAGTGTTTTAATCCCATAACTTTTGGCTTGCTCGATCGCTTCACTTAAAAACTGTTGTCCCAGTTTTTTACCTTGAAAATTTTTATCAATGTAAATATTGATACGTGCGCTGTTTGTATAGGCCAAAAGGTTGGCATAAAAAGGCTGTATGCTAATCCATGCGATGATGCGTCCATGATACTCTTTCACCAAAATAGGACGCATTTCGCTGTGAGCGTGAAACCACTCTAATTTATCTTCTACTGTAACAATTTTACTATCTGCCGTAGAAATACCATCTTTGATAGCTTCATTATAAATCTTGATAATCTCTGGCAAATCTTCAAGCGTTGCACGTCGTAGCTCGTTTAGCATTGGCATCCTTAGGCAAAATTCTTTTGGAACTTATAATATATAATCACTGATTATACATTAGTGACTCTTAGCCTCTCTTTATTACTCCATTTCAAGATGCATGAGGTACATCTCTTCACCATCAATAACGCGAAGATCTGTACTTTGGCATGTCGGACAAACAAACTCATTTTGAGTGAGCGTTGCCTCATTATGACAGCTTTCGCAATGAATGACAATCTCTTGCAAATGTGCAATAAACTCAGCCCCAGCGCAAACACCCTCTTCTTTAAAGGTATTAAATGCTGTTTCCAAAAGATAAGGTTCAACGCCACTTAATTTACCGATTTTAATCTCTACTTTGGTAATTTTAGTAGCGTTGTGTTCTCGTGCATTTTTTTCGCACATCTCTAAAAGTGCATTAACAATAGAGAACTCATGCATTAACAGATCCTTGGAAGTAATTCACCTTTTGGTGGCTCTAAAAAGCGCTCTGATCCCCAAGGCGTATGTAAAATAACTTTATCAACAAATCTATCGCTAACATTACCGATGATAGCCACCTTGGCAGTTTCATCAAATTGTTTTAGTACTTCAACCGCTTTTTGCGCTTCTGCTTTTGGAAGTGCTATGACCATCGTACCTTCATTAGCAAACTCATAAGGCTCAAAACCCAAAAGTTCACACACACCTTTAACCTCTTTGGCAACAGGAATTTTGGCTTCATCCACTTCAATACAAATGTGCGATGTACTCGCCCATTCATTTAAAACAGCACTCAGCCCTCCTCTTGTGGCATCTCTTAATGCATGAATTTTCACGCCTGCATCTATCAACGCTTCCACAGGTTTCCATAAACTAGCACAGTCAGTTTGAAGGTCACTCTCCAGTTCTATCTCTTCACGTGTGGCTAAAATGCACGCACCGTGATTGCCTACTTCGTTGGAAACGATAATGACATCGTCATTTTCTAAGTTATGGGCAGAGATATTTTCGCACATGATTTCACCAATACCTGAAGTGTTGATAAACAGCCCATCAACGCCTCCTTTAGGAACAACCTTGGTATCACCAGCGACTATTTTGACACCACTTTTAGCCATTTCATCGCGCATGGTTATGACGATCTCTTCAAGATGAGAATACAAAAAGCCCTCTTCGATCATAAATGAACAGGTCATATAACGAGGCTTTGCCCCCATCATGGAAAGGTCATTCACCGTTCCAGCAATGGCGAGTTTACCAATGTTTCCACCTTTGAAAAACAGTGGAGAAACGACAAAAGAGTCGGTCGTAAAAGCGATTTTATGGTCATTCATTACAAGGCTTGCGGCATCTTCCATGCGCAGTAAAATCTCATTGTCAAAATGTTTAAAAAATAGATCTTTAATGAGGTTTTGGGTCTCTTCACCGCCACCACCGTGAGAGAGAAGTATCTTTTTGCTCACGCTCTTGCTCCTTTGAGGTTCAATTTTCCATATTTGAAGTAAGCTGAACACGCCCCTTCACTTGAAACCATGCACGATCCCATCGGATTGCTTGGGGTACAGGCTTTGCCAAAGACTTTACAGTCAAATGGTTTAGCACGTCCTTTGAGGATGTCGCCACAAATACACATTTTATGGTCATCTAGCTCAATTTTGGGCAAAAATGCATCAAACACGATTTCAGCATCATAGGCGGCATATTCCTCTTTGAGTTTAAGCGCACTATGCGGAATATCCCCAATGCCACGCCATCTAAAGTGACTTCGTCTTTCAAAGTAAGTATTGACAAGCCCTTGTGCTTTAAGGTTACCTTCTCTCGAAACAGCCCTTGCATATTCGTTATCAACAACACTTTTACCTTCATTGACTTGACGAACAATGCGTAAAACTGATTCCATGACATCGGTTGGTTCAAAGCCTGAAACGACCACAGGTGTATGGTAAGCGCTAGCAATTGGCTCATAAATTTTATAACCTGTAATGACACTGACATGAGAAGGTCCTAAAAAAGCATCTATCTTCGCGTCCCCTCCGCTCATAATGGCATCGACGGCTTCAGGAACCGTGACGTGGTTGATATGAAAGAAAAGATTGGTCAAGCTCAAAGCTATGGCTTGTTGCACAAGAACAGCACTCATCGGTGTCGTTGTTTCAAAGCCGATCGCAAAAAAGACCACGTTTTTATCAGGATTTTCTTGGGCAATTTTAATGACATCCAAAGGTGAATACAAAGAGCGAATATCTTTGCCCTCAGCACGTAATTTTTGTAAAGAGGTTTTGCTTCCTGGAACCCTTATCATATCGCCAAGCGTGGCTAAGATGGTGTTTGGCATAGAAGCTAACGCAATAGCATGGTCGATGCGCTCTTTAGGCATAATGCACACAGGACACCCTGGTCCGTGCACAAATTCAATGAACTCTGGCAAAATTTGTGAAAGACCAAATTTCATAATAGTATGCGTATGTCCACCACACACTTCCATGATGTTGATCTTAGACCTACACTCTTTTTTGATGAGCGCTGCAAGTGCTTTCATATGGATAGGATCACGAAAACCTTCAATGAGATCAACTTCAGACATAATTACTGTTTCCTTCTTCATCGCTAATCTCGCCATTTTGCATTGCTTCGGCTATCTCTTGGTATGCCGCAATGCTATCTTCCGCGTGTTCTTTGCTGATTTTATTCATCGCGAAGCCTACATGAATGAGAACATAATCCCCAATGTTTACTTCTTCAGCAATCAAATCAAGCGTCACTTTACGCTTAACACCCATGGTATCTACGGTTGCATAATTATTCTCATCAATTTCGATGACTTTTGAAGGTATAGATAAACACATGGTTATCTCAATGCTTTTTTCATTTTAAGGTAATTAATCCACTGATCAATTCCTTTGCCAGATTTACTGTCTATCTCGATGATATCGACTTTTGGATTAAGTTTTCGAGCCTCACGAATGGCTTTTTCAACACTAAAATCAAAATACGGCAAAAGATCGCATTTTGTTATTAAAAACAGATCAGCACTTCTAAACATTACAGGGTATTTTGCTGGTTTATCATCGCCTTCTGGAACGGAGAGCAACACGACATTCAGATGACTTCCAACATCGTAACTCGCAGGACAAACAAGATTGCCCACGTTTTCAATGAACACAACATCAAGCCCTTCTATAGGGAGATGATGAAGTCCCTCATGCACCATAAATGCATCTAAATGGCACGCTTGACCTGTGGTAATTTGATGTGCCAATGCCCCTTTTGCGGTGATACGATCAGCATCTTGATTTGTTTCAAGATCACCCTCAATGACGGCAAGTTTTATCTGTTTCGTGTCAATGGTTGCTTCCAAAAGCGTTGTTTTTCCACTTCCGGGACTGCTCATGAGATTGATCGCCAAGACGCCATTCTCTTCAAAATGTTTGCGATTATGCGCTGCTTGAGTATCGTTTGCATCCAAAATTTTAGTAATAACGGCAATGGTCTTCTTATCGTTTAATTGTGGATTGGCATGAATCTCTTCATGTTTGTGATGGTCATGATGATCGTGATCGTGCGCATGAGGATGCTCGTGATGAGTATGATCGTCGTGATCGTGTGAATGGCTGTGGGAATGACCATCGTGAGAGTGTTCGTGCGCGTGCGCAGACCATTGAGAAGGAGTGATTGAACAACCGCAATCTTTACACATTGTTAGATCCTTAGGTATATTTTTGATTTATTATAGAGCAACTCTTTAAATAGGAGCTAAAAAAAGAAGTTTCTTAGTTATTTTCAGGAAAAATACCCCTATGAAAACAGAAGAAAAAGTATGTATTTTTTGCGGTCACACAAAACTTTACGAAGTCTCTACTTCGCAGTATCGTTGTGTTGCATGTAAACGTACATTTAGTCATGTAAAGTATGCCCAAGATATGGCTATTTTAGAGTATTTTATTGACAACTATAGTGCCTATGAATGCGCTTCACTTTTAGGACTAAATTACCTAACGATTGCAAAAAAATATCACAAACTTCGCCTTTGTATCATCACGCATTCGGAAGCTCTCTACACAAAACAAACAGAAACATTTTCACAATACGATGAATACTATTTTCTTCCAACATCAAAACGAGGAAAATCAAAGTATCTCTTTGATGCTATCGGTATTTTGGGTATGTTATATGGAAAACATATTCACACACTCTTACTTCCTGATCAATTTGCCCATCTTCAAAATTTAGAGGAAAATTCCATCGAAAAAGAGACCTATGCCCGCTATCTAAACCAACATAAAGTGGCGCATTATGAGAGTTTTCACAATCCCTTAGTCGATTTTTGGCTATTTTTGGAAAATTGGCTAGATCACTTCAAAGGGGTTAAAAAAGAGTATTTTATCTATTATCTTAAAGAAGCAGAATTTAAATTTAACTACACAAAAGAAGAACAACGCACTATTTTAACCCAAAAAACAGTTCTCTAAATTTTAATATCTTCCTAAACTTCAATTTTAGTATTTCGTTTACAAGCGATGTTTAAATATACTTATGTATAATGATTATCAATTATATATAATTCTTCAAATCTAATTTCTAAAGAATTTCACATAATTACCACAAAATATTCATACTATTATGAAGGAGTCAAATGAACCTTGATAGGATCAATTCGTATCACTTTACACGTACATTCTTAAGCCTCGTCGCCATGAGTACACTCTCGGCTGCTGAAGTTGTCATCGAAACAGGAAAAGAAGATACATCTACACTTTCTACCGTTACAATAGAAGATATACGTTCCGTTGGATTACGACCCGAAACGGTTGAAGCAGGTTCTTTTCGAGGAACTAACATTATGGATGTGCCTTCAACGGTCAATGTCATTACCAAAGAAGCCTTGGATTTGCAAGCGGCTATGGGCACGTATGATGCTGTTAGAAACACCGCAGGTGTCACGAAACAGCAAAATGGTGGAGAGACATGGGACCAGCTGGTTATTAGAGGTATGGAAGTGCAAAACCGTACCAATTACAGGCTTAATGGCTCATTGCCGCTTATGAATTTTAGCCAAGTGCCAATGGAAGACAAAGAGCGCATTGAAGTGCTGAAAGGTGCATCAGCACTTTATTATGGGTTTACGTCTCCTTCAGGCATTATCAATTACGTCACTAAACGTCCCACCAATGCGCCAATGGCAACCGTTGGTTTAATGATGGATCAATATGGTTCTGCTGTAGCATCCGCAGACGTGAGCGAGCGTTTTGGAGAAGAAAAACAGCTAGGCATTCGTTTGAACAGTGCGGGAGGATCGCTTGGATCCTACTTAGATGATGTTGACAATGGCAATCGGAGCTTTGTTTCTATGGCACTGGATTGGCGTGTCAATGATCGTTTAACGCTCAAAGCTGATGTCGAGTATGATCGTCGTAAAGTCACGGAACAAGTAGGCGTTGCACTGCCAAAAGCGGTGAATGGTGCCATTACCTTACCGCATACAGTCGATCCAAAAGCACTGGTAGGATCAGACTCGAGCAAGTTTGAAACAGAAACAACCAATGTATTACTTAGATCTGATTATGCACTGAGTGATACTTGGACGCTTGGACTTGAAGCAGGACGAGCGAAAACAGAGCGCGAACGCAATCTCTCAACCTTTACATTTTCTAACCCTCAAGCAACAACACTCACTACAGGAGCAGGTACAGTAAGAATTAATCACCAAGAATACGAATATACATCAGATCTTTTGCGTGCAGAACTCTACGGAATTTTTAATACATGGGATGTTCAACACGATATAACAGTAGGAACCAGTTATACCGAAAAAAATCAAGAACCTCTTTCAAACAGCAACTCTTCGACACTTGCTCAAAATCTTTACACGCCACACACGATAACACCAACGGTGTTTACAAAAACAGCGGGAGTTTCTTATACAACCAAAGATACAGGTTTTTATACAACAGATCGTGTCACGCTTAGTCCAGAGTGGCAAGTTATCGGAGGATTACGTCATTCAAAATATGAAAGCAATCAAGATGTAGCACGTTATGAAGCCAGCGAGACGACTCCCATGATAGCACTTGTCTATAAACCAGTAGAAAGTCTCTCGTTGTATGTTTCTTATGCTGAAGGCTTGGAAGAAGGTGAAGCTGCACCAGCGGGAACACAAAATGAAGCAGAACGTCTAAGTCCTGGCATCAGTAAGCAATACGAACTAGGAGCGCATTGGCTACTGCCAAATGGAACGCTTGCTTCAGCGGCGGTATTTGATATAGAAAGCCCTGGATACTATACCAACGCAACTAACTACTATGTTGCAGATGGGCATAAACGCTACAGTGGCGTTGAACTCTCGCTTCAAGGTAAATTAACAGAACAACTCAGTTGGCTCGCTTCAACACAATGGTTAGACCCTCGTTTTGAAGATATGGGTGGTGATGCAACCAATCTCAATGGAAAATTACCCGAAAATGCGGCACGTCGTACAAGTAGTTTGTTTTTAAATTATGAACTGAGTAGTATTGCTGGGTTGTCTATCAACGGTGGAGCTTATTATACCGGTCGTCGCCCTGTCAATGATCTCAACCAAGCGTGGTTGGATGATGTGACCATCTTTAGCGTAGGTGGACGTTATACCACAAAACTCTATGGTAAACGCAATATCTGGCAAATCAATGTTGATAATGTCGCCGACAAAGAGTATTGGGCAGCAGGAGGCACTCGCCTAGCTTCTGGCTCTCCTCGTACTATCCGTTTAAATTACAAAGTCGAATTGTATTAGTGTTTAGGTCTCACATCATAAAAGGTGTGAGGCTTTTTTCCCCATATCAACATTTTAAAACCGCTTTCATCTCAAAAAATCTGATTTTAGATCCATAGTGTGGTAGACTCTGTTTTAAATTTTTCCAAAGTGAAACTTATGAAAAAACAGCTCAATACCTTGACACTTTCAGGTTTAATGATAGGTCCTATCTTAGGCTCTGGCATCATTCTTTTACCACCCATTGTTTATGACCTTACAGGCAATCTTTCCATCCTTGTGTGGTTTGTTATTTTAGCTTTGGGTTTTGCATTTGCTTTGGTTCTTGGAAACTTAAGTATCAAATTTCCAGGGGACGAAGGTGTAACCAATGCGGTACAAGCAGCCTTTAGCACAAAACTCAAGTACCTCACTTCTTACTATCTCATCAGCGCTGTACTGTTTGGTCCCGTCCCCGTTTATCTCATTGGGGCACATTTTATTCAACCCCTTATAGGGTTAGACGTCAATACACTTGCCTTTTCAATGCTATTTTTTACATTTCTAGCTCTCCTTCGCCCTGTTCATTTTTTAGGAACACTTTCACTCATTGTTACCACTATCATTGGCATTATTCTAAGTCTCGGAAGTATTGCTATTTTAGTGGGACATGAAACACGCATTTCCTTTGATTCCCCCTTTGATATAGGACTGATTTCAAAAGCCTTGTTGCTTGCCTTTTGGGCGATTGTGGGTTGGGAAGTTGTCGGTAACTACTCTAAAGAAGTGCGCAATCCCGAGCAAACAATCCCTAAAGCAGTAAAAATAAGTGCAGTGGTTATTTCTATTATTTACCTTTTGGTTATTTGTGCCATTCAATTTGCCTCATTAAAACATACCAATGCCATCACGGCACTTATCTATCCTTTATTTGGAACATCCAGTGAGTTTGTTATAGGTATCTTAGCGATGCTACTGTGTCTTAGTACGGTCTTACTCTTTGTAGGAGGCGTTGCAAGGCTCATTAGCGGATTGACTTCTCAGAACAAAGGCATTATAGGGCTTTTAAGTACACGTCTACAAAACGGTTCACCCATCAACGCAACGCTTTTTTTATGCACAATTAATGCTGTTGTCTTGGGATTAGTTTCGATGAATATTTTTACGCTCAAAGATTTAGTTGCGTTAGCCGATGGATTTTTTATCGCCAATGCGACCATTGCGCTTCTTGCCGCTTATAAACTTGCTACGACTAAAACCATCCGTTATACAGCGCTTTTCCTCAGTATCATCTTTGGATGTATGCTCTTAAGTGCTCATTGGATTGTGCTTAGCATCATCGCTCTTTTAGCGTGGAAGGTTCTTCGATAAAGGCTTTAAGTGTCAAGAAGAGGCACTTTAGCACCTCTTCTTGATGATTTAATGGTGAGCGTGAGCGTCGAAATAGATAATTTTTTGAGAGTAAAACTTCTCTTTTTTCTCCATCAAAGTTGCAAAGTACTCTTCTGGTGTTATCTTTTTCATATTGACTGCCGCTTTATACGTTGGTGTTAACGAAATAGGATCAACGCCATTGCTGGTAAGCTCATTTGAATGTCCTTCCCAATAGTGAAATGCCATCTGCATAATATTTTTAGGAACAACTTCTGTCACTTCCACTTTAATCGCAATCGAGCCGTATCGACTTGCAATCGCTACAAAATCGCCATCCTCTAAGCCGTATTCTTCCGCTGTTACTGGGTTTATCTCAGCCGCAGGACCGTGAAGATCAGCGCCACATTCAAGGGCAGGTGATTTTCGGGTCATCGTTCCAACGGTATATTGGTATACTTTTCGCGTGGTTAAAAGTTCAATTGGATACTCTTTAGTGGTCTTTTCATCCACAGAACCTGCCATATGCGGGTAACCCTCTGGAAGATTGAGCTTTTCAGCCAATTCTTTTTGCGCTGCTGGTATCTTGCTTTTATCGTCCACAAAAATGACAGGTGCAAAACGCGCTTTTTTATCAGATGTCCAGAAAAGTTTATCCATGTACAACGAAGGTGTACCTGGGTGAACAAGTGTTGGACAAGGCCAATGTAACCCATGCTCTTTTTCCAAACGTTCATAACTCATTCCACCGTATCTTTTTGGATCAGCCTCTCTCACCTCTTCCCAAATTTCTTCAGGTGATGCAAAGTCAAACCCTTTCGCGCCCATTCGTTTTGCAATTTCACAGATAATCTGCCAGTCTTGCTTTACGTTTCCAACGGCATCGACTGCTTTATGATTACGTTGAACACGTCTTTCAGCGTTGGCATAACAGCCATCTTTTTCAGGTCCACACACTGCTGGAAGTACAACGTCAGCTTTGAGTGCTGTTTCAGTTAAGAAAATGTCTTGTACCACGTAAAAATCAAGATGTGCTAACCCTTTTAAGAAGTGGTTGGTATTAGGCTCTGAAATGACAGGATTTTCACCAATGGTATAGAACACTTTCACTTCGCCACTCATGATGGCATCGGGTACTTGTGTTTTATGGACACCGATTTTATCATCAAGTTTACAATCCCACATTTTTTCAAAAAAAGCTCTTGCTTCTGGGTCAGTGACAGGTTTTAGGTTCGGGAATATGTTAGGCAACACTGCCATATCGCAAGCACCTTGAACATTTTGTTGTCCACGAAGTGGGTAATCACCAGAACCAAGTTCTCCAATATTGCCCGTACACAAAAACAAGTTTGAGACATCATACACGTTACCAACACCATGGTTAAAGTGCGTCACACCCATACCATGTGTTAAAGCAGCTGGTTTGATGGTAGCATACAAATGTGCCGCTTTTTCAATGAGTTCTTTTGGTACACCTGTCATGTTTGAAACATACTCAGGCGTGTACGCTTTAACAGTCTCTTTGACATAGTCAAATCCCGTTGTATAGTTTGCTATAAACTCATTATCACACAAATCATTGGCAATAATGTAATTAATCATCGCGTTAATAATCGGGATGTTATGCTCAGGTGGTAATTGAATATGAACATCTGCTTTTTGTGCCATTTCTGTTAAGATAGGATCAATTACGATCAACTTAGCACCACGGTCTAACGCTCTTTGAATATGCATCGCCGCAATCGGGTGACCATTTTCTGGATTTGAGCCAATCATTAAAACACAATTAGAGTATAAACCAATTTCTGTAAAGCTGTTGGTTGCTGCACCGTTACCTATTGTTTTAGCCAAACCGGCTACTGTAGGTGCATGTCAAACGCGAGCACAGTGGTCTACGTTATTGTTTCCTATGGCGACTCTCATCAATTTTTGTGAGACATAATTTTCTTCCAATGTACAACGAGCCGAAAAATTGCCGGCTATTGATCTTTTTCCGTATTTTTCAATAGACTCTTTAAACTTAGCAACAACCAAATCTAAAGCCTCATCCCATGATGCTTCAACAAACTCGCCATCTCTGGAAAATTTACCGTCTTTTTTACGAATCAAAGGGTTTTTAAGCCTATCGTTTGCACCTACATAATCCCATCCATAAAGACCTTTAAGGCACAGTTGTGAATCATTAACAGGATGATCTTTCGTGCCAATGGCTTTTACAATCTTATTGTTTTCTACCTGTAAATCGACATTACAGCCAGTACCACAATAAGGACATATTACACGTGATGTACTCATTTTATTTCCTTTCATATAATAAAGTTCTTACAGAACTCTGCAACACGCTTTCAAAGCAAAGCTTTGAAAACTACGTTAACACTAGGTTTTCCTCGGCGGAAAGCCCACGCACCCTTGGTGCTTTTAATTTATTTTTGACTTTTTTGCTTCGTTCTCATTCCATGGACTCCTCCTGCAAATATGCTAAATTAGCATATTAAATCTCATTAAGACAGATTAACCCTTGGTAAAAAGGCTAACCTCTCTTGATAACATGAGGTACCTCTGTACCTCATGTTACACGTCATCAATGGTGATGGCGATCTTCATACGTGATCTTTTGAGAATAAAACTTCTCTTTTTTCTCTTTCAGTGTTTGAAGATACTCTTCAGGCGTAATTTTGTGCATTTTTACTGCCGCTTTGTACGTTGGTGTAAAAGAAATGGCATCCAAACCATTGCTCGTAAGCTCATTAGAGTGTGCTTCCCAGTAGTGAAATGCCATCTGCATAATGCCTTTGGGAACAATGTCGGTCACTTCTACCTTAATAGCAATGGAGCCATACCTGCTCTCTACTGCTATAAAATCACCCTCTTCCAAACCGTATTCATTGGCTGTTTCAGGATTGATCTCAGCTGTTGGTCCAAGAGCGTCCGCTCCACACTCTAATGCTGGAGATCTCCTTGTCATTGTTCCTACCGTGTAGTGGTAAACTTTACGCATGGTAAGGAGTTTAAGAGGATACTCCTCATTCGTTTTCTCATCGACAGAACCAACCATGTGTGGGTAACCCTCTGGAAGGTTCAGTTTTTGTGCCAGCGCTTTTTGCGCCGCAGGAATTTCGCTTTTATCGTCCACAAACGTAACAGGCGCAAAACGTGCTTTTTGATCGGGTGTATAGAACTTTTTATCCATGTACATCAAAGGCGTACCTGGGTGTTCGAGTGTTGGACACGGCCAATGCAAGCCGTTTTCTTTCTCTAAACGATCGTAACTCATACCACCAAAACGCGCAGGATCAGAGATGCGTACCTCTTCCCAAATCTGCTCAGGAGAGGTATAGTCAAACCCTTTCGCACCGAGTCGTCTGGCAATTTCACCGATGATTTCCCAGTCTTGTTTCACATTTCCCACAGGATTGACCGCTTTGTGACTGCGTTGAATGCGACGCTCCGCATTAGCATAACAGCCCTCTTTTTCAGCCACGGAAACTGCTGGTAATACCACGTCTGCTTTCAGTGCCGTTTCGGTTAAAAAGAGATCTTGCACCACGTAAAAGTCAAGATGTGCTAACCCTTTTAAGAAGTGGTTGGTGTTGGGCTCTGAGATGACAGGGTTTTCACCGATGGTGTAAAAGACTTTGATCTTTCCCTCCATAATGCCATCAGGAATTTGCGTTTTATGAATACCGATTTTTCCATCCAGTTTGCAGTCCCACAGTTTCTCATAAAAAGCTCTCACATTTGGGTCTGTTACAGGTTTTAAGTTCGGGAATACATTCGGTAAAACACCCATATCACAAGCACCTTGAACATTTTGTTGACCACGAAGAGGATGATCGCCTGCACCTAAATAACCGATATTGCCCGTACATAAAAATAAGTTAGAGACATCAAAAACATTGCCAACGCCATGATTAAAGTGCGTGACACCCATACCGTGCGAAATTGCCGCTGGTTTGATCGTCGCATACATATGAGCCGCTTTTTCGATCAACTCTTTTTCTACACCTGTCATTTTTGAAACATACTCAGTGGTGTATTCTTTAACAGCCTCTTTGACATAATCAAAACCTACCGTATAGTTTGCGATGAAATCATCATCACACAAATTATGAGCAATAATATAATTTAGCATCGCATTCATAATCGGAATGTTATGCTCAGGTGGTAGTTGAATGTGCACATCTGCTCTTTGCGCAAACTCTGTTTTAATCGGATCAATCACAATGAGTTTAGCGCCCCTATCAAGCGCTCTTTGGATATGCATAGCAGCGATAGGATGCCCACTTGCAGGGTTTGAGCCGATCATCATTACACAATTACTGTACAAACCAATCTCCGTAAAACTGTTTGTAGAAGCGCCATTACCTATCGTTCTAGCCAGTGCCGCAACGGTAGGTCCGTGACACACACGCGCACAATGGTCGACATTGTTACTCCCAATAGCCACTCTCATAAATTTTTGAGACACGTAATTTTCCTCTAACGTACAACGCGCTGAAAAATTACCCGCAATCGAATCAGGACCATACTTCTCTTTTGCTTCTTTAAATTTTGAGACCACAAGATCTAGTGCTTCATCCCATGAAGCCTCAACGAACTCGCCATCTTTTGAAAATTTTCCATCTTTTTTACGGATTAACGGCATAGTCAAACGATCGTTTGCGCCCACATAATCCCAGCCATAAAGCCCTTTCAAACATAATTGCGAATCATTAACAGGATGATTTTTTGCACCCTCTGCTTTGATAATTTTGTTGTTTTCTACTTGCAAATCAACATTACATCCAGTCCCACAGTAAGGGCATATCACACGTGACTTACTCATTTTATTTCCTTTTATTATGTAGTGAGTTTTACCAAACTCCTAAGATTTTAAACGAATTTCAAAAGCTACACTCTGTAAAGCGCACTTTCACCGCATACTATCAATCCTGTCTCTTGTATTCAAACTCCTTTTATGTCTATGCAAAATTGGCATATTTATCTTCAAAAAAAATGCACTTTTACGATTCAACCCTTTGTCATCTAAAGAGGATTAAGTGCATATTTTTTATTGATTCTTTCTATTTTTTGACGTTTTGTTGGGTCAATTTCATAATGATAAAATTGATCAAAGACACCTGAACTCACAGCGTAAGAGGAGTGTATATGCACACCCTCCTCTTCAACCATGGGTTGTATTGCTAAAAGAGAGATGAAAAGGGTTCTTTGCATTCTGTGCTGATGAACCTTTTGAGCCGTGCTCTCTTGTTTAAATGTCATCTGTTCAACTTATGCTTTCATATCTACTTTATGAGACATAAAGCCAATAAGTCCAACAAAGAACAGACCACCACAAATATTTCCAAGTGTTACAGGAAATAAATTTTTAACAAAAAAGTTTGTTATAGTGAGATTGTCAAGGCTGGCAATGGAAGTATGTGTCAAATGAGACAGCGCTTCCATATCGCCACCTACTTCTGCTAAATAATGCGCTTTTGCAAAAAGAGCTTCAGAAATAATGAACATATTTGCCACGCAGTGCTCGTACCCAGAAGCGACAAATGCTCCAACGATAAAACAGATAGCTAGGATTTTTCCAGCAGTATCTTCTGCTGCTGTTGATGCCCAAATAGCCATACAGACAAATACGTTACAAAAGATACCTCGAATAAATGCTGAATAAAAACTAAGAGACATTTTTCCAGCACCCAATGCAGCAAAGTGTTTTAAAATCTCACCATCATAATTGAGTGGCAAACGAGATTCGTAGTACATATACGCCGTCAAAAGGGCACCTGCAAAGTTAAAGATCCACACCCACACCCAATAAGCCGCCATTTTACCAATCGGTAATTTACGATCATACGTCGAAACACCCGACATAACAGAGCTGGTAAACAGATGTCCACCAAAGAAGACAACCATCATCAAACCGACGGAGAAAGCGATACCACCAATAAAGTTGGCGATACCAATACCTGCCGATTTTGCTACACCTACCGTTGAATGTGCCCAAAAAACGTCACCCAAGGCAATTGAACTTCCTGCCATAATTGATAAAAAAGCAATACTGATTAAAGGCATCAGTGCCTTATGTCTGAGTCCTCCAGATAAGGACTGTGCGGTTTCTGCTGGTGATAACATGCGAACTCCTTTAACTAATCTTTTCTTCATCAAAAATAGCATCGATTTCAAGCATTTTAGAAAGCGCTTTTTGTGCTGTTTCTTTTGCCTCTTCTGAAAGAGAAGGGTCAATCTCGAGTACTTTTTCAATATCTACGTTGAGTCCTAAAAAGAGGACAACCTGACAAAATCCCTTCAAATAACTTAAAAGAATAGGCATCGGCAAATTATGCGTTGTGTACATGTATTCACGATCATCGCTGATGTCAATAAGTTCAACTGTGCCTATTTTTGTACCTGTCATTGCATCGGCTACGACAATCACATCGGGCCCGAACGCTCTTAAATTGTGAAATTCACTCTCAGGTGTATCGCCACCGTAAAATACGCGCCAACCCAAATTCTCTTTTTCGAGTAAATGCCCAAGATAGGTTGTAATCCCATCATCGCCTCGTAGCGTATTTCCAATCATTAAAATGGCTTTTTTCATAGACTTTTCCTTAAGATCACATACCCTTCTTTGAGCCTATAAAAAACTTCTTTTAAAAATCCCTCTGGCATATCTTTATACAGTAACTCTGCATGTTCAGGAAAAACTTCGACTTCGAAGTATTTGGTTAAATTGCCCAATTTAAATTGGGCATATTTGCCACACTCTTTTAACATAGTGTCATACGCTTCTTCGTCTATTTTTCCGATACACTCCACATAATCAACCGTTCCAATTCCATGCCCGACGGACATAGAAAAAATTTTGACCTGTTCAAGTTCTTTAGGCATTTTTTTAGATGAAGGGTCTATTTGCCTTTTGGTTAATTTGCACACTTCAATCATCTCATCTCCTATCGCATCATCGTATTTATCAGTTACTTTCTAAGTCCATATAATCTGCCGCATCAATTTCTTTAAACTTGCGCATATGAGACAAATAGATTTTATTGTGCAACGTTTGCATACATTCTTGATACCTGTGATCTTCTTCTTCATGAACCAATCGCTCCAAACAAATACGTGTTTTGAGGGTATCTTTGATGTCTGGAGATTCTTTGAGCGCTTTGATGTATTTGTCATACAACTTACGCCCAAAAAGATAGCCCATCAAGACTTTTGACTCAGCCAAAATATCACGCTCAAACAAAATATCGCCGAGTAAAGACTCTTTGATTTCAGGAGACTCAGTTGAGCCATTTGTATGCACTTTCAAAGATAGCTTTTGATCTAAAATACCAAGTGCTGTTGCAAGACCATGAAGAATGGTTGCTGGGTGAGGAGGACATCCTGGGATGTAAACATCCACAGGGATGACTTTATCAATTCCGCCCCAAACACTGTATGCATCGTGGAAAATACCACCACTGCTTCCGCATGCACCAATAGCTACTACAACTTTTGGATCAGGTGTTGCTTCATAAGCACGAAGCAGTGGATAGTACATTTGGCGTGTCAAAGGCCCTGTACAGACCAAAATATCTGCAAGTCTTGGTGATGGAACCAGTTTAAAACCAAAACGCTCAGGGTCCCACATCGGTGTAATAGCCGCAAAAATCTCAATCTCGCAACCATTGCATGAACCACAGTCAACTCTGTAAACACTAAAGCTACCTTTAATATTTTTAAGGTGTTCTAATTTTGCGGCAACCGAATTAGCAAGTGCTATATCTTCGGGCACGACATATGTTTTACTCATTTTTTACCCTTTCCAAAGAATCGATTCATTTGCTCGACCACACTATTTTTTTTGCACTCTTGGCAGGTACGAATATAGTGTGTCTTTTCATCCAATGTCTCTTCACTCCACCCTACTCGCTTAAGGCGCTCAAGATCATACGCTATCAATTTTTTGGTCGTAAATGGCTTTTTACACACTTCACAGTGTTGCAACTCAAGCTCACCACGCTCCATCAAATCTTCTTTATTAAATTTAACCGCTATTTCAAACTCTTTGGAAAGCATGACAGCGTTAGTTGGGCATACCTCATCGCAACGCCCACAAAAAATGCACCTTGCACAGTTAAACTCCCAAACCAATTTTGATTTGTCTTTGTTGAGCTTCACATTGATGGCATTGGATGGACACGCAACCGCACATGCTGTACACCCAATACATTTTTCATAATCGTAAGAGGGCTTACCACGAAATCCTTCAGGCACCTCATAAGGTGCAAGAGGATAGTCATATGTTGCATTGCCATATTTTCGAGTCATATCTAATAGTTTCATCACCGACTCCTACATATTTTTTAAAGGAGAATTTTTCAAGGTCTGAGAATAACGTTTCAAATCTTGATGTGTGAGTACTTTAGATTTTTGGCTTTTAATATCCACAACAGTGACACGCTCTGTACATGAATAGCATGGATCTAAAGAACAGACAATTAAAGCCGCATCGGCGATGGTATTACCACGGAATTGATAACGAAGGGATGACCAGTTGTTATACGTTGCCGCACGACATCTCCAACGATAGACTTTTTGTGCATTTCCATGCATAATCCAGTGCATATTTTCCCCACGCGGTGCTTCATCATTTCCAATGGCATACGCCCCTGGTTTAATCATTGTTTGAGGAGAGATGATGGTTTGACCGCCTGGCATCATTTCAAAACATTGACGAATGATGGAGATGGACTCTAAAAGCTCTTTGTAACGAACCATCTCACGAGAAAAGACATCACAACCAAATTCAACGGCTACATTAAATTCAATTTGGTCAAAGAAATCATACGGATGGTCATATCTCGAATCACGTTTAAAACCACTACCGCGAATATTTGGACCAACAGGCGAGAAGTCACGCGCTACTTTAGGATCTAATATACCAACCCCTTTCCAACGTCCAATTTGCGCTTTGTCATCCATGACAGCTTCCCAAACTTCTTTGAGTTGCTGTTCAATCGTTTTGATAAGTTCTAAACTTTTTTTAATTTCAGTTCCACTCATATCACGGCGCAAGCCACCCATAACGACATTGCCATAGGTTTTACGACCACCGGTAACAAGCTGAGCAAGTTCCATCGAAAACTCACGAATTCTAAAGATGTGCATAAACGCATTTACATTGCCCGTTACTTCACAGGCAAGACCAATATTGAGAAGATGCGAGTGCAGTCTTTCTATCTCAAGACAAATGACACGCATCGCTTGAGCACGAAGAGGAATATCTAACCCAATAGCACGCTCAGCCGCCTCAATACACGCAATCGCATGAGCATAACCACAGATACCACATACACGCTCTGCAAGATAGCCCATTTGGTCATAGTTCATTCTGTTCTCAGCCAACTTTTCCATACCACGGTGTTGGTAAAAGAGTCTGTAATCTGCATCAATGATCGTGTCACCATCGCAGTACAATCTAAAGTGACCTGGTTCATCACTGGTAATATGCAAAGGTCCTAAAGGAACATCAACAACACCTGAGCCTAATGGGTGCATAAAATCATAATCAGGTTCATCTTTATGATCCACAGGATCTGGTCGATGCCTGTAGTCCATAGAATCTTTACGTAATGGAAAAAGGTTATCAGGCCAATCATCCGCAACAACCAATCTTCTAGGATCAGGCAATCCAATGGCTCGAAGTCCAAAAAGATCATACGCCTCTCTCTCATACCACACAGCAGCAGGTACTTTGCAGGTTACGGATGGAAAAGTAGGATCAGCCGCTGGAACAAAAGCTTTAACGGTAATCCAGCATTTTTCATTTTGTTCTACTTCATCTTCAGGTGTAAGTTTTCCACCTTCCATAGAGAGCACATAGTAAAGTACATAGTTGCCATTGAGCTGTCTTTCATCGTTTGGAATCATCGTTGAAAGCCAACCGCCCATATCATAATAAAGGGTACGAACAGCCTCAGGAAGATCGTTACGATCCACCGTAATGGTGACTTGATCTTCTGGCTGTTGTCGTTCTATATTGCGAATTGTAATTCTTTGTTTAAGTTGATTAATAAAAATTTCACCTTTAAGCATTCTGTTTTCCTTATGCCACAAATATAATTTTGACTGCGCTGTTAAGTAATGTGATCCATCCTTCAACAGAGAACACACCAAAGATAATAATGAGTGCTGCAAGACCGATAAGTGGTAGATTTGCACTCCATGCTACTTCGCGAGAGAGAATTTTGCTTTTACTTTCGCCAAAAGTAGCAAGGAAAAAGTGAGAAAAGTCTGCAATAAAGATAATGATCAATCCAATGATAAAAAGTACTAAAGGAAAGATAATCATGGTGTTAAATGACTCTTGGATAATCATAAATTCACTCACAAAAATTGCAAAACCAGGAACACCAACCAAGGAACAAATAGCAATACCAAATAATATGGCCGTAATAGGCGCTATTTTAATCAGTCCACCCATTTTGGTCATGTCACGTGTGCCATAGATTTGAACCATATTTCCTGTGACACAAAAAGCTAAGGCTTTGGTAACAGAGTGAGCTAATGCATGGAAAAGTGCTGCAAAAACACCCACCATTCCACCAACACCTAAACCAAAAGCGATGACACCCATATGGGCAATGGAGTGGTATGCAAACATTCTTTTAACATCATGTTGACGAATAAGAAAAAGAGCTGCAATAAAAATAGTAATCAAACCGCTAATCAACATCACCGTTTGGACGTATTCAAAACCAACCATTGAGTTTCCGACAATGGCATAGTAACGAATGAGCCCAAGAATGGCGCATTTAAGGAGTATTCCTGAAAGCATTGCAGAAGCTGGTGCTGGACCTTCTGAGTGAACGTCAGGTAACCATGTATGGGTTGGAGCAAGACCCGCTTTGGTACCAAAGCCAATCAAAGCAAAAACAAAAATAAGTTTTAAAATGTCTGGATTAATCTCTTTCGCATGTGCCATAAGCGTAGACCAAAGCATCATGCTGTGGCTATCTTTGATGACTGAAAAACCAGCACTGTAAAGAAGTACCGTTGCATACAGCGCAAACGCTAAACCGATACTGCAAATAACGATGTATTTCCAACCACTCTCTGTTGATTTTTTGCCTTTATGCAAGGCAACCATAAAAACCGAAGAGAGTGTTGTTGCTTCAATCGCAACCCACATCAAGACAATGTTGTTCGCAAGAACCGAAAACGTCATTGTGAAAACAAATAAATGAGCAAGTGCAAAAAAGAGTTTCGCATCTTTTGTGCTAATCTCACCCTTGTCAATTTCCCACTGCATATACTTCACAGAATACAAATTAACCAGTAATCCTGTTACAGCAATCAAAGACAAAAAGACACCACCAAGCGCATCAATAAACAACATATCATGGAATGCAAAAAATACTTTACCATGCATGACGTGTTTAACAGCGTACATGGCTATGGCAGAAGAGACCATAGACGCTATGATGTGCAATGTGCTTAGTAGCTTAAATTGTGTTGGTGCGAACCAAATGATCAGCGATGCCAAAACAGGTACCGCCAATAATAAGATGAATAATTGTTGAGTATCCATTTCCTTACCTACCCTTTCAATTCAGTTGCTTTGGAAACATCTAAAGAACCAAAATATTTGTAAAATCGTTGTGCAAGCACGGACATAATGAGCACAGCAAAAATTGCATCGGTTAAAATGCCAAGCTCCGCAATTTCAGGTGAGTTGTACGCCATCAACGCCAATGAGAGGTGAATGCCATTTTCAAACATACAATAAGCAAGAATTTGTTTAATGGCAGAATTACGCAAAATAAAACCAAAAATACCAATCATAAAAATCGTAATAGATGCAATGAGTGGAATACTCTCATGGATTAATGAGAACTTCATATAGATAGGATAAATAGACATTGCAATTGCCAATGAAAAACTAATCGCAATAATAGGGCTTACAAAAAAGCCCATAACAGGCTCATCTTCACTTACCACACCCATTTTTTTGACCAAGCGCAACAAAACAATCGGAATTAAGATCACTTTTGTAAAAAAAGCAATCAATGCCCATGTACAGAGTTGTTCCGCCAAATGGGTAGTCGATAACAGTAGGAAAATAGAGACCAACAATGCCGTTTGAAGAGCATAGACATAAATAGCTGCCTGATAATTTCGAAGCCCAAATACCACCAATGACGTTAAAATCATGGCAAGGGATAATATACTTAGTAAATCAATCATATTATGCTCCTACAACATATAACACAAGCGCAACAAACGATATACCAAGTGCGGCTAATGCATTTGTACGAAAGCTGGTTAATAATTTATGTCTTGGTCCAAAGTTGTCAATAAAGACAGCACCAACATAAAAAGCACCTGCTTTTACGATAAAGACAACCAGCGCTAAAAATGGATTTTCAAAGCTCCACGGTTCAAAAATAGTCAAAAACATACCAATCATGGCAAACTGTTTTAAGATAAGCCCTGCATGTGCTATACCAAAATCTGCACCACAGTATTCACTCAAAACACCCTCTTGAAGCTCTTGTTCTGCTTCAGCTAAGTCATAAGGGTTACGACCACTTTCAACGTACATCGCCCATAAAAAAGAGATAGAAGCAACGGCAAACGCTGGAATTTGATACCCAATCACACCACTTCTGACCATGTGTTGAATTTCAACTAAGTTACTGGTTTTCGCTAAAAGCATCACTACCAATAAACTTGTCATCATCACAGGTTCAACAAAAACCGCAAGCATTTGCTCACGACTACCGCCAACACCCGCAAATGGGTTACCAGAATCAATAGATGCCGCACCAAAAATAAATCGTAGCATCGCAGCAATATAGAGGACAACAAAAATATCAGAGCATGATGATGCTAAAGTATTGGGTCCATACATAATAGGCATAACCGCTAAAAGTGCCGCTCCAGAGCCAAAAAGTGTGTAAGGACCGTAACGAAACACCCAGTGTGAACACGCAGGAATGGTACGACCCCGTTTGAACAATTTGACGATGTCACGGTATGTTTGAAAAAAGTCTGGTGCTCCACGGCGTGATTGTAATCTCGCCCTTAAAACTCTTGCAACACCATCGAAAAAAGGCGCTACCAGTATAATTGCAATGACCTGCAAAGCCATAAAGAATAAACTACTCATGTTAAACCTTTTATAGTATTTGGCTTATCGCTAAGAAAAAGCATAAAGCACCTAATATATAAGCAGAATACATCCCTGTACTACCATTTTGCATTGCAGATAGTTTGATAGAAGTAGTATCAACAAAGTCAATCACTGGCTGATAAAAGAGGTTCCACCAAATGTCTTTTGGATGATCTGTATAAATAACAGGTTTGAAGTAACCTTGATCTTCAACTGTTGGCTTGCTTTTAAACAGCCAGTCCATCAAGCGACGAAGATCTCCCGTAAATGGTCCTGCTGTCATTTGCATTCTACTGCTGTACTTAAAGCCACATGCCCAAGGGTCTGTTTCTCTTGGCTCCGTTTTATTGGCTTTCATAAGAACTGCAATAATAAATGGCAATGACATCGCACCTGAAATCACCATAGCAATCAGAGGTAATGAGATAGTTGAGCCAATAGGAGAAGCAATATAACCACCCGTTGGGGCAGCATGATACGCACCGCTAAAAGATGTCACCACAGTCATAATGCTTTCGGTTACAACATTAGCACCAATACCGAATGCAAAACATCCGACAACCAGAAACATCATGCCTAAAATCATGGTGATAGGAGCCTCTTTCGCTTTATCAAAAATTGCTTGATCTCGTGGAGTTCCTGCAAAAATAACGGCATATAGTTTTAAGTGAATAACAACCAAAACGCCCGTAAGAGCCAGTGCTACAACGGAGAATGTAAAGACAAACCTAGGAAGAATGCCCTCACCAAGAGCGCCTTGCATCATACCTTGATAGGTAAACCATTCACTGACAAAACCATTCAAAGGAGGTAGTGCCGCAATGCCCATAACACCGATAAACATACCAAAAGCAGTAAAAGGCATTTTCTTAGCCAAACCACCTAAAACTTCAATTTCTCTCGTATGCGTCGCATGCAAAACACTGCCAGCACCCAAGAAAAGAAGCCCTTTAAAGATAGCATGGTTCACCGTGTGATAAAGACCTGCTAAAAACCCAATGGTTGCAAGAGTTGGAGAGTTGATAGCGATGCCATAAACACCCGTACCAAGACCAAGTAAGATAATGCCGATGTTTTCAACAGAGTGATATGCAAGCAACGCTTTATAATCGTGTTGAATCAATGCATACAAAACACCCAAAAGAGAAGAAAGTGCGCCAATGATAATAATCAAAAGTCCCCACCATTCCATAACAGGAAGCCAAAGACAGAATTTGATAATTCCAAAAAGCGCTACCTTAATCATAACACCACTCATCAACGCCGATACATTCGTCGGTGCAGCGGGGTGTGCTTTGGGTAACCAGACATGAAAAGGAAACATACCTGCTTTTGATCCAAAACCAATGAAAGCAAGCAAAAAAGTGATACTTGCCATGATAGGTGACATCTGGATAGAAGCAAAAGAGCTAAACTCTAATGAGCCAGATTGGTACGCCATCAATAAAAACGCCGATAAAATACACATTCCGCCAAAATGCGCAATGCCTAAATAAATCATAATCGCTTTAAGAGAAGATGTGGATTCATTAAAGCAGATAAGAAAGGCTGAAATAATCGTCATTAATTCCCAGCAAATCATGAACCAAAAGACATCAGAGGCAGAAAGAACTAAGAGCATTGAGAGCACAAAAAGATTAAAAAGTGCTGCCATAACGCCTAAATTTCCTTTTTTTGCGTAACCTTCAGCATATTGAATCGCATAGAGTGAAGATGCAAACGCAATAAGCGTTACCACAAAAGAGAAGAAATTACCAACAGGGTCTAACGAAAATGTCGGATTGTATAAAAGCGAAATCTTCGTTGAAAAATGTGTTGATTCTCCCAAATGCGTTGCAAAATAAAAAGCACCGTATCCTGAGGCTACTGTAGAGAGAAAGAAACCAATCTTAGATGCTAAATTACTGTATTTGTACAACAGCATGGAAACACAGAATCCTAGCACGTACAATAGATATACATCTGTCATCACTTATCCTTCATTAAACATATTTAATTACGTTCTGAACATATGTCTCAACACTTTTGTGTGCTTTATGACTGATCACTTTAGTTTCCAAGTTTTTAGAATCAATAAATATCAAAGCGCCAGTTGGACAAACTTCAACACATGAAGGTCCTTCTTCTCGGCCTTTACATAAATCACACTTGATAGCAACACTTTTGGCGCCAATTTCAGACTCTAGCCCTAGATTGTATTTAGGTTCCATCGTGTAATTCACCGAAGGCATAATCTCAGCACCTGCTCGAATAGCACCAAAAGGACATGCCAACGTACACATCTTACAGCCAATACAAATCTCTTCGTAAAGTTCAATGCTGTTCGCACCAAAACGAAGTGCGCCTACGGGACAGACATTTGCACAGGGTGCGTCATCACATTGACGACATTGATTTGGCATTGTTCCACTGAGTGTTCGTGTCACAATGAGGCGTGGAACGGCTAATTTTCCACGTTGATAGGAAGACTCATAACATGCTGCCATACAGGTAGCACAACCAATACAAACGCTAGGGTTTGCAATTACAAATTTATTGCTTCGTAATTCGTTCACCTTTATCTCCTTATAGTTTTATATAATTTCGACAAACACATTTAAACGTACGACCTATTTTTCAATATTCTGAATTGAATATAAAAAAATAAATATACTTTTAAATATTATGTTAAAATAGTATCACATAGCAAAAATAAATACTGTCAGCTAGATGACACTTTTAAAAAAATGTACAAATGCCTATTTTATGGGATTTATAGTTATATAGATAGCGGGCTAGGTAGTATTTAATTTTTTTAAGGAAAAATTGAAAAATACGTAAGTTTTAAGCCAAATCCATCTAAAATCGCCAAGGTATGAGACTACCTTGGCTTTATAAATGTTATCGTCTTACGGATCGGTATAATTCAGAAGGGTGCATTTGTAAGTCTGTTGTTTCACGAATTTTGATAAACTCAGCTTCTTCGATGCGACGGATATTCGCCGTTGTCAATTTACCAGGTGTCATACCAGAGAGCGGATCGGTATCTGCAGCATTACACAATTCATTACCATCGGCTTCGGCATAATGAAATGTTGTAAAGATCGTTCCATTGGTGAGCCCGTGATTGACTCTTACTTTTGCGGAGATTTGACCTCGTTTATTTTCAATGACCGCGTAACAATCATCTTCCAAATTACGCTCACTTGCAACATCTGTACTGACTTCAATCATAGGTCCCATAATATCTGCACCAAATTCTAAAGGTTTACACTCACGTGTCATAGTGCCTGTGTGGTAGTGGTACACTTTACGTCCTGTGGTAAAAACATAAGGGCAAGCATCTGTTGTTTTTTCACTCAATGCACCAACCCCAACAGGATAACCTGTAGGAATATTCATGGATTTTCGCATCTGCGCTTCAATGTCGGCTTTGTGTTCATATGTATCGGTATAGCCTACAGGAACGAGTTTAAATTTACCATCAGGTAAAAAGGAGATGTGATCGGTGTATAAGATAGGCGTGCCCATATGATTTTTATCAGGACACGGCCAGTTTATACCATCTAACTCATCTAAACGCTCATAGCTGATACCACCGTAAAAATTCGGGTTGACTTTGCGGACTTCATTCCATATCTCTTCCGCTTTTACAAAATCAAACCCCTCTAGTCCTATTTTTTGAGCGACATGGCAAACCACTTTCCAATCGGGTTCAAGGCCAGCAGAAGGCTCAACCGCTTTTCGTGTTTTATGGATTCTGCGTGAAGTGTTGGTAAAGGTTCCATCTTTCTCAGCCCATGATGCCGCAGGTAAAACGACATCGGCTTGTTGCGCTGTTTCGGTTAAAAAGATATCTTGAACCACAAGAAGCTCTAAATGTTTCATCGCTTTAATAAAATGGTCTGTATCAGGATCGCTCATCACAGGATTCTCGCCCATGACATAGAGAAATTTGATGACACCCTCTTCAATTTGATGCGGTATTTCGGTGAGTTTAAAACCAATATTTGGATTGATATCATACTTCCATATTTTGGCAAGATGCGCTCTTGTCGCTTCATTTGTCACAAAACCAGCAACCGCAAAGTTAGGAAGTGCCCCCATATCACAGGCACCTTGTACGTTATTTTGCCCACGCAGTGGATTGACGCCACCACCTTTTCGACCAAGATTTCCTGTCAGAACCGCCATATTCGATAAAGAGAAAATATTAGAGGTTCCATCGGTAAATTGTGTCATGCCCATCGTATAACAAATCGCCGCGGTTCCTGCACGAGCGTACATTTCTGCCGCTTCAATGACTTGGCTTGCTAAGATTCCTGTCTCCGCTTCAACACGTTCAGGGGTAAAATCAGCGACGGCGGCTTTAAGATACTCAAAACCAAGGGTGTATTTTTCAACAAATTCTTTATCAAAAAGGTTCTCTTTGATGATGTGATGTAGCATCGCATTCAGAAGTGGAATGTTATAGCCCACAGGGATTTGGATATAAATATCGGCTCGTTTTGCCATATCTGTTTTTTTAGGGTCGATGACAATCATCTTAGCACCTCTCTCCAACCCTCGAAAAATATGCATCGCAATAATCGGATGGCATTCGCTGGTATTGGTCCCCATCAAAAAGAAAACATCGGTTGTGGTTGAAAACTCTGTAAAATCATTGGTCATCGTGCCATTACCAAGTGTATTGGCAAGTCCAGAGACGGTTGGAGCATGGCAAATGCGCGCGCAATGGTCTATATTGTTCGTGCCTTGAAGGCGAAACAGTTTTTGAAAAACATAATTATCTTCGTTGTTTGCTCTAGCGGAAGAGAGTCCCATCACGCTGTTAGAACCATGCTCTGTGATGGTTTGTTTCATACGTGAGGCTACAAAACTGTAAGCTTCATCAAAACTCACTTCTACCAATTCACCTTCTTTTGAGAAAACACCCTCTTTTTTGCGTATGAGAGGTTTCGTAAGCCTTCGAGGAGAGTGAACGTACTCCCATCCAAATCTTCCTTTAAGACACAACTCTCCATCATTGACATAATGACCTTTGGTCGGTTCTGCTTTGATAATCTTATTGTTATCAACAAATAAATCTATGTTACAGCCAGTTCCACAATAAGGACATGTGGTTTGAATCTTTTTCATGTTTATCCTTTCCAAGAATCTTTTTTTGAATTCACTGTGTTGTCTCATTAAATTCTGAAGTAAATCTAAAAAAATAAATATACTTTTTAAATTTATAATTGAATAGTAACATGTTTAAAAAATAATGAGTGTCAGCCATGTGACACTTTAATAATATGCTGAAAATGCATATTATTAAAGTCTGTTTTCGTTTGAAAATATCAAAAAACAACTTTAAGGAAAAAAATGAATTTATGGAAAATAATGGGAATTTGACTTGAAAAATTGAAGATGTAAAGGTGGAAATCACTCCACCTTTACGCTAGATATTAAAATTATCGTCTTACGGTTCGGTATAATTCAGAAGGATGCATATGAATATCTGTTGTATTTCGTACAGCCAAATATTCTTCTTCAGAAATCTTTCGAATTGCCGCGATGGTCATTTTAAGCGGATTCATTCCAGAGAGTGGATCGGTATCTTCCGCATTGGCAAGTGCATTACCATCGGCTTCAGCATAATGGAATGTTGTAAAGATCGTTCCATGGCGAAGATCGCGATTGATTTTAACCTTTGCAGCGATTCTGCCACGTTTATTTTCAACAAGGGCATAACAGTCTTCTTGTAAATCCCTTGCATCAGCGATATCTGGGCTCACCTCGATGGCAGCACCCATAAAATCAGCTCCCATTTCAAGCGGTTTACATTCGCGTGTCATCGTACCTGTATGGTAGTGATACACTTTTCTGCCTGTTGTAAAGAGGCAAGGATAAAGCTCATTGACCTTTTCACTGAGTGCGCCAGAGCCTACTGGATAGTCACTTGGAATACTCAATGTTTCAATCAACTGTTGTTCAAGGACAGCTCGCTTCTCTTTATCGCCTGTATAGATAACGGGGGTTAATCTAAATTTACCATCAGGAAGCATTGATTTTTTATCTTCGTACAGTACGGGTGTTCCAGGATGTGTTTCATCAGGGCATGGCCAACTAATGCCATTCTCTTTTTTAAGGCGATGATACGTAGCACCACCAAAAAATCGAGGATTAAGTGCTTGTACTTCTTCCCAAAGCTCTTCAGCTTTGTAAAAATCAAACCCTTCCAAATCCATTCTTTTTGCAATATTACAAATCACTTTCCAATCCGGCTCGATTCCATCTGCTGGCTCAACCGCTTTGGAAACCATTTGAATACGACGAGAAGTATTGATGAATGTTCCCTCTTTTTCGCCCCATGAAGCGGCAGGCAAAACAAGGTCTGCTTTTTGGGCTGTCTCTGTGAGGAATATGTCTTGAACAATCATCGTATCAAGATGCTCAACTGCTTCGATAAAATGTTCTGTCCAAGGATCACTCATAACAGGGTTTTCGCCAAAAACATAGAGGAATTTTATAATGCCCTCTTCTATTTTATGCGGAACTTCAGTGAGTTTAAACCCTATTTTTGGGCTGATGTCGTATCCCCAAACTTCTTTTATATGTGAACGTACGGCTTCGCTAGTAACCATACCATTGGGTGCCCAGTTCGGAAGTGCACCCATATCGCAGGCACCTTGAACATTGTTTTGTCCACGTAAAGGATTGACACCCGCACCTTTTTTACCCAGATTGCCCGTTAAAATGGCAAGATTGGAAAGGGAGAAGATATTGGAAGTTCCATCAATAAATTGTGTCATTCCCATAGTGTAACAAATAGCAGCAGCTCCCGCTTTTGCATACATCTCAGCAGCTTCAACGACTAAGCTTGCTGGAATACCTGTCTCTTTTTCAACACGCTCAGGTGTAAAGTCAGCAACAGCGTACTTCACGTAATCAAAACCAACTGCATAATTCTCGACAAACTCTTTATCAAACAGATCATTTTCGATAATATGATGAATCAGTGCGTTAAGAAGAGGAATGTTGTACCCAACAGGAATTTGAATAAATATGTCCGCTTTTTTGGCCATATCTGTCTCTTTAGGGTCAATAACAATCATTTTTGCACCACGTTCCAACCCACGCAACATTTGCATCGCTATAATAGGGTGGCATTCACTCGTGTTTGTGCCTATCAAGAAGAGAACGTCTGTATCTGTAGCAAACTCCGTAAGATCGTTCGTCATGGTTCCATTTCCTAATGTTTTAGTCAAACCGACTACTGTAGGACCATGTCAAAGACGAGCGCAGTGATCTATGTTATTTGTTCCTTGAACTCTAAATAATTTTTGAAAAGCATAATTGTCTTCGTTGCTACATCGAGCAGAAGAAAATCCCATAATACTATCTGAACCATACTGTTCAACAGAAGCTTTCATGCGTGACGCAGCAAATGCATAAGCTTCTTCAAAACTCACTTCCACCAATTCACCTTCTTTTGAAAAAACACCCTCTTTTTTTCGCATAAGAGGTTTGGTGAGTCTCCTTGGTGAATGTACATATTCCCAACCGTATAGACCCTTTAAGCACAACTCACCATCATTGACATGATGATTTTTTGTGGGCTCGGCTTTGACGATTTTATTATTTTCAACAAGCAGGTCAATATTGCAGCCCGTGCCACAATAAGGACATGTAGTTTGAAACTTTTTCATCTCTATCCTTTCTTAAAATATGCATTCTCAAATTTAATTGCAGGGGCTATTTTTCATATTTCTGAATTTAATATTAAAAAATATATCTACTTTTAAATTTAATTGAAGAATCCTATCACAACTCAAAAATAAATACTGTCAGATAGATGACACTTTTCATTTTTTCTCAAAAGTCCTATTTTAAGGGGTTTTGTTGCTTTTTAGATAGAAAAAGGCTCATTAACTTTTATTTCAGAAATCATAGGATATGCTACGATAATTTGTAAAAAAAAAGGTTACTAATGGAATCCAGTCGAATAAGAGTTGATGCTGTTAATCTTTCTGCTATTCTCTCCGATGATGAATTTAAATCCATTCCTATCAAAAAATTCTCAAAAGGAAATATTGCTTACGATAATAAATCATTGACACTTTATGTGTTTAAAAGTGGTAAAGCTAAAGCAATTATTTATGAAAATGACGAAGAATTTATTTTATATTATCTTATAAAAGACAACATCATTATCCCAGAAGAATCATGTGTTATCGAATTTTTGGAGGAGAGTGAAGTCTATCTTATTGACGCAGAAAAGTTCTCACATTTTTTTAGAAATGAAAAATTTTCTACGGCTGTTATTTCATCATTAAAACAGCGTGCTGTCATGGAGCGGCGCATCATTAAAAACTTAGTTTTTAAAAGTTGTAAAAATAAATTAGCCTCATTTTTACTCGAAGTCGCCAGTGCACAAAACAATAATATTGTTGAGAACAATACGATAATTCTTTTTAATCTTTCTGTGCATGAACTCTCTTTATTTATTGGTTCAAAACGACAAACCGTTTCAACAGTTTTTAACGAACTCTTAAAAAAGAAAATTTTGATGAAAAAAGATCAGTCACATTATGCAATTGCTGATTTAGAGAAGCTCAAAGAATGGACTATAACGAACTAGCTAAAGGGGTAAATACGTTAATACTTACCCCTAAAATAGAAAAACTATGAAGCGGGGATTGATGCTTCGACAAGTTTGGAGAATTTAACGCCTTTTAACCCTGCAATTTTTTGTGCAAAATCTTTCACTTCAGAAACTTTTCCCGTCACCATAATGGTTTCAAGACAATTTTCATGACTCACATGAACATGGGTATTGCACATAATATTGATTTTTGCATCGTGTTGAATTTCTAAGATTTTTTGAACAAGTTCATTTTGATGATGTGTATAAATCATCGTCAAAACACCGATAACATCGCTATTATCGTCTTGCCAATCGTCTTTAACAATTTTTTCACGAATAAGATCTCTGGTAAACTCACTACGTGAAGCATACCCTTGAGCATCAACTTTTTTATCAAGCTCTTCTAAAAGTTTTTCTGGCAGTGAAACACTAAAACGAATAATTTTATCCATGGTGTATCCTTATTAAAAATATACTTCATTCACATTCTAATCAGAGTAATCTTTATATATTAAAAGAGAAAAAGATTAATATTATTTTGAAAGGGCTTTATAGACCTGTCCAACACAAATTCCGCCATCATTCACGGCTAATTGTAACGGAAAATAGAGATTTTGTGTGACATTTTGAAGAATTTTTTCCATAAGTGTGCGATTTTGAAACACTCCACCACCTAAAACAACAGGATAGTCATAACGTGATTTTAAAGTAAGAAGGATTTTAACCAGAGTATTAATGAATTTAGAGGCGATAACATGGGGGTCTTTGTCATGGAGCATTTGGCTAAACATTGACTTATAATCAATAATTTTATCGTCAATTTTAACATCATAATACTCTGTAATAACAGGATCATACAATGCCTCTATCAACAATCCACTCTCTCCATCATACGTCACATTCTCTTCCATTCCACATAAAACGGCTACAGCATCAAAGAGTCTTCCAACCGAGGAACACAGTGGTGCATTGATCTTTTTGGTATAAATTTGTTTAAGAAGTTTGAGTGATGTGCTATCAAAATAGTTCAAAAGATGAATATCGGCTTCATCACCTAAAACATCCCACAAAAGTGAAGCCAAAATGCGCTTGATCTCTTTAATACTGGCATCACCACCCAAAAGTAAAAAAGGTTCAAAATAAGCAACACGTTCATAGCCATTTTGATCGCAAAGTAGAAACTCGCCACCCCAGATCGTACCATCATCTCCATAGCCTGTTCCATCCCATGCAATTCCAAGGACAGGTTCGTTCAATTGATGTTCACACATTGTTGAGAGAATATGTGCGTAATGGTGTTGAACTTGTAAAAAAGGAATGCTTTGCTTTTTTGCCCACTGCGTTGAAACATAATTTGGATGCATATCTCCAACAATAAGTTCAGGTGTAAAATTATAAAAGCGCGCAAAGCTCTCTATCATTTTTTCAAAAAGTCCATGAGAAGCAATGTTATCTAAATCCCCAATATAGGGGCTTACAATCATTTGATGATTCAGATAAATCGCTATGGCATTTTTTTGGTGTGCCCCCACAGCTAAAATCTTACGTTCATCGGTTGATGTCATTCTAAAACTCTGTGGTGCCAAACCTCTTGAAGAACGCATAATGAGCGTTTTATCGCCAAGATACTGCAAAACGCTATCATCACTGGAATTTACAATTTCACGGTTGTAATCCAAATAATACTCTACAACATCTCCTAATTTCTGCTCCAAAACCTTTGCTTCACTGATGATAGGCTCACCCGAACGGTTGGCACTGGTCGCAACGATGGGATTTGAAAGGTATTCAAAAAGCATAACATGTAAAGGCGTATACGGCAAGAAAACACCCAGTCTGTCAATATGTGGTGCTATCAACGAACTCAATTTTGAAGCTTTTTTATGGCGTTTAACAAGCACAATCGGTCGCAAAAGTGAGCCAATGCCCTCTTCTTCTTGTACACTTAAATCACAAACTTCGTGGATGGCATCCAGCGTTTTAAACATGACGGCAAATGGCTTGGAAGGGCGGTGTTTTCGCTCTCTTAGTTTTGCCACGGTAGTGTCATTGGTCGCATCACACATCAAGTGAAACCCACCCATACCTTTCATAGCAACAATATGCCCTGCATTAATCAGTCCCGCTAGTTTACATATTGCCTCTTCATTACTCGCAAGCAATTCTCCACTCATAGCACGTAAAAAGAGGGTTGGCCCACAATTTGGACAACTAATTGGTTGGGCATGGTAACGGCGATTAAGCGGATTTGTGTACTCATCTTGACACGCTTGGCACATGGTAAAAGGGTGCATTGAGGTGTAAGGACGATCGTATGGAACGGTTTGAATGATAGAGTAGCGAGGACCACAATGAGTACAATTGGTAAAAAAGTAGTGATAACGACGATTGGTTGGATCTTGTAACTCTGCTAAGCACTCTTGGCAAATTGACATATCAGGTAACACCAAAGACGATTTAACATCACTCTCTTCACTATGATGAATTTCAAATATCGTATCATTTTTACTGTCAAGCGTATCTTTATGCCAAAAATCAATTCGGGCAAGGGGAGGAAGTTCTTTAAACAAAGCCTCTTCAAATGCATCAAGACTCTCTTTAAATCCTTCTACTTCAATGATGACACCCTTGGAATTGTTAAGCACAAAACCTTTAAGCGCATAACGTAGAGCAATGGTATAGACAAAGGGGCGAAAACCAACCCCTTGGACAATACCTTCTATATGATAAATCAGACGAGATTTACTGATCAATCGGTAATTCTTTATTAAAGCAGATGGTGTGATTTGGTTTAAGATTTTTACAGATCATCTCAGAAAATCGTTTATACCCAAACAGTGATCCACAAAGTGCAATCTTCATTGTCATAAGGTTTTCTTTGTGTGCATCTGCAAGATCAGAGATAAAATAGGCAAGACTTTCCATGTAACCAAAGCTTAGCGTTGTGTTATCGGTTCCAGCAATCTTAAAACTCATACCACTTCGAATGAGTCTCACATAATTCAAATCAGAACTTAATGCATCTTCTTTTTCTAAGAAATAATCAATTCTTGGACCTTTTAGACCACCAAAATCTTCTGCATTTTCAAGCAACTGTTCTGCAGCACGATCAAAATTATCGCTTAAGCCTAAGACTATCGCAACAATTTTCCATAGTGAGTAGATGTTTTTTGATGCATCGCTTGGAATAACAGTTTGAATGGCTTTTGCGTAAATTTCAGGAAACTGTTCTTTATAATTTGCCACCAAACGCTCAGCACTAGGACTACTTCGCTCAATCTCAGCAAAAAGCTCTTCAAACGAAGAAGGAAGCGACACTTCCACAAGATTAAGCATACCATGCTCTTTCGAGAAGTGCATAATTCTATCTTTGTGTGAGGTACTAAGATAAAAACAGCTAGATACTACATCAAAAAGCTGATGCTCTTGCATAATAGAGGCAAATGCTGCATGAGAGGGCTCATCAAATTTTTTCAAGCTTGATTGAAGTGCTTTAGAAGCGTAATCTTTACCTTTTAAAATTAAAATAGCGCCATTTTCGAGCACACTAATGAGTAGAGGTTCTAAGGATTCACACTCAACCGCATAATCAACACGATACACCGCTGAATATTGCTCTAGTGAAGCTTTAAACAGAAACTGGACACCTCTACTAAAAAGATGCTTTGAAAGATGGTAAAGGAAAAGATCATCGGCAAGCCTTAAATTAACACGCGCATCACTCAAAATACCTTTTTGTGCGAAAAGACTGTTAACTTTAAAACGAATCGCAGGTCGCTCCAAAGAAGCAAGTGCTTTGATCTCATTTTCTCTACTCACAACCATACGCTCAACAACAGATAAATCCGTTGCCATAACTTCAAATGTTTTAATAGCACTGCTGTTTTCAATTTTTCCAAAAAGAAAATGACCATTTTTGGTTTGAATTGCTATATTTTCACCTGTTGCAATATATTCTGCAACTTTTTCATAAAGTTCTTCATATCCTTTTGCATTATTGACATGTAAAAGCTCTTTCCCTTCTTGCAAAAGCTTTACAGTTCCATCTTTTGGCTTGCTTGCAAAAGGCGAAAGATAAAATGGAGAATTTGGTGTATTAACCAAAGCTAATATTTTGGGTGTAAATTCTACAGTATAAGCCATCACAGGCACTACTTCCTGATCTTCTGGCATCACATCGAGCACTTCCACGCTGGAAGATTTAAAAAAGATAGATAATGGAAGAGAAGCAGAGAGTGTATCGGCAAACGTGCCTAACACTGTCTCATCAGCTTCTACAAAAAGCGTTACAATTGTCTCTTTGCGAATAATTTTATGGCTAATGCCAAAATCACTTGCGATTTCTTTGAGTAAATTTTCTAAAATACCGTTATTGGAAACATAGTTAAATTCAAATGCTAAGATCATCGATCCTCCAGACAGGATGTGTTTGCCACACTTTGGATATCAATATCGCTGATTTGCTGATATGAAAAGCCTAATTCTACCAAATGTTTCAGTAAAACGCTCTCCATAACGCTACTTCCTTTAACAACAGCATCGGTCAGTTGGAGTGTTGTATCTTCAATAACTTCGGGAATAATGCCCACTATTTTCGTAGGAGGACGATCTCCCACTAAATCCATCATCGAGAGGGTTTGTAACATTTCTACTTCATGCACACTACCTTGCCATGTAATAGAATTGGGGACATTTTCAAAATCGAAGAAGTAAACATCACCGATCTCGCCATCATTGGCATCAACACAATCAAGAACGATCAGATAGTCATATTCAACGATAATAGGGATTAATCTCTCTGCAAGGGTACCGCCATCAATAAATGTGAGGGTGTGTTCAGAAGAAGAAAACGCATACTTTTGTTCAACAAGGCGGCAAAGATGAACTCCGACGCCTTCGTCGGAGAACATCACATTGCCAATGCCCAAAATCAACACTTTCAAGCCAAGACTCGCTTAGTGTTTTGGATGTTGTTTATGAAATTTGTAACCACTAATAATCGCATCCATTGAACCTTCTTTACCCATAATTGAGTTAAAGATTGCCATATAGATGTGAATTGGTATAAAGATCAAAATACCCCACATCACGATGTGGTGAATTTCTCGAACCATAGCAAGTCCACCCATCATCGCTTCAAGTGGACGCATATAGTCGTATAAAAACAGACCAATACCGCCACCTTGATAACAATGTACATATAAAACAAGCCCTGTAATACAGATGAGAAAAATCATCGCATAAAGACCAACATAGGCGACAAATTGCAACGGATTATAGACACCTCTTAAATGAGGGTGTTCCCCCATAAAAAGGTAATATTTCAGTTGCTGAAACCATATCTTTGGACTAATAAAATCTAAAAAAGATACCCTCTCTTTTGAACTGATACGATCAGAAAAGAAAAGGTAAGTTTTAAAAAGAGTGATTGCAATCAGCAAAAACCCTGCGATTTCATGCCACATTCTGAACTTTGCATTCAAGAAGAGGATAGGCTCATCTGATGCTTCAGGAGCGATGAATACAAAGGTGAGGTAAAAACCTGTCACCGTTAATACAAAAATAGCAATTGCTCTAAGCCAGTGCGTCCAACGAAGCCCTGCTGAGAACTCAAATTCTATATCTCTTTTCATTGTTAGACTCCCTTTCGCTTTTAGCAAGACGCACCGTTAACATTGACCTTATAACTGCTCATCTCATTACCTTTTGTATCCATAACATGTACAGCACATGCAAGACATGGATCATAAGAGTGGATGATTCTTACAATTTCAAGCGGTTGAGAAAGATCTGTAATCTTCAAACCAATTAAAGACTCTTCATAAGATCCTCTAACGCCTTTTGCGTCTTTTGGACTTGCATTCCATGTACTTGGAACGACTGCTTGGTAGTTTTCGATTACACCATTTTTGATTTTAACCCAGTGACTAAGAACACCACGAGGAACATGTCCGATGTAGCGACCTTTGTACTCTTTGTTTTTATCAATTTTGTAACTAGTACATGTAGCATCATCAACTTTTAAGTTATTGATTAACGATGCAAAAGCTTCCATACCATTATCAGCAATAACTTTCGCTTCAATCATACGACATGCCGTTCTACCAAGAGTAGAAGCAACTGCAGAAATTGGAAGACCTGTGTCTTTCAAGAATTTATCAACAACAGCTTTAACACGTTTGTTACCAAGCGCATAGTTTACAACGATATTTGCTAATGGTCCAACTTGAAGTGGTTTACCATCATAACGAGGCGCTTTGATCCATGTATATTTACCATTTTCATCAATAACTTTAGTAGGTGCAAGTACACCTTTGTCATTGATGGTTTGAGCATCTTTAAAGCCTGTATAATTAGGCTCTTGACGACCTTCATACGGATGGTACGCTGCATTGTCTTTATACCATGCACGTGTTGCTTCTTCGGTAATTTTACTCTCATCAAGTGTTTGAACTTTAAATGGTTTGCCCGTAATAAGATTGACAACATCTTCGCCCATCATTACGCCGCTATCAAATAAAAATTCTTTTGCACTGATTTGGAACTCTTTTTGTGTAAAGAGATTTGGTACACCCAAACCACCTGTAACGCTTGGCTCGCCAGCATATGCCTTACCAGCCATAACAACGTCAGGATAGTAAGCACGATTAACGAAATCTGCAACTTCTTTAAATTTAGTCATATACTCACCTAAACGTGAAGGTGATTGAAGATCCATAACGCACGTTACACCACCAACGGTTAAGCTTTGTGGGTGTGGTTGTTTTGCACCAAAAATAGCCATCATTTGAGCGATTGTTCTTTGAAGCTCTAGCGCTTTAAGATAGTGAGAAACCGCAATAAGGTTTTGCTCTGGTGTCAATTTGTATGTTGGATGTCCCCAGTAAGCGTTAGCGAATGGTCCAAGATTTCCTTTTTTAACAAAATCGGCTACTCTTTTTTGAGTTGCAACAAGGTCATCTGCACCACACGCAATAGGAGCGTCAGTGTATTTAAATGACTCAGCCGCCGCTTTGTGTGGATCGGCTTTAAGAGCAGAAACAACATCAACCCAGTCAAGTCCATGAAGATGATAAAAATGTACTACGTGATCATGCAAGAAAAGTGCATTGTTCATCAATGTACGAGTGAGTTTTGCATTAAGAGGAGGCTCAATTCCTAGAGCATCTTCAACTGCCATAATACCTGCTTTGTAGTGTGAGTACGTACAAACACCACAAATTCTTTGTACCATAAAGCCAGCATCTCTTGGATCTCTGCCTTTAAGGATAGTCTCAATTCCTCTCCAAAGTGTTGAAGAAGAGTATGCTTCTGTTACAACGTTGTTGTCATCTACAATAACTTCAACTCTTAAGTGTCCTTCGATTCTGGTGATTGGATCAACTACGATTCTTTTACTCATTATCTTATCCTTCTATTATTCTTCAGTTTTTCCACTGCCCTTAACCGCAGCAATCGCCGCATGAGCCGCAATACCTACCGCAGTCGCAGTTAAGAGTGCTACGCCTACTTTATCAGCAGTTTTATCAGCGCCCTCACCGTAAACAGTGTTATACAATCTATCACCTAGAGGCTCTTCAAATGGTCCCATGTTATCCCAGAAACCTGGTTCTGAACAACCGATACAACCGTGACCTGCTTGAACTGGCCAAGAAGTATGTTGATTAAATCTCTCGCGTGAACAGTTATTGAAGGTATAAGGACCTTTACAACCCACTTTATAAAGACAGAAACCTTTTTTAGCACCTGCATCACCGAACTCTTGAACGAATTCGCCCGCATCAAAGTGACCACGTCTTTCGCAAAGATCGTGAATTCTAAGACCATAAGCCCATTTTGGACGATTATACGCATCAAGTGCTGGAAGGGTTCCAAAAAGAATATAGTGAAGTACGTTACCCACAATGTTTTTCTCACTTGGAGGGCATCCTGGAACATTAATAACAGGTTTATTAGTGATTTTACTGAGTGGTTGTGCGTTTGTTGGATTTGGATGAGCCGCTTGGATACCACCAAAACTTGAACAAGAACCAATAGCAAAAATAGCTGCTGCAGAGTCTGCCGCTTTTTGAGCACTTTTTTGTCCTGTTTGTCCATGTGGTCCAACGGTTAAGAAGAATTCGCTACTGCCCGCAGGAATACCACCTTCAACCATTAAGATGTATTTACCTTTGTATTTTTCAATAGCACTCTCTAAGTTGTGCTCTGCTTGCCAACCACAGGCCACCATTAGTGTCTCATGGTATTCTAATGAGATATGATCAAAGATCAAACTGTCAATTGTTGGTGCGTCAGTTCTAAGCAAACTCTCACTACAACCTGTACACTCTGCCATGTGCAACCAAATGACCGGTAAACGATCTGTTAGCTCAGCAGCTTGTGCCATAAGTGGTGTAAATTCTGAAGGTAATGACAACATTGCAGTAACACCTGCTGCCCACTTCATAAAATCTCTACGGCTGATACCATGTTCTTCCATCAATGCCGCAATAGATTTTTCCTCCTTAATTCGGGGGAACTTCTCAAGATTGCTAAGTCTATCAGCAAGCCTTTCGTACAGTTTAGCGTGTTCCATAAATCTCTCCTGTGTAAATTTTCCAAGATCAAAAAGTTAAGGGACTATTCAGAAAACAGACAACATTTGTTTACCTGAATGAGTATTCACTTAGCATTAAATCAAAAAATATTTCACAATATGCTGGAAACGCCTATTATTAAGGCTTTTTTAATCATATGGAGTAAAAATGTAACAAAAAAAGAGGATAAAAAGTGTATTATATTAAAAATGGCTAAATTGTCACACCTTAGGGCAATCTGTTATTGGGTGGTACAAACCGAACAGACGTCAAAACTTTTGAGAATAAAATCCGCTTTGGTAAACGAATCTAGACCAATAAGTGCTTTTTGAGCAGTCGAAGGATTATCTCGGTCTCCATTACCTAAATTCCAAACCGTAGGAGTGATGATCTCATATGACGCAATGACACCATGGTCTACCTTCACATGATGGATCAGTGAGCCTCGTGGCGCTTCAATAACACCAATCCCTTCACCACTGAGTGAATGTACATCTTTTTTGGGAGGACTAAAAGAGGCCTCTTTTACATCTAAGTTATTGAGCAATGCTTTCGTACGCCAAAGTAAGTAAGCACACTCCACGGCACGTGCCACCACACGTGTTAATGCTGCATCTTTAAACCTACGGTGAAAATCACGCATCAAAGGCTCTTTTGCTACTATTAAACGTGCCAATGGTCCCACTTCACAAAAATTCTTCTTATAGAGAGCACTTTTAGAATAGGTATAACCATTCTGTTTATCGGCAAAAAAGGTATGATCTAAACTTTCATGTACGTGTTTTACATCCGCACTCAGTACCGTAGTTTTTGAAGCCTTAAGACTTCCCTCGTACATAAAAGAGTCTCCTAAAGCTAAGAAACGATCAAAACTTCTGCCCAAGCGATCAAACCCGTGTTTGAGCATCTCATCAATACCTTGCGAAAGCGCTGAAGGTGAAGCCATTACTTGCAAGGCTGAGTCAAAGCTCAAAAACTCTTCCAACCCCATCCCGTAAAAATGCTCTTCACAAAAAGCAATCACAGCATCTAAACACCCATGCGCACTAATAAGATCACTTCTCAGGGGATCACACGTCACACCGCCTGCCATCACAAACGAACCATGTGGCCACTGACCCGTAAAATGAGCGCCCATTTTCAGGCTTTCCATAATCGCACGCTGGGCAGTAAACCATTGTGTATCTTTAAAAGCGTTCCCACCATATTTTGGATCAGAAACCTTTTTAAGCTCTGGTAAAATCGTAAAAAAATACCATTTAATATGGTTATGGATCTTCTCAGCATTCAAAGCAATCTCACGAATATCTTTGGCTTTTTGATTTATCAGTAACGATTCCCCTGCACTTTTATAACACTCTTCTATAGCAAGCACTGAAGCAATAGCATGTGAGTGCGAACAGATACCACAGACACGAGGGGTAAGAGCAAGCGCATCCAACAAAGGTCGCCCTTTTAAGATTTCTTCAATACCACGGTAATTAAAAAATTTGATTTTGGCAAAACTGACCTGTTCATTTTCCCACTCAAGCTCCAATGTAGCTTCGCCTTCAATGCGCTCTATAATTTTTTTAGTTATCTTCATCAATCAACTTCTTTTCGAGTCTTTCTATTTTAAAACTTTTGGCTACACCTGCAAGTGTATAATAAGCACGTTTTGAGATGCCAAAAGGTGTTTGAGGAAGAGACATGTTTTTTTGAGTTTCATAGAGTGCAGGACGAGGAAAATCAAACTCTGTACACCCTAAACAAGGTGAGCCTGCTCTTGTTTTAGAACTCACATCATTCCACAAAATCTTATTGCAATTTGCATGGCTCATCGGCCCTTGACAACCATGCTCATAATACAAGCACCCTTCTCTTTGCCCTAACTGCTTGCTATCCACTTTCCACTCAAAATACTCATTGCGTAAACAACCATGATGCGCAAAATAAGAAAAGATCTCTTTGGGGCGTAAAAACTCATCTAATGCCACATTGTCACCATGATGCAGTGCAAAAAGAGTCTCAGCCAACCAACGAGGATGCAGTGGACAGCCTGAAATGTTAATAACATTCTTCTTCTCCAGCCAATAACCACCCTTCTCTTTACCACTAAAAAGTGCCCCTGTAATCTTCTGTGGATCGCGAAGCCTGAAAATACCACCAAAACTGGCACAACTTCCTGCACAAATAATATATTTTGAACGAGAAGCGAGGTTATCGAGGATTTCATAGAAAGGTAAATTAAAGCGTTGAAGCAAACGCTCATCATGGCTAAGAGCGCCCTCTAAAATGAGAAAGTCAAAGGGTGCATCACTGTGTAATAACCCCATAAAATCCTCTGCTCCGCACCACAATGGATGATAGAGCATATCAAAGGAAGCGGCGAAGCTTGGCATCTGAGCATAATTCAAAAAAGAGTGGCTGTTACCATTACACGTCAGTCCTTGAAGCCAAATGATGGAAGATTTACGAGGCATTATTGTTGTTTCAAAGCATTGTAAATGTTGAGTGAAATCTCATCGACATAGTAATTGAGGGCTTTATCCAACACTCCTTCGCCACTTAGAAAAACAAAACCACCAAGATACCCCATGAAAAGACCAAAGGCAGAAAAAAAATCTTGATTGCGAAGCTCTCCACGAGCAACGCCCTCTTCAAAAAACAACATCAACTCTGTTACAAAGGCAGAGACGCAAATCATGCCTTCACACCCTTCTTTGAAAACTTCTTTGTTGGCAAGATAAACGCGTAAAAAGTAGTTAATATGTTGAGGTTTCAAGGTTGCCATTTCAAAATAAAGCGCAACAATTTTACGAATTTTGTCTTTGGCACTCCCCTCTTCTTCATTGACTTTTCGAATTTCCGCACCTAAAATGTCTGATGAGTATTTGATGATCTCTTTAGCAAGTATCTCTTTGGAAGAAAAGTAGTTATAGATATTTCCCACACTCATACCCATCGCTTTTGCAATGTCTGGAATCGTAGTTGCATAAAAACCTTGTTTTGAGAACAGCATCAACGCAGCATCTAAAATTTTTTCACTTTTTTGTAATTTTTTATCCACGAACTTCGTCCTTATAAATACACTTTCTCAATTTTAGCATGTTTATTAAGGTTCATTTAGAATGTTTTACTATAATTTCATCGATCCATTATTAAAGGAGTACAAATTGTTACTAATGAAACTTAAATCAGAAGAGAAATTTGCTTTTCTACAGCTCGTACAATATGTCGCAAAACTGGATGGCGAATACGGGATGAAGGAGCGTGAGATTGTTGATGAATACTGCACTGAAATGGGAATTGAAAATCTTGAATTAGACTTGAGTCATTTTGTATTAGAAGATATTTTAACCGTTTTCAAATCATCTCAAAGTCAAAAAATCGCATTGCTTGCATTAATGGTCTTGGTACATATTGACGATAGATTTGGTATAGATGAACATAAAATTGTCAACAAAATCGTTCAACAATTCAATCTCAATGAGAAAGAAACGCATCTTTTTTCAATGTGGGGGAAAATGGGCTCAGCGCTGTATGAACAAGCGCTTGTCTTTACACAAAAATAAAAAGGGCTGGGAGTATTCCCAGCCTATACGTATTAGCGAGTTTTTTTGCTTGTATTCTTTTTTTCTTCGATTAATTTACCCTCTAAAATCTTCTTGCCGCTCTCAACGCCCGGTTGGTCATACGTGTTAACATTCATCATTTGACCTACAAGAGAGGTGAGAAGCTCATAATAGAATATTAACTTACCAATGTTTTCTTCATCAATATGCTGAATGGTAATAGTATCGATAGGAATATCCTTTTTATCCAAAAGTGCTTCAATCGTTGAGTCTGCTTGCATGTTAATCAGATCGCAAAACGCAATGCCATTCATCAAATCTAAGCTCTCAAGCTCTTTAAGGGTAATAGCAGGAATTTTGATCTTATCATCAAAATTTTCGATTTTAAGGACGGTGACACTTTTATCGCGAAGTCCTTCAACGATAAGCTGCAAAAAGGAGTGTTGATCTTTTGGTCCAATAAGTCCAACAGGTGTCAAACCAACATTAAAGCTACTGTGACGTTGTTTTTTACCCAAACTCTCACCCCAAAGCTGAACATACCAGTCTGTAAAGCAGTCCAAACTCTCAGAGTAAGCAAAAAGCGTATTAATGTTGTAATGCATTGAATTTTTAGCGTAATAGGTCGCTTTTTTCATCAATGTCTCTTTAATGTAACCATCTTCAAAGAAGCTTTTTTTAATCGCTTTGGCGCCATCAAGGAGTCTTTGAATATCTACACCCACAAGCAGTAATGGTGCAAGTCCTGCAGCACTTAAAACAGAAAAACGTCCACCCACATTGACAGGAATGTGTAAAACAAAAGAGTTAAATGTTTTCGCATGTGCTTCAAGTTTTGAGCCATCATCGGTGACAAATGTAAAACGATAATCCAGTGAAATATCTTTCGCTTTAAGCAGTGAAAGAATGTATTTGTACACCGAAATTGTCTCTATCGTTGTACCTGATTTACTGATGACAAAGAAGTGGGTATTTTTGATGTCAAGTTTATTAAGTGTTGAGCGAATGGATGCAGGATCAGTGCTTTCAAAGAGGTGCAAACGTTTGTCAAAATCACGAATACCTTGCAATGCTCTAAAGATCGCTTTAGGTCCCAAAGAGCTTCCACCAATACCGATAATAGCAATGTCTTTGATCGCGTCATAATCATTTTTAGATTTAAAATCTTCTAAGTAACTTTCTAGGCAACTGATATCTTGATCTGGCAAGGCATAATAGCCAATACTATCTTGCTCCGCTATGATTTTTTCAAAGATGCCCTCTTCAACTTTCATGTTAAAATAGAGTGAATTTTTCAAACGTATCCTCCAAATGATAATTGGTGAGATATTACTATTAACAATCTTAAAAAAGCCAAAATATAGAGGCGTTGTGCTATATTAATACCTATTATTAACGACAGAGGATACGCATGTTTTTACCTACGACACACGAAGAGATGTTACAAAGAGGATGGAGTCAACTTGACATTATTCTCATCACCTCCGATGCCTATATAGATAGCCCATATATGGGTGTTTCTGTTGTGGGACGTGTGTTAGAACAAGCAGGGTATAAAGTAGGCATTATCGGGCAACCTGATGTTACCAATGGCATCGATATAGCCCGTTTGGGTGAACCAAAACTTTTTTGGGGCGTAAGTGGTGGTAGTGTGGATTCACTTGTGTCGAACTACACAGCTACAAAAAAGTTTAGAAACAGTGATGACTATACACCAGGAGGCATTAACAACAAACGCCCCGATCGTGCAAGTCTTGTGTACACCAACCTCATCCGCCAAAACTTTAAAAACACGGTGCCTATTATGCTGGGAGGCATTGAAGCAAGCCTTAGGCGCGTGACGCATTATGATTTTTGGAGTAACAAGCTTCGTAAGCCTATATTGTTCGATGCCAAGGCAGATTATCTACTGTATGGTATGGCAGATAAAAGTATCATTGAGTTTGCAGATGCCCTAAAAAAGGGCATTGAACCTTTGGATGTCAAAGGGCTTTGTTATATTTCTAAAGAGCCTAAGACTGATTATTTAGCGCTTCCAAGCCATGCTGAGACACTCAGTGATAAGCTTAAATTCATGGATATGTTTGACATTTTTTACCACAATAATGACCCCATTTCAGCTAAAGGTCTTTGCCAAAAAGTGGATGAGCGCTACCTCATACAAAACCCACCTGCACTCTACCTTACAACCGAAGAGATGGATGCAGTCAGTGCACTGCCTTTTATGCGTGATGTCCATCCTTTCCATAAAAAAGACGGGGCTGTTAAAGCACTTGAAACCATCAAATTTTCTATTTCAACACACCAAGGCTGTTACGGTGAGTGTAGTTTCTGTGCCATTAGTGTGCATCAAGGCAGAACCATAAGAAGTCGTAGTGAAAATTCCATCCTCAAAGAAGCAAAGCACTTTACCACTTACAAAGACTTCAAGGGCGTTATCTCCGATCTAGGAGGACCAACAGCAAATATGTACGGTTATGAGTGTTCTAAGAAAGTGACCAAAGGAACGTGTGAAGAAAAAAGCTGTATGTTTCCCAAACTCTGCAAGGCACTTAAACCAACGCATAAAAAACAACTTGATTTATTGCGAAAAGTAAGGGCACTGCCTGGAATTAAAAAAGCATTTGTAGCTTCAGGTATTCGCTACGACCTCATTAGCGATGATAAAGCGTATGGGTATGAATACCTTAAAGAGATTGTCGAGCATCACCTCAGTGGTCAGATGAAAATCGCTCCTGAACATATCGACGATGAGATACTTGCCCTTATGGGCAAACCAGGAAAAGAGTCCTTAGTCGAGTTTAAAGCCCTCTTTGACAGGCTCAGTCGGGAGTCGGGTAAAAAACAGTTTCTTACTTATTACCTCATTGCAGCACATCCGGGGTGTGAAGAGAAGCACATGCACTCACTGAAACACTTTGCCTCTACGGTGCTTAAGATCAATCCTGAACAAGCGCAAATTTTTACGCCCACACCTTCGACCTATGCCACGCTCATGTACTATACAGGCTTACACCCTATAACCAGAAAGCCCCTTTTTGTGGAAAAAGACATGCATAAAAAAGAGCGTCAAAAAGAGATCGTTGTTGCAAAAGAGCGTAAGTACTACAGCAGTGGACTGGATAGCTAAACACAAGGGAGTATGGATGAGCGTTTTAATGGAATTTAGTATGTTCCCACTCGAAGGGAGTGAGAGTAAAAGTGCCGATGTTGCATGCATCGTTAAGATGATCCATGAAAGTGGCTACAGTTATAAACTCACGCCTATGAGTACTGTTGTTGAAACACCTACTATGCCTGAAGCATTGAAACTGGTCGAAAAAGCTTATGCACTCTTAGAAGCCTATGGACGTGTTTATGCCTGTTTAAAGTTCGATATAAGACCAAACCGACAAGATGGTATGCAGCAAAAAATTGAATCGGTACAAAATAAATTAGACTGCCTCATTACGATCTAAATCAAAACTGCATTATGCCGATGTAGCTTTCAATAAAGGAGTTACCATGCAGAGTATAAGCGCAAGCAACTACAGTTCAAACAACTTTGGTTTTTCACTCCAAACGAGTAGTGGCGATACGATCGATCTTAGTATGTACGATGAACGTTCAGCTGAAATCTTACAAGAGAACAGTGGTACATCGCAAACAACCACACTAACGCTTTCCCATGCTTACGGTTATAGCTTTCACTATAAAGGTGATGGTATTGATGCAAACGATCAAAAAGAGATTGATGCGGCGATGAAACAGATTCAACCGATGATGGATGAGTACTTTAAAAACGTACAAGAGAGTGGTAGTGCAACGCCCCAAGCCACGACAACCAACACCGCTTATGATATTAATGCTTTACTTCCTAAAGCGCAAGACCTCAATACTCAAAATTATGAGAATAACTCTTTGCTTAAAAGCCTTGATAAGATTTTAGAAAAGGCACAAAAACAACATGAGAAAATGTTGCAAGAAGCGCAAAAACTTTTTGAGAGCATTTTGAAACAGCAAAAAGGATTTGAGCTTTACATGTAAAGAAGAGGTGGTATTTTCATACCACCAAAAAGATTATTTGAAGTTTTTTGCTAAATGTGCACGAAGACGTACTTTCTCTTTTTCAATATCTAAGTCACCTTTAAAAATATCATGCACTGAGAATGTTTCTAAAGGTTCTGCACCACAAAACTGAAATGTTTTATGTACTGCGACATTGGCTTCATCGATGCTCAAGCCATCAAAAAATCCCTCTTTATTATCAAATTCCGTTGTTGGGCAGTTATATGTCAAAGAGAGCATGTATTTTTTACCTTGCATCAAGCCCCCACTACCGTATCGTTTAGAAGCGTCACTTCTGGTTCTTCCATCACTGGCATACGTTACGGTATCTTTGCCCATGGAAAAAATTTCATCCATGTATTTTTTAGTGATCCAAGGCACGCCCATCCAATAAACTGGGTATTGAAAGAGTATATAATCTGCCCATGCAAATTTTTCAAGTTCCTCTTTAATATCATAAGCACTTTCAATAACCGAATTTTTGACAGTAAAACCATTTTCTTGAAAATAGTGCGTTGCAGTGTCTATGTAAGTACGTGTTAGGTTGCCTTCGGCTACAACTGGATATTTTTGATGACCGTTAATAATAAGAACATTTTTCATATAGTACCTTTTCTATGTTTTTTGTTTAGAAAAGTATAACTGCAATATACTTAATTTATACTTACGATACTTTAGGTAAGTATTAGGATATTTCTTCTACATGAATTGTTATCTGCAAACTATCATCGTCGTTAAAAGGCTTCGATATTCTAGCACTCTCCAAACAAAGCATCCGCGTATAATCATCTTCTTCCATGTCAGAAAGTTTAGCTGCGCCTTCTTTCCAAGGATTCCATACGACAACGTCACTGTGATTTTTTTGAGAGACGCTCACACGTCGTTTTGTATCAGTAAGAACGATATTGGATTGTGGTTGAGTATAAATTCGATCAAGTGCATGGTTTACCTGTAACATGTCATCTTCACTTTCACAACGCTTTCCATTTTGTAAAGCGTCGATATAATGATACCCAAGTCCAGTGACCTGCACTTTATGAACAGCATCACACGAAAAGTAGGTATGCAACGCTCCTGTACTCTCTTTCTCAGTGTTTATATGTAACGTGAGTGCAACTTCTCGGCCTAAGTTCATTTCAAGTCGTAGAAAAAAAGCATACGGCCAGATAGCTCGTGTTGTAGCAGAATCATGCAGTTCAAAAACCAGTTGGACGCCCTCTTCATTTTCGACATGCAGTACAATTTCCCACTCCATAATGCGTGCAAATCCATGAGTTGGGTTGCCCGCTTTTCCAAACCATGGCCAACACAGAGGAATACCTCCACGAAATGCCTTCCCTGCTTCAAATGTTGAAAGATCAGCCTTCCAAAAGAGTGCACTACCGCCTTTGGGCTGAAAATGGATGAGCTGAGCACCTTGTTTTAGAATAATCGCATCAAAAAGAGGATGGTCAAGTTCAAAACCTATTGTTGTCTTTTTGATATATTGGGCGTTAATGGAAACTCTCCACGAGTTTTTGTACCAACAAATTCCAACCATCAACCAGAACAAAGATAAGCAGTTTAAATGGCAATGAGATCATAACAGGAGGTAACATCATCATACCCATAGCCATCAAAACGGAACTTACTACCATATCGATAACCAAGAATGGCAAGTAAAGCAAAAAGCCTATCTCAAAAGCCGTCTTGAGTTCACTGATCATGAAAGCTGGCATTGCCACCGTCAAAGGAACATCTTCAATATTTTTTGGATTTTCAAGGTTGCGAATACGAAAGAAAAGTGCTAAGTCTTTCTCTCTCGTATTGCGAATCATAAAAGCTTTAAAAGGCGCAGAGCCCTTTTCAAAGGCATCTTGATAACTCATCTTCTCTGCTAAATAAGGCTTTATGGCTACATCATACGACTCTTTCATCACGGGTTCCATAATAAAAAACGTCAAGATCATCGCCAATGAGACCATAACCTGACTTGGTGGCATTTGTTGTGTTCCCAAAGCTTGGCGAAGAAATGAAAAAACGATGAGTAGGCGTAAAAAGCTGGTCATCATAAAAATAAGCGAAGGAGCCAGTGTCAAAATCGTTAAAACAAGGACAAGATTGAGGCTGGTTACAAGCTGTTGTGGTGAATTAGGTGCGGAAAGAGAAAGGTTAACCGTTGGAATGGTATCGGCACCAAAAGCCATCGGTGTCATACAAATCAATAGTAAAAGTAAAATTCTCTTCACATTCTTCAAATGGTATCCTCAATAATATATTGCATGATTTTAGTTGGTTTTGCGTTAAAAACGTTTTAATTGTGAAGTAAAGTACTAAAGTTAGCAGTTTTCAAATCTAAACATTACTCTTTTGAGTCTCAATGACTCTCTTTGCGTTTTAAAATGTGAGGCTATTGTCCCCCTACCCTTTAGCCCATGCAATGATTTTTAAATCATTCTCTAAAATATGTTCTGAAAGCCATTTTTGCGCAGCATATTTCATACTGGCTTGTAATTCTTGAACTGTCTTTTTTGTTTTCAAAATATGATTGAGGTTAGCGATGATTTCTTGATGGAGCTTTTTATGCTCATCGAGCAATGGATAAGAAATAGAAGCCATATAAGCCTCTTCATCTTTGAAGTGAGTATCCATGTATTGGTAAAAAGCTTTAAAAAGCGTTGCAACTTCATTTTTCTTGGTTGAAGTTGGATCTAAATTGTAAACGAAATTAGCAAGCTTAAACAGCTCTTTATGTTGTTGATCTAACAGATCATGGTCTAGTTTATACTTGTCATTCCATTGAGGCATCATATGAATTACTCCAGCATAAAATGTATGTAAATGCAAAATTCAAACGAATAAGTGACTATATTGTGATTGATTAATATTACTATAAATTATACGATATAGCAAGTAAATCAGAGGTATTTAGACGTAAATGCATCATATCGTGAAAACTAGAGTGATAGCCTTTGCACTCATCTCTCAACAAACTCAACCAAAATACGTTTTAATCTTTAAACAACTTTTCGTTAAAATAGATTTCATCTAATTTGTAGGAACACCATTTATGAATATTTCGATTGCAATTATGGCTGCGGGACTAGGTACTCGCATGAAATCTACTTTACCAAAAGTACTTCACGAAATCAGCGGTTTTGAGATGTTATACCACATCATCAAAGAAGCTCAAAAGATCAGCGATGATATCCATGTTATCTTATACCATCAAGCAGACCTTGTTCAAGAAAAAATGAACCGCCATTTTTCCAATATTCACTACAGCATGCAAGACCATCAAAACTTCCCTGGAACGGGTGGTGCAATTCGTGGCATTGCTCCCAAATATGAACGATTATTGGTTCTTAATGGCGATATGCCTCTGTTAGAAGCAGAAAATATGCAAAATTTTACACATTTGGATGCAGATGTTGTGATGAGTGCTTTTACATGTAAAGAACCCTTTGGGTATGGTAGGGTCATCATGGACACCCACTATAATGTGGAAAAAATAGTCGAAGAAAAAGATGCGAGTATTGAAGAGAAAAAAGTCACTGCGGTGAATGCAGGCGTTTATCTTTTCAAAACAGACTTTTTAAAAGAGAATCTTCCAAAACTTTCCAATAACAATAGCCAAAAAGAGTACTACATTACCGATCTTATAGCCTTAGCCAACGCAGAAAACAGAACGGTTAAAGCCCTTTTTGTCGATGAAGCCACGTTTATGGGTGTTAATTCAAAGTACCACCTCTCGCAAGCAGAAGAGTTGATGCAAAACCGCATCAAACGCCGTTTTATGGAGCAAGGTGTGAGTATGCGCTTACCGCACACCATCTACATCGAAGCAGATGTAGAGATGAGGGGTGAATGTAAACTTGAAAATGGTGTGACACTACTGAAGGGCACTGTTTTAGACAATGCCCATATTAAGGCACATTCCGTAGTTGAAAAAAGTGTTATTAAAAACTCTGATATTGGACCAATGGCGCGAATTCGCCCTGATTCAATTATTGAAGGTACCCATATTGGCAATTTTGTTGAAATCAAAAAATCTACACTAAAGGGCGTTAAAGCAGGTCATTTAAGCTACCTTGGCGATGCAACCATTGATGAGGGAACAAATATCGGTTGTGGAACGATTACCTGTAATTACGATGGAAAAGGCAAATACAAAACCATCATCGGCAAAAATGTCTTTGTTGGAAGCGATACCCAACTTGTTGCACCTATCACTATTGCAGATGATGTCTTAATAGCTTCTGGAACAACGGTCACTAAAGACATTCCTAAAGGCGCTTTGGCTATCAATAGAGAACCACTCAAAATCATTGAGGGATTCTTCTACAAATTCTTCGGGAAAAAAGATGCGTAATAACCTACTTGCAGGGAAAAAAATCCTTCTTGGTGTCACGGGAAGCATTGCTATTTACAAAGCTTTAGAGCTAATTCGGCTCTTTGTTAAGGCGGGAGCTGAGGTAAAAGTGCTGATGAGCGAAGATGCAAAGCGTTTTATCACACCGCTTACTTTTGAGGCTATCAGTCAAAATAAAGTATTACATGCTGATACAGAAAGCTGGAGTGAAGGGCTCAGCCATATTCATACGGGTAAATGGGCAGATCTTTTTCTCATTGCCCCAGCTTCTGTTAATACCATCAACAAGCTTAGTCATGGCATTGCGGACAATCTTTTAACGCAAACAGCGATTGCTTTTACAAAAACGATTGTTCTCGCCCCATCTGCCAATACCAACATGATGCTAAGTCCCATCACGCAAGAAAGTCTTACCAAACTTGCCTCACTTGGCTATGAGATCATCGCACCGCAATCCAAACTACTTGCCTGCAACGATGAAGGTGTTGGTGCTCTTGCTGATGTTGAGCAGATTTTTTATACCTGTTCACGCCTTCTCCTGAAAGAGCCTTTTTGGACTGAACGTGAGGTTATCATCACAGGGGGTGGAACGATGGAAAAAATTGATGATGTAAGATGTCTCACCAATTTTTCCAGTGGAAAACAAGCCTCTGCTTTAGCACTTGCATTTTACTTAAGAGGTGCCAATGTGACACTTGTTAGCAGTGGTGAAACACCCCTTGTTAACGCAATTAATACGTTACATGTAAAAAGTACATACGAGCTGCAAAGTGCCCTTCTCTCCCAGATGCAATATGTCACTAAAAACGATAAAACGCCTTATTTATTAATGGCTGCAGCTGTAAGTGATTTTATACCGGTTCAAACACATGAGGGAAAACTCAAAAAAGAAGAATTGGGTGAAACATACAACTTAGAACTGAAACGCAATGTCGATATTCTCTCATCATTACCTAAAAAAGGCTTTAAAGTCATCGGTTTTAAAGCAGAGATGGATGAAAGTAAAGCGCTGGATAACGCAAGTAAAATGTTGGAGAAAAAAGGACTTGATGCAGTCTGTCTCAATGTCCTTAAAGGGCAAAATACATTTGGTAGCACTAAAAATGAGGTCAGTTTCATCACAGCTTCACATGTTCAAAAATTTTCACTTGCTGGAAAATTTGAGATTGCAGAATTAATTGTGGAACACTGTAGCCACCTATGATCTCCACGCTTCAGAAGTTAGCAGGTATTGGCTCTGACATCGGACATACCAGTAGTTCCAATATTAATTTCAATGCCAATCTTCCCGTAAGCATTGAAGTACTCAAACAAATCGATGCAACGCGTTATCGCCTGAAGCTTGGAAGAAAAGAACTCACCACTAAAAGTAGTAAAAACCTCAAAGAAGGGCAAAAATACTGGGCAAATTTTTCCGAAGGACGCGGTGGAATTTTAACCATTTCCAATCTTTGGAAACAGCCTCAACTCTTTGAAGATGAAGCATACTTTTTACCCCTTTCTCTCGAAGAGTTCTTTGAATCAGAAAGCTTCAATTACAACGATTTTAAGGCTTTTTTACTCAAGCAATTGAGCGATGAACCATTGAGTAAAGAGCTTTTTAAAACTTACTCCTATATGCTTTTAGCACTTTCTAAAGCAACCATTCATATTCCCCTACTTTTTAAAGGCAAGAAAGTGATGGTGCAATTTCAAAAACAAGCGGATGAATCATTGCTTTTTTATATCGCATATGAGCATTTAGGACCCCTGTTGGGCAGTATCAGCCCAACAGAATTTGAAATAGCTGCAATGTACGATAAAAGTTTGTACTATTTACAAAAAGAGAGCCCTAAATTGGGTATGATTACACACTTTACTGTGAAAAAAGAGCTCAAACCTCTTTTTGATATCAGTGATTTAGTTTTAGATGTGAAGGGCTAGTGGTTATGGAAGGTATGTTGATCGTTATTTTTGGCTTATGTATTGGATCGTTTTTAAACGTTGCCATACTTCGCTTGCCTAAAAATGAAAGTATCAATTTTCCTGCATCGCATTGTCCTAAGTGTCTACATCCCTTAAAATGGTATCACAATATTCCTCTCTTCTCATGGCTTTTACTAAGAGGAAAATGTGCATTTTGTAAAAGTACTATATCGCTTCAATATCCCTTTGTTGAATTGAGTTCAGCACTCCTGTATGGAATCTGTTTTATACATTTAGAGAGTATTGTTCAAGCTTTATTACTCGGTTCAGTCTTTGCACTTTTAATGGCTCTAAGTATTATAGATTTGCGGTACAAAGCAGTTCCTGATGTACTCAGTCTTCCTGTGCTTTTGCTTTCTTTTTGTCTAAATCCACCTTTAGTATCTCTTCAAAATGGGCTTTTATTTATGGGAGCTTTTACGCTTCTTCGCTTTCTTGTCTCAGCATTTGCTAAAAAAGAAGCCATGGGAGAAGCAGACATTATTATTGCTGGTATAATAGGAGCCATCCTTGGAATCAAACTAGGCTTTGTCGCTATTTATATTGCGGCAATCCTTTCGCTTGTTGCTTTTGTACTTGTACGAAAACGAAGTTATCAACTTCCGTTTATCCCGTTTCTTGCCTTTGGTCTTTTGTTCACGTGGCTTTTCGATAAACCAATTTTACATGTAATGGAATTTATTTATGAATAGAGTAAGTCGTTATCTTTTAAAACATTTCAGTGAGCTCTTTAGCTCTTTATTTTTTATCCTCTTCTTTATCACATCGGTGGTCTTTTTCATCAAGCTAACAGCCATGACGGCCATTATAAAGATGAATTTCTTAGAATTAGGAACACTTTATATCTATTTGTTACCAAGAACGCTTATTTACACGTTGCCACTTACCTTTTTTATTGCACTGTGTATTACCCTTTTTAATCTCTCCAAAGAGAATGAAACTATTGTTCTGTTTACACTAGGGTACAATCCAAAAAAGATTGCAAAACTTTTTTTAGCTTTAGCATCACTTCTCTCATTTATGCTTATTGTCGATATTTTTGTTCTTATTCCTATTTCAAAGCAACTGAATAACAACTTTTTAGAATACAAAAAAGCAGAAGCAAAATTCAATATTAAGGCCAATGAATTTGGACAAAAATTTTCTGATTGGCTTGTCTATATTGAACACAGTGATAATAATCAAAACTACACAGGTATTACCCTATACCAAGCTCCAAATAACAAAGAAGATGAAAAACTCATCATTGCTACAAATGCTGCAATTTTTAATGAAAAAGGAACTCTTAGACTCAATCTTGATCAGGGCAAAATTTTTGAATTTACAAAAGAAGATATTCAACAAATCGATTTTGAGCGCATGCATATTAATTCTAGTCCAAAAACACCGATAGGTGCGATACAAACTATCGAAGAGTATTGGAATGGTGCATTTGTTGATCAAAAACGTGCATATGATCTCTCATTTTTCTTACTCATCGCTCTTTTCCCTATTGCATCAACACTGATTGCGCTTAGCATTGGTATTGTGACGTATCGTTATGATAAAGGAAGCATCTATATTGCTATGTTTGCCACTATTTCACTCTACCTTATACTCACAACACTCATTGCAGCATGGCATCCTCAAGGTGCCCCTATCATTGTTTTTCTTGTTACTTTTTTTATTGCCTACAAAATTTACCAAAAACGCATTCGTGATATCTTCTAAATTTTTATGCGTGTCAAAATTACTCTAAGCTATGATGGAAGCCATTTTATGGGCTTCCAAATACAAAAGAACGAAACTAAGGCCTCCCAAACTGTTGCAGGTGCAATTACAAGAGCTCTTAAGCGTATCAATATTGATGAAAATGTTGTAGGAAGTGGACGAACAGATAGTGGAGTTCATGCAACACATCAAGTCGTACATATTGATCTTCCTGCTTTTTGGAATGACCTCGAAAAACTAAAAGATCATCTCAATGGCTTTCTAAATCCTTATATTTTCATTAAAAGTATTTCAACGGCTACTGCGTCTTTTCATGCACGATTCAGTGCCAAAAAAAGACTCTACCGTTACGTCCTTTATGATGGAGCATATCAGCCATTTTTAGCCAATTATGCTTACCATGTAAAATCTCTAGATGTTATGAAATTAAACGATTATGCGCAGATATTTGTTGGATTTCATAATTTTGAGTATTTTAAAAAACTGGGTGGTGAAACAACAAACGATAAACGTACTATCTTTAAAGCAGGTGCATATCGTCATAATAATTTTATTATTATTTATTTTTTAGGCAATGCTTTTTTACGCTCACAAGTACGCATGATGTGCGGAAGTCTACTCAAAGCATGTGAGGGATCTCTCAGTTATGAAGATATTATTGCTCAACGTGAACGAAAAATGAAAGTCTCCACAACGCTGATTCCAGCGTGTGGACTTTATCTTTCACGTGTCTATTATTAATTCAGAAGTAATTTTCCGCCCACAACTACTTTTTTCACTTTACCATGAAGTGTATTACCACAATACAGTGAATGCTTATTGGTAACTTCATAGCTCTCGTTTGGATCAAAGAGTACTAAATCTGCATCAAATCCTACTGCTATAGTGCCCTTATGAGAAAGTCCTAAAACTTTTGCTGGATTTTGAGCGCAAATACGAATAAGTTCATTAAGATCAATGACATCATTTTTCACTAAAAATGTATAAGCAAGTGTTAAAAACTCTTCAATTGAACCAATTCCAAATGCCGCATCTTCAAACGCAACATCCTTGTATAAAATAGATTTTGGAGAATGAGCAGAGGTTAAAATATCGATTAATCCTTCTTTCAGTGCTTCTACTAAAGCTTTACGCTCTTCTTCCTCACGAAGCGGCGGCATCAATTTTGCATATGTATTAAAACCAGCACAACTACTGTCATTTTTGGAAAGATGATGAATAGAAACTTCCGTATAAAGCTTAGATTGAAGGGCTTTATGCTCTTTGACAATCGCTAAAGAGCGTTTTGTAGAAAGTGATTTTAGCACAACGGTTGCGCCATAAAAATGTGCAAGTTCTGAAAGTTTAGCAACTTCAGCCGTTTCAGAGATTTTTGAAATTCCAGAAAGCCCCATTTTTGAAGCGATCGCGCCATCGTTCATTAAACCATTATCATCAAGATTTGGTTCATAGCACTGTACAAAGAAAGGTCTCTGTTTCATTGTTGCGTATTGCATACCCCGTCGTAAAAGATTTGCATTACGATGCGAATCAGCCAAAATAGCAGCGGCACCATTATTTAAAAGGGTAGCAATATTGTGCAGTTGATCCTCTTTTTCATCGGCAAGAGGCGCACTTATTTGAAGATTAATTTTGGCTTGATCAATTTTAAATTTAACAAGCTCCAATAAGGTCGCACTCTCAAGTCGTGGTGTAAAATCAGACATAACAACGGCTGTTGTTACGCCACCTTTAAGACAACTACTCGCTAATTTATCAATGTGTTCTTGATTAAGCGTGCTATTTGAAAAGCGAACATTTAGATCAATAAGACCGGGAAGAAGGTAGAGTCCACTTGCATCTATCACCTCATGAGCCGAAGCATCTAAATTCTGCGCTATGGCAACAATTTTTCCCTCTTCTATCAATACATCTTGATTCACAAGACCTTTTTGAGTTGACACTAAAGCATTTTTAATTAACATGGCTTCCTCTTTTTGATAGTTTTTGTTTAAAATTTACAATACGTTCATAGGAAAGGGCTATACGCTCACTACTTAACTCCCCACTTTTGATGGCATCTGTAATTATCTTATTAATTGTAAATGTCATACTCGCATTGTCAGCAAAATAGTTTGTAAAGACTAAAATATCAGCCCCCGCATCAATACTACGAATGACCCTTTGTTTAAAATCCATACTGCTGGCTATAGAGTTTGTGCGTAAATTATCAGCAAAAACAACACCTTCAAAGTGCATTTTATCTCGAAGTAACCCTTGAATAACCAGTTTTGAAAATAGGAGTGGATTTTTAGGATCAATCTCTTTATGCACAACATGCGAAATGACTACAGCATCCATTTTACCAAAAGCAATCAGATCATAATAAGGCTTTAATTGCTCAAAACGCCATGTATTGGTTACATCTTCTTCACTGGAAAAGTTATTCCATAAATTAGCGCCTGCTGTTGGAAAATATTTCACAACGGGCATAACACCTTCAGCATGAAGCGCATTGATAAATAACATGGCATAGGTGGTTACAATTTCTTCATAACTGGAGTAACTGCGTTGCAATTTTGAACTCTCATAAACATCTTTTTTGGGCTGAAGGTCTAAAACAGGTGCAAAATTGACATTAATACCACTTTTAGCAAGGTCATGACTTAGTTTTTGGTAGAGTTCTTCCGTTTCAGCTATATCTTTATTCTTAAAAAGTTCATACGCGGAAGGAACTTCGTTAAAGCCTTTTTTGGCTTCAAAAAGACTTTTAGTGCCACCTTCATGCTCTGCGGCAACAATGAGAGGAAGTTCTTTTGGCGCTTGTGCTTTGAGATACTCATTAAGCTTTTTCAGTTGTGCTGGATTTTGGATATTTTTTTCATTAATAAAAACGCCACCAATTTTTTCACGCTTAATGTCTTTTGCGATCTGATCAACCCATTTATCACCCTCTTTGGTACCATCAAACCCAATCATAATCATTTGGGCAATCATGTCTTCCAAAGGCGGTGTTTTAGCGTGCATTAGCGAGGAGAAAAATAAGCAGGAGAAAAAAAGCTTGCGTATCATCAATCAGCCAACAAATCTTTCACACTCATCCGTGGCTCTTTGCCTTTTAAGATAAGCGCTATTTCATGGGCAATGGGTGTATAAATACTATACTTTGCAGAAAGCTCAAAAATGGCTTCTGAGGTAAAAACGCCCTCAGCAACTTCGCCTAATGAAACCAAAATGTCATCAAGCTTTTTGCCCTCAGCCAAAAAAAGACCAACACGATAATTACGAGAAAGCGTGCTAGAAGCTGTTAAAAAGAGATCTCCTGCTCCACTTAAACCTAAAAATGTTTCATCCTGTGCTCCAAAGAATTTCCCAAAACGACGCATCTCCACAAGACCTCGTGCAATCAAACTAGCACGTGCATTATTACCCAGTTTCAATCCATCACAAATACCACTGGCAATAGCAAGAACATTTTTGTATGCGCCACATACCTCTGCGCCAATAACATCTTTTGAAGTATACGTTTTAATAAAGGAAGGGAAAAATGAAGCAAATTCTTTGGAAAGCGTTTCGTTGGTAGAATTAATAACCACGGCAGTTGGGAGACCTTGCATGACCTCACTTGCAAACGAAGGACCCGATAAAAAGCTCAGATGATCTTCGGGAACATGCTTAGCAAAAATTTCATTGAGAAATTGACCACTTCCCTGCTCTATACCTTTTGCTGCCACTAAAATTTTTTGCCCCGTAAAGCTAAAATGCTCTTCCAGCCAACCACGCACTACTTGAGCAGGAAGTGCAAAGATAAGATACTCAGAAGATAAAGCCTCTTCAAGACCCACAAAATTTTCAATAACTTTAGGTTGGCGTGATGTAATCTTACATATAAAATTGTGAGAGAGCGCAAACTGAAGTGCTTGCCCCCATTTACCTGCTCCAATAACTGCTATACTCACGCCTAACCTACTTAAACATCAAGTCTAGATTTTAAAAGTTCATTCACTTTTACAGGATTTGCTGTCCCTTTACTCTCTTTCATTGTTTGACCAACAAAGAAAGCTAAAAGTTTATCTTTACCGCCTCTATACTCAGCTACTTTATCCATATTCGCTGCGATAATTGCATCAATAATCGTTAAAATAGCACCATCATCACTGACTTGTTTAAGACCTAATTTTTCAATCGCATCATCAACGTTTGCACTGTTTTCCATCAAATAATCAAGCACCTCTTTAGCAGCTTTTCCACTGATCGTACCATCTTCGATGCGTTTAACAAGCATTGCAAGCTTAATGGCATCGACAGGAGATGTCACAATGGTCACACCATGGGTTAAACGTGCTTGTAATTCTATAGTCAACCAGGTAATGCTATTTCTAGCACCAGCACCTTCGCTAATCATTGTCTCATAAAATTGTGCCATTTCAACGCTGCACGTAATCACGTTTGCGTCGTACTCTTTGATGCCATATTCTTTCACCAAACGATCTCTTTTTTCATCAGGAAGTTCAGGAATTTTAATGCATTCTGCAAGCATATCATCAGGGATAAGAACTGGCAATAAATCAGGATCTGGAAAGTAACGATACTCCGCACTGTCCTCTTTACCTCGCATACTTCTTGTTTCATTTTTTTCGGTATCATAAAGTCTGGTTTCTTGAACCACTTCTCTTTCATAAACGCCATCTTCCCACGCTTCGCTTTGACGTTGTACTTCGTAATCAATCGCTTTTTGAATAAATTTAAACGAGTTTAGGTTCTTGATTTCTGCTCTAGTATAAAGCTTCGTATCACCTTTTGGACGAATAGAGACGTTCGCGTCACAACGGAAGCTTCCCTCTTGCATATTGGCATCGCTAATATCAAGGTATCGTAAAATAGCATGAAGTTTTTTTAGATATAAAACAGCTTCTTCGCTACTTCGCATATCCGGTTCACTCACGATCTCAAGGAGTGGTGTTCCTGCACGGTTTAAGTCAACATGAGAGACATTACCATGATGGATGTTTTTACCTGCATCTTCTTCAAGATGCGCACGTGTTACACCAATACGCTTTTTTGTACCATCTTCAAAATCAATAATAATCTCACCATTTTCAACAATAGGTATCTCAAATTGACTGATCTGATAGCCTTTTGGAAGGTCAGGATAAAAGTAGTTTTTACGGTTAAAAATAGATTTTTGATTGATCGTTGCATTGATAGCCGTACCAAGGGCAATCGCTTTTTTAACAACCTCTTTATTCAAAACAGGAAGTGCTCCAGGAAGGCCTAAACAGACCTCACATACATTGGTATTTGGTTCATCTCCAAAACTGGTTGGACAACTGCAAAAAATCTTGGTTTTTGTATTTAACTGAGCATGAACTTCAAGTCCAATAACAACTTCAAATTGCATAAATACCCTTTGGGATTAATCTATAAAAAAGCGAATTGAGGCAAAACCATACACACCAACCTCTTCGCAAGCCTTCACTTGCTCCATGTTGATGATGCCACCAAGCGCGAAACATTTAACGCGGATTCTATCATTTATTTCTTTTAACTTCTCTAAACCAAGCGGTTGCCCCTTATTGGGCGTTGCAAAAATAGGACTAAAGGTAATGGCATCAGCACCTTTGTTTTGAGCTTCATCTGCCTCTTTAAACGTATGCGTACTAACAATGACTTCTAAACCCAATGCTTTAGCTTTCTCAATTTGATCAAAAGCATGACTAGGTAGATGTACACCATCACAGCCTAATTCATGGGCTAGTTTAAAATCCGTGTGCAAATAGAGTTTTGTTTTTTCATCTTGAATTTTAGCCTTTACAATGGCCTTAGCGACAGAGGCATAATCAGAGGTCAATTTATCGCGTAAACAGATATAATCAGGCTGATATTTGGCTTTTACGTGTAAAAGTTTTTGAACAACTTCTGTTGGATTGGAAGTATAAAAAACAGGATCAGTGATGAGATAGTGTTTGATCATCGTGAGAGAGTTTTTCTAAGAGTTGCGTCTGTTTTTTAAGCTCTCCCATTTTATCCAGTTGCAGTTGTGCCATTTCAAAGATTATGACAAAAAAACATCCTGTTAAAAAGAAGAAAAGAGCAATGATGGAAGCGATGATAAAACCAAAAGGAAGTAAAGCGAGAAAAGTATAACCCCCACCTGCTATTGCAAGTGCCCATGAGGCTCCTTGCAATAAACTGAGGAGTTTTTCAAAACGCGTTTGTTGGTGTTGCAACAAAGGAGTACTTTTTAGTGCTCTTCGCTAATTAAAACAGCACCTGCTAGATAAACGTATGTTAAGATCATAAAAATAAACGTCTGCAAAAATGCAGAGAATGTTAAAAGCGCATATGCAGGAAGTGGTGCTACCCAAGGAGCTAGCATCAAAACAACCGCTAAGAAAAGATCATCACCTTTGATGTTACCGAAAAGTCGGAAAGACAAAGAGACGATACGAGAAAGATGTGAAACGATCTCGATTGGGAACATTAAAGGAGCCAAAACTTTCAATGGTCCCATAAAGTGCGCAAAATAATGAACAACACCGTTGACACGGATACCTTCAAAGTTATAGTAAACAAATACCATAAGCGCTAACGCCAATGTCATGTTTAGGTTACTTGAAGGAGCTTCAAAACCAGGGATAATACCAATAACGTTTGCAATAAATACCATCAAACCAAGTGTTGCTACAAGTGGTAGGTATTTACGCGCCAATTCTTCTCCAATGACATCTTTACCCATAGAGATGACACTCTCAAGATACGCTTCCATGACATTTTGAACACCACTTGGTACCAGTTGCATTTTAGTTGTTGCAAGTTTTGCCAAGACAAAACTGATAACACCGACTAAAACAATATGGGATACAAAGATGAAGTCATGAGTGTGATTAATAAGACCTAAAAATGTAAACATTTCGCCCATTACACATTTCCTTCGTTAATTAATTTTGCGTGATTGTATCTATAAATCATTTAATAGTTCATTAAGGCTTCGGTTTTTTGCGAAGTTCGCTGACCTGTTGCCCACCTATACCCCAATTATCCATATCCACTTCGTCAATCGTGACAACGGTCGTGGCTGGATTTTTACCAAGAACACTGACTAAAAGGTTTGTAACGCCTTCAATGAGCTCTGCTTTTTGCTCTTTCGTTGCACCCTCTTTGGTGATCTTAATGTTAACATATGGCACTGTTACTCCTTTATTAATAGTTTATGGGCACGAGAAAGTGCCATGTCAATATTGTCAGTAATGTTTTCTATCCCTATTTTTTTCTCAAAGCCAAGGCGTCGCATTTTAAGCTTAATGTGCTCATTCACGCCTGAGAGTACAAGAATCGTTCCGTTACTTTTACACAAATCAAAAAATTCCTCCAAAGCATGAAGCCCTGTTGCATCAACCATAGGAACATGACGCATCCTCAAAATAAAAATGCGTGGAGGATTACTCACCTCATTGAGCACGTTTTTAAGGCGATCCGCGACACCAAAGAAAAACGGGCCATCAATTTCATACACTTCCACATCTTTTGGGACAATTTTTTTAGAAATGGCATTTGCATCATCAACTTCTAAAGGCTCATCTTGACTATCAAAAGGGAGTACGATTGTATTTTTTGTATCAACAATGCCAGTAACATCAATCATGCGCTTAATAAACAAAAGTCCCGCTAACATAATGCCTGTTTGAACGCCTGTATTGAGATCAATCAAAACCGTAAGGAAAAAAGTCATTAAAAGCACAACCGTGTCGTAACGTTCAGATTTAAGAGCAATGGCTTTAAAATGGTGAAATTCACTCATGTTCCATGCAACGACGATTAAAATGGCTGCCAATGTTGCAAGAGGGATAAGCACAATGAACTTGGAAAATAAAAACATAAAAACAAGAAGCATTAAAGCGTGAATAACACCTGAAATTGGACTATAAGCCCCCGCTTTAATATTGGTAGCTGTTCGTGCAATAGCTCCCGTTGCGGCAATGCCACCGAAAAGCACTGAAGCTATATTGGCAGCACCTTGTGCCATTAGCTCTTTATTTGAATGATGGCGATCACCCGTCATACCATCAGCAACCACGCATGACAACAATGATTCTATAGCACCTAAAAGCGCAATCGTCATGGCATCAGGAAAAACTGCACGCACTTTTTCTAAAGAAAAAGCTGGAATCGTTGGATAGGGTAAAGTAGAAGGAAGTGTTCCAAATTTTGACCCAATCGTCTCAACAGGCAATTTAAAAAAGTAGACAGCTAATGCTGAGAGAATAATAACAATAATAGGTGTCGGAATATGCGGAAACCGATGACGCAGCTTAATCAAAAGCACAATACTAATGACGCCAACTGCAACTGCGTAATAATTGACATGTAAAAATTCTGTAGAGTAAAGCTTCCATTGATCAACGAATTCTGCTGGCATCTTTGCAATAGGAAGCCCAAAAAAATCCTTAATCTGCGAAGAGAAAATGATCAGTGCTATACCTGTTGTAAAACCAACCGTCACGGGATAAGGAATATACTTAATAATATTACCAAGCTTAAAAACACCCATAAAAAAGAGCATTACACCCGCTAAAAAGGTGGCAATCACTAAGCCATCGTATCCATGTTTTAAGATAACCGCATAGAGTACCACAACAAAAGCCCCTGTAGGACCTCCAATCTGGTACCTACTCCCACCAAAGAGAGAGATAATGAGCCCTGCGACAACCGCTGTAAAAAGCCCTTTTTCAGGACTTACACCACTGGCTATTGCAAAAGCCATAGCTAAAGGTAAAGCGATAATCGCAACGGTAGATCCTGCTACTATGTCGGCTGAGAATTTAGTAAGGTCATACCCTTCTCTCAAAACCGTAAAGCTCCTAGGGAGCCAATACTTCACATTCATTGTGAACCTTAAAAAAGAATTTTCTCTTGTCCTAAGCGATAGAGTGCAAAATCATATTTGACAGGATCACTTGGATCAATCTTTTGGAGTGTGTGACTCAACTCTAACACAGCTTTAAAATCATACGATTTTCGCTGAATCAAGCCCAATTTTTTCCCGACAGCGAAAGTATGGGTATCAAGAGGAACGAGCAAATCTTTGGTATCAACACCTTGCCAAAGACCAAGGTCAAGATGATCATTTCGAACCATCCATCTTAGATACATATGCCATCGTTTATAAGGAGAGTGTGGGTTTGTAGGAGGAATTGTACCCAACAAAAACTGATAACCACGTGAACGATACGGATTAATATCGTACAACATTGCGATCAATGCGCGTAAACCATCCATGACGTTAGATTCTTTTTGATAGGCTGGAAGAAAAATAGACTCCAATGAACTTCTGTTTTTTTTGAGGCGAGCGAGTGTTATAAAAAGGGCTTGGATATCTTTGGCATTTTGAAACCGATAGTAATGATGCGACAATGTCTGCTCAATAGTTTTTTCATCAGCATCTAACAATGAGAAATCTAAGCTTTCCAAAAATTGAATAATGGCAGAAACATTTCCATATGCAAAAAGTGCGCAGATGAGGGAACTAAACTCGTCTTTATACCTTGATGCAATCATCAAAGGATCAGGGCGATCTTGGGAGAGCTCTTCATGATGATTACGTTTAAGCGCTTCTTCTTTTAAAAGTTTTTTTACAGCTTCAAACGTCATTTAAAACATCTTTTTCATTGCTCTTAGATTGTAGATAATCAGAGAGATTAATCAATGAAAGAGTGACTAAAAAAATAAGAAAGCCCGGAAAAAAGCTCAGCCACCATGCAATATCAATCACTTCTTTCCCTTCACTAATAATAACACCCCAACTCATTTGTGGAGGTGTGATACCAATACCTAAAAAGCTCAACCCACTCTCAGCTAAAATAGCACCACTGACACCAAATGTAAAACTGATAAAAAAGATAGGGGCTAATAAAGGAGCAAAATATTTAAAAATAATTTTGAATGTATTGACATTAGAGAGCTTTAGAATTTTAATAAAAGGAGCATTTGAAATCGCGAAGCTCTCAGAGCGAATCATTCTAGCCATTCCCATCCATCCTGTGATGGAAATAATAAATATAAGCACCCAAACAGAAGCATTCATGTAACTGATAAGTGCCAATAAAAGGAAAAATGTGGGAAACGTTAGAAAAAGGTCAATAAGTACTATGATGAATTTATCAACACCTTTTTGAAAAAATCCAGCACTAATGCCAATCATCAACCCCACCAAGCTTGAAATCAAGGCACTTAACATACCAATCATCAATGAAACTTGACCGCCGACCATTAAACGCGTAAAAAGATCACGCCCTAGTCTATCGGTACCTAAGAGATATTCAAAACTTGGTGGTAATAAAATAGCTGTAGGATTAAGGTCATAAGCTGAACCTGTGTAAAAGGAAGGTAAAAGAAAACAAAAAAAGAAGATGAGTACCAAAACAAAGGTACTCATATAAGGAAATCGTTTCACTATTGTTTAATGCCTAAAAGAGTGTCTAACATTTGATCTATAGTCGTAATGATTTTGGCAGCCGCACTGTAAGATTTTTGATATTGAATCAAGCTGGCTAACTCTTCATCTTTATTGACACCACTGACAGATTGGAATTGGGTATTTATCGTATTATAAAGTGCATCATTGGTATCATAACTTGTTGATGAAGCGGAAGCATCTGTTGCAACTTTGGTTGTCAAAGCACTGTAATAACCAGCAATAGTCTCTTTTGTTGCACTTCCGTCTTTGGCATAAAAATTTAATGAATTGTATTGTAACTGCACCATAGCGTTTGCAACATCATGGTTACCCACAATAGGTGCACCATACGCTTGCATTGCCAGAGGATTTTTCTTATATTCTGCATTTACATCAATATTTGACCCATCCGTTCCAGTAAAAAACTGACTTACCCCAATAGCTCCAGGGAAATTAGATCCATTGTCTTGAAGGGCTATTGTATAACCACTATTGTTGGAAATGGGTGAAAGTGAAAATGCACCATTGTCCATAAATGTCGCTTTAAAATAGTCATCCACGTCATTGAGTGAATTATTATCCTTGTTATCATCAGTACTTGTATTCATTTGAGTCAAGATACTGTTAGAAAAAGTATCATCGCCCATGCTGGTCGAATTATCAATATTAATGGTTTTACGCGCAACTTCTTTACCGGCACTATCATAAACGATCATATCAAAAGAACCATTGTTAATATTATTATAAGCATTTTGCAATGACGTAGTGCTTTTAAGATCTAAAATAGGCGATTGCATACTTTTTTGAGCACTTCTTGCGTAAAGATTATTTGTCTCAGTTATCACGGTTTGAGCAAGACTATCCAGTTTATTGACATAATCTTGAATACTTCCATCTTGAGGATAACCCCCATTGACACCAGCGGAGACAACACGACCACGAAGATCCAGCATCGCTCCAATCTTACCACCTGATAACTGCTCAGTAAGGTTGTAGCGTGTACCATCTTGTATTTCAGAATAGATAGAATAGTAACTGCTTGCATTAGAAGTATTATCAATGACTAAAGGATGAAACGTTGATCCATCCACAAAAGCAGCACCTGAAATATTGAGATAATACTGAGTACCTGTATCTGTCATATTAGCATCAACCGTATTGTTTGTGCTAATCGCACCTTTTGAGACAGAAATATTAAGCATTTTAGATAAAGTAAGTTCAAGTTCATCGCGCTTGTCACGAAGGTCATTGGCATTAGTAACTTTATCAGATTCAATATTGGAGATTTGCCCATTGATCTTGGCAATTCTTTCTCCCAAACTATTGATCTCATCAAGAGATGATTTGAGCTGTGTATTTATAGAGTCTTGAATACCTCGAATTGAGTCTCTTGTCGATTGAATATCACCAGTTAATGTTGTAGCCGCTTGTGTTAAAGAAATCTTTTGAGAACCAGCAGTTGCATTAGAAGCAAGATTATTCCACTGCGTAAAATAATTGGTTAAATCTTTGGAAATACCAGCATCCGCTAAGTCTGGGAAATTCTTTGCTACTTCTTGAAGTGACTGCGAAGAGTATGTATCATAGGAAAGGTTGGATGATGCATTTCTAAGTTTTGTAAAAACAAATTCATCGTGAATGCGAACGATAGATGTTACCGTAACACCAGTGCCAATGCTAATTCCACTAGAGGCGATAGCATCACTTGCTGTAAATTGAACACGTTGACGTGTATAAAATTGATTGCCTGCATTGGAAATATTTTGACTGGTAGTGGCTACTGCTACTTGTGCAGCATTAAGTCCTGATCTACCTGTATTGAAAATTCCAAATAAGTTACTCATAACTAAGCCCTAACTTTTAATAAAGAAGCCGGCGTATGGTTTGCAACTTTATAGCCTTCCATATCTCTTGGAAAGATGCTGTCAAGCAATACATTGTAAAATTGACTGATGGTAATGACGTACTTAGCATATTGACTGTTATAGGTTTTAAGTTCCGAGAGTTTTATTTTCATTTGCGCTAAAAGCTCTTTTTGTTCAACACTTAACAACGTTTCCAATGAAGTTTGACCACTCTCTTTGAGCATCTTCATCAGTTCATTATCTAAAAGAGACTTTTTGTTTTCAAATGATTGAATCAAATCGTTTTTAATTTTTGCTCTCTCAAAAACCTCACTGTGTTTTGCGACTTTAATATCCGCTATATCTTTTTGTGTCTGTTCAATGAGATTTTCTATATCTTTAATAGCATTGTGTAAGTAGTGCGTCAACATCTTATCATCCTTTTACATGTGTAAGGATTTAGATCAACTCTTCCGCGACTGCTTGTGCAGTTTTTGCTAGATCGACTTTGTACGTTCCATTTTCGATTCCAGCTTTGAGTGCGGAGACTTTATCTATCCCTTCGCTTTTTTCTGTTTTGGAGACACCTTTAGATGAATCATCTTTGGGAGCACTCTGTTGTAAATACGCCACATTGGACGTTTGAACTTTTGAAATCATTTTAAACCCTTTATTCTAGATTGTAGTTGTCTACAACCATATCGTCAAAAATGATAAAACTTTAACGCCCTTCTTTCAAATAACTAAATAACATTTCACTCAGCCCTAAATTTCCACTTAAAGCTGTACTCATTGTGTCGTTATACATAGATTTATAAATTTTATCACCTGCATCTTTTGGAAAGAGACTATTTTCGCCATTATCTTCCGTATTCATTGCGATATCAAGAATTTGCTTTACAAAATAAGCTTCAAATTTATCGGTCTGCTCTTTGAGCGCTGCATCACTTTTACTTTGCATATCAATTTTGCCCATAGATCCGTTATAATTTGCATTTAAAAGAGCGATGCTGTTATCGGCTGTTTGCATTAGATGATCTCCAATTGTGCAGTAATCGCACCTGAACGTTTGATGTTTTCCAAGATTGAGATAATATCTTTTGGTTTAGCACCCAGTTTTGACAATGCCCGTGCAATATTTGCAACCGTCATGCTCTCTTCTTTAATTTTAATGCGATTTTCTGTACTTGCGATTTGCACATCACCACCAATATCAACACTCTTATCATCCAATGGGGTGTTACTGGCTTCAATTTTAATCGTTATATCACCATGTGTCACAACAATAGGATCAACCCTAATGTTAACACCCGAAACAATAGTACCAGTTCGTTCATCTATCACAATTTTGTTTTCTCTTTCATACAACACATCAGAATCCAATGTTTTTGCTAAAAACTCAGTAGTCGTTAGGTTGGCTGGACGCATTAAGCGAATAGTTCTTGAATCTGTTGCGACTGCAATTTTCTTGCCAAATTTTTTATTAAGTTCATTTTGCACTGAAACTGCGGTATTGAAATTTGCTTCTTTCAATGAAAGGTTGACAAATTCTTGTTCATGGAGATCGTTTTCGATTTCACGCTCGACCAAAGCTCCACCAAAAATATTGGCAGAAGAAGGATGGTTGAGTTGACCTTTTTCTTTACCGCCATTCATACCACCAATCGTAAGTGAGCCTTGTGCTAAAGAGTAGATTTTTCCATCAACACCTTTAAGTGCCGTAAGGAGGAGATTTCCACCTTGCAATGACTTTGCATCACCAATAGATGAGACAGAAACATCAAGCTTATCGCCTTGTCTTGCAAACGGTGGAAGTTTCGCAGTAACCATAACAGCAGCGATATTTTTCGATTTAATAGCAGCAGGATCAATTTTAACATTAACAGTCTGTAACAAGTTAGAGAGAGAACTTTTTGTAAATTCTGATGATGAGCCATCGCCCGTACCGTTAAGACCAACAACAAGACCGTATCCAATTAATTGGTTGTCACGGACACCGATAACATTGGCAATATCACCTAATCGTTGGGCATAAAGTGTACTGAGTGTTGAAATTAATACAAAAGATAGTTTGAGGATCTTCATCAGTTTCCTTTAAATTTGACATTCATGCCAACTTTAAAGCAATTAATGTTCCAATAATTCTTTCTGGTTAACGCGTTGTAAAATATCCTGCATCATATCGATTTGAACTTTTTGAATTTCAAGGAGTTCTTCTTGCTGATGCATAATGAGATGGTCTATTTTTTCATGGAGCATCCGAATTTCAAGTTCAGATTTAAGATTGATCATATAGTCATTTTTAGCTCGAATTCTGTCTTTTTCTTCTTGTCTGTTTTGACTCATCATAATCACAGGAGCTTGTAATGCTGCGATACATGATAAAATCAAATTGAGCAGGATATAAGGATAAGGATCAAACCCTTGATTTTTAAACCAGAAAATATTAATGACAATCCAAATCACAAGAAATGAACAAAAAGAGATAATAAATGTCCAACTACCACCAAAACTTGCAACTTTATCCGCTACTTTTTGACCAAAACTCAGTGTTGCATTATCATCATTTTCGACTTTATCTGTCAGTGTGGAATTATTTTGAAAGGAAGCTAAAACGCGTTGTTCTAGATCAGAAAGTTCACCTAACTCTTTTGCCAAATAATCAGCAATATATTTTTCACGAAACGTATTCAGTTCTGTAATAGCAAGGTAACTCTCTTCCCCAAAATTAGGATACTGATTTTGAATAGATCCTAAAATAGAATGCCTGATAGTCGTAGCAGAAATCCGTTCAGAAAGAGGAAATGCTTTATGAGATATATCGCTAATAAAAGTAGTGTTTTCCATAGCTATATGTTGTAATAGCTTAAAGAGCTATTTCCAAATTTTTTAGTTTTTTGTAATGCATATGAACCAATGCTCACAGGAAGGCTAAGCGTACTCATGTGCTCAACAATAATCAAATGTGCCTTCTCTTGGGGTATAGAGGCAATAAGCTCCATCACTTTTAAATAAATATCTTCCATTCCTTCACGAATTGAAAAAGGAGGATCGAAATAAAAATAGGCTTTACTTTTAAGTGTTGGTAATAATGTTGGGAAAATGGTAAAACTATCGCCATAAAGTGGTGTGGTATGGGCTTCATCAATTAATTTACAATTACTTTTGAGGGTGCTAAATGCCGCTTTGTCTTTTTCAATAAAATAAGCATGCTTCGCTCCTCGGCTGAGTGCTTCGAGTCCCATAGAACCACTACCGCCAAATACTTCAACAAATACTTCATCCACAATATCATATTGCACGGTATCAAACAAAGAGCCTTTTAGAATAGCTTTTGTACTTCGTGTACTTTCAAGTGAAGGAAGGGCTATCTTCTTTCCTTTATATTTACCTGCACTAATCGTTGCCATCAAAGGTTTAATTGCCATAATAACCTCGAATGGTTTGGATAAGATCTGTTCTAAATTTTTCAGTTAATGCCGTAATTTTCTCTTCAAGCGCATGGGTGTTCTTAGCGTGAGGCATCATGTCATCCACATTGCCTTGAAGAAGCAAAAGATGTTGGAAAAATTTGTCAAGTTCTATAAAGAGCGAAGATTTTGAAAAAGGAATGATTAAATTGCCTTCGGTAGAAGAGATATAGAAAATAGGTTTATCAAGCTCAATTTTTTTATCACTGATGACAAAATCACACTGTTTATAGGGAACAACAACGTCTCCTAAAAAACTTTTAAGTGCGCGACTCAACAGTAATGATTGACAAACTAAAGCTACTTTCATGATATTCCTCTTGTTATGTACCTGAAATAGTAACACACTAAATCTTAATAGACTTTTTGTAAGTGCTTTAATTTTACGAAACGATATATTTAATGTTAAACATATATTGCTCATAATTAAATAAAAAAAAAGATGTGTCGATCTAGTCAGTAGGAAAATTATAAAACGTCAAGGAGGGCAATTATGGACATCTTTAGCGCAACCAGCAAACAAGTCGAAACAGCAACGACTCCGAAAGTAGCAAATCAGGTTCCAGTCAGACAAGTTGAACAAACAGCAGATACATCTAAAGTGAATCAGCAATCAACAAAAGAAGACGACAATAATAACAATACAAAGGCATTAAGCGAAACGGTAAAAGAGCTTAATAAGCAAATGGATTTACTCGATACCAATATAACATTTGGATACAATGATAAGATTAATCAAATGTTTATCAATGTTATAGAAAAAAGTACGGGTAAAGTCATTCGTAAATTTCCTACAGAAGAAGCAATGAGCCTTTCCGCTAAAATGAAAGAAATCGTAGGAATAATTTTTGATAAAAAAGGATAGACGATGGCAACATCAAGCTTAAGTTCTCTTGGTCTTGGTAGCAGTGGTACCCTTTCATACGATACCATAGATAAATTAAGAGCAGTTGATGAAAAAGCAATACTTACACCTATTGATAACAAAGTGACAGCCAATACGACTAAGCAAACGGATTTGACGTCTCTTACATCATTAACAAATACCTTAAAGTCATCAACCAATGCATTATCACAAGAGAATAACTATCTTCAAAGAACAACTACCGTTTCAAATGATGCTATTTCTGTTACTACAAAATCTGGAACAACTGTAGATAATTTTACAATGCATGTCAATACTTTAGCAAGTCAAGACATTTATCAATCAAACAGTTTGGCAAGTCAGACCAGTACATTTACATCTAATAGCGATACTCTAAGTCTCAAACTTGGAACAAATACTTACGCCATTGATGTAACAGCAACAACAACACTCACCGATCTTAAAAATATGATCAATGATAAAGCAAATGGAAAAATCACTGCTTCTATTCTTAATGTTGGAGGAACTAACCCTTATAAACTTGTCATTAAGTCAAATTCAACGGGAGCTGATAACGCTATAACATTATCGTCCACAGGAACAGCCCTTACAGATTTAGGATTAGACTTAAGTGCCAATCATCTCAAAACTGCAACCGATGCTTCTGTTGTTTACAATGGCGTAACGGTAGCGCGTAGCTCTAACACATTTGATGATCTTATCGTAGGTACAAGCATTACATTAAATAAAGCACAAGATTCATCTACCAATACAACGGTTGCAATTACACAAGATTGGACAAACATTACAACCAATCTTAAATCACTGGTAACTTCATACAATGATCTTATGGCAAAACTAAAAACTGCAACAGCTTTTGATACATCAACAAAAACAGCAGGTACGTTTCAAGGCGTTACCCAAATCAACACTTTAAGCACTAATATTCGTAAACAAGTTTTAGGCGTTGATAGTGAAGGAAGAGGACTAAGTGACTATGGCATTAGCATGACTACTGAGGGTAAACTTGAGTTTAATGCAGCAACATTTAACGCCAAAGTTGCAGCAGATCCAGCAGATGTCAAAGACTATTTTTTAGGATCAACAACGTATAGTACAACTTCGTATGAAGGATCATCTGTCCCATCAGGCGGTTTAAGTATTGGAGCAGACACATTTTCTATCAATGGAAAAGCTATTACTTTCACCACGCCTTCAACATCAACAATTGCAGATAATTTAGCAGCCATCAAAACGGCTATTAATAATGCTGGAATCACGGGTGTTGATGCAAGTATTGGAACGAACAATAATATTGTTCTCAAAGGCGCTGCTGGTGCTGACATTCTCATCACTGGAGACAGCACTGCTCTAGCCACTATGGGTCTTCAAAAAAACAATACATATTCTTCGCCAAAAACAAAAGATGGTATTTTCACAACATTCAATACAATGCTTAACGGCTATGTTAATACAACCAATGGAACACTAACCCAATATAACAAAAGCTTAGCAACGGAAAAAACAACATTAACAAAATCAAGAGCAACCGCGGTTACAAGACTTGACGTAAAATATGAGGCTATGGCAACAAAATTTGCGGCTTATGACAGTATTATCAGTAAACTAAATAATCAATTCAGTTCGCTTTCTACGATTATCAAACAATCTACTACTTCAAAGTAATTAAAAAAGGATTTTAAAATGTATTCAAATTTAGCATACTCAACTTATTCACAAAACAACGCTTCCATTGAATCTTCTGAAAAGTTGATAAGAATGCTATACGAAGGTATTTTGCGCTTTGCTTCACAAGCTAAAAAAGCTATCGAAGATAAAAATATCGAAAAACGCACTTACTGGATCAACCGTACATCGGCTATTTTTACAGAACTGATTAACTCCTTAAACTATGATGGAGGACAAATAGCTCATTATTTGAGCGGGCTTTACATTCATCAAGTGAAACTTCTTGCTGAAGCAAATATGTACAATGATACGACTAAACTTGATGAAGTAATTAGTGTTGCACGAGAGTTATTGCAAGCATGGAAAGACGAGACAGAGTATGTCGTGGATTAAATCCTTTACTATAGCTATTGTAGAAGAGAATTATGAAGCTATAGGCGAACTGATTGAAAGTGTGCCTCAATTTGAAACCATTGAAGAGACACAAACAGCATGTGCATTGATTCAAGAAGCCTTAACTATTATGGAAAAAGAAAAAGCAAACACTTTTGAAGCTATGCAAAAAATGAAAAAAACACGTCTTTTTATTGATACATCTTCAGAACCATATCAAGAATACAGAGGGTAATTTCTACCCTCATCCTCTACTATAAACTCTTAACACGCATTTAAAGCAAAGCTTCAAACACTACGTTAACACTGAGTTTTATTCGGCATAAAGCCCACGCAACTTTGGTGCTTTAAGAGCTTGCAACTTGAGTTTTGCAAGATGTCTAATCCTCAAAACACTTTTTAATTAATGCGGAACTCTCTGGCTTTGTCATGAGCGAAACAACAACTGCTGTTAAAGCCGATAGTGGCAAGGCTACTATCATAGCGTCCACAAATGTAATTTTGCCACTTAAAAGAATATCTACTCCAAAAATTATTTTACAAATGCCTAACTCTTTTGCTTCTTGAAAGTGAACAAACAGTAACCAAAATGTCGTTACGATAGTTCCTACAAACATAGAAGCAATGGCCCCTTTTTTGGTCATACGCTTCCAAAAAAGTCCACCAAAATAAGTTGGTAAAAAGATGCTTGCGCAGAGTGCAAAAAAGATAGCCGTACTGCGTGCAATGATGGCAGGTTGCTGATCAAACACATACGCTAAAGAGACGGAGATAATAATCATCACGATAATACCCACACGGGTAATCAGCAGTGAATTGGGGTTGTGCTTTCCTGCAAGTTGCTCAAAAACATCACGACCTATGGCTGTACCCATCGCATGAAATTGACTTGAAAGCGTACTCATCGCAGCCGAAATAAGAGCAAATAAAAAGATAAATGCAAACCATTTTGGCATCGCTGCATTGATAAAATGAGGAATAACCTTACCGATGCCACCCGTGCTTTGAAGGGCATTTTTGCCTCCATCAAATTCAAAGTACCACACATTCGTTACGGAACCAACAAGGTAAATAATGCCTGTCATCGCAATGATAAAAATACCCCCGATCAAAACAGCTCGGTTTAGTTCATTTTTACTTTTAACCGTCATAAAACGTACAACGAGTTGTGGTTGAGCCAAAACGCCTACACCAACCCCCATAGCAATGGTTGTGATGATGAAAAGCCATCCTTCGGAGAGAAAAACTGGCATTTTATTCCATCCTTGGAAACCCCAGTTCATTGAAAGCTTCATTAAAAAATCTGGACTGCCCGCTACCAAATCTTTTATATTCACACTGGCTAGTGGTGCAACTGTTTTATCCCAAACCATCTCTAATTTAGAAAGTCCTGCATCCATTCCACCCACAGCATCAAAAACCATGACTAAAAGAATGATCATAGCAAAAAACATAATGACACCTTGAAGGGCATCGGTGAGCATAACGCCTTTGAGTCCGCCGGCAAGAACGTAGCCTGTTACGATGACAGACATCACTAAAAGAGCAAGATGATAGTCCACTTTAAAGTACGCTACTAAAAACTCCGTTCCACCAATTAAAACAGCAGAAGTGTATAAAGGCATGAAAATAGTGATGAGAATACCACCAAATACCTGAATAAACTTAGAATTAAAACGTCGTCCTAATAATTCAGGAAAGGTGTGTGCATTGAGGCGAATGCCCATTTTACGGGTAGGATTTCCCAAAAAGACAAAGGCAATAAACACGCCAATAAAGATGTTACAAAACGTAAGCCAAAGAAGCGAATTACCCAGCCATGCAGCGACACCTCCGAACCCAACGATCGCCGCTGTGGATATAAAAGTAGCACCATAACTCAGCGCCATGACAAAGGGATGGGTATCGCCACCTGCAATTAAGTAATCCGCAGAACTTTTTGTCTGTTTATAACCCACATAACCCAAATAAGCAAGCACCGCTAAATAGATAATAATGACGATGTTTTCAATGAGATTCATTATAAATCCTCATTGATTCTAGCTTCATCTCTATCCCAAGATTTCGTGTTGAGTACTTTCTCTTCTTTGTCCTTATTCCAGTAAAGAGCCCCGTAAATAACGCACAAAAGAGCACTTGCATTCATTAGCCAAAACGCTGAGCCAACACCTAGATCAAATGTTCCCATACAACTTCCTTCCTTTTAAAAGTTCCTTAAAAGTAATATAAATTGCTTTAACGAAACTTTAGTTTTATTCTTAATTCATTATAAAAATTAATAAAGTTTCAAAATTGCTCACTTTAGATGTAACATTTTTGACTCGAATGCTTAGATAAGTATTTTATAAAGTAAGTTTCAATACCCTTTAAACCATTAAGAGTTCTTACAGAGCTTTTCATACGCCTTTGCCTTTTACACTATTTATCAGCAATGGAGCACAACGATATGAAACAGATTTTGATGGGAAATGATGCCATCGCCCTTGGGTTGATTCACGCAGGGGTCGATATGGTTTCAGGTTACCCAGGGACACCTTCAAGTGAAATTTTGGGAAATTTCCAAAAATACAGCGCTAAATTTCAACGTGCAACCTACGCACAATGGGCAACCAATGAAAAAGTAGGTTTTGAAGTAGCCTATGCAGGCGCTATTTCGGGTAAACGCACCTGTGCTACCATGAAACAAGTAGGGCTTAATGTTGCAAGCGATGCGTTGATGAGCGCTTCTTACATCGGTCTTAAAGGTGCTATGCTGCTCATCTCCTGTGATGATCCAGGGTTTTACTCTTCGCAAACAGAACAAGACAGCCGCAGTTTTGCCAAATTTGCACGCATTCCTGTACTTGACCCAAGTACGCCTCAAGAAGCGTACGATATGGTCAAACTAGGCATTGAACTCTCCCATCAATTTGAATCCATTGTCATGCTTCGCCCTGTTATGCGTGTCAGCCATGCAAGAGAGATTTGTGAGGTCGATGATGGTTTGTATGTTGAAGCATCAAAGGGTGATTTTGAACGAAACATCCCTCGTTGGGGCGCTGTTCCACCTGCTGGAAGATTTAGACAAGGCTTGGAACAAATAGAACGCCTAGAAGCCATTAAAATGTGGAACTGGGATCATCTCATTAAGCCCAAAACCCACGCCCTTAAAGGGGAAAATGTTCTCTGCCTTACCAGTGGAACGGGTGATGGTTATGTCAGAGAAGCTATCAGCGAGTTAGACATAAAAGCCGATGTTTTAAAACTGGATATGCCCTACCCACTTCCAAAAGAAAAGCTCGAAGAACTCTTTGTAAAGTACGATAAAGTCATTGTTTTTGAAGAGAGTTTTCCTTGTATTGAAGAGCAATTAAGCTCACCAAAACTGTATGGGAAACTGACCAAACATGTGCATCAAATCGATGAATTTTCAAAAGATAAAGTTGTAACTGCTTTTGCCAATGCTGGTGTTATAGCGCCAAGTCATGCGTACAAAAGTGAAAAATACGCCGAAGAACTTCCCAAACGCCCACCCAATATGTGCCCTGGTTGTCCTCACCGTGATGTTCACTATGCTATTACCAAGGTCTTTAAAAAGAAAAAAGCCATCTATACTTCTGACATTGGCTGTTACACACTTGGTCTTAACCAAGGGGCGATTGACACCATTTTATGTATGGGAGCCAGTGTCTCTATGGCAAGTGGTTTTAGCATCTCCGATCCAGATAAAACCGTCATCGCGACCATCGGCGATAGTACGTTTATGCACTCAGGTGTCGCGCCGCTCATTAACGCCATCTACCAAAATCATACGTTTGTTTTAGTCATCTTAGATAACTCAACTACCGCAATGACAGGTCGTCAAACCACACCTGAACGTACCAACCCTCATCAAATCGACATCAAACGCATTGTCGAAGGGTGTGGCATAGCGTGCCATGAATACATCTATGAACAAGACCTTAACAAAACCGTTGGGTTTATAAAATCCCTTCAAGAAGCATACAAGAATGCAACGGCACCTGTTGTAGCTGTGGTACGCGAATTTTGTGTCTTAGATAAAGAAAACGCCGCTGGTCGTTTGGGTAACGCTTTGATTGAAGTGGATGAAGACAAATGTGTCGCGTGTGATTCGTGTATTACCAACTACAAATGCCCTCCAATGCACTACAACGATGCAGGTAAAATGGAAATCGACCCATTCTTATGCGCAGGCTGTAGCGCATGTCTTGATGTCGTTTGCCCAACAGACGCCTTTGTCAAAAAAGAGGAGAAGTAAGATGAAGTATCAAATCGTAATCGCAGGCATTGGCGGACAAGGCGCAGTCTTTTTGGTCAAAGTTTTAAGTATTGCTTCTGCCATTAAACACTTCAAGTGTTTAGGCACTGAAAATCACGGTATGAGCCAACGTGGCGGTTCTGTTTCGTGCTATGTCAAAATCGGTGATTTTTTCGCTCCTGCGATTGATGAAGGGCAAGCCGATCTTCTCATCGCACTTGAAGGCAATGAAGCGCTTCGTAACATTCAGTACCTAAGCCCTAAAAAAGGCACTATTGTCGTTAATGCACCCAAGAGCTTCCCTAAGGTTGACTTTGAAACACACAGCATTGATGCATTTACAAAAGCCAAAGCTAAAGAGTTTCCTATTGATGCACTGAATGTCTATATGTTGGGTGCAACACTCATCCTTGACCCTCATTTTCCTTTTACATGTAAAGATATTGAAGAGGCGATTACCCAAATGAATGCTAAAGTCGCCGAAAAAAATATAGCGGTACTTCATCAAGGTATGAATGACGCAAAGGCGGGAAAATGATCTGGTCTAAAGAAGAGACACTGCCTCGACATAAACTCACAGAACTTCAAAGCCAAAGACTTAAAGACACCGTCGCTCGTGTCTATGAGAACGTGCCTTTTTACCAACGAAAATTTCAAGAACTTGGCATTACCCCTGCCGATATAACCTCCATCGACGACATCGTAAAATTGCCCTTTACTAAAAAACAAGATTTGCGCGACAACTACCCTTTTGGGCTTTTTGCCGTAAAAAAAGACGCGGTTGTGCGTATCCATAGCAGTAGCGGAACCACAGGAAAGCCCACCGTTGTGGGCTACACGAAGGCGGATCTTGACACATGGAATGAAGTCATGGCTCGTGTGTTCACGATGGCAGGTGTCACAAGCGAAGACACCTCTCATAATGCCTATGGTTACGGTCTTTTTACAGGCGGTCTTGGGCTTCACTATGGTGCTGAAACTGTGGGTGCTACGGTTGTACCAAGTTCAGGTGGTTTTACGTCTCGTCAACTTATGTTGATGAAAGACTTTGAAGCAACGGTATTGACATCAACGCCTTCCTTTGCACTTCATATGGCAGAAGCGGCGGTCGCTGAGGGCTACGACATCGCTAAAGATTTTAAACTCAAATGCGGCATTTTTGGAGCAGAACCCACCAGTCTTGGACTCAAAGAAGAAGTAGCCCGTGTTTGGGGCATTCACTACTGTGAGATTTACGGGCTTTCCGAGATCATCGGACCGGGAGTTTCTTCTAACTGCTTTGAAAGCAAAGACTTGCACATTTTTGAAGATCATTTCTACCCTGAAATCATCGACCCCGCAACGGGTGCAGTGTTGCCATATGGCGAAAAAGGTGAGTTGGTCATCACCAGCCTTACCAAACAAGCCTTTCCTATCATTCGCTACCGAACAGGTGACATCACCTCTCTTGACCAAACGCCGTGCAAATGTGGGAGAACCCATGTGCGTATGAAAAGCGTTATGGGACGTGTCGATGACATGCTCATCGTCAATGGCGTCAATGTTTTCCCATCGCAAGTGGAACATGTGCTCTCCAACATCGAAGGCATTACCCTAAACTACCAAATCATCGCCGATAAAAAAGGCTACCTCGACAAACTCGAGATCATGGTAGAAGTCACCGAAGATATGCCGTTAGATAGCATCGGACAGCTTGAAGCCTTGAAGAAAAAAATCCAACATGAACTGCTCAACAACCTCTACATTAACGCAGAGATCAAACTTGTTGAGCCAAGAACCATAGAACGCAGTGTCGGTAAAGCCGTCCGCGTCATCGATAAAAGGAGTCTGTAATGAAATGCAACATTAAACAACTAACGATCTTTTTAGAAAATAAGGCGGGTGAACTCTCTGTTTTGACACATATTCTTTCCAAAAATGGCATCTCTATTAAGTCTATTTTACTTGCAGATTCAACGGATTTTGGTTTGGTTCGTACCATCGTGGACAATCCTGAAAAAGCAAAAACGATTTTAGAAGATGAAGGCTTTAGTGTGCGCTTTACCGATGTTTTTGGTGTCAAGATCGAAGACGTTGTAGGAAGCTTTGACAAAGCCGTGAGTGCGCTCTCAGAAGCTGGTATTAACATTCTCTACACATACAGTTTTTATGAGGCAAGTACGGGTATTTTCATTTTCAGTGTCGATAAAGAGCGTTTTGACGATGCTATAAAAGCATTGCAAGCCAAAAATATTGAGATTGTTCAAGCCAAACACTTTTACATGTAAAGGTTGGGAAAACCAATGACATTTAGTAAAAACGAAAGCCTCTGTAAAGATGAGCTTCAAGCGTGGCAACTCAAGCATCTCAAAGAGACGCTTCTTAGGGTTTACCATCTCGTTCCGTTTTACAAAAAAAAGTTTGATGAGCATGGCGTATTACCGCAAGACATTAAAACCCTTGAAGACATTGCCAAGCTACCTTTTACCAAAAAACACGACCTTCGCGACAACTACCCGTTTGGCATGTTCTCGGTCGATATGGACCAAATCGTGCGCATCCACAGCTCTAGTGGAACAACAGGAAAGCCCACCGTTGTGGGCTACACTGAGCACGACATGGACATCTGGGCAGAAGTGATGGGAAGAGCCTTTACGATGGGCGGCGTGACCTGTCAAGACATCATGCAAAACTCGCACGGTTATGGGCTTTTCACGGGCGGTCTTGGCTTTCACAATGCCGCTGAGCGTATGAAAATCGCCGTCATTCCAAGCTCCACGGGCTTTACCTCTCGTCAACTTTTGCTCTTAAAAGACTTTGGCGCAACCGTCCTTACGGCAACGCCTTCCTTTGCGCTTCATATGGCGGAAGTGGCGAAAGCTGAGGGTTATGACATCCAAAAAGATTTCAAACTCCGCGTGGGATTTTTCGGAGCGGAGCCAACCAGTGAAGGGCTTAAAAACGAAATAGCCCATATTTGGGGCATTGATTACCATGAGATTTACGGACTCTCCGAGATCATAGGTCCTGGTGTTGCATGTAACTGCAAACATTCAAGCCTACTACACATACACGAAGACCATTTCTACCCTGAGATCATCAACCCTGAAACGGGCGAAGTCCTACCTGAGGGCACCAGAGGAGAACTTGTCATCACAACGCTGACCAAACAAGGCTTGCCGATCATTCGCTACCGCACGGGTGACATCACTTCGCTCACTCGCATTCCATGTCGTTGTGGCAGAACCATAGGTCGCATCGAGAGCATCGTCGGACGAAGTGACGACATGCTTCTCATCAACGGTGTCAACGTCTTTCCATCGCAGATAGAACACGTGCTTTCCAAACAAGAAGGCATCACGCTCAACTACCAAATCATCGCCGATAAAAAAGGCTACCTCGATAAACTCGAAATCGACATCGAGCTTGATGAACACCTCATAAGCGATGATGTAAGTTACCTCGGAAGCCTCAAAAAAGAGCTACAACACGCCCTTTTAAATAACCTCTACATCAATGTCGAAGTCAAACTCGTCGCTCCAAAATCGCTTCAAAGAAGTGAGGGAAAAGCAGTGAGAGTGGTCGATAAACGACCGAAGTAAGATAAGTAAGGCTTAAAGCCTTACTTATCTTTAATCATTATTTTTTAGCCTTTTTAAGCATCTTTGCTGTTGTATCAATATACTCTATAAAATCTTTTTCAACGCGTGAAAGTTCGTTTTTGGTTTGTTCTTTGTATTTTTCATATTCATCGTATGCTTTTTGAATGGCTCTATCATGGCTGATTTTTCCCGCATGCGCGAGTATATCTTTACCTGTCATTTTCAAAAATTCATCAAGTCTTTCTATCCAATCGCTCATATACATAGGTGTTTTACCCATAGCTTGGATTTCTGCAAGTTCGATGTACGCTGTCACCATTCGGTTTAAAAGGTTGAGTTCATCTTCGCTAAGATAATTTTTTGCAACACCGATGTCTTGCCTCGTCGGATGAGTGCCCTTGAAATGAGTAAGCCCCATATGTAGCTTTGTGCTATCAGCCCTTTCATAGACAAGTTCCGCCGCTGTATTACCGTGAACCGCCCAGTGCATTTTATTTTGCACTGTTTGAAAAAAGAGAACGCTTTGCTCCGCCTTTGCATCATAGTCTATACTCGTAGCATAGATATCTAGCACCTTACGCCAAAAGATCTTCTCACTGCTTCGTATATCGCGAATACGTGCTAAAAGCTCTTCAAAGTAATTCCCACCACCTGCAAGCTTTAGTAACTCATCGTTCATCGTAAAGCCTTTAACGATGTACTCTTTAAGCCTCGCCGTTGCCCATTGGCGAAACTTCGTACCTTGCAACGACTTCACGCGATAGCCTACCGAGATGATGACATCGAGATTGTAATAGTTCGTGTTATAACCTTTACCATCTTGTGCAGTTGTTCGGAAATTCCGAACAACTGACTCTTCTACCAATTCACCCTCTTCAAAAATATTTTTTATATGCTCACTTATCGTTGCTTTTGATTTTTGAAAAAGCTCACACAGTTGCGCTTGCGTGAGCCAAACTGTCTCATTTTCAAGCCTTGTTTCTATCTTTGTTTTGCCATCTTCGCTTTGGTAGATAAGGATGTTGGATGTTGGTGTGGTGTTGGTCATTTTAAGTTACCTTTTTTATAACGATTGTTCTCCAAATAGTAATACTTCATCGTCTTGAATTTCTGCATCCAAACTATCTAAAATAGTTTGTTCAATAATGTTATTTCTAACTTTTAAAATTTGTGCATGACTTCCATGTAACCAATCATTGTTCCATAAATCAATAGGCTCATTATTAATCAATTTACATAGTGATTCATCAAAATTTTTTTGAGTAAGTGACAATTTAATAATTGCTCTTTGTAACCATATCTGCATATGCCCAGTATTTGGAATAGTCTGGAATTTATTCATTATTTTATTGACAATTGATTCTACTAAATTAATATCCAATAAACCAAAGAGAATACTTAATATTGTCATAGATATAGAATAAGTTCTTGGATTTAAAAGTGCAATATCCACTACAATGCTTATTAAGACCTCTATATTTTCAGTTGTTTTAATCTTTTCTTTTCTTTTACGAATTTTTTTTGATAGGGATTGTAATTCTTTAACAATAGTGCCAGAATTTGAATATTTAAGACTAAATTGATGAATTAACAAAAGTTGTTTTTGTATTGTTTTTGCACTTTTATTAATGACTAACCATTCCATTTTATCTTGTTTAATAGAGCTTTGAATAACATTATTTGAAAAAATTGTTTTGCTACTATTTAGTTTTAAACCTAAATCAATGAGAACTTCTGTTAATGTTTTTATGATTTTATCAGCAACTTGGGGGCTATTAACAAATATTCTATAATCATCCCTGTACCTCAAAATTTTAAAATCTTGTTTTTCAAAATTTTTGAGCTTTACACTTAAACATAAATCAGCATAAGATAAAACTATTTCAGCAATAAAATCCATCAAAACGCTACCTTGTGGAATTCCATTAGTCTGTCCATTTGACATATTTCTTATGTAAAAATCAATCATTCCACCAATATAGTTTCTGTTAAAAGTTCTATCTTGTTTTTTAGCTTTTGATATTTTTTTTGAATGTAACGCCCATGGAATAGAATGGGTATAAATTGAACCATAGCAATCAGTAATATCTGTATGATATACATAGCTATAATCCATGCTTAGTTCTAATGATTTTTGCTCTATTTGTTCCCACCAATTAAGGATTTGTTCTGCCTTGTCAGAGTTTTCAGACTCTGACACAATAGGCACACTCATACACTCTACAAGACTTTTCTTTTGAATACTTTCAAATCTTTTTTTAATTAATTCCCAATTATGCTGTTCACTAATTTTGTGAACAAGAGACACATAAATAAACGGATGAATCAGTTCAAATTGCCGCCAATCGTATTTTCCATTTTTATTGTGAAATAGCTTATAATTTACATTCTCGAAAGAATCTGGTTTCTTTACTTGAATACTAGCAAGGTCTTGATTATTTAAAATATTATTAGAGATATTTTCAAGCAAACTACCAAATTTTATATAAGGTGGCAAATCAACATTGATATAACTTTCATGCTTTAAAAAAAAAGTTTTTACTTCGTCAAAAGTAAGTGATAAAACATTTTTCATATATAAACCCTCATTTAAGAAAATTTTTGAACATTGTATATTTTCTGTATTCATAGTCTACCACATCCCCACTAAGCCTTTTATCAAAAGGAGTGGCTATAATAGTCATAGCTTTTTTCAAAGGACTAGCATGCTAAAAATCGCAGTATCTGCGTGTTTACTGGGTGAACCAATTCGTTATGATAAAACAGGTCAAAGAGACCGATTTATCACCGATAAGCTTGGCAAGTATGCCTCATTTGTTCCCTTTTGTCCTGAGCATTTAGCGTTTGGAACGCCCCGTGAGACCATACGCATCGTGCTAGAAAATGAGCACAAAAAAGTCATTACCGTTTTTTCTAAAAACGATGTTACCGACGCTATGAACACAGCAATGGCACATGAACTGGAAAAAATCAAAAAAGAAGAACTCTGTGGCATCATCTTAAAGTCAAAGTCACCGAGTTGTGGACTTGGGAGTACGAAGTACTACATGAAAGAGATGAGCGAAGGGAAAAAAGATGGTCTTTTTGCCACACTTTGCAAAGAACATTTCGTGGACTTCCCCATCGAAGAAGAGGCGCGGCTCTTAGACCCGTGGCTTCGGGAAAACTTTGTGATGCAACTCTTTGCCTATGCCGATGCGCAAATGCTTGAAAAAAACATTCAAACTATGCGTGAATTGGTGGCATTTCATACGGCGTATAAATTTTTATTGCAAAGCAAACACGAAGCGAACTATCGCCTTTTGGGCAAAATCGTAGCCAACCATGAGACAAAAAGTGTGATGGAAATAACACAAGCCTACCTCGCTCTTTTTAAACAAACCCTCAATCATAAAAGCACCATCGCCAAAACGGTAAATGTCCTTCAACACATGGTAGGTTTCTTCAAAAAAGAGTTAACAAGCAGTGAAAAACAAGAACTGCATTTGCAAATCGAAGAGTTCCGCGATGAGATCATTCCACTCATTGCGGTGATGAGCACCATTGAATTTTTAGCGAAGAAGTACAATACGACCTATCTTTTAGGGCAGAAGTTTTTAAACCCCTACCCTAAAGACTTAGCACTTCGTTCGATGATACAAGTAGGCAAATAAGCATGAAAAAAGTCCTTTGGTTTAGACGCGATTTACGGGTTGATGACTCCATGCTTTTAGCCCAAGAGGGTGAAGTCTTGCCTATTTTTATTTTCGATACACATATATTAAATGGCTTACCAAAACAAGACAAAAGAGTCTTATTTATTTTCGAGCATGTTCAAAAACTTAAGGCTAATCTTAAAGCATTAGGACTTGATCTTGCGCTCTTTTATGGAACGCCTCTGGAAGTTTTTACCTACCTTAAAACACTCGGCTTTGATGAAGTGTATGCGAGTGTGGATTATGATGCTTACGCCAAAGAGCGCGATGCGAACATAAGTAAACTCATGCACTTTCACGCACTGAATGATTGTTACCTTTTTGAGCCCAATGAAGTTTTGAAAAAAGACGGCACACCTTACCTTGTATTTACGCCCTATTATAGGGCTTGCAAAGAGCTTTACACACAATTTCATGCATTAAAATACATAAAAGCCACGCAAAGCCTTTCAAACTTCGACTACAACGAACTTTGGAACATTGACAATGGCGTTAAAACACCTTTAGCGATAAAGCTTGAAAGTCTGGGGTTTGAGTCTTTACCTACAAACATTTTGACCCCTCAAAAAGCGTTGGAAGCGTTTGCGCAAAAGGTAGATGATTATGCAGACAAACGAGATTTTTTGGACGTTGATGCCACGTCGCATCTGAGTGTACATCTTCGATTTGGCACACTTTCCATTCGTGAAGTGGTACGTTTTTTAACAGCGCTCAAAACAAAAAATCATCAAACAGAACCCTTCTTTAGGCAACTTGTTTTTCGTGAATTTTACGCTTATTTACTCTACCATTTTCCCAATCTTGCATGGGAAAATTACAAATACTCTCCGCCCATTTCCAATGATGCTGAAGCATATGAACGATTTATCACAGCTCAAACAGGGTATCCGATCATTGATGCGGCTGTGATGGAACTTCTCACAACAGGGCTTATGCACAACCGAGCGCGCATGGTAGTGGGGTCATTTTTTACCAAACATTTGATGCTACCGTGGCAAAAGGGAGAGGCGTTTTTTGCAAAGCATCTTTTGGATTACGACGCGAGTGCAAATAGTCTTTCATGGCAATGGTGCGCTGGAACGGGCATAGACCCACAGCCTTACTTTCGCATTTTCAACCCTTATACACAATCGTTAAAATTTGATAAGGAAGCACGTTATATCAAGCGTTATCTGCCCCTTTTAAACGATCTTCCAAATGCCTATTTGCATAAAGAAGCTTATTTGCTAAGCCATAATATTGCAGGCTATCCAAAGCCTATTATAGGGCATGAAAATGCTCGAAAACGCTTTTTAAGTACCTTTTCACAAATACATTAATTTTGTTTACCGCGTATTGTGTAAATCGTGTTAGAATAGTGACAAAACACAAGGAGTATCTCATGTTAAAAGAGCTTTTACATGCTGGTTTAGGCGGAATGGTTGTTTTAAAAGAAAAAATCGAAGAAGAACTTAAGGTACTTGAAGAAAAAGGCAAAATAAGCACCAGCGATGCTAAGAGTTTCATTGAGTCTATCAGCCAAAAAGGCAAAGATGAAGATGAACGCCTCAAAGCCAAAATGAAAGAGATGATTAAAGAAGTCGTCGATGAATTAGGACTTGCTACTAAAAGCGACATTGAGGAGCTTAAATCAAAACTCTCTTAATTTATTGGCATCTTTTTAACCCAAAAAGGGTTTATGATGTTTTTTCATTTTTGCTCAGTGTCTATTTATTGCTGAAAAAAAAGGAGCGTTTGCTTTTCTTTAAACCGCTAAGTCCTCGTGCCTTTAATCATACGATAGTAAGGCTTGGGGCTAGTTTTATTAAACTGGCACAAGTGCTTGCCACACGGGCAGATTTTTTCAGCACGGAGTATTTGGATGAACTAAAATCGCTCCACGATCAGCTTCCTCCGATGCTCGACGCTGAGTTAAAGATTGTATTTTCTCGCGCCTTTCCTACCATGCCTTTTGAGGATTTTACGCTTATACCCATCGCCTCAGCCTCCATAGGTCAAGTGCATGAAGCACGCATAGGTGGACAAAAAGTTGCTATTAAACTCAGACGTCTGGACATTGAGAAACAAGTGCGGGCGGACATTGTGATTATCTCTTTTTTTAATGCGCTTTTTAGACCTCTTTTTTCACACTACACAAAAAACTCCATTGAAGCAGTTATTGTTGAATTTTCTAAGATGATTCTTCAAGAGGTCAATATGACCACCGAGCTTCACAATCTGCAAAAATTCTCTGCTACTTATGCTCATTCTGGCATTCGTTTTCCAACCCCTTTTGAAGCGTATTGTAGTGAAGATGCCTTGGTGATGAGTTACGAAGAAGGGTTTCGTTTTGATGATAAAGAACGCTTACAAAAAGAGAATATTGATTTTAAAGCCATTATTGGAAAACTTATCTCTTTTTACACCGAGCAAATGCTACTTCGTGGCTACTTTCACGCAGACCCCCATCCTGGCAATTTGCTTATTACGCCTAAAGGCGAGCTGATACTGCTCGACTTTGGTATGGTCAAATCTATTCCCAATCAAACGCGTATTGCTATTATTGAGCTGTTAAAAGCTGCCAACGAAAAAAACTATGAACTCTACATTAGTGCTAGTAAACGCTTAGGAACCATCGCCTATGAAGCGCCTGTTGGTGAATTGGCTCTTTTGAGTGAGCGTATGTTCGATATCTTTGGCAATGATAATTTAAGCTCAGAAAACATGCAAAAACTAGCCTTTGATGTTCTGAATTCGACCCATGATTTACCGTTTAAATTACCACAAGAAGCTATCTATATCTTACGTGTAAGCGCTATTATTGAGGGATTGGGAACCACATACATTGAAAATTTTAATGGTATTAAAGATATTTTGCCCATTTTACAGGAGAACATTCCTAAAGCATTGGGTGCAGATGAAGGTATTTTGGAAAGTCTGGTAAAAGAGTTTAAGTCCATTCCTCTCACCATTCACCATGTCAAGTCTTCACTCCAACAAATCAGCGATGGCGAACTCAAAGTAGAACTCTCACTTGCACAATTAGAATGGCTCAAAAAAGAGTTAAAAAGCTATCTAAAACCTTTTATGTTTGGGTTAGTTCTCTTACTATCCGCCCTCTTTAGCCTCCTCTACGACCCCTCACTCAAAGAGGTCGCGTTGGTACTCTTTACTCTAGGATTGGCACGTATTATTTTTTAAACTCAACCACTTCTTCCAAGCTTAAGCGGTGTTTGCCTCTCTGCTCTGACGCACGGTAACCAAAAGGTATGACGATAGCACTTTGGTACACGGTGGTATCGACCCCTAAAAGTGCGTCAACTTTAGCAAAATCAAAGCCCTCAATCGGACATGAATCAATACCAATAATAGCCGCGGCTGTCATCATATTGCCAGCAGCGATGTAACACTGTTTTTCACTCCACATCTCGATGGTATGGTCATCTCTTCCATCCACCCAACCGTGGTAAATACCCAATAACCCTTTGAACGCATCTTCCGCTAGTCCCCAACGTTTGAGTTGTTTTTGTGTGTATGCGTCACTACTTCGGACATCTTTGCGCGCGAGAATAATAAGAAGGTCACTTGATGTAGAGATTTGCTTTTGATTCCAGGAAACCTTTTCGATCTCTTCCTTGAGTGCTTGGTTTTGAACAACGACAAATTTCCACTGTTCAACACCAAATGAACTCGGACTTAAACGCCCTGCTTCTAAGATAAATTCTAAATCTTCGTGTGGAATTTTTTTGCCATCAAATAATTTGCACGCATGACGATAATTCATCGCTCCTAAAAATAGTTTTTTGTTATCCATCAATATACTCCTTGTTAAATTTTAAAGATTATAATACAACGATAACATGCTGGATGTTAAGCTAAAAATCAGCGCTATTTTTTAAGATTCTTTTTTGCCTAAAGCCTTTAAAACAGATGCTTCGCACACTAACTCTTCACCGACTTTTCCATGTGCTTCGACGTAGCTTTTACCCCATACATACATCGCTTCCAAAATAGGTCTAAGCGCCTTTCCAATAGGTGTGAGTGAATAAACCACTTTAGGAGGGATTTCAGGGAAAACTTCTCTTGCAATAATCTTTTTCTCCTCAAGCTCTTTAAGCTTAATCGTCAACGTCTTTTGGGTGATTTCATTTATATCTTCAGAAAGCTCTTTAAAACGTTTATTTTTTTCCAATAAATGCCAAATAATGGCAAGCTTCCATCTGTCATTAAACACATCCAGCGTCACGGCTACAGAGCAGTCGTACTCTTTTTCATTGATATAATACATAAGCTAATCCTTTATATTTGGATTATAGCATAAACAACATAAAACATCATTACTTACATAAAGTAAAGTAAGCGAAAATAAAGTTTAAAATCTTTATAATGCTTTCAAGAAAAAAACTAAAGGATACAAAATGACAAACGACTTTTCAAAAGCAATGAACTTTCGCCACGCGTGTAAAGTTTTCGATGAAACAAAAAAAATCAGTGAAGATCAAATGCACTTTATTTTAGAAGCAGGTCATACATCTCCTTCTTCGTTTGGCATGGAACCGTGGAAATTTTTAGTCATTACCAATGATGAGCTCAGAGCAAAACTTCGCCCCGTTTGCTGGGATCAACCACAAATCACGACCAGTTCTCATCTTGTCATCATTTTAGCAGCGATTGACGCAGTAAAAGTCGAAAGTGGTGTTCCTGCAAAGCGTTTTGGACGACGTGAAATGCCACAAGAGAAAAAAGACTTTTACATCAATCTTTATGCAAACCACCTCAAAGAGACCCTAAGTTCTGATAAAAACATCTATGCTTGGACAGCAAAACAAAGCTACATTGCTGCGGGTAACATGATGACTGCAGCAGCGTTTATCGGCATTGATTCATGCCCTATTGAAGGCTTTGAGAAAGAGAAAGTTGAAGCCATTTTAGGACTCGATACGAGCAAATACCAAGTCGCGATGGTTCTTCCTTTTGGTTACCGCATCAATCCACAATCTACTCAGCTTAGAGTTCCGTTTAACGAAGCGGTTGAATTTATTAAGTAATACCTTAGAGCCTAGAAATAGGCTCTGCCCTCTCCTTTTCCTTTTTCATTTCATTTTGAAATATTTTAACCTTCTCATCTAAAAAAAACGTACTATATTGGTATGAAATTTACAACAGAAGAGAAACTCTCCATCTTAGCAGGCAGTGCCAAGTACGACGTCTCTTGCTCATCCAGTGGCAGTGAGAACAACTACAAAACGGGTGAACTTGGTTGTGCCCATAACAGTGGTATTTGTCATAGTTTTACGAGTGATGGACGCTGTGTTTCACTTCTCAAAGTTTTGCTTTCCAATGTCTGCATCTATGACTGTGCCTACTGTATCAACCGTGTGAGCAATGACACCCAACGTACGGCTTTTACACCTCGTGAACTAGCGGACTTGACCATCAACTTTTACAAGCGCAATTACATCGAAGGACTTTTTCTAAGTTCTGGCATCATCAAAAACGAAGACCATACGATGAGCTTGCTACTTCAAACGTTGCGCATTTTACGCCATGAGTACCGATTTAACGGCTACATTCATGTCAAGCTCATCCCAGGGGCTTCCAAGGAACTCATCGAAGAAGCCACTCTTTTGGCGCATCGTGTCAGCTCGAACATCGAGCTTCCAAGTTCTAAAAGCCTTGCCCTACTTGCTCCCGATAAAACCAAAGAAAAACTCCTCTCCCCTCTCAAACATGCACGTGACATCACAATGCAGAGAAGTGCTAAGCCCATTTCGATGAGTACGCAGATGATTATCGGGGCTACGAGTGAGAGTGACTTTGAGATACTCAAACTCTCTTCATCGCTTTACCAAAAAGCTCTCTTAAAAAGAGTTTATTATTCCGCATATATTGCGGTGAACAACCACAAGCATTTGCCTGTACCTGAGCTTTCAAAGCCTCCACTGCTTCGTGAGCATAGGCTTTATCAGGCTGATTGGTTGCTGCGTTTTTATGGCTTTTCCTACGATGAAATTTTAAGTGAAAACCAAAATCTTGACATTCAGTTTGATCCCAAAACCTTTTGGGCACTTTCAAACCTTCACCTTTTTCCCATTGATATTAACCGCGCTTCGCAGGAAGAATTAGTACGCATTCCAGGCATTGGTATTCGCGGGGCTTTGAAGATTTTACAAGCGAGGCGTTTTAAACAACTCGGCTTTGAAGAGTTGGCACAGCTTAAAATATCGCTCAAAAAAGCGCGTTATTTTATTGTCGCAGGTAAAGATTTTCATAGAAGTTCTAGTTTGTATACCGAAAAAATAAAACTAGCCCTGATTCACCAAGGCTCGAACATCATTCAGCCCACGTTGTTCGACACGTCCATCTACACAGGAGAGCTGTGATGGTTTTACTCTACGATGGCAGTTTTGAAGGATTTTTGAGTCTGGTGCATGAAGTCTATTATGAAAAATTGAGCGTGCACGCCATTGTCAAAGAGATGCCAAAAACGCTTCTGTTTGAGCGCTTTTACGAAGTCTTTACCGATGAGATAAAAGCGAAAAAAGTTCTAGAAGCCATCACAAAACACTTTACCAAAGAGCAACAGCACACTCTTTGCAACATCTTTTTATGTGACAGCCGAGCACATGAGATGGCGCTTTTAGAGTACATTCGCATTGGGTTTAAAAACCCTAAAGAGCTTCGCAACATCAACAATACCAACCTTTTTTACATCCAAAATCTCGAAAAAGAGCTTTTGAGTTTGGTACATAAAATGTACGGTTTTACACGGTTTGAAGAACTAGAAGATGGCTCACTCTATGCCAAGATAGAGACGAAGTTTAACATAGTGCCTTTTTTAGGGGATCATTTTTGCAAACGACTTGGGAACATTCCTTTTATTATCCACGATGTTAAGCGCTCATTAGCCTTTATCAAAAATGATGACATGCGAGAAATTCGCTCCATAGCCTCATTTGATGCCCCAACTTTTTCCAGCGAAGAAGAAAAATTTAAAGCGCTCTGGAAAACCTTTTTTAAATCAGCCGCCGTTGAAAGCAGGTACAATCCAAAGCTCCAGCAAAGCTGGGTTCCTCTCTTATACCGTACCTATATGAGTGAATTTGAGTAACTTTTTATTTTTGTAGGATTAGGCAAATTTTACAGATAATTTATCTAACCATTTCGGATGTCTTCGTCCTATAATTCTTTCAACATTAAAATAAGGAAAATCAATGGAAAATTTTGTATTTCACAATCCAACACAAATTGTCTTTGGAGAAAACACCGAGAAAGAGATAGGAGAACATTTAGCCAATTTTGCTGTTAAAAAAGTACTACTTACGTATGGAAGCGAACGCATAAAAAAAGATGGTTTGTTTGATACCGTCATTCAAAGCTTAAAAGCGTACCATATTGAGTATGTTGAACTTGGTGGCATTGTAAGCAATCCTCTGCTTTCAAAAGTCTACGAAGGGGTTAATGCTGCAAAAGCGCACAAAGTTGATGCCATTTTATCGGTTGGGGGAGGCTCTGTTTTGGATAGTTCAAAAGCTATCGCAGCGGGTACTTTATACGATGGTGATGTATGGGACTTCTTTTTAGGAAAAAGCTTTATCACAAAAGCATTGCCTATTTTTGACATCATTACCTTAGCTGCAACAGGTAGCGAGATGAACAATGGTGCTGTTGTGACCAATGACGCAACACACCAAAAATACTACATTATGGCACCTGCTTTGTACCCTAAAGTTTCGATTATCAATCCAAAACTTCAAAGCTCTGTCTCGAAAGAGTATTTAGTCTATTCGGCTTCGGATGTCATTGCACACTGCATTGAGGGCTATTTTACGGCAACAACACATCCAACACTCATTAGCAAGCAAATTGAAGCGATCATCACCACTGTAATGGATACCACTGAAAAACTTATCGCAAATCCAAACGATTACAACTCAAGAGCTGAATTTGCATGGGCAGCAACGTGTGCGCTGAATGGGTTTACGTATGTAGGGACAGCGGGAGTAAGCTATCCAAATCATATGATAGAACACGCCCTCTCAGCCATTTGCAACGTTCCACATGGTGCTGGACTTTCTATCGTTATGCCTGCATGGATGAAATGGTATTACAAACAAAATGAAGCGCAATTCAAACGCTTTGCCAAAACAATTTTTGGACGTGATAGTGCTGAAGAAGGCATCGAAGCACTTACCAAATGGTTCGATAAAATTGGGACACCCACAAAGTTTTCAGACTTCAATATTGAAGAAAAAACCTTGCCAGCTGTTATAGACAATGCTGCTGGAAATGCTGTCTATTTTGGAATGGGCGACGTATACACGAAAGAAGTTATCACTGAAATTCTAAAAAAAGCCTTGTAACTTTTTAAAAGGTGGTTACACATACCACCTTTTTTACTATCATTCATTCACTACAATCACTTATTTAACCTTTAACTTTGCAGAAATAGGCAAAAAATTTGCATTATCGTTCTAGGGCATTTGTATCGGTACATCTTATAATTTCACCATAAAAATTAAATCACACAGGAGTTTTATGTATGCAAAAAACACTTATTATCTTAACCCATCTAAATATGGCACAATCTAGGCTCAATAAAGCCCTCATTGAAACAGTCAAAGACGAGCCAAATATCACGGTGCATGATATTTATGCCACCTATAAAAATGCCGATGCGATTGATGTCGCTAAAGAGCAAGCACTTCTTCTTGAGCATGAGCGCATTATCTTTCAGTTTCCTTTTTACTGGTACAGTACACCAAGTCTTTTGAAAGAGTGGCAAGATAAAGTCCTAGAATACGGCTTTGCCTACGGAAGTACAGGCGATAAACTCAAAGGTAAACCATTTAAAATTGCTGTAACAATTGGTGCACCTGAAGAAGCGTACCAGCCAGAGGGTTTTATGCAAGCAACGATTAGTGAACTTTTAAAACCACTTCAAACAATGGCTTTGATGACGCAAATGACGTTCACATCGACCTTTAAAATTTATGGTGCTCTAAAAATCAGTGACGCAGAGCTTACACAAAAAGCAAAAGAGTATCAGGGCATTATTAAAACTGCACAATGGAGCCATGCATGATACGTTTTATCGTTGTATTCAAATTGGTCGACAATTCAGAACAAAATATGGCGCTCATCAAACAACACATTATGAGCTTAGAGGGAAAAATGCCTGTTATTAAACACATGGAAGTAGGAAACAATCTACTTTTAGGAGAGCGTGTGTTTGATCTAGCCGCTCTTTTTGACTTTGATACGATGGAAGATGTTCACGTGTTTGAGCATGACCCCATACATGTCGAAGTGGTTCAGCGTATCAAACCTGCTGTTGCAGAGTTAAAAACCGTTGTCTATCAACACTAAAATTAAGGATATTTCGTGAATTCATCCAAAACCTCATCGACCATCATTTTTGGCATACCCAAATTCCCAGCCAAATATGCTAGCATCGTTATGCCTTTTTTGCTTTCTATTTTGATGACCATGCTTGTTTCATTTATTAGCACGGTTAAAATTGCAGGAATAACATCCCAGTTTTTAAATGTCTGGATAAGTTCATGGGGTGTATCATGGCTCATAGCGTTTCCAACGCTGCTTGTTTTACTACCAATCGTTCGAAAACTGACAGCATCTTTGGTACGATATCCTTAAGTCTTGTTGTACTATTAAATGAAAAGGTAGCGTATAACCATGACAGATACTCTTTTTGAAACCTATCAGGCTGAGCTTATCAGCCAAATTCTTGCAAAGCGTGTGGATAACAGTGTGATAGAGACACCACTCCCATCGCTTCATTTTCATGCCTTAGATAAGGCTACAGAATTTGCCGCTGTTGCGTATGAACCATCTGTATGCATCGTTCTGCAAGGTGGCAAAGAAGTCATACTGGGTGAAACCATTTATACGCTCAATGATCCAAGCAAATACCTTTTAGTCTCTGTGCATGTACCAACCCGTGTTCTCATTAAAGAGGCATCCAAAGAAAAGCCCTATATTGCTATCAAACTTACCTTTACCATGGAAGATATCTACGAAGTCATGAAAGAGATTAAAACCCCTACACCTATTCTCAATCCTTCCACAGAAGCGGGGCTGTGTTATGGAGATTTACACAGGCTTATCGACCCACTGACACGTTTGGTACGTGTACTTGATGAGCCTTCCAATCTCAAATTTATGTCATCTATGATTATCAAAGAGATTTTGTACCTTATCATGACCGATGAGGGAGGTGACTTCTTACGTAAGTACCTCAAAGATGGCAGTATTACCCATCAAATTGTCAAAATCATCTCTAAAATAAAACGTAATTTTTCTGAAAACATCAATATGAAAGAACTTGCAAAATCGTTTGGTATGAGTGAATCTTCACTGTACCACAACTTCAAAAAAGTCACCCTGCTGAGCCCTTTGCAGTTTCAAAAAACACTTAGACTCCAAGAGGCACGGCATATCATTTTGACACAAGATATTGATGTAGGAGAAGTTGCTTTCTCGGTTGGCTATGAAAGCACTTCTCAATTTAGCAGAGAATACTCGCGCATGTTTGGACTCTCACCCAAAGCGCATATGAAAAAAGTAACACCAAATTAGTTATAGAGCCTTTTCAAATGTCACAACCACATTTCCTTTTCCAAGAGCTTCTTCAAGATGCGTTGTATCTTCAATATATCCCATTTTAGTATAGGCATAAGATGTTGAAAAGGTTTTATAAAAAAGCACCAAGCTATTGCTTCCCCACAACATCACATTACCCGAATGAATCATCTTTGGATTGAAGGAGTGCGTAGGTAGATTGGTTGAAAAATGAAAATATTTTTCGTTGCCACCCAGTTCATTCATCTCCAATATTAAAGGTAATTTTTCGATAAATGCCTTTGTCGTTTCGTTCTCAAAGAGGTTGAGTTTAAACGTCTGCTGATGAACACTTACCAAAATCGTTTCAAAGATTTTTTCTTTCTGCATGGTTGTTATGTTTCCTTCTTGGGCGTAGATATTTATACAGATGCCCACAAGTATCCAAAAATATTTTGATATCACTTTGTATTCTCCTTTTGTCTATTTCTACAACTATAAAACTGCTTTTCCGATGTGTTTATACGGTGTCCTATTGTGGCTAAAACCATAGAACATGCCAGACAGGCACTGGCAAATATAAATGTTGCTTCATAGCCCAATGTGTCATAGAAAAGCCCGCCCATGGAAGCACCTATCGTAATAGCAAGCTGAATAATCGCCACCATAAGCCCTCCGCCTGCTTCTGCTTCGTTGGGAAGTGTCTGACTCAGCCATGTCCACCATGCTACAGGTACGGATGTTCCTAAAAAGCCCCAAATGCTTAGTAACACAACAACGGCACCAAGAGAAGAGCCAACATAGATAAGTGCAAGAGCTATAACCATCATCAAAAAAGGTGTGCCAATCAGTAAGCTATACAAACGTGTTTTTAAAAGAGTTCCCATCACAAATGTTCCAGCCAGTCCTGAAAGACCCATCGCCAATAATATTAACGACAACACTTCAACACCAACTCCTGTCACACTCTCTAAAAAGGGGCGAAGATAGGTAAAGAGTGCAAATTGTCCCATAAAGAGGAACATCGCTCCCAACATACCCAGGGTCACATCAAAACGTTTTAACAATTTTAGAACATGTTTGACAGACGTTTTTTTACCATCATCGCGTTTTTTTGCAGGCAATGAAGGTAAAGAACGCCATTGCCAGACAAAAGCAATCACCGCTAAAGGAACAATGATAAAAAATGCCCCTCTCCAACCTATCAATCCACCTAAAAAACTCCCCAAAGGTGCAGCAATGGTTGTTGATAGTGCGTTACCGCCATTGAGCAATGCTAACGCTTTTGGGATGGCTTTTTCAGGAACCATCCGCATCACAACAGCGGCTGACATCGACCAAAATCCACCGATACATGCACCCAATAACGCGCGGCCGACCATAAGAACCGTTGCATTGGGAGCAAAAGTGACTACAATGCCCGATATGCCCATCAAAAATGTAAAAAAGAGTAAAACTTTACGACGATTTGCATGCCCTATCCATGAAGTAAGCCATAAACTTGTGATGAGTGCAAAAAGCCCTGAAATAGCAATAGACTGCCCTGTGTAGCCTTCGCTCATATGCAGTTCTGTGGCAATGGGTGTGAGAAGGCTCACCGGCATGAATTCCGATGCGACTAAGACCATAGCACACAACGACATCGCCCACACAGCGCCCCAAAGAGCTGTTGTGTCGTGCTTGTGTACATGGGTATGGGGTTGTTTCATAAATAGCCTTTTTATTTAAAAATTACACATTTGTATTGAAATGTTATGGGAAGATAAAACAACAGAAGAAGTTTTGTTGAGTGTACACACGTTTAGGTTAGGAATTTTCAAACCTAGCCTAGTGGTAAATTTAGTTTTTTAGACGATACTGCTCATCACTGACAGGCTCTAACCACTCAACATTTTTGCCATGTTCATCGGCACCGGTAATAACCAAATGTGTCATAGCAATCTCTTTAGAAGCACCATGCCAGTGTTTAACGCCTGAAGGGATCCAGACAACGTCCCCAGCTTTGATGATCTGTACAGGCTCACCCCATGCTTGATAGTACCCAACACCTGAAATCACGATAATATGCTGCCCCGCAGGATGAACATGCCAATGAGTTCTAGCACTTGGCTCAAACGTCACATAGGCTCCACCATGCGTTTTTGCATCGCTTTGTGGATAGAGCATGTCGACTCTAACATCGCCTGTAAAATAGTTTTTATACTCTGATTGTTTCACAACAATCGATGCTCGTGACTCCACTTTAGAAATCTGTGTCATTTTTTCTCCTTCTTGTGCAAAGGCATGTGTCATAAAGCACACGCCCATTAGTCCTAATAAAAAATATCGTTTCATAACTGCTTTTCCATGCTTTTATTTCAAATTCTTTTGAAAAAAGACTTCGATTTTATCAAAAGGAATTTTCTCTACTTTATCGTATAAATCCACATGCACCGTATTAGGAATAATCAACAGCTCTTTAGGCTCATTGGCCGCTTTGTACGCATCTTCACTAAAGTAGCGTGAGTGGGCATTCTCACCTGCGATAATCAAAACGGGGCGTGGAGAAATCTCTTTGATATAACTCATCAGTGGCATATTCATAAACGCCAATGGATTGGTTGCATTCCAACCACTGGTGGAATTGAGTGAACGAGCATGAAATCCACGAGGCGTTCGGTAGTAGTCAAAATAGTCTTTCACAACTTGAGGCTCATCCCCTGTTAGCTTTTCAGGTAACAGACGTGGACCAGAAGATGGCGTTCCATTTTTAGCATCTTCCCAGCGTTGTAGGTTTAGTTTTTCGAGCATATGGGTACGCTCTTCAAGCGTCATCTTGTCATAATACCCTTTTGCCATCACACGAGACATATCGTACATACTCGCCACGGCAACGGCTTTAACACGTTTATCCATAGCCGTAGCATTTAACCCCATGCCACCAAAACCACAAATGCCGATGATGCCAATGCGGTTTTTATCGACAAAGGGTTGAATCCCTAAATAATCCACAGCAGCACTAAAATCTTCGGTGTTAATATCAGGCGATGAGACATTACGTGGTTCACCGCCACTCTCTCCCGTATATGATGGATCAAAAGCAACGGTAACAAAGCCTTTTTCTGCCATAATTTGAGCATAAAGCCCTGAAGATTGCTCTTTAACCGCGCCATAAGGACCACTGATAGCAAGGGCTGGCAATGATTGATTGGCACGATTTTTAGGTAAATAGACATCCGCTGCGAGGGTGATGCCATAACGATTTTTAAACGTTACTTTTTCATGATCGACTTTATCACTTTTTGGAAATAATTTATCCCATGTCGTTGTCATTGAAACTCCACTTTGTTTTTTAGGATTTGATTCTTGTGTATTGCCAGCAAAAGCAGTTGTAGCACTTGCAAAAACTAAACTGGCTCCTGCAAAAGCACTTTGTTTCATAAAATTGCGTCTGGATTGTTCTTTTTCTTTGTTCATTTTGTCTCCTTAAAAAATTACTTTCTCGGAGACATTATAAATGAAATGTATTTTTATCAGTAGACTGATTCTTTCAAAGTGTTGCCTATTTCTCTGAAAAAATCAATTTACCTGATCATCGGCTATTGATAAGATAAATTTCTCTCTTTGGCTGTTTTAAGATGCTCTTTTGGAGGGACACCAAACATACGTGAGTATTCTCGGCTAAATTGGGATGGACTCTCATAACCCACTAAAAATGCTACTTCTGAAACATCAATATTGCGATGCGTCAGCATACGTTTAGCCTCTTCAAGCCGAAGCTTTTTTTGAAACTGCAACGGAGAGATAGACGTAATGGTTTTAAAGTTTTGATAGAGAGAAGACTCTGCCATGTCAATACGACGGGCTAACTCTTTCATATTGAGCTTTTCACTAAACGTATTGGTAATTTCCGTAATGGCTTTGACGATTTTATTGGAAGCTGTTCCCTCCATCGCAAATTTATTTAAAAAATAACCACTTTTTTCATTGACGAGAAGATACAAAATCTCTTTAATAATAAACGGTGATAGAAAGTTTATGTCTTCTTTTGGCATCGCCAGTAATTTAACGAGGCGATAGATCGGTTCGTACAGCTTGGCATTGAGGTCATCAAAAAAGAGACCTTGTTCCGCTTTTTTTTGAAATTTGAGTTTTTCGGGATTGGTATTTTTAAGAACTTCATAGATATTTTCAAGTGTAAAGCGAATGGTTAAAGAGAGGTAAGGAGTCTCTTTAGATGCTTCTAAAATTCTGATATCGGAGGGAATATGCGTTGAAGACAAAAGGTACTGGTAAGGATCATACCGATAGAGTTTAGTGCCAAAACCAACAGCTTTAGCCCCTTGCAAGATGATACATAAACACGGCTCATACATAATACTTTTAAATTCTGTTGGAGTATCTGAAATATGGAACATCAAACAAGGAATCTCACTTTGCAAACTCTCACTAAAAGAGTACTTCGTTTGAATAAAGTCTATAAGTTCCAATCTATATTTATCTAAAGAATCATTCATTAAAATCCTATATGCGTTGATTCTCCATTATAATCAATTATTTGAATTTTTCCTAAACAAATTCTCCAAATTTCATGCCTAATTCTATGAAATGAAAAAAATTATGAAGCGTCAAACGCCCTAAACTTGAGGTTAAGGCGTTGACATGTAAAGCAGTTAAAGCGTGTCAGCGTGTTTTTCAAACACAACTTTATCCCAGCCACCGCCAAGGGATTTGTAAAGCGATACACCTGAGCTTAGCAGTGCTTGTTTGGTTTGAGAAGAGGCAAGCTTTGCTGAAAGCAGATTACGCTTAGCATCTAACAGAGTCAAGTAATCACCATAACCACTCTCATACTGTTTTTTAGCCAAGAGGTACACTTGCTCAATGTTCTTCTCATATGCAAGTTGATGTTCAAACTTTTGAGTGAGTGTATGACGTTTATTTAAAGCATCATACGCCTCTTGGAAGGCTTGTTGTACGGTCTTTGCATAGGTAATCTCTGCTAGCTCTTTGTTGGCTTTGGCACTCTCAACGTTGGAGCTGGTTTTACCCATATTAAACAGTGGCGAGGCGAGGCTTCCACCAAAGCTATTCATGCCTGATTGCGATTTCATCAAGTTGGAAAGCTGTGTGCTCTCAAACCCAAGTGCGCCTGAGAGACTAATACTAGGGAAATAAGCCGCACGTGCTACACCAATGTTAGCATTCGCCGCTTTGAGATTCTCTTCGGCTTGTTTAATATCAGGACGTTTGGTTAAGAGTTCTGATGGTAAGTTAGACGGAACAACGATATCACTTGGCAACACTCGTGGTAAGCCATCTTTACTAAAAGCAGCAATGGCTTCAGGAGATTTACCCACAAGTACAGCCAAAGCACTTTGTTGTAAAGCGATAGATTGCTCTAGGGCATCTTTCGTGATTTGAGCACTGTTAAGCTCTGCTCGATCAGATAAAAGGGTTCCTTTTGCGATAGCACCAAGTGTGTACTTAGACTCATTACGTTTAAGCCCTTCTTCTCGTGCTTTGATCGTCTCATTGGTAATGTCCAGTTGTTCATACAGACTAATGAGGGTAAAATAACTCTCTGCCACACTGGAAGCTAAAGAGATCTTTACGGTATCTTTAGCTGCATAGGTTGCAATCAATGAAGCCCTTGAAGAGGCTTCCGCTTCTTTGTATTTACCCCAAAGATCTAACTCATAACTGAGCACGGCACTGAGCGAGAAGTCATTGTAGGTGTTATGCGCTTTTGAGTTAAAGGTATCTGCACTGCTTCTAACTCTCTGACCTGATCCTTGAACATCAAGGCTTGGGTAACGATTTGAAGTGCTCAATGACAATGAGGCACGTGCTAGTGAGATATTTGCCATTGCTGTTTGAAGGTCATAGTTATTATTTAATGCCTCTTCAATCAAAGCTGAGAGTTTCTCATCATGGTAACCACTCCACCATGCGCCATCCACATAACCTGTTTCACTTTTGACATCAGCACGGTACGCTTGCGGAAACTGTGTCTGAGGGACATTCAGCTCTGGAGAGAGTGAACATCCACTAAGAACGAGGGCTAGGACAGCACTGTAATAGATACTATTCTTCATCTTTTTTTCCTTTGCGTGTAAACTTCGCATTAAGTTGTGCTAGCCAATTGTAAAAGAGTGGAATAAAGAAGATCGCAATCGTAGTTGCGGCAATCATTCCACCAATAACACCCGTACCAATCGCATGACGACTTCCAGCTCCTGCTCCTGAACTAAGGGCAAGTGGTAAAACACCAATCGTAAAGGCTAAAGAGGTCATAACAATCGGACGGAAACGTAAACGTGCCGCTTCGAGTGTTGCATCAAAGATAGACTTCCCTCTCTCTTGAGCTTGCATCGCAAACTCGACGATCAAAATGGCATTTTTAGCTGATAATCCAATGAGAACTAACAGACCGATTTGGAAATAGATATCATTGCTTAGACCTCGTAAATACACGGCCATAATCGCTCCAAAGACCGCAAATGGTACTGCGGTGACTACGGCGAGTGGCATAAGCCATCTTTCGTACTGTGCTGCTAGGATTAAGAAGATAAAGACGATACCAAAGATGAACGCCTGAGAACCACTGCCTGCCATTGCTTTTTCTTGGTACGATGTTCCTGCCCATGATGGCGTATAACCCTCTGGTGCAACTTCTTTAACTACCTCTTCTATGGCACGTAGCGCGTCACCTGAAGTGTAACCAGGAGAAGGCTCACCCTCTATCTTTGCCGCAGAGAAAACGTTAAAGCGTTCAAGAACATCCGCACCAACACTTCGCTCATACGTTACCAATGAACTTAACGGAATCAGTTTTCCACTGCTTGATTTGACAAAGACATTTTTCATATCTTCTGGCTTTTCTCTAAAATCAACATCAGATTGAACATTCACTTGGTAAGTACGTCCATATAGGTTGAAGTCATTGACATAATAAGCCCCAAATGTGGACTGTAATGTTTTAAACGCATCATTGATCGAAACACCCATAGCTTTGGCTTTTTCGCGATCCAATGTGACTTTATACTGAGGTATATTCATATTGAATGTACTTCTCACCATCATCATTTCGGGTCGTTGGCTTGCTTTTTCTACAATTTTTTGTGTGATAGCACCAAGTTCTTGTAGCGAACCGCCTGTTCTATCTTGCAAATACATCTCAAATCCACCAGAGATACTAAGACCCATGATCGGAGGAGGATTAAGTGCAAAAATCGTTGCATCGGAAACACCAAATAACGCACCATTTAAAGCGCCACTGATTGCTTGCGAGTGTTGATTTGGCGCTTTACGTGTACTCCAGTCGTTCAAAATCAAAAAAGAAGTTGCGGCATTGGTTTTTGCAGAACCACTTAAAAGATCAAATCCTGAAATCGCCATGTTATACTCAATATCAGGCATTGATTTGGTAATACCACTGACTTGTGAACTCACCGCTTCGGTACGTCCAAGTGTAGAAGCTGGTGGCAATGCTGTCACCGCAATCAAGTACCCTTTATCTTCCATAGGAACTAAGCTTGAAGGAACTTTTTGGAAAAGCGTGTATGTCATCCCCATAAGTGCGGCAAAGACAATAAGGCTAATCACACCATGACGAACCACAAGACTCACTCCGCTGGTAAACCAATTCGTTGAAGCATCAAAGAACTCATTAAATTTCTTTACAAACCAAAACGGTTTTGGCTCTTGCTTTTTGAGAAAAATAGCACATAAGGCAGGAGTCAATGTAAGTGCAACCATACCTGAGATAACGACGGAAATAACAATCGTAATCGCAAATTGTTGGTACATTTGTCCCGTAAATCCACCCATAAAGGAGACAGGAATAAACACCGCACATAACACCAATACAATCGCAACAACAGGACCCGTTACCTCTTGCATCGCCTTAATGGTCGCATCTTTAACGGTTATGTCATGTTCAGAATGTAATATCCTCTCAACGTTTTCAATAACAATAATGGCATCATCAACAACGATACCAATGGCAAGAACAAGCCCAAAAAGGGTTAAAAGGTTGATGGAATACCCAAGGGCGTACATGCCCGCAAATGAACCGATGATGGATACAGGAATAGCAAGGACGGGGATAATCGTTGCACGCATATTTTGCAAGAAAAGATAGACAATCGCAATAACCAAAAGTAGCGCTTCAATAAACGTTTTTATCACTTCATGCACTGAAATTTGGATAAACGTCGTTGTATCATACGGAATGTTATATGTCATATTTTCAGGGAAAGATTTGGCAACACGGTCCATAGTCTCTTTAACTTTTTTAGCCGTATCAAGAGCATTCGCACCTGATTGCAAATAGATACCAATCGGTACCATCGTTTGTCCATTTTGCATTGCTGTCACATTGTAAGACTCAGCGCCCAACTCTGCACGAGCAACATCTTTAAGTCGTAACGTTGAGCCGTCTTTGTTTGATTTCAAGATGATATTTTCAAACTCATCGACTTTATCAAAACGCCCTTGTGTCGTTACCGTATAGGTGTACGCTTGAGAGCTTTTTGTAGGTGTTTGGTTAAAACGACCCGTTGCAAACTGAGCATTTTGCTCCGAAATAGCTGAAATAACATCATTGGGTGTTAAGTTATATTTTGCCAATTGATCGGGCTTCATCCAAATACGCATCGAGTAGTTTTGATTTCCAAACAGTGAAGCATTACCAACACCTGGAACACGTTTAAGCTCATCAATCACGTTAATAAGGGCATAGTTCGCCATATAAATTTCATCATAACTATTGTTCGGTGAAATGATGGAAATAACTTGAAGAATCGTTGAAGATTGTTTTGTAACCGTTACACCTTGCGCTTGAACTTCACTTGGAAGTTTGTTGAGCGCTGCTTGTACACGGTTGTTGACGTTAATCGTTGCTTGGTCAGGATTGGTACCAATTTTAAAATAGACATTGATGGTCAGTGTTCCTGATGAAGACGCCGTAGAAGACATATAGATCATGTTCTCAACACCATTGATCTGCTGTTCAAGTGGTGCGGCTACGGTCTTCGCAATTGTCTCCGCACTTGCCCCTGCATAGGTCGCTTGAATGCTGACTTGCGGTGGCGTTACCTCAGGATACTCTTCAATGGATAAACCTCTTATACCCATTAATCCCGCAATAATAATAACAATCGAAAGGACGGTTGCAAATATTGGGCGGTTGATAAAGAATTTTGAAAACATAATTTATTCCTTCGCTTCTGCAACAATAACAGCAGATCCGGGGCGTAGCTTGGTAAGATTATTGGTTATGACCACATCTCCTGCACTTAAACCACTCTCAATGATGTAGGTATCATTATGAACAGTTCCTGCTTTTACAGGTACTTTATGTGCTTTCCCCTCTTTGGCAACATAGACATAAGAACTTGTTGCATCTTGCAAAAGAGCCACTTGAGGAATACTAATAGCATCTTTATACACTAATCCTTCTACTTTGACACGAACAAACAGACCAGGAATGAGGATGTTGTTAGGGTTTGCAAATGTTGCTCTTGCTTTAATGGTAGAGGTTTCAGCATCAACACTGCTATCTAAGAAGTCTAATGTTCCAGCTTTGGCATATTTACTTCCATCAGGCGTAGAGAGTTGAACCGGAAGTTTCGCTTGAGCGATACTGCCCCAGTTACCTTGATTCATGACATAACGTTTTTTTAAAAGCTCAATGTCGGAGAGCGAAAATTCAACATAAATAGGATCGGTTTGGGTAATGGTCGTAAGGGTCATGGTATCACTGCTTGAGCCTACATAACTTCCTACATCTTGGGTATTTAAACTCGTAAGTCCTGAAATGGTTGCTTTAACTTTGGTGTAATTAAAATCAATCGTTGCTTTTTTAAGCGCTGCATGGGAAGCTTTAAGGGACGCACTGGCTGATTCGTACGCGGAAAGTGCTGCATCTCTCTCTTTTTGGCTCACAGCGTCTTGTTCAAACAACACTTTGGTACGTTCCCAATCACGCGTTGCTTGTTTAAGGGTTGCTTCTTTCACCCCAACATCTGCCACAGCTTCTTGCATCAAGGCTTCATAACGATCAGAGTCAATTTGATAGAGTGTATCGCCGGCTTTAACAAAGCTTCCCTCTGTAAAGTTCTTTTTTTCCAATACTCCGCTCACCCGTGCAACAATGTTCACTTGTTGCATACTTTTTACTTTTGCAGGGTATTCCAAAGAAACGGGAACATCTGAAGCTATGACTTTATAAGTCGAAACTGCTAAAGGTGGCATGGCTGGCATACCATGTGCTCCAGCACCTTTTCCCTCAGAACTGCATCCAGCTACTAAAAATGCCCCTAAACTTAAGGCTAACGCGTAGCTTGCGTAAGTTTTATATACTCTACTTTTAGTCATTTTTGAACTCCATATTTTAGTGTAATGTATATTACATTACATTTTGTGAGCGAATTATAGTCGTAAAAAATAAATTAGTCAAGCTATTTTCTCCATTACCGTAAAAAAAGTAATTATTGAGAAACACTTAATCCGCGACAGAAAATTCGTACCAATTGCCTCAGCGCTTTAAGACGTGTTGTTTCTGATATATCTGTTTCAACACCCAATACTCTTGAAAACATAAAAGGTTCTTCAAGCGCATTTAAAAACTGATGTGCACATAATTTTGTATCATCTACTTCTATACGCCCAGCTTTTTTTTCATTTTCTAAATACTCCGATACAACATTAATAGGATGTGTCAATGTTTCTAAGATCGTCTCTTTGATAAGTTGAGATTTATCTAAATACCCTAATGAAACAATAAGTCGATGAAATAAAATAGAATCATCATCTGCGACTAAATCTAAATATGACGTACCAATCATCATTAAAAAAGCTTCAATTCGTCCTTCATAACAGACACTTTGACGTTTCCACTCTCCAAAAAGTTCTTCAGATTTTTGCTCCATCACATAAATAAAAAGCTGCTCTTTATTGCCAAAATGTTTATACAATGTCGCTAAAGAGCCACCTGCCACTTTAACAATATCATTCATACTCACATTTTCATAGCCTCTATCTAAAAAAAGTCTGTGTGCTACATCAACAATTTTAGTGCAACGAGATTCTGCTTTTCCACTCAACTCTTTAAAAAAAGAACTCATACAACACTTAGGTTCATCCATGACAAGACCTCCTTTGAAATTTTTTGCAATTATACAACAAATTATTTTTTTCACTTTATGGCATGTAAAATAACCATTTTATCTAAGGAAGATTGTTATATCATTGCTTTTCGTGTAAAGTTTTTTGCATTTTAACCGATAATGCTTGAAAGTGTTTGAATATTATTTTTGGAGTAACCCGTATGGACTTAACCGTCATCTTAGGCATGGTACTTGCTATCACCACTATTTCTGTAGGTGATATCATGGAAGGTGGAAATCCTATTCATATTTTACATATCACTTCGTTTATTATCGTTATTCCAACGGCTATGGCTGCTGCTATGGCTGCAACACCACAAGAGTATGTAAGAGGTGCCTTTAAAGAATTTAAAGTTATTATGAAAAAATCTCCTGTTGATCTGCATGCACGTATTAAACAAATTATTGATTTTGCAATTATTGCGCGCCGTGATGGCATTTTGGCACTTGAGTCACATGCAAATCAAATGGAAGATGCGTTCTTTAAACAAGGTCTTAGTATGGCGGTCGATGGTGTTGAAGCACACGAAATTGAAGAGACCCTTGAAGTTGTCATTGAAGAGATTGAAGAGTATTACCATGGGTCTGCACACTACTGGGTTCATGCGGGTGAAACGTGCCCTGTTATGGGTCTAATCGGTGCTGTTTTGGGACTTATTCTCGCACTACAAAAGCTTGACAATCCTGCTGAAATGGCAATGGGAATTGGTGGTGCTTTTACAGCAACGGTTTTTGGTATTGCAGGTTCATACATCTTCCTTGGTCCGTGGGGACATAAACTTAAAGGTAAATCAAAAGATATCATCAAAGAAAAACGTGTTATTTTAGCGGGAATTTTAGGTATTTCTCATGGTGACAATCCACGTACTCTTGAACTAAAATTGCTCAATTATCTCTCTCCACTTGAAGATAAAAAAAGCCAATTCGATAAATAAGGATATAGCGTGGGCAAAAAATGTAAAAAAGTCGAATGTGAAGCGGGAGAGAAGTGGGCAGTACCTTTTGCTGACTTTTTTAGTCTTCTCCTTGCCCTTTTTATTGCCCTTTTTGCAATTGCCTCAACCAATACTGAAAAGATGAAAGCGCTTAAAGAAGAATTTGTCAAAATTTACGATTATAGTGCTAAACCAGAAGAAGCAACGCCTGTTATGAGTATGGCTGTCAAATCAGGTGAAGCTGCTAAAGATAAAGACAAAGGAAACGCTGGCGGAAGTTCTGCGCAACTTGACGAAATCGCTCGACTCGCTCAATTGATCGAAAAAATGAACGTTGGAGACGGTGCACTTGAACAAAAAATTGATGGTGCCATTTTAAAGCTTCCAACAAAAATGCTCTTTGCAACAGGTTCTGCTGAAATTATCAACAGTGATTCCATGCTATTTTTGAAACGTGTGTCAGACATCATTACAACGCTTCCTAAAAATGTTGAAGTCATTGTCAAGGGATATACGGATACGACACCATTACCAAGCGGTTCTAAATTTCAAGACAATCTTGAACTCTCTTCTGCTCGTGCTAATGCCGTCATCCGTGTGCTTGTACGCAATGGTATTGCCAAAGATCGTTTAAGCTCTGCAGGTTATGGTGACACAAAACCACTCGCTAGTAATGATACAGCGGAGGGTCGTGAGAAAAATGGTCGTGTTGAGTTTACAATGCGCATTTCTGGACCCGATGGATCTGCTAAGAAAGAGTCCATCCTCGACACACTGAATTCTATCAATAAAAAATCAGAATAATGGTTATCTTTTGGCGCTTTTAAAGCTACAATAACCGGATATAGTGCTAAAGATTTCCACGTTTTGAACTCTTTTAGAAAGTTTTTCTTAGCACTTTAATCAAGTTCTTGCATAACTTTTTTTATAATAACACGGCCTTATTGAGGCTAAAAATTTTTACATATAATGAGTTTTCCTTATGATTCAAGTCACAAATCTTTCTAAACACTTTGGGGCACAAACCCTTTTTGAAAACATTAGTTTTACCCTTGCAAAAGGCAATAAAATAGGCTTTGTCGGGCGCAATGGCTCAGGTAAATCAACCCTCTTCAAAATCTTATTAAAAGAAGAAGAGCACGATGAGGGCGATATTCTCATTCCAAAAAACTATACGATTGGTACGCTTGCTCAACATATTAAATTTACCCATAAAACAGTACGTGAAGAGTGTGCCTCGGCCTTGCATGGCGATGAAGCGTTTGATCTTTACAAAATTGAAAAGATGCTTTTTGGACTTGGTTTTAGTGCTGAAGATTTAGATAAAGATCCGATGAGTTTTTCAGGCGGTTATCAAATTCGTATCAATTTGGTCAAACTCCTTGCTACCAATCCATCGCTTTTACTTCTGGATGAACCAACCAACTACCTTGATATTGTCTCTATGCGCTGGCTAAAAACCTTCCTTCGAGAGTTTAAAGGTGAAATTATTCTTATCACGCACGATCGTGACTTTATGGACGCAGTAACAACCCACACAATGGGGCTTAGACGCAAAAGCTTGATGATCATTGAAGGCAATAGCACAAAATACTATTCCAAGCTACAAGAAGATGATGAACGATACCTAAAAACCAAAATCAACCTTGATAAAAAACGTGCTGAACTTGAAGACTTTGTAACACGCCAAAAAGCACGCGCTTCAAAAGCTGTGATGGCACAAAGCAAAGCCAAACAGCTCGAAAAAATGGGAGAGATGGATGATCTGGAAGTAGAGAACAATCTTTCGTTTGATTTTAACTACAAAAAAACACCTGCAAAGATTATCGTTGATGCTCAAAATATTGGCTTTGGATATGATCCAAGCAAACCTCTTTTTCAAAACCTCTCGTTTAAACTTGAAAAGGGAAAATGCTTAGCAATCATTGGTAAAAATGGCAAAGGAAAATCAACCCTTCTCAATGTTTTAGCGGGCGAATTACCTTTACAACAAGGAACACTCAACTTTCACCCTGAAACGGCTTTTGCACATTTTGGGCAAACGAACATTCAAAGACTCAATCATAAAAACAACATTATAGATGAGATTTACGAAGTCGATCCTTTACTTGGCATCACGCGTGTTCGGGCTATTTGTGGCGGTATGATGTTTAGCGGGAAAATGGCTGAAAAAGAGATTAGTATCCTCTCAGGAGGTGAGCGTAGCCGTGTTATGCTTGGGAAAATCATCGCGACACCTGCAAATCTTCTCTTTTTGGATGAACCAACAAACCACCTTGACATGTACTCCATTGACTCGCTTTCCGAAGCAATCAAAAATTTTGAAGGCTCCACCATTCTTGTCACCCACTCTGAAATGATGCTAAAAACTCTCGCCGATGCTCTTATTATTTTTCACCATGATAAAGCTGAATTTTTTGATGGAAACTATGATGAATTTTTAGAAAAAATCGGTTGGGAAGAAGAAGTTGATAATACCCCTAAAAAAGCCATTTCAAATGATTATAACGAGAGCAAAAAACTTCGTAGTAAACTGATTCAAGAAAGAAGTCATAAACTCTCTCCTCTTAAAAAACAGATAGAACAGTGTGAAGCGAAGATTTTGAAACTTGAAGAGGGAATGAAAACAAAAAATGAAGCCTTAATTGCGTGCTCTTCAGGTAATGATATCGGTGAACTTCAACGACTTTCCAAAGAACTCAAAGCAGATGAAGAAACACTCGAAAAACTGTATGAACAATTTGAAACATTGCATGTAACCCATGATGAGCTCTTCGAATCTTATGAAATGCAATTGAAAAACATCCAAAATTAGTGTAGAATTTCGAAAAAAGCAAAGGTAAAGTATGCGTGACTTGAAAGAACTCCTTCTTGAAAACGGTTGTTCGAGTGAATTTATCCTCGATGCGATGCGTTATGAACACCTCTTCACAGGAGATGTCGATGCATTTCTCGACAAAGTTGAAGATATTTTAATGAACGAAGATGACTATGAAGAGGATTTAGAGGACGAAGACTTTGATGAAGATGAAGAAAATGATCCAATCTATCAAAGCGACTATAACTATGATGGCAACGAAGACAACATCTACTTTGAAGAAGAAGATAGTGAAGAAGGTTTTGAAGATGATGAGGATGAAGAGTAAACCTCTTCACACCTCGATACGAAATCCCTTGTCAATATAAGGGTATTTCAAACTTTTACTGCTTTTATAAAGTGGTAAAAGTGTTTGACAACTTGCATGAATAAAATAGCCATTTTTAGGGCTAATTTGATCAATATACTCTCTTGCACTCTCCCAATTTAAATGCTTTTTCGACTCAAAAGATGGCGAATAAGCCGCATCTATAAAAAGATGATCTATCGTTTGACTTTGCAAATAAGCAAGTGATGCAGCAGGGATGCTTGCACAATCTGTCAAATACGCTACAACATTGTTCTTTGTAAAGAAAACATAGCCATGCGTAAGCTTTGAATGAATTAAGGGCACAGCAACAATTTTAATGCCTTCAATTTCAATAGATTCAAAAGGCTCAAGTACTTGATAATTTATCGAATCTTTATGCATAAAAAGATCACCAAAGCCTTGCGTATCATCGGGAATATAACAGTTAATACCATCGACTGATTTGCGTAAGCGAATTAAGCCCAAACAATGATCGGCATGAAAATGTGTGAGAAAAACCGCTCGAATACGTGTGGTATTAAACCTGTCACACACCGTATCATACCCTGCATCAAAGAGTATGACACTGCCATCATCTAACTCCAAAAATGCACTGGTAGAACGGTTGTTTATGCCCTTTGTTCTGGCTTCTTCACAAATCATACAATGGCATTGATGCCGTGGAATTCCGCCTGTATCTGCTGTTCCTAAAAACTCAAACTTCAAGTACGATTCCTATGAATTTTGTTTTTTTTCTTGCAACATTTGATTGAGTAAACCAAAGAGTTTTTTAGAAGACTCTTCCGCTGTTGCAAAGTGGTTTATGACGATATTAATATCATTTAAACAGGTTCCTTCTCGAACGCATTTAATCGCTTGATTGATCTCACCATGTACGATTTTATGGGGTTCTTCTAAAGCTTTAAACGCTGTTGTTGCACTAAAATTCTCTTTACCGACACCTGCATACCATTTTCCTAAACGGCAATTGGTATGGTCACTTAACTCTTTATGCTCTTTATCAAAAACAGAGCCGTATCCAGAAACTTTAAAGAGAACATGGTCAAGTTTTGCAAGTGCAGTAAAGACTTCAAAACTAATATTTTGAGAGTCATTTTGAATGGTAGTTGCACTGTTTTGTAAGACGTCAAATTCGATTTTAAAGTTTTCGATGTGCTGATTTGATTCGACAGCAACAGATTCCACTTCTTCGTTTTGTTTAAACATTAAGTTGGCATTTTGTTTGAGAACGTTGATGTTCATTTCCACTTCGGCAGTCGCTTTTTGTGTACGTTCTGCAAGTTTGCGGACTTCATCAGCAACAACAGCAAAACCGCGTCCATGCTCACCCGCACGGGCTGCTTCGATGGCTGCATTCAGCGCTAATAAATTGGTTTGGTCTGAAATATCTTTAATAAGGTTGATAACACTAGCAATTTCATCAACACTACGGTGTAAATTTTCAGCCATCTGGCGCGACTCCACAGCAGAGTGAGAAATCTGTGAAAGTGAGGTTAACAGGCTATTTGAGATGGCATTAAGACTTGTAATGCTCTCCACGGTTGTTCCGCTGATTTGGACAATCTCTTTGGAAGCTTCTAAGTTTTGTTCGATGTCATGTTGAATCTCTTTAACACTGTTACCACATCCACCAAGCATTGTATTAATCAGTTCTGTTTTTAAGCGATTTTCGCTGAGTGTCATTTGTGTATCTGACTCCGCTTGAAGTAGCATTTCTAACTTCTTTTGTAAATGTTCGTTTTCTTCCTTAAGGCGTGTGTTCTCCTGAGTGAGTTGTTCATTGCTCTCTTGCAATACTAGTTTGCTACGTCCAAACATTCCTGTGCCCTTTTTATAAAAATTTAACTGGAATTTTATCAAATCATTTCCCTAATATTCCTTATATTTTATAAATAACTTAGCATTATGAAGTTATTTAATCCACTAATGTGAAGATTTGGAACGATTTTTAAAGTATAGTAAGACGAGATTCCAATGGTTTTTAATTTTATAAAACCATTGGAACAATTATAGGAATTATTGGAATTGACTCAATTTTTGGTTAAGATTTTCAGCCAATTTAGAGAGATGATCTGCAGCACTGGCAATCTCTTCTACACTTCTAGCATTTTCACTGGTGATAGCGTTAATATTAGTCACAAGATCAACAATCTTATCCGTATCTTTGGCTATTTTATTGGAATTACTAGCACTAAGTGTGACAGATGCCACACTTTCTCCCATAACGCTGGTCGTTGAGATAATCGTCTCTTCAACCGTTGTAGAAACCGTTGCTAAGCGTCTAATATTTTGAGCATTTTTTGTCATTTTATCGGATGAATTAACAATGGACTGAACGATGATATTAATCGTTGCATTGATCTCATTTAAAGAAGATTGTGTGCGTTCTGCTAACTTACGAACTTCATCCGCTACAACGGCAAAGCCACGACCATGTTCACCCGCACGTGCGGCCTCAATAGCGGCATTAAGTGCAAGAAGATTGGTTTGGTCTGCAATGTCTGAAATAACGGTTAGAATTTGTTTCACTTGTTCCGCATCTTTACTCATTTGCTCTAATTGTTGTGCAAGGGCTGTCTCTTCTTCACTGGCAAGTTCTACTTCATCTTTCAGTTTAATGACTTCATTTTTAGCCGATTCCAGTTTATCTCCTGCTATGCCAATGCTTTTTTTCATAGACTCAGAAAGTACCGCAGTTTCTTGAACAAAGGTTTTAATTGCCACAATCTCTTCAATGGTATTGTTCACAATGGTGGTACTGTGTTCAGCATTTCTTCCTATTTGCATACTGGTGGTGCTAAGCTCATGCGATACAGAGGCATTCTCATTGGATGAATGTTTGACATCTTCAATGATGACTTCTAAGGTTGTTACCAAATCATTGAAGCTATTGACAATATCTTGTATTTCATTCTTTTTACCATAATTGATTCTAAATTTTAGGTTTTTAGTACTCACAAAGCCTGAAATACTATCGCGAATCAGGGAAACTCCATGCATAATGTTGTTACGGATGACAAAACTTAAAATAATAACTCCAAGAGCAACCAAGAGCGACAAGCCTATCATCATCGTTGTTGCACTATTCTTTTCTACTACAGCATTTTTGGAATCTTTATCGGCTAATTGTTGGTTGTATGACATATGCTCTTCAAGTGTTTGTGTCATATTTTGTGCAATTGTACGATTTGCTAGAATAAAATCGCGTGCTTCTTCTTTTTTATTTTGAGAAGAAATTTTCAGCAATTTTTCTATAAAGGCACTGTATTGCGTAAAATACTCTTTTTCTTTTGCATAAAGCTCTTTATCTTTTTCATCAGAAAGAAGTGCTTCATAACTCTTATATGTTTTTTCAAATTCAGCTTTATATTTTAAATATTTTTCATCAAGCTGTTTCATATGCTCTTTATCTGTAAAGGCAATATGTTCCCAAATTGTTAGACGAATACGATACATTGATTGTTGAAGATCTCCTATAAATAAGATACTTGGTAATGAGTTGATATTACATGTATTAGCTTTTTCATACACATTTTCCATCTTATTCATGCCAATGCTAAAGACAGCAATAATTCCCAAGATGGCAATGGCTAGCATGCTCATCAACTGTTTTGATATACTCATTCTATTTTCCCCTTTTTAAATTGTTAAATATAAATGGAATACTGATTTTGATAAGAGAATATGAAGTAAATTGTATAAGTTATGAAGTTTTTTCTCTGCATGAATGCCATCTCTTTACGGAAACAAAAAATTATCTTAAAATAACACCTGAATTTATACGCAATTATGTGAAAAATTACAGGAATATTAGGTTTAACATCATTAACTCTATCCTGATAGATTGTCAACTAAAGTATAACGGATTAAACTTGCTCAAACAATCTACAACAATAGAGCGTCAAGCCTTATGACAAAAGAATCTAGCAGTATTGATATGTTATCGATTGAATGTGATAAACATGAAATTGAGATTTTTCACAGAAAATTGGGACGAAAAGTTCAATGCTTACGACAAGAGAAAGGTCTGAGCCAATTAGAACTTTCTTACTACATTGGATTTAAATCAACTTCTCTTATTGCGGGTGCAGAATCAGGCTATAAAAATATTAAATTTTCGATCGAACATCTTTATAAAATTGCTAAAGTACTTGATATTAATGTAAAAGAATTTTTTGAAGAGTCTGATGAGAAAGTATAGATGATTCAACATGATATAAACCAACTATACCTACTCTTCTTTTATTGCATTGATTTTTTAAGATCACTGATAAATTCAGTGATGTCATCGTGCAAGTTTTGAAGGTCTTCTTCATGCATAACTTCATCCGCCAATATTTGAGACACCATGTCATACGTGACGATGTCTTTGTTCCGAGTGAGATCGACGATATTAGAATACGTCGCAATAGCACACTGCTCACCTTTAATAGCATCTTTTAAAACTGCGACGACATCAAAATCATTAGGAGCATCGTAACCACAGTTTGTCTGTTTGAGCCAATCGGAAGGATGAAGTAGTGGTGAGCCACCAAGCTGGATGATTCGATCTGCTACCATTGTCGCATGACGAAGCTCATCCGCAGCATGTTGGACAAGTTCTGCAATCGCTGCATCTTTCATCAATCCTTTAACAACTTTAGACTCAATAAAGTACTGATAATACGCCAACCATTCATCCGCATATGCACGATTGAGGGTGGTGATGATCTCTTGAACCTCAATCCCTTTGATAATGGAATTTCCAACTCTTGCCATGCTTGACTCCTTTGATTTTATATGAAGAAATCTTACAAGCAAAAAACTAAAATATATATTAAATAATAATTTTTATTATTTAATGAGGCTTATCTTACCTCTTTGAATAACAGTGTCAGCATTCATTTGACTAATGGCATCCATCAGTGAAGTATGAAAAGTGCCCATACCTTTGCTTTTGTCGGCAATTTCACCAGCAATGGACATTGTCAAAATGGCTGCAATGGCACTTCCAAGTGCATTTTTTGAAGCACCTAAAAAACTGCCGATGAGCGACGTGCTCATGCACCCTGTTCCTGTAATGTTGGTCAAAGCGACATCGCCATTTTCAAGCGCGAAGCAAACAGTTCCATCAGAGACAATGTCAATTTTACCTGTAATGGCAATGACACAACCAAGCTTCTTAGCCAGTTTTTGAGCAATAAGTGAACCATCGCTCTCCTCTTCCAACGAATCAACACCAGCACTTTTTGCTTCAAGCCCAGCAATCGTTTTGATCTCTGCCATATTGCCTCTGATGATACTAAACGTCAAAGCTTCCATGAGCTTTTCGACACTTTCATGACGAAACGGTGTAGCACCCACGCCTACGGGATCTAGCACAAGAGGAATGCCTTTCGCATTTGCCGTTTTACCCGCTTCTAGCATTGCATCGATGGTTCGCTCATTGGCAGTACCAATGTTCAAAACCAACGCATCACATATGCTTACCATTGCGCTTACTTCACGTACTTCATCTGCCATAATCGGCGATGCACCAATCGCTAAAACGACATTGGCACAGTCATTGACTGTCACATAATTAGTAATATGATGTATGAGCGCTTTTTTAGTCTCAAGTGACTCAAAAATAGCCTTTATTTGCTCTTTAATGTCCATGATGTCATAACCTTTTTAGTGATGATAAAAATAATGCTCGTTGCAAGCATCGTAGGAAGGGTTGAACCTAAAGAGAGGTCAAGCGTTATGAACTGATAGTACAACACTACACCTATTATCCATACTAAAAGTGAGCCGACATGTAACGCCAATGTGGGTTCTATCTGCTCTTTTTTAAAGATGAAATAATCGCTGAGTACAATGGCAAACAATGGTCCAAAAACTGAACCAATCGCATATAAAAAATTCTCATACTGCTCAACGGGAGTAAATAGAGCGACAACAAGACCAATAACTGCCATGACAAAGGCAATTTTACGTTCACTCATTTGTGGAAAAATATTGGTAAATGTAACACCCGCGGAGTATGCGTCTAAAAATGTAGTCGTAATGGTAGAGAGTAGGACAATTCCCAACGCGGCAAACCCTAAATTAAGCGCCATCATCATCGTCCCCACACTTGCATCTTGGGCATACAACGCAATGGCTAGCCCCAGAGCATACATCAAAGAGCTACCGATAAAATAGCCCGTAAAACTTCCTAGAAGTCCACTTTTTTTAGTGTGAGCAAAGCGTGTATAATCTGAAATTAAGGGTAACCACGAAAGTGGCATAATGACACTCAGTTCTAATGCAGAGCCAAAGCTCATTTCACCCGTTGGCTTTACTTGAAAAATACTTCCTTCTTGAAAAACAACACCACATAAAACCAATGTGAGCGCAAAAAGAAGTACGACTGCTATGACGTTGAGCTTTTGAAAACCAACTTTCCCAAGCCAAATCCAAAGTCCTATAAAAATGCCGATGGCAATCGCCCATGTATTGAGGCTATCAAATCCAAACAAGCTAATACCCAATTCATTAGCCGCACGACCACCAGAGATGATCATTACTGCTGTCCAACCAATGAGCTGAAGCACATTGAGTAGTGAAAAAAGGTATGAACCATAACGACCAAAGGAGATACGCGTTGACATGATGGCAGGAAGCTTACTTTTGGCGCCGATGTAGCCACCCAAAATGAGTATAACACCACCAATGAAATGACCTAAAAGAATTGCTTTTAAGCCCTCACTAAAGCCTAAAGGTGCTAAAAGACCCCCTGTAAATATCTCCGCCATCGAAACAGCGGCACCAAACCAAAGAGTGAAAAGGCCAAAACCACTTAACTTTGTTTTTTCTTCCATCATAACTCAATTCCTGCTTTCGTGTAAAGTTCATAAAAATGGTGTACGGGTCCCACTCCACGACCAAGAACAAAACCATGTTTGATCGCTTCAGTGATATACGCTTTTGCAGCCTCAACAGCCTCTTTCACACTCATTCCTTTGGCAAGATTAGCGGCAATGGCTGAAGAGAGTGTACAGCCTGTTCCATGCGTGTTAATAGTCTCTAAACGCTTAGAGTGCAATAGATAAAATTGTGATCCATCGTACAGTACATCGGTAGCGTCATTTTCCAAATGTCCACCTTTCACTAGCACATATTTACAGCCTAATGTGTGCAAATCAAGTGCAGCTTTTTTCATAAGCTCAATCGTATCAATGGTATACCCTACAATGACTTCCGCTTCAGGAAGATTAGGAGTGATAAGCGTTGCCATCGGTAAAAGAATTTCGATGAGTGCTTTTTTGGCTTCAGGCTGCAAAAGGTCATACCCACTTTTAGAAATCATCACAGGGTCAATGACAAGCGGGGGTAAGGAGTATTTTTTAAGCGTCTGTGCGATAATTTCGATTGTTTCAGGTCTGGAGACCATCCCAATTTTGACTGCATCCACGCGAATGTCATCAAAAATGGCTTCGATTTGGTGTGCAATCACAGAAGGATTAATGTCTTGAACATCAAAAACGCCTTGCGTATTTTGCGCTGTAATTGCGGTTATAACGCTCATGCCATACGTGCCATTGGCACTAAAAGCTTTAAGATCGGCTTGAATGCCCGCTCCGCCACAGCTGTCTGAGCCTGCTATGGTTAAACAATGTTTCATATATTTTCCTCGAAAATAAGTTAAATTGCGTTTACATGTAAAAAGAATGAAGGTCGTGAGAGGAATTAAAAAGGAGGATGTGTGTTGGTTTGATTGAGCTTTCCTACGCTGGCATTACCCAGATCAGGTAGATACCAAGCGCATCTATCTATCACGTCAATAGAACTTTTTAAAAATTGTGTTTGGTAGGCAAAGATGCGCAACCTTGCTAAGTGCAAGGCAAGTATCTTTAACGCCCCAAAGATAATTTTAAAAAAGTTCCCGTAGGGCTTGTCAATCACACGGCGCCTCATCTCGTTAACACCTTTGAGTGTAGTAGAACTACACTTGCAAAGTGTCGCCTCATGAAACTTGGTGCTTGACAAGCTATTGACGCGATAGATAGATGTGCTTGGTATAAGGATCAAAGAATCACCATTCTTTATCTCAGCTGGTTTACCAGCCCTCCTAGCACGAACTATTAAAGACAATTGTACTCTGATTTATAGGTTTTTACAAGCCTTCAACACCTTTATATTCTTCCAATAATTTTGGTTTGCTAAAATAATATCCTTGTGAATAATCAACACCCAAATCACAGAGAATAGTAAAAATTGTCTCATTTTCAACAAACTCTGCAACGGTTTTAATACCATGTTCATTCGCAAAACCAACAATCGTTTTGACAATCGAGATAGAGTAATCATCGGTCGCAATATTTTTAATCAAGCTACCATCAATCTTAATAATATCGGGCTCATAATCAAGCAATCTCTCAAAATTAGAGTATCCACTGCCAAAATCATCAATAGCAATTGAAACGCCACACGCTTTAACCTCTTTAATAAACTGTTTGATGGTCTCAAATTCTTTAACATTGGCATCTTCTAAAAGCTCAAATGTAATACGGTGGGCATGTTCTTTATGAACGTCCAAAAGACTAATGAGTTTTTTACGTGTTACTTTTTCCTCAATATCAACGGCAGAAAGGTTGATCGTGATACCCGCTTCCGTTTGGTAAAGCGCTTGAAATGAGTTGTCTAAAACTCTTTGCGTAATTTGAGTGTAGTAACGCCCTTTTTTAGAAATATCCAAGAAGTCGGAGGGAAACCACAAGTTATGATGATCATCCACTAACCTTACTAAGGATTCGAATTTGGTAATTTTACGTGTTTTGTTGTCAATAATAGGTTGAAAATACGAGACAATACCTGAAGAACTCAGTGCTTTTTTAACCGCAACAATGATTCCCATATTGACCTGCGCTTGTGCTTGCATTTCTAAAATCAAGTCCGTAGCTACGATAAAATTGATCTTGGAGCGTTCCGCTTTTTTGATACCAAAATGGGCACTTTGATAAGGCTCTTTACCACCATAAGCTAAACTTGCTAGCAAAGAGACACTGTACTCAATCTCATTGAGATGAATGGTAGATGTTTCGACATTTTTCAAGAGTTCTTTAATTTTTTGAGCTAACATATCCACACTGAGGGGGCATTTATTTTTGTCAATCGCTAAGGCATACTCTCCAAAACCTAAGGTATAAATTTTCCCAAAAGGACACTCTTTGGTAATTCCATCTAAGAGCTTTTCACCTAATGTTAACTCTAAAAGCTCAACCAAATTAGTGCTGTAAAAATCTTCTACGGTTGAAAAATCTTCAATTTTCAAAAGAACAACAACCGCTTCTTTGGTACTGTTAATATAATCAAAAAGCTGTTTTTTGGGATTCATGACTTCGGTTATATCATTGTAAAGTGCTATATACTCAATCACTTCACCTTGAGGATTTAAAATAGGCTTAATGGCCGTTTTGATGTAGTAGCTACTACCATTTTTACAACGATTTTTGATAATTCCTTGCCACATCTCACCATTGCTGATTGTCTCCCAAAGCTCTTTAAAAAGTTGTTGTGGGGTGTCTTTATGACGAACAATGTTATGTTTTTGACCAATAATTTCATTGCGAGAAAATCCAGAAATGGTACAAAAAGCATCATTGACATAGGTAATAATCCCTTCTTTATCGGTTTTAGAGACAATCGCACTTTTATCGGTCACTTCAACGTATTGTGTTAAGAGCGTTTGTAATTTATCGTGTTCCGATCTTAGCTGGATCTTTTCAATAACTTTTCCTAAAACTTCCATAAACTGCCCTATTTCAACGGGTTTTAATAAGTACCCTTCAACACCCAAACGAATACTCTCGATGAAATAGTGTGTTTCGTTGTAGGCAGAGAGAATTAAAATAGGTGTTTGCGGACTCATTTCGCGAATCAACTCCACCATCTCAAAACCATTGATTGTTGGCATATTTATATCAGTGATAATCAAATCGACATGGTTCTGTTTAAATTTTTCCAATCCATCTTCGCCATCAACAGCTTCAATGACCCGACCAAAAAATTCTTCAAAAATCAACATTGAACCTGCACGTGCACCAATATTGTCTTCGATATACAACAGTGTTAAATTGCGAGCATCAGCAATACATTTTTTAAATACAGATTCCATTATTATCCTTTTCAAGCATTTAACGTGGTAATATTACCGTAAAAACAGCGCCTACTGAACTGTTTGATACGCATAAACTTCCACCACAATGCTCCTCTATGATTTTTTGACTCATATAAAGTCCTAGTCCAGTACCATCTTTTTGTGTCTTCGTACTAAAATAAGGATCAAAAATGCGCGCAAGAATTCCCTCTGGAATTCCTCCCCCATTATCACTTACTTCTAAAATAAGATTGGTTTCATTTTTGAATGTTCTCATTTTTATCCATGGGTTTTCTATCTTGTTTTCGACTAAAATATCTTCAGCATTTTTGACTAAATTGAGTAAAACCTGCATGAGTTCATTGGCATAGGTTTGTAAAGGTTCGTTGGATTGAAAATCCATCACCAATGCAATTTTTTTATTTTCCAGCGTTACATGAATAATGCCCAAAACCTTCTCAATGACCTCTTCCAACGTAACTTCTTGTTTCTCTTTACTTGTTTTAAAAAACTGCCTAAAATCATCTATCGTTTGACTGAGATACTGTGAATAACGGTTGACATCACTCAACTTTTCACTGAACAAAGTCTCATCAAATTTTTTCAGTGTAAGCTTTAAATTTAATCCTTGCACCGTTGCGCTAATAGCACTCAAAGGCTGTCGCCACTGATGTGCAATCATATTGATCATTTCACCCATGGACGCAAGCCTTGATTGATGAATCAACTGTTGATCTTTTTGCCTATTTTTTTCAACTTCATCTGCAATGCGCTCTTCCAAAGTAAGATTAAGCTCTTCCAGAGCCTTTTGTGCTTCTAATTTCTCACTCTCTCTTTTTTTATCAAATTGAATAACAATCGTCATAATAATAAAAATAAAGAATAAAAAAGGAACGATTATTTTAAGAAAAAATTCAAGTCCATTAAGCGATGAAACCACTTTTTGATAATGCTCTTTTGAAAAATCGAGTGCTAAAATAGCAATATGTCCATCTTTTTGAACGATAGGATATAAAAAGGTTGCCCAAAGCGAATCTATGTTCTCTTCTTGATAAATAACCTTAGGTTCACGAAAGCGCATAACATCATACCAATCAACATTTTCTGGCTCAAAAAGTTCCTCAAATTGAAACTTATCACTCTTCTCTTTTCCTCCATCAAGCAAAACTCGAAATAAAATAGAATTTTCATTGGTTTTATCCACAATAAAAATATTTTTAATTTTGTGTGTTTGAAAAGTAGAGAGAAAATTCTCTAATGCATCTTTGAGTTTAGAATCTTCCGATAAAGCTTTATGAAGGTTTGTCGAATTATTGCTTGTTACAATATAACGTGAAATATTGCTCGCGATCTCTTCAACTTCTTCGACACCTGTACGCTCAAAACTCGTCACAATATCGTTTTTGGTTTGCGTAAAGAAAAGATACAGTAAAAGCGTTGTCACAAAAAGAACGATGGTGACAAAAATAAACAGACGTGCAAAGGTTATTTTACTGAACATAGCGAACCAACTCAGGCGGTAATACAATTTCAAAACGTTCACATCGTTCTTCGTTAAAACGCAACTGTGGACGACCTTTTCGCCAATAAAAAGCCCCTATCACATGTTCATCTTTTTGAAAAATCTCATAATCCGTTGAAAAACGAGGAAGAGTTTTACACGATGCAGGTAAAGTTTCAAAGTTACTGCCATAAACGATATCAGCATGAGAGCATTGTTGTACAAGGTTGGTAAAAGTACTTCCTTGCAATGTTATCGAAGGCTCATGTTCGTAAATGACAACAGAAACATTTTTTATGGAGATAAGTTTGAGTACCTTAACAATAAGCTCTTGTTCAGGCGTCTCAGCAAAACTCATTGAAAGAAATAATCCCCACACATATAAAAGCTTTAAAAGAGCCATTCAACCCCTAACATCACGATTCGCTCTTGAATAGGAATTTTCAATGATTCTAAAGATGACATTGTCGAAAAATCAAACCGCGATATAGACTGTTTTTCAGCTTTGTTAAGTAAGTTTTGACCTTTAAGTGAAAGAATAAAGTTATCACTCATATGATAGCGCACTCCCAATGTTAGATCATAGCCTGTGTCATCGTAGTATTCACTCCTTGTTACGAACATCTCTTCAAAAAAATCAAATTTACGGTAACGGTTTTGGTTACGAAGTACCACTTGATGATTTCTAAACTCTTTATGATAGCCAGAATGATCGATCTGTTTGTATCGGTACGCTACCATAATTTTATCCAACGTCGCATAGTGGTAAGTATACTGAAGGTAAGAATTTAAATGTGTTGTCGTCCCTTTTGCTGTATCGACGCGTAAATCTGCGTTGACATAAGGACTATTATCGATCCACGCATAACTCACAAAAAGCTCATAAAGGGATGGACCTTCTTCGTATTTAAACTCTTGTGCAATAGAATCAAGTATTGTTTTTTCAGGATAAGCTGACTTCATAAAAAACGAACCAATTAAATAAGGTTCAATATACCCCTCGGTATGAAATACAAAACTTTTGGAGGTCCATTGGTCATTGGTGTAGGTAATGCCAGCACGAAGCATCTGAACGTCATCTGTGCCATAACCACCATTATTATAAACTTGACTCGTTTGTGCGCCCAATGTACTGACTAAATTATCTGCAAACACATAACTATCTTCAACAAAAATAGAACCAACACCTTGTCTACTTAGCCCACTTTTAGGAATATCGACTCCATTCATTTGGATGAGATCAAAGTTGATTATTTTTTCACGATACTTAATGCCTGTTATGAGATGATGATCGCCGATTTGGGTATTGTATTTTAGCTCCGAAGAAAGTGCTGAACTATTGCTTTTATCCTCAAGGCTATAAATAGGGTTTCCTTTATAAAAAAACAACGGAGAATCTTTGTATTGCGTATGATCTTTTAAACCATCATATGCCATCGAAAACTTAAAATCATCAAGCGTTTTAGCATAGCCAATATGCACATCTTCCGCAGAGATTTTGGAGGTATCTAAACTCGCATCAGCACTTAGACCTATCCAACCGCCTTTGTCTGTTTTGGAAGCGTTGATGAGGATACTTTGTGTCTCATCTTTAATACTTGTCAAAACATTATAACGCTTTACATCACGGTTTAAATCATCTTTATTGGTTTCGTATTCCTTACGTTTATCGTATGAAGAAGAGATGCGTGCAAGATAGTCTGTTTCATTTTCCCTTCCAATGTACTGAACATTTTGCGTAGAACCACCACGGCTTGTCATCATACCCTTAATGCTTCCACCTTCATCTCTGTCTGCTTTTTTGGAAAAAATACGAATCAAGACAGAAGTGGGTTCGCTGGTATAGGCAAAAGAAGTTGAAAGAGTATACACTTCAATATGATCGGCAAACCCTAAATCTAAGTCTCCCAAAAGAGCCATACCACTACCATACATTGCCGTTGTAATCTCTTGATCATCAATAAAAATGCGTATGAGACTGGAAGCAAAAGGAATGGGTCCAAAGGTAAGAGGATCAGGCAATCCGTAACGACTCTCACGATACCCATCAAGGGTATATTTTAAAATATCTTTCAGGTATTTCACCTGCATCATATCAAGATCATTGCGGGTATAGATGGTTGAAAAGCCACTGTTTTCTAACTTGGTTTTTTCAGAAAGGTCATTTTTCTTTTCGAGCGTATTTAAAAGCCCTTCGATGGAACTCTCAGAAAAGGCATTGATGCTCAAACTAAGCACACCAGAAAAAACAAAAAGCCATTTTCGCATCAAAACTCCCGCCGTAAAACTCTTTAATTAAAATGTACTGTTTCATCCTATCATATTAATAATTAGTAAATAATTAGGTGATTGTGATGAAACAGTGTTTTACATAAAAAAGAGAACTAACTTCGGGAATAAATAGAGCAATGCAAAATAGCCTTTGGAATCAAAAAACTATATTTTTTCTTCTGTTTGACTATCAAAACGTTTGAACATAAACATCAAAAATTGAATCAATGTCATAATCACAATACCTTCCATCAAAGCTGCAACGATAAATGATGCATACTCTTCAGCATCAATAGCACCATTTTTAACCGCGATGGTTGCAATCGCAACTAAAAATGTCAGTGGCATCGAATCACCAAGACTAAAAAGAATGGTACTTCTCAGTCCTAAATAGCTGTAGTATGCAGCAAACGAACTTGCCATACGAGCGCCCACCATGGCAAGCACAATCCAGAGCGCATGGGTTAAGATATGCGTTGTAAAGACAAGTTTAAGATCAAGCGTCGTACCAACAAAGATGAAAAAGAGTGGTACTAAAAAACCAAATCCAAACATTGAAAGTTGATGCGGAAGCTCTTTTTTATGCGCAAAAAAGTTTGAGATAAAAATACCTGCTATGAATGCTCCCAAAACCATATCAATCTCAAGCCATTGCATCGTTGCAATCAGTACAAAAAAGAGCGCCATACTAAAACGCAAACTTTGTTGCATCGTATCGTTGTGAGGCATGATGATACGTTTAAGATTTGGATACCACCAAAAGACAATTTTGAGCAAGCGGTAAAGAAAATAGGATGAAAATAAAACGGCAATAAGCATTAAAATACTTTTCGTAAAATGCCAGCCCAAACCATGGGTAATTGCACCGTCAAAAATAACAAGTGCCCCAATACTAATAAGCTCACCAATAACACCAATAATTAAAGAGAGTTCTAACCATTTGTGGTTTCGCCCATGTTGATTAATGAGCGCCATAATCATACCCAGAGAAACGATAGGAATGGCTACGATATAGACAGGTGAAAGACCAAATACAATATAAAAAATAATGGAAATACTGTACAAACAAATAAAGTATAAAATAGCTTTTTTTAAAAAACGATCACGATAGTGTAAAAAACGTTGAATGTCGATTTCAAGACCTGCAAGAAACATCAGGTAAAAAAAGCCTATTTTAGCGAGGTTTCGAAAGACTTCATTGTCTACATGTAATAGCCCTATCCACACAGCAAACGAGCCTAATAAAATTTCAACTACAGGGGTTGGAATGCGGAAAAGACGTGAAATAATAGGAGAAATAACCATCAAAAGCACAACATGCGCTAAAAAGATAAGATTTTCCAAAAACATCCTTTTTTAGGGCTTTGTTGACAAAAGGTGTGGCGATAAGCCGGGTTCTGTCGTGGGTGATTATTTATCTACGATCTATCTTACGATAGACCTCTAGCGAAGGGTTTATCGTGTGTGAGACCAAAACCATCCCTTCTTGCTGCAGGTTGGGTTTACATAGCTGCCTTAATTACTTAAAGCACTGGTGGGCTCTTACCCCACCGTTTCACCTTTTCCATACGTCATCTCTTTTGCAAGAGCGACATAATGGTAGTTTACTCTCTGTTGCACTAATCCCTTAGGTTACCCTAGCCGTCCGTTAGACGGAACCATGTCTCACATGCAGCCCGGACTTTCCTCTTAAGAGAAACTCTCAAGCAATCACCTACCACACCTTTTGAAGCGTGGATTATAGCGTATCTTTTATTAGCTCTTCTATAATCACGGTCGCATAAGAGCCTTTAGGCAATGAAAAGTGCATTTCAAACCATGCCTCTTCCTCTTTATAGACACCTTCAACATCCTCTGCAAAGCTCCATGCAAAACGTCTGCTTCCATTGAGTTTGTTTAAAAAAGGTTCGCACTCTTCAAAAATTTGTTTTTCAATCACACCAGCTTCGTACTCTGCTCGAATGTTTTTGCCACCCAGCAACCAACCAGCGATGGTAATGCCATGCTCTAAAAAGCGTGGTAATTCTTCTTCTACATTTTCACAAATAAACGCTTTTCCAGCAGGATAATGATGCAACACATCACCATGCATCAACTTAAAAAATTGTGGCTGTTTTTTAAGGCTATCTACCATCTCTTTCGGTAAGTTGGTCGCACGTGTTGCATCAGACAAGTTAAACTCTTCAATCAAACGACTAAGTTCGATGCGTTTACTCAGCCAATTGTTAAAGAGATAGCTTTGATAGGCATTGATAAAAAACTCTTTCATCTTATGATTATGCTCTTTGCGTTTTCCCTCTAAGATTGCTTTACCTTTGACATAGTTGTCTCCATCAATACCAAAACGTTGATAGCCAAAAAAGTTTGGAAAGCCCTCTTTACTGATCTTTTTAAGCCCATCTTGGAGTTTTCTCGCATCGATCGGATTGATTTTTTTAAGGCGTACAAAAAAGCGGTTACCTTTGAGATGCCCTGTGCGAATTTTATTATTATGGTATGTTGTGTCGAGTATTTTGATTTTATCGTGTGTAAAATTAGCAAGTTTAGCTTCGAAATTTTTGTGCAGTGAAATGTACTGCGTCGTCATGCCATCTTTATCTTTAAGCCCTGCATAGCCAAAATCACGTACTTTACAACCTGTCACTTCGCTGAGATACTGCAACATATCCCATGTGGTCATATCTTTCTTTCGTATATGTAAAACCAAATGTTCACCCTCACCACTAAAAGGGTAAAGAGGAATTTCACTGACCACGAAGTCACTGCTATTTTTGGTAAACATCGCACTAATGGGCGAATGGGTGAGAAAAAATTGTCTAATCATAGATGTCCTTAAAATGGTTAAAAATGGTGTTCTTTACAACGGCAGGTAAAGCGCTTTCGTGCTATTTTTCCTACAATGGTAATCGGTGTACGTGTCTGCTTGGCTATGCGCTCTATCACCTTTTTCTTACGAGCCTCAAATGTGAAGAGCATCTCATACTCCTCTCCACTGCACAAGATTCTTTTGGGCATTTTATGCTTTACATGTAAGCCTAAACCACCGCTGGCATATAAGAGTCTTGAGAGGTCTTTGGAAAGCCCATCAGAGATGTCCATGCCCGCATGTAAATGTTTTGACGCCTTGAGAATAAAATCTGCTTTTAACGTTGGCTTCATAAAACGTGAATCTTTGCCAATGTACCCTCCTCGTAAAAGCCGAGTGAGTTCTTTATAAGACTTACCAAGTGTTCCGGTGAATGCTACAAAATCACCCACTTTAGCATTTTTACGGTAAAGCGCTTTACCTTGAAGTTCAGCAATAACACTGATAGAAATCATCAACTTTTCGCCAGCCGTCGTATCGCCCCCAATAATCTCCATGCCATACGACTTTGCAACGCTTTGAAAACCACTGCTGAGTTCTTGCAACTCATGGTAGGAAAAATTTCTAGGAATCACTACGCCAATCATTGCCCATTTGGGTTTTGCATTCATCGCAATGGCATCCGAAATGTTAACCAACATGCTTTTTTGCGCGATCTGGTTCAAGCTCATCCAAGAGCGTTTAAAGTGTATATCTTCACAAAAAAGGTCTTTCGAATAGACCTGATTGTTGTTCATAATAGCACCATCATCGCCAATGTGTTTGCTGGAAAATCCTGAGATAAAAAATGCCTCTTTTGACATGTTGTCCTACTGATTGAATTACTCTATTGTAAGATGTTGTGCATTAAGAAGCCATTAGACTCCCGTATCATCTCCAAACAACACTGAACACTTAGCCTAAAACAAGTGTTATAGTTAACTTTTAAGTAACAGAATCTTACAAGTAATCTTGCGCTAGAATAGATTAATACACCTAAAAAGGAGTCCTTAAATATGGAGTGTAAGCTCGAGCTAAGCGTCTTTCGCTTTGACGCTAAAACGGATTTTTTGCCTTATTATAAAAAACATTTTATTACGATTGATCGTAGCCTGAGTGTCAATGATCTTTTAGCCCGTATCCAAGCAGAAGATGGCAGTTTTGATTATCCAAAAGGTAAGTTAGCTGCATTAAAAATCAATGGAAAAGCACTTTTTAGTGATGTAAGCGTCGATGGCATCATCAACACCTTTGGAAAATCGCTCACACTAGAGCCTCTCAACACCAAGTATGTCACAAAAGATATGATTATTGATACCACTGATTTTTACAAAAATTTTGATTTACTCGAAACTTTGGTTGATGCGAAAGATAAAGCCTTATTTGAGCAGTATATTATCTATCACTACGCCTCAAGTGTGCTTGATTTTGTGCCTGATTTTCAAGGTGATGCGCTCTTTGCATTTGCTTATGACATGATGCACAAGTACCCTGAACATAAACGTGAAATTTTGAAAATTGTTTCCAATGAACACACGGGTCTATTTTTACATGTAAGACTGTGTAAGAAAATTTATCCTTGCGGTGCAGATGTCGAGAAAAAAATCACGGAACTGAAAAACGAAGTGATGAAACATCGACCTTTTACGAATGCCCTTGTTGAAAAATTTTCGCATCACATTGATCTTTTGTAAGGATAAGCCATGAAAAACTATTTTCTTTTTGATACCCTGATTCAGCGTGAAAAAACAGCCCCAATGATTTTGGCGGCTCGAAAACTGATTGAACTTCTAAACATTGATGCTCCCTCTTTTAAAGGGGCTAAAGCTGATCTTGGAAGTGAATTTATGGGGCTTGATCGCTTAAAATTTTTAGAGCATTATGCCTACAATTTAACCCTAGCAGCTGAACAAAAACGAGACATCATCTGTTTTGAACAAAGTTCTCTTGTCTCACATGCCCATACAAAAGAGATTCTTCTAAACGATAGTAATCTCAAATTTGAGATCGCACAGCGTTTAGCAAAACACCATTTAACCCTTAACTTAGAGGTCAATGTTATCTCTCTTGAGCAATTGCTTCTTGACGAAATGGGAGCTGAAAAACTATCTGTTTTACTCAAATACCCTTTTGTGAACTTCCAAACAGCCCTTTTCTTGGGTTCTAACGCGTGTCGTGCTAAAAAATACCGCAAAGAAGATCTTTTAACACAACTTCTTGATCTGATTAAACTCAAATGTGTTAAACATGCAAGCACCTATGAAAGTGATGGCTTTGAAGTCTATGATGCTTCGCCACTTTTGGCTAAAAAACTTGGAGCAAAATCCATGCTCGACATGTTTGACAATGCCGCAGATTTTGTTCTTGTGAGCGATGCTAGAAGTTTTATTATGTTTGATTTCTATCAAAAAGAACTTGAAAAAATTGCTGGACGCGAAATAAAACTTGGCGTTTTAAGCCTTGCGGAACTACTACTGCTTGCCTTTGGTGAAACCAATAAAAAAGTTATTGGTCTTGATCAACACAAAGTAGCGATCACACTTATCTAAAACTTCCTAAGGAGCAGCACACCCTCTGCTCCTTAAATCAATCTAAATAAGACTTATTTTATCTTCTTCTTAAGAGACATTTGTGTGAGATTTTAATATCATTTCAAAACTTAATATTAAAAAAGGAGTTATAAATGCCAAAAATCAATCGTTATGTTGATATTGACAGTGTTGAGAGAGAAGCACGAAAAGATTATATTGATAGACACTCTCCGTTTATTACCTGTGAGAAGGGTGCAAAACAAAATGCACCGTTTAAAGTAACTGTAAAAGTTGGTAATGCCTATACGCATCCAGATGATTTTGACCACTACATTGCAAATGTTCAACTTTATAATGGTGACGTTCTTTTAGCGCGCGCTGATTTTGTTTCTGGAACACTGGGTGGACAAGACAAAAAGGGACAAGCTGAAGTCACATTTACAATCGTTCCAACAGGTAAAAAACTAACACTTGTTGCTCAAAGCTACTGTACAAAACACGGTGTTTGGGAAAGCGATCCTGTTGAAGTAAGCGTCGAAGAATAGGCAGATGAAGAGTGCCTCATCCGACACTCTTCAAAAAATCCTCCAATGAAGTTTCTAGCTTTTCAATTTTATGTGAAAAGAGAAACTTCTCTTCTTTTTTACTGATTTTTTCTTTATCATTCACCAAGTAGCCACCACTTAACCCCAAAGTCACTTCATTTGCCACCATACGATACGTATCACGATCAAAATCAATGCCTAAGAAAAGATAGCTTTTGTCATTTTTAAATGTTTTTAAAAAAGGTGGAAGCGCATAGCCACCCATTGCTTCAGTCAACCAATCAACAAAATCTGCATCAGAGATAATAAAGCTTTTTTCAGGGACCGTACAACCTAAAGGCTTAAATATAATGGGCTGCATAGGACTCAACATCTCTTTTTCAACACGATGGTATTCTTTAGAAGATGCTGTGTAACTGTAAACCAAGAAGCGATCATACCCTGCCATAATACGGCTCACACCTGTAATCAAGAAGTGATCCATTTCAGCATAAAGCTTCAAAAGAGAATCGTCTAGATTGAGATCAACAACATACTGAGGCATCAAAGTTTTAAGCCATGTATAAACCTCTGGCATGGGGTAAGGTTTTGCTGTAAAGATATGGTTGGTCATCTGCTCAATGAAAGGTCTTCCTTTGCGTTGTTCCAAACTCATGGCAGCTCTAGAGTACTCATACATCAAACGTGGAGACATCGCCCTTCCGCCATTGAGGCTTAAGATCATCGAATCGCTATCAAAGGGGATTTGAGATCCATCTTCTGTTTTAGTTTCTTTAAAGACACCCATCCCGATAAATGGAACCACATTGCCCAGTTTAATTTGGGCTTCTAATTCACTCTTCTTCACTCATGATCCTTCGTTGACACATCAATTTTTGATTAAAGGCTGGAAGCAGTAACAACATCTCATCGGCACTAATGCCGTCTTCACTTCCCATAAGTACAATACGTTCAACCGTATTTTCAAGCTCTCTTACATTTCCAGGCCATGTATATTGGCACAAAATCTCCATCGCTTCATCGGTGATGACAACACGTTTTTTGTGATTGCTGATTGCTTTTTGCAAAAAGAAATTAACCAGTTGGATGATGTCATTTCCACGTTCACGAAGCGGTGGTAAATCAATCGGTATAACATTAAGGCGGTAGTACAAATCTTCTCTAAATGTACCATTTTTTACCATCTCTTCAAGGTTTCGGTTCGTTGCAGCAACTAAACGAACATTGACTTTAACCGTTTTAGAGCCACCCACTCTTTCAAACTCTCGCTCTTGTAGAACGCGTAAAAGCTTGACTTGAGCAGAAGATGAGATATCGCCTATTTCATCGAGGAAAAGTGTTCCTCCATCGGCAAGTTCAAAACGCCCTTTTCGTGCCTCTTTTGCATCGGTGAAAGCACCTTTTTCATGCCCGAAAAGTTCACTTTCAATCAGTGTATCGGTAATAGCCGCACAATTGAGTTTAACAAACGGCTCATCCCGACGTTTAGAACGCTTGTGAATTGCTGCAGCTACAAGCTCTTTTCCTGTACCCGTTTCACCACGCACTAAAACTGTAACATTACTCTCAGCAATGCGCTCTACAACGTTATAAACACTCTTCATTTTAGGGCTCTCACCGATAATATCACCAAAATTGTGCACTTTTGAGTCCCACTCCATTTTATAGTAAAGTTTGAGCTCTTTAAGGCGCTCTTTTTCTTTAAGATTGATGTCATGCGACCTTATAGATTGCGCAAAAATAGAGCTTAAAATCGTCAAAACACGAATTGTACTTTCAAAATCAATCGCCGTTGTTTTCGTAATATTTGCACCCAAAACACCGATAACTTCTTGATCTACCAACATAGGCACTGCGATATAAGAGAGTGCATTTTGATCGCGATTGCCTGATTTATTTAAAAAGAGCATGTCATTATGTAAATTTTCGATAACAACGGGTTCTTTACTTTGCGCCGCAAAACCCGTAGCACCCTCGCCTAATTTATACGTTGCTAGCTCTTTTTGGTGCTTGCTAAAATCGATACAGGCGTACACCGTTAAAAGATTTTCATCATTCAATGCATGAATAACGCATTTTTCTAAATGCAAACGATTTTTTAAAATAAGTAGTGCTTTTTCAAGTGAAGCAACCAAATCTAAAGAGTTGGAAACAACCATCGCTGTTTCATAGAGTGTCATCAGTTCTCTGGTGGTGAGGCAATCCCCACACTTAGCATCAAACGCGACCATTTTGCACCCCTTTATCCGTTTAAAATATTATAGTTGAAAATGAGCAATTAATGCTCAATTTTTATGTTTATATTTTAATCAGACAACTTTTTACAGACTTCTTCTTTAGGAAGTTTTTTCGGATTTGGTTGAATCCACCATGTCTCACCATTGCTAAGCACCACTTCGCCACCCCATTTTTCTTCTGTTTCAAATTCTATTTTTGTGATTGTCTCTTCCATATCTTTTTTTGCGATATAAAAATAGAGCTCATTATTTTCTTCTCTTAGCATTACTTTTGCCATTGTCTTTCCCTTATGTTAAAATTTTCTTGAGCCACTTTGTCAAACCACTCTCTTCATACTGCACTTTAAAAAACCCCTTTTGAAGCTCTTTAATAAGCACATGACGATTTCCTTCTTTACTCATAAACGCAAAATCTTCTCTATAATGTGCGCCCCTACTCTCACGTCGCTGCATCGCTGAAAGTATGATTGCTTCACTTAACTCCAGTGCATTGCGGAGCTCTAAAATCGAAATTAATTCAACATTATTGTTTTTGCCTTTATCAATACAGTGCAATGTATTGGACTCTAAACGGAGGTACTTCATATAGTCAAATGCTTCTTGTAGGCTTACTTCATTGCGAAAAATACCTGCTTTATCAAACATGATTTTGCCTACTGAAATGCGCATTGCATTAAAGTTTTTAGAACAATCCCCATCAAAAATACGTTGCACCAAATCCATGTTTTTAATCACAACATTGTAATCAATCGGTAAAAAATCCTTATTGAATGCGTATTCTCTTGCTTTCTTACCCGCAAGTTCTCCAAAAACAGCACCTTCTAAAAGCGAATTTCCACCCAATCGGTTTGCACCATGCACGCCAAGAGCAGCACTTTCACCGCAGATAAAAAGCCCTTTGAGTTCACTTGAAGTCATTGAAGATGCAATGCCACCCATACTGTAATGCGCCACAGGTTTGATTTCTAAGAGTTCATCGGATAGGTCAATTCCCACTTGATTGTAAGCATTTTTATACAAAGAGGGAACACGTGTTTCCAAAATTTCTTTGGAGATATGACGCATATCCAGATAGACTTTTTTACCCGACCTCATCTGCTCAAAAATGGCACGTGCAAGCACATCACGCGTGCCTAATTCATTGACAAAACGCTCACCATCCGCATTGACAAGGTAACCTCCCTCGCCTCTGGCGGCCTCAGAAACCAAGTAGCTTGTCTTAGCAAATCCTGTGGGGTGAAACTGAACAAATTCCATATCTTTGAGGCTCAGACCCGCACGAAGTGCTACACTTAAAAGATCACCTGTACAGTCTTGTGCATTGGTGCTAAAACCTCTGTATATGCCTGCATATCCGCCCCCTGCAAAAACAACTGCTTTAGTGGGGTAAACGGTCACCGTTGAGTCGAGCTTTTTAAGCGTAACCACACCACTGACATACTCTTCTATCTTCGTGATATCCATAACAAAATGATTGACCAAAAATTCAACACCCACCAGTTTTGCTTTTTTTATAAGTGCTTGCGTAATGGCAGAGCCCGTACTATCGCCCACAAAACAGGTTCGTTTAGAACTTCCTCCACCAAAGCTACGTTGCAAAATGTTTCCGTTTTCATCGCGATCAAACAAGACGCCATATGTTTCTAATTTTTTAATAATCAACGGTGCTTGATGGCACAAATAACCGATCGTTTTTCTATCGCCCAAATCTTTGGAGCTTTTCATGGTATCGTCGATGTGTTTTTGAATCTCTACTTCATTTTTTTCATCTAAAACAGCGTTAATACCTCCACTGGCAATAGAACTGTTTGATTTAAAAATATTGCTTTTCGTAATGATGGCAACGCTGTTGGTTTCACTCTTTGCCTCAATCGCTGCCATAAGACCTGCGATGCCTGAGCCTATTACGATTACGTCATATGTCATGTTATCGCTCCACCTTATAAAGAAGATTGTATTTAGCACTCGTGGTAGCATTCAGTGTTGCAATGCCAAGGTTACTGCTCACATGATCACTTTTACTGGAACTGAACAGCGAAGTGACAATGCCTCTGGTTGAACGAACAAATTGAAGAGCGAGTTGGACGTCACTTTGTAACTCCATTTTGGCATCAAGCAGATAGCCAACTTCTGGTTTAAATGGCTTTTGAAAAAGATGCATCTGCAACAGTGAAGAGCTGCTCATCACACCAAGCCCTAATTTGTGGGCTACCTGCAAAGGCGTGTAGTAGTTGCCATCAGACATTTTTTGGTTTGCCACACTGTATGCATTGGTTTTAGCAATGTTAAAAGGTAATTGAATGTACTTAAAGTGATGGTTGACTCCACCCACTTTTCGTGCGACATCATAAATATCTTCAAGATTTATATACTCACTATTGCCCTCTTCGTATGTAAACGCATTCCATACGGCTAAACCATAGGCTTTTATTTTTCCATTCTCTACCATTTCTTCGAAGCTGGCAAAAATATCTTCCAATTTTGTAAGAAAATGGTCATACCCAATTTTAGTAAGTTGCGTCTCGGGATTGTGTAAAAAGTAGATGTCCAAACACTCTACTTTTAAATTACGCAACGAACGCTCCAATGAGTCTTTGAGAAAGGCTGGTGTCATACAGTGCTGATCTAACTCGATGTCAAAAGATGTCGCCAAACCCTTTTGGATGATGTTTTCATTGATCCACTCGTAGGGATTGTTTGGAAAAGGAAAATCAAGCGGTACAAAGCCACCTTTAGAACAAATAATCAGCTCTTCACGCTTCACCTCACCCTTGTGCATAAGCTCTTCTAAGGCTTCGCCGATTTCACGTTCACTTTGCTGATAACGGTAGTTGATCGCCGTGTCTATAACATTAACACCATTAGAGATAGCCGTTTTTAGCGCATCTTTATAATCAAAAGTATAGTTTTCTTCTTTATAAGGCTCTTTTTTAAATGTTCCAAAACCAAGCTTGGAAAAAATCAATCCATCATACCGTGCATAAAAATCTTTATAGTGTGCAAAACGTTTGGCAAAACCATAAGTAGCTTCAGGAGTTGCATGAGTAAAACGCATTGGGCACCTCGTTTTTTACAACAGACTATACAAGAAACGTTCCGTGCACTGCGTAAGGCATTTATCCTAACCTTAAAAACAACACTGTAAAAAATGTTTTTTAGGTTGTTATAAATATGCTCAAAACCCCTCGTCTAAGAGATAAACACTTTTTGAAACATTGGACTTCTAAATGCGTTATCTTTTATTAAAGATGCGTACAATTAAAGCTAAACTAAAAGAATATATGCTAACTTTTGGGCGTTGTTAAGGTGTTGCAGTTTCAGGAACGCTTTAGCAATGTTAAGGTTTACCTTGACCGTTTTACGATTGCAAATTTTATACGGAGGTAAGATATGTCAACAAACAGTTCAAGCTCATCGTCAAAGATAGCTTGGTTATTTGTAGCCATTTTAGGCGCTATTGCGTTTGGCTATATTGCATTAAATCGAGGCGAATCGATTAATGCTATGTGGGTGTTAACGGCATCGGTGTGTGTCTATTTGATTGGTTATCGCTTTTATAGCCTTTACATTGAAAAGAAGGTTTTACAAGCAGATGCGACACGTATGACACCTGCGTTTCGTCATAATGATGGACTTGATTATGTCCCAACAAACAAAGTCATTCTCTTTGGTCACCATTTTGCGGCCATCGCAGGTGCTGGTCCTCTCGTTGGTCCCGTTTTAGCGGCACAAATGGGCTACCTTCCAAGTATGCTTTGGATCTTAGTCGGTGTTGTTATTGCAGGTGCTGTTCAAGATTACATGGTTCTATTTGTCTCAACCAGACGTGACGGTAAATCACTCGGAGAACTTGTCAAAACAGAAATGGGAACCATTCCTGGAGTTATCGCGCTTATTGCGTGCTTCATGATTATGATCATTATCCTAGCGGTTCTTGCAATGATTGTTGTTAAAGCACTTACACATAGTCCTTGGGGAACTTTCACCGTGGCCTTTACTATTCCACTCGCTTTCTTTATGGGTATTTACCTTCGTTTTATTCGTCCAGGTAAAATTCTTGAAGCATCTATTATCGGTTTTGCCGGTCTTATCTTTGGCATTATCTACGGTGGACAAGTAGCGCTCAATCCAGCAATGGCAGTCTACTTTGACTTAAGTGGCGTGCAACTTACATGGGCACTTATTGTTTATGGTTTTATTGCAGCGGTTCTTCCCGTGTGGCTTCTTTTAGCACCACGTGACTACCTCTCTACCTTCTTAAAAATTGGTGCTATTATAGGTTTAGCTATTGGTATTGTGGTTATGATGCCAAATATGCAAATGCCAGCTGTTACCAAATACGCTTTTGATAGCCATGGTCCAGTATGGGCAGGAACATTGTTCCCATTCTTGTTTATCACCATTGCATGTGGTGCCGTATCAGGTTTCCACGCACTCATTTCCTCAGGTACCACACCTAAAATGCTTGCCAATGAAACACAAGCACGCATGATTGGTTACGGTGGTATGCTCATGGAATCTTTCGTTGCGATGATGGCACTTATTTCAGCTTCTATCATTGATCCAGGTGTTTACTTTGCGATGAACTCTCCAATGGGCGCACTAAACCCAACCGGTTTAGCAGACATTGCAGCAGCAGCTTCTACAACAGTAAGTAACTGGGGATTTGTTGTAACTCCTGATGTATTGACTCAAATTGCAACCGATGTTGGTGAAAAAAGTATTATCTCTCGTGCAGGTGGCGCTCCTACCTTAGCGGTTGGTATGGCTCAAATCATTCACGGTGCACTTGGCGGACTAGGTTCTATGTCTTTCTGGTACCACTTCGCAATTTTATTTGAAGCACTTTTCATCTTGACTGCGGTTGATGCTGGTACGCGTGCAGCACGTTTTATGTTGCAAGATTTACTAGGACTCATCAATCCAAACCTCAAACGAACCAACTCATGGTTTGCAAGTCTTTTAGCCACAGCATTGGTTGTTGCTTCATGGGGTTACTTCCTCTATGTCGGTGTTGTCGATCCATTGGGCGGTATTAACACATTATGGCCACTCTTTGGTATTACCAACCAAATGCTAGCAGCGATTGCTTTGATGTTATGTACTGTGGTACTTTTCAAAATGAAACGTCAAGCGTATGCTTGGGTTTCTATCGTCCCTGCAACATGGCTTGTTATTTGTACGATGGCTGCTGCTTGGCTCAAAGCATTTAGTACTGATCCTGCGGTCAGTTTCTTTGCTAAAGCAAACCAACTTCAAGCACTTCTTGCAAGTGGCAACTTTAAACCAGGTGCTGTCTTTAAATCCAAAGAAGCAGTAGAGCAAGTTATTTTCAATAACCAGCTTGATGGTTTCTTAATTGTTGGATTTATGGTAGTTGTGGTTGTAATGATTGGCTTTACGGTACAAGCGTGCCTTAAAGCACTTAAATCAGATCAACCAACAGCAAAAGAGATCCCTTATGCTCCTCTTCCTGCGAATGCAGAAGCGATCATAAGCGGAACTGCTCACTAATAAACGCCTATCAAGAGATGGAAACATCTCTTGATACTTCAATAAGGAAAAGCGATGTTTGAAAATCTTGCGAAAGCGGGGAAATATTTGGGACAGGCTGCTCGCTTGATGGTGGGGGTACCTGATTATGACACGTATGTGCAACATATACGCCTCACACATCCTGAGCAAACACCGATGAGTTACGAAGAATTTTACAAAGAACGTGTTGAAGCACGGTATGGAGGCAAGAATGGCAGTTCCCGTTGTTGCTGATGAAATGACTCCAAAAATGCCTCTACCCGTTACTATTCTCACAGGTTTTTTAGGTTCGGGTAAAACTACTCTCATCAACTACCTTTTAGAACACAATCACGGCGAACGCATTGCTATCATTGAAAATGAATTTGGTGCGGTTAATGTTGATGGTGCATTACTCAAAAAAGATGCTGATGTCGAGATCGTCGAACTGAGCAACGGTTGTGTGTGCTGTAGCATCAGAGGAGAGCTCACCGAAGCCCTTCATGATTTACTGGCAAAAATGGATTCTGGTGCTTTTAAAGCTGACCGCCTTCTTTTAGAAACCACAGGACTTGCTGATCCAGCACCCATCGTTCAAGCTTTTTTTGTCGATGAAATCATTCGTGAACGCATTATGCTTGACGCTGTGATTACCCTTGTCGATGCTTTTCATATCATCAAACAACTCGATGAACACCGAGTTGCCGCTTCTCAAATAGGTTTTGCAGACAGGATTATTCTCACAAAAGCCGATAGCGTCGATGAAATGCAAAAAGAGTATGTGCTCTCACGTATTAATGCCATCAACTCCAAAGCAGAAATTTTTGAAGCTTTGAAAGGTGCTCTACCTAAAAAAGTCTGGATAGGCATAGGTGCATTTGATCTCAATGATGCTTTGAGTGTCAACCAAGGTTTTTACCAAGCCAAAGATGTTCAGAACATCCAATTTAAAAGCTTTAGTGCTCAAAAACCACAACAATCATGGAACGATGATATAACCTCTTACGTATTTGAAGCAGGAGAGCTTGACATCAAAAAAATCGGTGCCTTTATGGAAAATCTTGTAGAAATTTATGGCAACGATATGCTTCGTTACAAAGGTGTTCTTGCTGTAGATAGTGATGATCGTCGCTTAATTGTTCAAGGCGTTCATAAAGTGGTTGGTTTTGATTTTGGATCGCCGTTTGAGAACGAGCGAAAATCATTACTGGTTGTCATCGGTCGTACACTGCCTTACGAAGAACTCAAAGCAGAGTTTTTACAAACCATCGTTGCTTAACCCATTGTTCACAATGGGAAGCATCGCTTTCGTTTTCTCCCTCAAAAATTCGTTATAATGTCGCAAAAACAAGGGTTTTAAACCCAAAGGCACTGTATGCGTTGCACAGAAATGAGTTCTTTTATTGTGATGGACATCGTCAAAGAGGCTGAAAAATTTGATGATAGCATCCATTTTGAGATCGGTCAGCCGGATCTTCCACCCTCACCAAACGTCAAAAAAGCGTTACACGAAGCTGTCGATAACGACAAATTCTCGTACACCCAAAGCCACGGCTTAATAGCACTTCGTGAGGAAATCGCTACACATTATGCAAAAACCTATGGTGTGCACATTGACATCGACCAAATCTTTTTAACACCGGGAACCAGTGGTGCATTTTTAATCGCCTACGCCCTTACCCTAAAAGGTGGTGCCACTTTGGGACTGAGTGATCCTTCATACCCATGTTACAAAAATTTTGCTCACCTTCTCGACATCAAACCACTGTTTATGCCCATCGGTAAAGAGGATGACTTTGAATTACATGTAAAGGATTTACAGTCTCATCATTTAAATGCACTTCAAATCTCCTCCCCTGCCAATCCAACGGGTAATATCTACAAACCAGAGAACCTAAAAGCATTGGTAGAATACTGTGAAGCCCATAATATCGCCTTTATCTCCGATGAACTTTACCATGGACTTACATATGAAGAAAATGCCCATAGTGCGCTTGAGTATGGTAAAAATGTTTTAGTCATCAATGGTTTTTCAAAATACTACTGTATGCCAGGACAAAGGCTTGGCTGGGTCATCGTACCCAAAGAGCAAGTGCGCCATGCCGAGATTGTCGCACAAAATCTTTTTATCTCAGCACCCACACTTTCCCAATACGGTGCACTCGAAGCATTTGATGAGGCGTATCTCTCAACCATCAAAGCCGAATTCAAAGCCAGACGTGATTTTCTCTACACTGAACTCTCAACCCTTTTTGAGATCGACGCAAAACCAGAAGGTGCTTTTTACATCTGGGCAAACATCTCACAATATTCCGATGATAGCTTTGCCTTTGCTAAAGAACTTTTAGAAAATATCCACGTCGCGACCACACCTGGCATCGACTTTGGAAGCAATGGTACCAGCCACTACCTCCGCTTTGCCTACACAAGAAATATCGAACATATGCGTGAAGGCATTGAGCGACTTAAGACATATTTGAATCAATCACGACCATGAATATTTTAGAAATACCATTTGTGCATAAAGTGGGACTAACACGCACGCACGAAGGCAACTTGACATTACAGATGGATCAAAGCAACGAAAACCATCTCCAAACAGTTCATGCAAGTGCACAATTTACCCTTGCTGAAACTATCAGTGGGGAAGCAATGCAACTGGCATTTCCACATCTTGTTGGTAAAGTCATACCCATATTAAGAGAATCGCACATCAAATTCAAAAAACCTGCTACTGGAAATATTTACGGATTAGCGCATATTGACGGTGAAGCTAAAGTAAAATTTGAAGAACAACTTACTAAAAAAGGACGTGCTATTTTAAGCATTGAAGTAGAAATAAAAGATAACAATGAGACCACAACATGTATCGGACAATTTGATTGGTTCATACAAAAGATAGAGTAATTATTTACACCTATAAAACGATAGAATACCAAATAATTTTAAGGAGATACCATGACAATTTCTAAAAACACGGTTGTTACGCTTGAGTACACCATTACCGATACCGAAAAAAACCTACTTGACTCAGGCGCAGAGCCGCTTATTTACCTTCACGGTGGCTACAATGATGTCTTTGCCAAAATCGAAAAAGAGCTCGATGGTAAAAAGGTTGGAGACACCATTAAAGTACAACTCACGCCCAAAGAGTCGTTTGGGGAGTATGATGATTCATTAGTCAGCGTTGAAGCACGCAGTGAATTTGATGACCAAATTTTTGTCGGTGAGCAGTTTGTTGAAATCATCGAAGATGAATTTGATGAAGAAAACGATCAAAAAATTTCGTATACGATTAAAGAGATAACCAAAGATGAAGTCACACTCGATGGAAACCACCCTTTAGCAGGCATTGATGTTGTCTTTAAAGCTAAAGTTTTAGATGTACGCAAAGCAACTGCAAAAGAGATCAAAGAAGAACACGCAAGATAAAAGCAGTAAGGAAGAGTTTAAAACTCTTCCTTATATGTGTTTATTTAAACTTATCTAACATCAACTCGGCAGGATGCACTGCTTTTACTTTAGAGCCAGATTTATCAAGCCCACCACGTAATTGAATCAAACAACCAGGACACTCAGCAGAGACAAATTCTGCACCCGTTGCTTCAATGTTTTCAAGCTTTCGTTTCAACATTTCCATGGAAATTGCAGGTTGCTTGATGGTGTACGAACCACCCATACCACAGCAGGTATCGCATTCATTCATCTCTTTGATTTCATAGCCAGCAGCGCTTAATGCATCACGAGGCTCTTTGAAAACACCTACGTGTCGTTTTGCATGGCATGAGTCATGGTAGGTTAAGGTATGAATTTCTACGCCCTCTTTAGGGGTAAGACGTTTCTCTTTGATGAGCTTATCGACCAACTCTGTAAACATATAAGTTCGTTCTGCTACTTTATTTGCTTCTGGAATCAATGCTTCTCTGTGTTGCTCTTTCAGTATTTTTGCCCACTCTTTTTTCAAAGCCGTTGTACAACTCGCACAACTTACCACGACATACTTCGGATCGCCCTCTAAAAGCGGAAGAATGTTGCGCTCTGCAGCGTCCGCTGCCATATCAAACGAGCCACTTCCCCAATGTGGAATACCACAGCACGATTGCTCTTCTGGAAACAGCACTTCAATGCCCGCTTTATTTAAAATCTTAACAATCGCGACACCCGCATCTGGGTAAACAAAGTCAAGCGCACAACCCGCATAAAAAACTGCCTTCTCATCGCATTTTGGTTGTTTAAGGGTTTTAAAAATATCCCTAAAAGGAGAAGGTGCAACCGAAGGTAAACTTCGATACTCAGATAAACCTGAGAGGAACATCGGCAAGTGTCTGATATAACCCTCTTTCACAAATGGTTTTTGAAGCACCGAAGCGGTACGGAGCATGGTATGGAAAACCTTACGGTTATTGATAACTTGAAGTGCGCTTTTATAGATAAACGGTAAGCCCTCTTTATTGGCTGCTCGACGGCGAATTTCTAAGATAAGTCCTGGAATATCGATTTTAGCGGCACATATCTCTTTACACTTATCACATCCGATGCAGAGTGCTTGGATGTCTTCTGCTGATTTTAACTCATTAAACCATGCTGTTAAAATGGTACCAATACCCCCAGTATAAATGTCACCAAAGACGTGTCCAGTCACTAAGCGGTATACTGGGCAAACGTTCAAACAGGCGGCACAGCGAATGCACTGAAGTGCTTCTTTAAATTTCGGGTCTTCTGCCATTTTGGTTCGGTTGTTGTCCATTAAAACAATGTGAACCTCTTTCATCGTTCCATCATCATTCAAAGTTGGAGCAGAGATAAATGAGGCATAACTGGTCAAAAGTTGACTGGTAGCATTGCGTGGAAGTGCCGCTAAAATAGGCGCTGCATCGGTATAATTTGGAACCAGTTTTTCAAGTCCGACTAAAGCCACATGTACTTTAGGAAGGCTTGTTACCAGACGAGCATTTCCCTCATTGGTACAAATAACGATAGAACCCGTCTCTGCAATAGCGATATTAGCCCCTGAGATACCCATATCGGCTTCAAAAAACTTCTCTCGTATCGCTTTTCGTGCCACTTTAACCAACTTTTGAATGTCGCTATCAAGCATCTGCTTAGTCTCTTTAGCAAAAAGCTCTGAAATCTCTTCTTTGGTTAAGTGAAGTGCTGGCATAACCATATGTGAAGGCGTTTGGTGAGCAAGCTGGCATATCCATTCACCTAAGTCTGTTTCATCAGATTGAATGTCAAATTCATCAAGGTAATGGTTAAGATGAATCTCTTCGGTTGCCATTGATTTTGATTTGACGATTTTTTTGACACCTTTTTCTTTACACAAATTAGCGATGTACTCACGTGCTGCTTCTGGGCTATTGGCGATGAATACTTTGATGCCATTGGCTTCGGCATTTTTCTTAAAGGTGTGTGCGAGTTCACGAAGATGACCTGCCGCTTCGCCTTTAATATCGGCGATGGTCGTACGCAATGCTTCAAAATCGATACCTTCAAATGCTTTGGCACGTGTTGCTGGATAATTCCATCTGTCTAAAATACCTGCAAGATTTTGATTTTCAAGGGCTTTGTTGATGGATGCTGACATATCTTGTTTCATTATGCTACTCCTTCTAACTCTAAATCATCGACACACACAATCACCAATCGCTCAGGACCATGAACCCCCACAGCAAGGACACGTTCAATGTCTGCTGTTTTACTAGCCCCCGTGATAAGCGTGATGTATTTGTCATTTTTAGGGTGCATTTTGGTCATCAACGCAGGAATATCTGCGATGATTTTTGAAGTTGGAAGAATCGCCACGTGAATCCATGCAAGCGCAGAAGCAAGGCGTTGAGCAATATCTGTCGAATCTTGCGCCATACTTCCTGTTTCAGCCAATCCCCATTTTAATTGAGTAATGCCTACTTTTGCACCTTTTGCTAACTCTTTATTCACTTCAAAATGAAGACCTGGAAACTTCTGTGCCATTGCTTCGTTATCAAATTGCTTTAAGATAGGACTATCTGCCCACACAGCGTAAGAACCTGCCTCCTCTTTTACTTCTTCTTGCGCGAGTAACTCTTCGATAAATCCAAGTGCCTCAGGGGTTGTTGCAAAACGCTTCACTTCGGTATTGCCCGATGTTTCAGCTCTTGCTTTAAAATTTTCAAACATAGGTACGTCTCCTTGTATTGTGAGATATTATTTACAAGCATATTACATTCTTAACTAAATATAAATTATTATATTTAATCCAAATATACAAACATTTTAACGCATGCAAATGATGAATGTATGAGATTTTCAAGATTGTGAAAAGGAGAGAAGATGGGGTTTACTTTATGATACATAATGAAATAGAAAATTCAAAACTTAATGTGAAGAAGAAAAATTCTCTTTTTTCTTCTTCACAAAACATTAGTTTATTTTAGGACAATCACGCTCTGCTAATCTAGTATCACATACCATAACTGATTTAAAATATTTTGTCCAAAATGCAATTTGTTCTTTACTAGGTTCGAATTTAAATGCTTTTTGAACAACATAGAAACTATCATTTCCTTTTATTGCTTTAAATAGTGTATATTCGGGTTTTTCAGTTTTTTGATTTAAAGGACATATTTGAAGCCAAATTGTAAATGGATACCCATTTTCGGTATCTTTTGCTATATGAAAAAACTCAGCATCCTTGCAGGAATCATCCCACATCTTTTGAATACCTGCTTGAAAGCTTTCGGGAGTTGCATTATTAAGCCCGAAAAAAACTTGTGTCGTAACCATTTCAGACCAATTATTGACAGATTCATTTTGGGGAACCATCTCTATTATTTTCATATTTCCTTTTCGCGTTTGGAAATCAATTTTATAGCCATTAGGTAATGTCTGTAAAAGATTTTCATCTTTGAATTCTGCCCAAGAATAGAGAGGAAATAATATACATAATCCTACAAAGACCCTACGTAACATTGTCAAATTCATAAATACCTCCCCATTAATTGTTAAATAATTATAGGATAATTTATACATAAATCAATGATTCGCTACATTTATCTAAAACAGTTTCAAACCTTAACTCCGCTATAATTTCCATATTCAACCAAAGAGCATTTATCACCATGAACATCAATACCTTCCGAGCTTTCGAAAGCCAAAATTATCGACTCTTTTTTGCAGGGCAATCTGTCTCTCTTATGGGTACGTGGATGCAGCGAACTGCTGTATATTGGGTTGTTTACGTGCAAACGCATTCTGCTTTTATCCTAGGACTAAGTGTCTTTGCCTCTCAGTTTCCCTCTTTTTTGTTCTCATTATTAGGTGGGGCTATCGCGGATAGATACGATCGTTACAAAGTGCTTCTCTTTACACAAATTGCTTCGATGGTGCAAGCGATTGTCATGACAGTCATTGTTATATGGACAGATTATTCTGTAACAGAATTGATCTTACTGAGCCTTTTTTTAGGCGTAGTCAATGCCTTTGATGTACCAGCACGCCAATCTTTAATTCACTTGATGGTTAATCAAAAAGATATTGGCAATGCAATTGCCCTTAATTCATCCATGGTGAACTTAGCACGTCTCATCGGTCCTGCCGTTGCAGGTATCGCACTTGAAGCTTTTGAAGCAGGGATTTGCTTTATGCTCAATGCCCTAAGTTTCATCGCCGTTCTTGGCTCACTGCTTAATATGAAATTACCAGCATACATTCCAAATCCTCGAAAACAGAAAGTACTGACTGATCTTAAAGATGGTCTGAACTATCTCAAATCTACACCATCACTGGGTGTGTTGATTTTGCTCCTTGCCCTCATTAGTTTACTTGTCCTTCCCTATATAACTCTTTTTCCAATTATCGCAAAAGAGACTCTAGGCGGTGATGCCTCAATTTATGGCTATCTTAACAGTTTTGTTGGCGTAGGAGCCTTTAGTGGAGCAATCTTACTGGCATCGTTAAAATACACAGCAAATCTGATAAAACTACTCATCCTCGCGACCACGCTTTTTGGGCTAGGGCTTCTTTTGTTTTCACTTTCACAGACATTGCCATTTGCCTTTTTCTTTTGCACCATTGCAGGCTTTGGTATGATGCTCCATACAACCATCATCAATACCTTACTTCAAACAACCTCTTCAAGTGAAATGAGAGGAAGAGTCATTAGTTATTATGCCATGGCATTTTTTGGTATGCAACCTATTGGTGCACTTTTAATCGGTACGGTCTCACATTATATTGGTGCAGATGAAACGCTTTTTTTACAAGGCTGTATTGCGCTCATCATCATTGCGGCTTTTTTACCCTATTTATGGAAAGTAGCGAAAGAACACGCCAAGCCAGCATAACTAAGCTATAATCTGTGCATTACTTTCTAAAGGCATGAGCATGAAAAATATCAGTGACGAAAAACGAATTGTTGTCTTAATTGATGCCGATAATGCCCAACAAAGCAAGATCGAACTCATCCTTGCAGAACTCTCTACGCACGGTCATATTATCGTTAAGCGAGCCTATGGTGACTGGTCAAGTAGCTACCTCAAAAATTGGAAAGAGATCCTCAACGAGCTTGCGGTTCAGCCTATTCAGCAGTTTGCTTATACCACGGGGAAAAATTCAACCGATGCTTCGATGATCATTGATGCGATGGACCTGCTTTATACGCAAAAATTCGATGCCTTTGCGCTGGTTTCAAGCGACAGTGACTTTACCAAACTTGCCTCTCGTCTGAAAGAGTCGGAAATTTATGTCTTTGGGTTTGGTGAACACAAAACGCCTATCTCATTTCGTAATGCCTGCGATGACTTTATTTTCACCGAAAATCTCAGCGTCAATGCTGAAACACTCGAAGAGGCACCCGAAGTTAAAACCTCCAACAAAGCAGCATCCAATGATGACAGTTTAAAAGAACTTATAAAACTTTTACAGATAGGATGGGAAAAGACGCAAGATGATGAAGGCTGGGCGAGCGTTTCAGCCGCAGGTGCCTACATCAAACGACAGTCTCCTGACTTTGATCCACGTACCTATGGTTCCAGTAAAATGACCTCGCTTCTTGCCAAACTGAGTGAACACTTTGAGATGAATCGCTACCCGGGAAAAGGAACGGCAACCATTGTTGATTACCGACCGATTGTTAAAAAAGCGCCCGCAAAAAGACGCAGGCGCTAGATTAGTTTTTAAGCTCTAGCCCTAAATGAGGGGCTATGGCTCGCATAGCAGCAATGACATCTACAATGAGCTCGTCTATCGTGACACCCAGCATATCAGCCCCTTTTGAAATAACCTCTCTGCTTGCTCCTGCGGCAAAATTTTTATCTTTGAACTTCTTTTTTGCCGATGAAAGCTCTAAATCCATCACAGATTTGCTTGGGCGAACCAATGCACATGCGGTGATAAGCCCCGTGAGTTCATCGACTGCGTAAAGTGTTTTTTCCATTTTGCTCTGTGGTTCGAGATCGGTACAAATGCCCCATCCATGAGACATAATAGCACGTATAATCTCTTCGCTGTACCCTTTTTCTCGTAAAATTTCTGCTGTTTTATGGCAGTGTTGTTCAGGAAATTTTTCATAATCCAAATCATGCAACAATCCAACAAGACCCCATAGTTCTTCATCTTCACCTGCTTTTTGTGAAAAGTAACGCATTGTTCCTTCAACAGCAAGTCCATGAATTACCAGTGCATCACCATTATAGGCTTTCAGCAGATTAAACGCATCTTCTCGTGTAGGCATTTTTGTCCTTTATATATAGTAATGAGGCATTTTACCGTTTTAATGAAAACTCTTTGCAACAAAATAATTTTTTATTCTGTGATATATGATTAAATTTTATAAATTTCTCAATAATTGTGTTACAATTATGTCTTTAAATTAATCTTTACATATTTAATTAATCTTAGTGTCATAACTTAAAATTAAAGAGACCTTTATGGCGGATAACATCAACGTTTATCGTATTAACGCAGGCTCGTGTAATGGCTGTGATGTAGAGCTACTAGCTAGCATCCTTGTTCCAAAATTTGGCTTTGATACCCTTCATTGCACCTACACTAACGACCCTGATGAGGCACAAATCGTCATTGTCACAGGTTCTATCACCGCACGTTCAAAACCTTTTTTAGAAGCAACACTCAAGCGACTCCCTTCCAAAAAAGTGGTCGTTGCGATGGGTATTTGCCCGATTACGGGTGGTGTTTTTCGCGACAGCTACTCTATAGAAGGTCCATTGGATCGTTTCGTAGATGTCGATGTCAACATCGCAGGATGTCCACCATCGCCTCAAACGATTGTCGATGGTCTCATTAAAGCGTGTGAACTTTGGAATGTAAAGGTGAATGCATGAATACCTACAAAGGAAAAGTAGACTTTCATAAAGATGAATGTGTACTGTGTCAAACCTGTGCGTTCGTTTGCCCTGCTGGAGCAATCAATATTTCCTGTATTAAACCTCAAGAAAGCTATGATTTTATCATCTGGCATAACACCTGTACCTTGTGTGGGAACTGTGCCTATTTTTGTCCAACGGGTGCTATCTATCTTAGCAATGATCTAGCACAAGCCACACCACAAAGTGAAAAATACACTGCTATTACTGCCAATATGGTCGAATATGGTGCGTGTACTCAGTGTCATGCTCCTCTGATTAACGTGCCACAATCCATGCTACAAAAAGGGTTTAAAAACGTCACAGAAGAGCTTACATCGCTCTTCAGCCTCTGCCCTCAATGCAGACGTGACCATACATTTGCAAAGCGAGTTCTTTAAATGAAATCTTTACATGTAAAACTAAACGACATAACCAAATCAATGGCTCTTCGTTGCCATTTTGAACCAAACTGTGATAGTCTGTGGTGTGAAATAGATGATAAAAATCTTCTCTTACAACTTGCAGAAATCCTTCAAACACTCAATGCACGTGTCTGTATGATAACCGCTTATGCAAAAGACGATGAACACGAATTGGTCTATCATTTTGACCTGAATGGTGTCATGATCAATCTCAAACTGCACATTATGGACAAACGTGTTCCATCCATTACTCCGCTTTTTAAAAGTGCCGACTGGACGGAGAGAGAACTGAGTGAAATTTATGGTATTGCCATTGAAAATCACCCCAACCCTCAACGTCTTTTTCTTGATGAGGCGATTAAAGAGAGCGTGCTCAATGAGTATTACTCGCTTTCATCGGCAATCAATGGCAAAGTGAGTGAGTCACTTTGGAACAGAGTCAAAGCTGAAAAAGGGGTCATTCATGGATAAAACAAAAGTTATTTTAGGACCTTTTGATGTCGCACTTGAAGAGCCGGTTTACTTTAAAATAGAACCCAATACGGATGGTAAAACCATAAAAAGTGTTGATATGATCAACGGTTTTGTACACCGTGGTATTGAATCTATCGTGCTGAAAAAGAATTTTTTACAAAATCTCATCATCACTGAAAAAGTGTGTGCACTTTGCTCAAACAACCATCCGTTTACCTACTGCATGGCAGTGGAAAAAATAGCGAATCTCAGCCTTCCAGAACGCGCCCTTTACCTTCGTGTCGTTGCCGATGAGATCAAGCGCATTGCCAGCCATTTGTTTAACCTTGGAATGCTAAGCCATCTCATTCACAACAAAACGTTGATGACACAGCTTCTTGAAACCAGAGAGGATTTTCAAGACCTCAAAGAGCTTATTTGGGGCAATCGCATGGACTTAAGTGCCAACACCATCGGTGGTGTAAAGTTTGACCTTGACACAAAACTCATGACAACCATCAAAGAGACACTGGATAAAAATAAAAGTAAAATCGAAGCGTTTATTGCGCTTTTTGAAACCAATGAAACACTCATCACACGCCTTCGTGGTGTGGGAACTTTGAGTTATGAAGATGCCCTAAAATTGGGCGTTGTAGGACCTGTGGCACGTGCGAGTGGTGTCAACAACGATGTACGCAAACGCGCTCCTTACGCCGCGTATGACAAACTTTCGTTTGATGTCATGCTTCAAAAAGATGGCGATGTGCTTTCTCGTGCTAAAGTGCGCCTTTATGAAATTTTAGAGTCTATGAAACTACTTCATCAAGCCCTAGATGCTTTGCCAGATGGTGATGTTGTCCTTCCAACACGTACGCTCATTCCTGAAGGTGAAGCGATCTCTCGCACGGAAGCGCCTCGTGGTGAGCTAGTGTATTACCTCAAAACCAATGGCTCGCAAAAACCCGAGCGCATGAAGTGGCGTGTGCCGACTTACATGAACTGGGAGGCGCTTAAAGTGATGATGCCAAACAACAGCATTGACGATGTTGCGCTGATTTTTAACAGCATCGATCCTTGTATTTCGTGTACCGAGCGTTAAGATGAGACATCATTTTATATTTGCAGACAGTACCAAATGTGTCGGATGTTTAAGTTGTGAGTTAGCCTGTGCGGCGAGTTACCAAGGTATTGCTTTTGAAGAAGCTTATACTACGAAACTGCCGCTTATTTCACGTAACCGTGTTGTCAAATTTGAGGGTAAAACAGCGCCCCTTCAGTGTATGCACTGCGAGTCTCCTTCGTGTATGGCAGTGTGTCCGCATGGCGTCATCGAGAAGATGGATGATTTTGTTAAGATTCATGAAGAAGCGTGTGTGGGTTGTGGTTGTTGCTCCTTGGTGTGTCCTTACGGTGCGATTACGATGCGCCCTAAAGAAGACCATCTTGTTGCGGTTAAATGCAACCTCTGTTTCAAACGCGTAGAAGGACCTTCGTGTGTTCGCGTCTGTACGACCAATGCAATTTCGCTGGTCGATTATGATGAGTACACTCGGTTAATGGCGCAAAAAGGCTAAGTTTTCATGCATGAGTACACCATCGTCGCTTCACTCATTGATTTGTGCGAAAAAGAGGCGAAGACAAACCATGCCAAAGCCATTAAACGCCTTGAAATACGTGTGGGAAGACTGAGTGGCATTGAAATACATTTTTTGGAACAGTGTTTTGACACCTTCAAAGAAGACACCATCTGCCACGATGCTACGTTGGTTGTAGAATTGTGCGAAGTCGTACTTTTATGCGCAACGTGTCATGAAAAAAGTGTCGTCAAAGAGAACCATTTTATCTGTCCAAAATGTCACAGTGAAGACTTTACCATGATAGGTGGGCAAGAGTTACATGTCAAAAGTATAGAAATCATCGAGGAATAGCATGAGAGAATATAAAACAATCGCAAAAGCCTACCCTAAAAAACGTCCTGCAGAGGAACGTGTTGAGGATTATTACCCGATTTATCATAACTTTGAAGAGAGCGAAGCGAAGGCGCAAGCGAGCCGTTGTCTTCAATGCCCCATTGATCTTTTGCGTGGCCTTGAAAGCGAGTTTAAGTTCTGTCGCACGGGCTGTCCTTTGAACAACAACATTCCAAGATGGCTTAAAAAGACATATGAACATGACTATTTAGGTGCTTTTGAACTCTCCAATGCCCGTTCACCTTTTCCTGAAATACTTGGTCGAGTATGCCCTAAAAAAGGGCTTTGTGAGAGTTCGTGTACACTGGAAAAAACTGAGTACCATGCCGTTTCCATTGGCAATGTCGAAGTCTTTTTAAATGAAACAGCGTACGAGCAAGGCGCTGTGCCTGATTATGGGCAAAAAGAAGGACGAAAGTTCAAAGTCGCTGTCGTGGGAAGTGGACCAGCAAGCCTTAGCTGTGCAACATTTCTCCTACGATCCAACATTGAAGTAGAGATGTTTGAGCGAGAAAACCGTGTGGGTGGACTTTTGATGTATGGCATTCCTAACTTCAAGCTTCCCAAAAGTGTTATTTTAAGGCGTTTTGAGTGGATGAAAAATGCGGGTATGAAAGTGCATCTTAACACCGAAGTGGGCAAAGACATTACTATTCCCGAGTTGCAAGAGAAATTTGATGCCATCTTTTTGGGTCTTGGCGTGCCAAAAGGTCGCAGTGCCGACATGGAAAATGAAGATGCTGATGGCGTACATCAAGTCATGACACTGCTCACACAAACGCAAAAAAACCTTTTTGATCACGCCCTTCAAAAGTCCATTTTACGAAACAAACACGTTGTCGTCATCGGTGGAGGTGACTCTGCGATGGATGCCCTGCGTACCGCCATTCGCCATAAAGCCAAAAGTGTGACTTGTGTGTATAGACGTGATGAAAAAAGTATGCCAGGAAGTCCAGCCGAAGTACTCAATGCCAAAGAAGAAGGGGTACAGTTCATCTTCAACGCCCTGCCTAAAAAAGCACTTGTCGATGCAGAACACCGTGTCGTCGGACTTGAAATTCTTGAAACCTACATGGATGAAAATAAAAAACTGCAAACCAAACCACACAGCGTTCAAACCCTACCCGCCGATAGCATCATCCTAGCGCTTGGTTTTGAAGCCAAGCATTTTAGCTTCTACGATGAACTTAACCTCTCTGTGGGACGTTCAAACACGCTTATCGTGGATGAAAACAAAGAGACGTCGCACCCATTCATCTTCGCAGGTGGCGACGTGGTAAGAGGCGCTAACTTGGTTGTTAATGCTGCACTTGATGGAAGAACTGCCGCTGTTGCGATAGCCCAAAAATTGGGCGTTGTTGAGGATCAGAAGCTTTACATGTAAGTTAAATGAGGAGTTAAAATCTAGCTCCTCAGTCTTTTATCTCTCGTTGTGCATTTGAGCCTATTTCGACCCATTTTCCTGACATTAAGAAAATGGTCTGAAATTTCTATTTGAGAATTTTCAGACGATATTTTTACTTTAATAAATCTTTTTTTTGTTTCTCTTGAATTATTTTTTGCGCTTCTTCTTTTGAATGTTCTATCACATCTTCAGAAACCTTATTAAACCATTCCAAAATAGAATCCATCGTTATAAGAAGAATTAATGATTTTTCATAATTACCATAATTTATATCTTGTCCATGTAAAATGGCATGTCTACTTAAAAATCTGTCTTTCTTGACTGTATTATCAAGAAGTACATTAATCCAAAATTCTTTTGCAACATTCGCAACTTCACACTTATCGTCTGTCGTTAAAATTGTTTTTATATGACTTTTTAGTACATCATCAAGCCGAATTCCTTGCACATTAACAATATCACAGATTAACCCTTCAAACTGCGCGATTAATGCGGGAATAACAATGTTATATTTTTTATTTTGATGTGCCCAAATAATTTCTTCAAAAATATGTATTCTTTTTTTGGCTATATCAAAAGATTTCCATTCTTCTAACATATTTGTAATTCTACGCTCATTGTAAACACGCGTCATATGTTCAATCAAAGATTTACGAGCTTCAATTTTATCTTCCATTTCAATAAGAATTCTTATTTCAACATATTCAATTTCATTCAAAGGTGGTAATTGCTGTTCAATTAGAAGCTCCGTATATCTAATTAGAGTATTTTCTATAGCTTTCCAATCTATATTTTGAAACGAGCGATTTTGTTCTGCTATCTTTTGGATAGTTAACTGTAAATCATTATTTATAATAGGAATTTTGACTTGACTTATTTGTTTAGCTACATTATGAATACAACTTTGCCATGCTTTTTGCGATTTTCCATATGCTAGTAGGAACTCTTGGTTTTGAATAATTGGTGATAATTTGGCATACAATGAATTATTAAATTGTGTTTGTAGCTTTAATGCAAGCTGATTTAATTCTGCATTATTATCTTTAAATATCTTTTGTATTTTTACAATTTCATTGTCATTATTTGCCATTAATGCACTCCATTCTTTTATAACGCCATTATTGTAACATGATTTAAGTATCTATATTTACATCTATCTTTAATATTCTTTGCATCTTCTATTACAACAATTTTATCTTAAAATAAATATGTAAATTTTACACATTACTCATATCATTTTCATCATGCACGGCTTATTTAAGGGCTTTGTTGCATTGCATGTGTTAGGTTAAATCATATAACTTTACAAGGAGGCAGGATGCTTTTAAAAGTTTTTACATCAATACTGGTGGTATGCAGTTTCATGTTTGGTGCGGAGTGTACGGAGCGCTATGGTAAAGGCTCATTGGAAATCAAACTAGCAACAGGAAGTCCGGGAGAGTTGGGTCTTGTCAAAGTCTTAGCCGAAGCGTTTGCAAAAACCAATGATATATCTCTCTGTTGGATCAAAGTAGGCTCAGGGGAAGCACTCTCTATGCTTAAAAACAAAGATGTAGATCTCATTATGGTGCATGCACCTAAGGGTGAAAAAGATGCGCTTAAAGAGGGTTGGGCAAGTGATCGCTCTTTGATTGGGTCGAATGAATTTTACATCACAGGTCCCAAAAGTGATCCTGCGTTGATTAAAGACTCTTCCAGTGTTGTGGAGGCTTACTCACGCATTGCTACGAAAAAAGCCCTTTTTTATACCCGTGCAGACAACTCTGGAACGCACAAAAAAGAGCTCGACATTTGGAAAAAAGCAAATATCACACCTGAAGGCAACTGGTACACTGCCAATAAAGACTTCATGCTGGCAACTCTCAAAAAAGCCGATACCACAGGTGCTTACTTTATGACCGACAGTAGCACGTGGGTAGCGGCACAAAAAGAGCTTAAAAACATGAAGATTCTTTTTAGAGGTGATATTTTCCTCGTCAATACCTACAATGCCCTCAAACAAAATGGCTTAGATACACCTCAAAAAAATATCAGTGCGAAGTTCATAGACTTTGTTGCTAAGGGCGAAGGACAGACGATTATTCGTAATTTTGGAAAAGAACTTTACGGTGAAGCAATCTATAACGACGCTGAGTACGCCAAAAAATACGACCGATAATTGTCTCTTTTTTAAAAGAGAGGAAATCTATCTCATTTTTTGACACAGATCAATCCTTTATTTTTCCGTATGAAGTAGAATGCGAATTCTATTTCATACAGGAGAAAAATAATGAAATCTCTGTTTCTTAGAATGAGAGTCATACACATTGCAGCTTTTTTGATACTCCCACTCAATGCTTTCTTTTTTACCACCAATACACTCGGTGCGATCATCCAGTACACTATCGCTGTTATCCTCATCGTGCATGATATTGATGAAAAGAAATGGGGTGTTGACCTGAGCCTTAAAATCAACCAAGCCTTAGCATCGATGGACCTTACCAAAGAGATCAAAATCAACACAAGTTTTAACGCAGAATCCGCCAAGATGCTAGACTCCGTTGTCTTTTTTAAAGAGAAAATCAAACATGCGATTTTAGGCTTTCAAGCCCACGCTACAACGCACAGTCAAATCTCAGCGCAACTGCAACAAATCGCCTCTTTTTTCCATACACAAACGCAAAAAGAGAAGCGTATCATCGATGAGAGTACGAAACATGTGAACAATATGCAAGTCGTCTTTGATGACATCAGCAACAGTGCGCACACCAGTAAAGAAGAGATGCAACAAATCGGACACTACCTTAGCGATACTCAAAAAAACATTATCGAATTAGGTGAAAAAATCGCACAAAGTGTTCAAAAAGAGAACCTTCTCGTCACGCAACTCAATGCGTTAAGTAAAGATACGCAAGAGACCAAAAATATTCTTAGTGTCATTGACGACATCGCAGATCAAACCAATCTACTCGCTCTTAATGCCGCCATTGAGGCAGCACGTGCAGGTGAACATGGGCGTGGTTTTGCCGTTGTTGCCGATGAAGTAAGACTGTTGGCAGAGAAGACACAAAAAAGCCTTGAAGAGATTAATGCAACGATTACCTCCATCGTAAGCTCCATCACCTCCATCAGTCAGCAGATGAAAGACAATGCCTCTGAGATCAACATTCTTCAAGATGTCTCAACCAATGCCACTACTGTGCTCAACCAGTTGGTTCATGTAGCCGATAAAAACATCGCACTCTCCAATGCCATTGCCAACAAATCAATTGACCTCAAGCACGAGACAGAGCAAATGAAAGACGCTTCACACACCATAGAAACTATTTTTCATGCAAACTATACAAAAAGTGAAGAAATTATGGAGATAACAACAGTCCTCGATAATTGGGGTGTTGCGCTTCATGAAAAGCTTAATGAATTCAAAGTTTAAAATAAAAAAGAGTCTCTTGACTCTCTCTTTATTGAAAGTATAGAGCTTTACATGTAAAGCTCTATACGCATCACACAAAAAATGTGGTGGGTACTTTCGTAATGAATTAAGTTATATTTCAGTTAAATTCATTAAAAGCACCACAATCTTCCAAATAAGAGTATAGTGAAAACAGTAGATAGGACTCTTAACTCCATAAAATGCTCACAACACCTTATCTTCTTCGTTTTAAACGTCATTTCTACCCTTAGGCATATTTGAACGCATCTCAGAGAAAAGTGTTCAATAACATTTTGTAAGCCCTGCACATTTCAAGCTACAACACGCTATCCAATATCTATAAATGAACGAAACCAAGGATATACCATGAATGATAAAGAACTTTACCAACAAAAAAAACAGACACAACTCAATGAGTGGAAATCGGGAATGATACAGCTAAGAACTCAAGCCTTAGCCGCACGCGCCCATTCACAAGTCGAGTTGAACAAACACGTCAAACTTCTTGAAGGGAAACTGGAAGAGGGAAAAATAAAACTTGCAGAATTACATAAAACGACAGGAAGTGGTTTTGAAACAGCGAAAAAAGGTTTTGAAATAACATGGGATTCTATCATTGCTACGGTTGATGACACGACTGCAAAATTTAAAGCTATCGCATAAAGGAGAAAGCGTCTATACGACTACCAATAAAAATTGATACACCAAACTCTTAAAGGATTTACAATGAGCGATAAAAAATTATATGAAGAAAAAATCAAGGCACAATTTGATGAGTGTAAAACTCAAGTTGAAAAATTTAAAACAGAAGCTTCAAGTGCAACAGCAGCAGCTCAAATAGAGATGCATAAACAGATCAAACAACTTGAAGAAAAAATGAGTGAGGGCAAAATCAAACTTGCTGAACTTGTAGCTGCAAGCGAAGAGAAATTTGACGCTATGAAAAAAGGGGTTGAATCCATTTGGCAATCAACCAAATCAACCCTACACCATGCTACAAAGTATTTTGGTAAATAGCATTTCAGACTCAGAGGAAGTATCACTGCTTTCTCTGAGTGTCCATTAACGCTTTCGCACACCTTCACGCGATGCACGATCAACGAGCGTAAAATAGCGATCGATCTCATCTTTATCACCTGAAAGCTTATGCCCTTTCACTTTCACCAACGTACACTCCAATTCATCCATCATTTTATAAAACGCTTGGTACAGAAGATAATTGCCAATAAGTTTGTTCTTTTTAGTTAAAAAATGACTTTTTTCAAAACGTTCTCTCCTGTTTGGCAAACCAATGATATTTTGAGAATCGGTGTGAATGACGATGTGCGCTCCAGAGCTTTTAACCTCTTCCAATGCCCACAGTAAGGTTTGCAGTTCAAGCTTGGTAGAAGAGGTTTGCTCAAACACTTTGAGATGAATAGATGGAAGATTATCGGCATCAAAAGGCTCACCTTCATTGACGCTCAAGTATGCGCCGTACCCCACATTGCTTTGCGTATTGACACTGCCATCAGTAAACAGTAAGATGCGTGACACCTAACCGCTTACCACGACAAAGTCTTCCTTGTCACCTTTCCAACGTAAGCTGTAGAGGTCATTACGACGTGAACGTAGGTTTCGGACACTGCCTCGCTCTCGTAGCTCTTTGAGAAGGCTAATGTCAAGATCAGCCACCAACGTCATTTCGGTATTTGGCGTGGCTTCTGCAATGGTCGCATCGTGAGGGAAAGCAAAGTCAGAGGGACTAAAAACAGCTGATTGTGAATACTGTATGTCCATATTTTCAACCCTCGGAAGTGTACCGACACTGCCTGATATTGCCACATAACACTCATTTTCAATCGCTCTTGCTTGCGCGCAACGACGTACTCGAAGATAACTATTTTTGGTATCTGTCCAGTACGGCACAAAGAGTATATCAATGCCTTTATCGGCTAAAAGGCGTGGAAGTTCTGGGTATTCGACATCGTAACAAACGAGTATGCCTATACGCCCCACATCGGTTTCAAAAACACACAGTTTATCGCCGCCGTGCATTCCCCAATACGCCTCTTCATCAGGGGTAATGTGCAGTTTCTTCTGTGAATCTTTCGTACCATCACGTCTGCACAAATAACTTGCATTGTAAAGCGTGTTATCGTAATACTCTGGCATACTTCCTGCAATAATATTGACATTGTAACGCACTGCAAATTGTCCTATTTTTTCGACTAAGGTCTCCGTATGTGCCGCAACCGTACGAATCGCCGTTTCAGGACTTTCATCTGTTCGGAGTGCCATGAGTGGCGCATTAAAAAATTCGGGAAAGAGTACAAAATCGACGTTATACCCAGCCATGGCATCCACAAAAAACTCGACTTGATCCAAAAATTCTTCCACACTTTTAACACTGCGCATCTGCCACTGAACGATGCCCACACGCACGATGCCACGATTGATCTTAGGATTGATGTGTGGCTCTTCATAGTCCATATTGCTCCATTCAAGCAGTGTTGCATACTCTTTTGAAGCGGTGTCACCTTTAAGGTAGCCTTTTAAAACACGTCTAACGTGAAAGTCATTGGCGAGTTGAAAGCCCAAAACATGGTCTTGAAGTTCTTTATCTTTGACAAGTTCAATGTATTTGGAAGGGGGCATTTCATGGGCATGTTCTGCATATCCAGGGATGCGCCCTCCTGCGATGATGCGTTTGAGATTAAGCCTGTAACAAAGCTCTTTTCGAGCATCGTAAAGACGTCTTCCCAACCTCAAACCACGGTAATCAGGATCAACAAAGATGTCCAAACCATAAAGTGTATTGCCTTTAGGGTCATGCGTTGAGATGAGCCCTTCCCCTGTAATTTGATTGTACGTATGGCGATCGCCGTATTTATCATAATCCACAATCAAACTCTGAGCCGCTGCGATCACTTTGCCATCATCTTCGATGCAGATCTGCCCTTCAGGAAAAGTCTTTAATTGAGCTTTGAATTCAAGAAGTGTCCATCCTCCCAATGTAGGATAAACTCGATCCATAATCTCTTTAACTTGCGCATAATCTTCGGGTTGTAAATTGCGGAGTATCAGTTTGTTTGTCTGTTTTAAATCGTCATTCGTTGCCATAAAAAAATTCCTTTTTATTCCCAAAATAGAGGTAAAAGTATAAGGGTCATCTTAGCACAGTTTGAATTTAGGGTTGGTTGAATAAACGTATTAATGAAGTTAATCTTTTACAACTATTTGAGTGATAGGAAATTGTAAAAAGAAGTTTGTCTCTTTATTTGGGATGGATTCAACCCATACTTTTATATCATACATTTTACAAACAGAATTCACAATATCAAGCCCTATACCAAAGCCTCCCACCGCATTGCTTCTTCTCTCAAAGCGCTTAAAAATGCTCTTTTGATTCTCTTTACAAATGCCAACACCTTCATTTTTAACGGTTAAAAGATGTTCTGAAAGCTCAACGCAAATCGCTGTTTTGGGATAACTGTATTTAATAGCATTCGAGAGAAGATTATGGATCACTTTTTGAATACGTGATTTATCCATGTAAACAAATGTTGTTTGAAGTTGTGCCGTAATTGTATTGTCTTTAGTCGAAGCTATTTCATTAAAAAATCCAACGCTCTCTTGAATTAAAAGGGCAAGATCAAATGACTCTTCAAACACTTCATCAATATCATGAAATGCAATATAACTAAGGCTATTGTAAATTTGAGAAATGAGTTTTGTGCTAATGGAAATATGGTTGATAACACGTACATCTTTAAAAGAGCTTTGCTTCAAGTTTGAAACGCTCATCATTAAAGCGGCAACGGGTGTATTTAGTTCATGAGAACTGTCTTTAATGAAATGATTGAGCTTTTCAATGCGCAAGTGAACCGGCTTAAGCAACAAGCGGCTTAAAAAGTAGCCTTCAACACCCACAAAGAGCGCAGATATAACCATTGTAAACAAAATAATAAATTTAAGCCTGAGTATCTCTCGTTCGCTCATGTCTTCATCAACAACAATGTAAGCTACGCCATTAATGGGAGTTGCTAATTGATGAACAGCATAGGGTGTTGTATTTAAATCAAGCAACGGCGTTTTGAAGCTTGAAAAAAGAGTCTGTTTATCTTCTTTTAACAGAGCAACCGTGAAAAATTCTTTGGGTGGATGAAACAGATACGGCACTTTATCCATCTCCGCTTGCATCAACTCTTTTTCGTAACTCATCACAACGGTTTTAATTTCCATTGAACGTTTTTCATGAAGCTTATTGGTTTCATTGTTGTAGTACAAGATAGCAATAATACTCATGAGAAAGAGTGCCGAAGTGACATAGATGATTAAAAATCGCCATAATGCGCCCTGCTCTTCTTTATTCAAAAATATATCCATTCCCTCTAACGGTTTGAATTTTATCTTTTCCAATAATATTGCGTAGATTTTTAATGTAAACCCTAATCGTCGCTTCGCTAGGCATTTCATCATAATCCCATAAATTTTGCATCAGCTCTTCTGAGGAGACAACCTTACTTTTGTGGTTACTTAAATAGAGTAAGATTTTGCACTCTTTACGCGTCAGGGTATAAGGTACTTCATTGACATACAAGCGGTTTTTAGAAGCCATTAATGAAAGATGGGAATCAATAATGATGGCTTGTTCATTGATAAGATTAAATCGTTTTTGAATGTTTTTGATGCGCAAGTCAAGCTCTTCAAGATCAAAAGGCTTTTTGATGTAATCATCGCAACCATTTTCAAATCCTTTTTTCAAATGAGCCGTATCTTGAAACGCGGTAATGATAATAGCAGGTGTCGTGTCCTTATAGGTACGAATTTCTTTAATAAGATCAATACCACTGAGTTTTGGGACATTAATATCAAGGATTAAAAGATCAAATTTTTGGGTACTGAGCGCATCAGAAGCCGACTGTCCATCGCTAAAGTGAGTCGTTTGATGAAGATGGCGATTTAGATGACAGAGTAGAATATCAGATAAAATTGGATCATCTTCTAGCAATAAAATTTTCATCGACCACTTCCTTTTAAGCCAATTATACCATAGCCTTTTGCAAAGCTATGGCATACATGATGATGGCTTTTTTTTCTCAAAAAGAAAATAATCTACGCTGATTTTTCCTGCACCAAAGGCACATAGTACCCCAAGAAATAGTAGATAGTAAAGAGGAATTTCAAAACCTCCATCGGTTGCACTAAAGCCATTGCTTAAATGAACGCTTAGAATTGCAACCACCATAACAGCACTTAATGGTAACGAAATCCATCTCGTTAACAAGCCTAAAATCAGTAAAATGACACCCACACTCTCAATGCTTGCGCAAAGGTAAGCGTTGAGTAAAGGCAGAGGAATATTAAGTGTTTCAAACCACTCTGCAACGGAGTGAATATCGCTCCACTTCCGTACAGATGGTTCATAAAATCCATATGCCAACATAACTCTCACACTCAACAATACGATTGATTGCATTGTGTTAACAAAAAATAACCGCATTGCAGATTATTTCTTTTCGCCACCGCATTTAGCAGCACCACATTTGGCATCAGCTGGTTTTTTAGCATCACTCGCTTTGTCGCCTCCGCATTTAGTGTCAGCTGGTTTTTTCATCTCTTTCGCATCTTTCGTAGCGTTCATATCACCACCACATTTACTATCAGCTGCCATAGCGCCACTTACGAACATAGCAGCGATGAAGAGTGCTGCGAGAGGTTTAACGTTTGAAAATACTTGCATTGTAGATCTCCTTTTGGGTTTGGATAGTGACAGTATAATGACATTTTGTGTAGTGAATATGTAGTCGTATTACACAAAAGTTTTACATGCATGTGTTAGAATGCACCCTATGAATAGACGTACATTTATGGCACTGAGTGCTTCATCACCTTTTTTTTTAAGCATAGACGCGTATGCTAAAGATGTTCCTGCTTCTGTGTGGAGAACCATCGAAAGTGTCCAAGAAGTCTTATTGCCTGCAACCGAACAGATGCCCTCTGCAAAAAATGTCAATGCCCTTTCCTTTTTAATCGTCAATAGCACCAGCCCCTATTTTGATCAAAATGATTTGGAACTTTTGATCGAAGGAGCTTCTGTTTTTAACCAAAAATTTTCTCATTTTTTTCAAGAAAATGCAGAAGCTCAATACCATATCGTAGAGCTAGCAAGTGAGGATGCGTATTTGGAGCAATGGCTCTCACGGCTGATTTATTACACGCTTGAAGCAATGTTTGGCGATCCAATTTACGGGGGTAACACAGAGGAAATAGGATGGAAATCTGTTTTACATGTAAAGGGAGAACCTCGTCCGAAAAGTACCTATGGGAGAAAAATATGACATATGATGTGTGTATTGTAGGAAGCGGCGCAGGTGCTGGGCCTCTTGCTTATGAACTCTCTCGTGCGGGCAAAAAAGTGGTGATCCTTGAAAAAGGAGACATCTACAGTGAAAAAGATTTTTCAAAAGATGAGATAGCCTATACCAAGCGTGATGTTTTTACCCCAAAATTAAGAGACGAATACCATGTCATTGAGAGCTTTGAAGAGGGAAAATGGGTCAAAACACCTTCGTATGAAAATAACTGGAGTTTCTGGAACGGTAGCCTTTTAGGAGGTTCTTCAAACTTTATGAGTGGATTTTTTCATCGTCTTAAACCCAATGATTTTAAGTTAAAATCTCTTTATGGGGCTTATGAAGGAGCCAATATTGAAGATTGGCCTATTACGTATGAAGAGCTTGAACCTTTTTATGAACGCACAGAGAGAATCGTAGGTGTCTCAGGCGAGATGACAGAGTACGCGCACCAAGAACCGCGCAGTACCGCGCAATATCCATACCCTCCTTTAGCAGAACATCCTATTGTTGAAAATTTTGACACGGCTTGCAAGGCTTTGCATTTTACGCCTTTTAAAACGCCTAGGGCTATTCTCTCAGAGCCCAAGGAAGGGCGAAACCCTTGTTATTACTCCAATTATTGCGGTTCGTATGCCTGTTCGAGTGGAGCAAAGGGAAGTTCACGTGCTGCGCTTATTCAGCCCGCTTTAGCAACGGGAAATCTGCATATTATCGCCAATGCGTTCGTTGTGAAATTAGAAACAGACAACACACACACCATTAAAAGAGCCCAGTACCTCACACAAGAAGGGACGAAAAAGTATGTCCATGCTAAGCTTTTTATCCTTGCAGCACAAGCGGTGGAGAGTTCGCGCTTATTATTAAATTCAAAAAACAAGGCATTTCCAAAAGGACTTGCTAACTCATCAGGGGCTGTTGGAAAAAATATGGTCTTTTCAGGTGGAGGTATCGGTTCAGGAGAGTTTGATTTAAGCCATTTCAATCAAGAGACACTTTTACAAGCAGGCCTTTTTGTCAATCGTGCGCTCAAAGATTGGTATTTTACGAAAGAGTTTAAAGGGGGCGTTGTTGATTTTTTATTTGAACATGCCAATCCAATACGACGTGCAAACAGCCTGAAAAGAGAAGATGGGACATTGATCTTTGGGAAAAAACTTCAAGATAAAATTTTTCAAACCTTAACAACAAAGAGGGTACTCAATTTTGAAGTCTTTAATGATTGGATGCCCAATGACAACTGTTTTGTCTCTGTTGATGAAGTATACAAGGACAAATACGGTATTCCTGTTGCAAACATTCGTATAGGAGCGCATCCTCAAGATGTCATAGTAGGAGAATTCTTAGCCCAAAAAGCGGTACAAGTGCTTGAAAAAATGGGAGCAAAAAACATTACCTACGCTATCTCGCCACTGCCTCCGCAAAATCTTCAAGCAGGAGGATGTCGTTTTGGAAATGATCCGAAAAAACATGTACTCAATCGTTATTGCCAAAGCTATGACATACACAATCTTTTTATAACCGATGGTAGCTTCATGCCAACAGGTGGTAGTGTGCCTTATACATGGACAATTTATGCCAATGCATTTCGCGTTGCAGAGTATATTAAAGAAAATTTTGACACACTATTAAAAGTATAAAAGAAGAGAGCTTAGGCTCTCTTCTTATCTCACACAGTCGAAGAAGTAGTCGGTTTTTGCGATATCTTTTGTCTCTTCATCCAACGCGTCTAAGACGGAGTTGGTAATCCAAGTTAAAAGGTTTAGCGCACCTTCGTATCCGCTGATAGAGTATCGGTGTAGATGATGTCTATCAAAAATTGGGAAGCCAATTCTGATCAAAGGAATTTTGGTATCTCTGTAAAGCTCTTTTCCATAAACGTTACCAATCATAAAATCAACTGGTTCTGTGAAAAGAAGGCTTCTTAAATGCCACAAGTCTTTTCCTGCCCAGATATGACACTCTTCTTTGAAGGTACATTTATCAAGGATGGCTTGCATCTCTTTTTCCCAGTTTTTACGTGGTGCATTATGGCAAAGAACGTGTACAGGAATTGCACCCATCTCAACCAAGAAAGAAACAACACCTAACAAGAAGTCAGGATCTCCCCAGATAGCAAACTTTTTACCGTGCATATACGGGTAGCTGTCTTGCATCGCATCTACAAGTTGACCGCGTAGCAATGTCAACTCTTTAGGGACTGGCTTGCCTGTAAGCTCGCTAAGTTTCATGACAAACTCATCTGTTCCACCTAAGCCGATTGGATTAGACGTAGCGTAAGTTTGTTTCCAGTCACCCTTGATCGTCTTCGCAGTAGCCTGTGTAGAGTACTTTTGCAAAGAGATAGTTGCACCTGCACTTCTTGCTGTTTTAGCAACGGCTAAAGGCGTACCGCCAGAGAAGAGTTTATACTCACCTGCTGGTGTATTCCACTGATCTTCATGGTCACCGATCATAACGATCTTGTCGCTGAACATAGAAGCGATTTTTTTCACTTCTTTCAAGCTTCCAAGGTATGGCTCAAAACCAGGGATGATGTTGATACGCTCAGCATCTTTTTCTACTTCAACGCCCTCTTCAACCATGTTCAGTTCTTGAAGAATCGCGTTCATCATATTGTCATAACCTGTGATGTGGCTACCAACAAATGAAGGTGTGTGTGCCGCTGGAATTGGCGTGTTGTCAAGCTCACCCTCAGCATCTTTACGCGCACCGATCACAAACGCGTTCAAGTCATCACCGATAACTTCTGCCATACAGGTTGTAGAAACTGCGATCATGTCTGGTTTGTAGAGTGCTTTACAGTTACGTAAACCCTCTTTCATGTTTGCCAAACCACCGAAAACCGCTGCACTTTCACTCATAGAGTCAGACACACACGGTGTTGGCTCTTTAAAGTGACGTGTAAAGTAGCTTCTAAAGTAAGCTACACAACCGTGACTTCCATGAACATACGGCATGGTGTTTTCAAACCCAAGTGCTGCCATAACAGCACCCAAAGGTTGACACGCTTTGGCTGGGTTGATCGTGATGTGCTCACGTGCTAAGTTTTTCTCACGGTATTCCCATGTGGTTGTCCACTTAGCAATTTCGATTACTTTTTCAGGGTTTGTTGAACCTGTGTTACTTTCAAATTGCTTTTTGTTTTTGAAAACTTCTTGATACTCTGGTTTTAAAAAGAGCTTTTGCCCGTTTACTATGTTTTCTACGTCTTGCATTGTGCTCTCCTTAGTTAGATTCCCATGGTGCTTTGGTGTGAGCCCATACAGGGGAGTTCAACGCCAAATCCATGTCTTTTGCAAAAATTGCAAAGGCATCGTATCCATGATACGGACCACTATAATCCCAAGAGTGCATTTGTCTAAATGGTAATCCCATTTTTTGGAAAACGTACTTCTCTTTAACACCGCTCGCTACAAGATCTGGTTTAAGTCTTTTGACAAATTGCTCTAATTCGTACTCGTTGGTATCGTCATAGATCAAGGTTGTGCCATTAAGTTCGTCTTTGGTACGTTTGTAGTCATCACCATGTCCGAACTCATAACCCGTTCCAATAATTTTCATTCCCAAATCTTCGTAAGCACCGATAACGTGACGAGGACGTAAACCACCGACGTACAACATAACGGTTTTACCTTCTAGTTTCGGGCGGTATTTAGCAACGACAGCGTCTGTCATTGCAGTGTATTTAGCGATAACCGCTTCGGTTTTAGCTTGAATAGTCTCATCAAAGAACGCCGCAATTTTGCGTAAGCTCTCTGTTGTTTTGCTAGGACCAAAGAAGTTATACTCCATCCAAGGCACACCAAATTCTTGCTCCATGTGACGAACAACGTAGTTCATACTTCGGTAGCAGTGTAGAAGGTTGATTTTCGCTTTTGGAGCGATGGTCAACTCTTTATAGGTTGCATCACCACTCCATTGAGCGATAACACGAAGACCCATCTCTTCAAGTAAAATTCTTGAACTCCACGCATCCCCACCGATGTTATAGTCGCCAATAATCGCAACATCATAAGGTGTTGATTCAAAATCTTTTTTATACGAGTTATCAGGTAAAACCTCATCACGAATCATATCGTTCGCGATATGGTGACCAAGACTTTGGGAAACACCACGGAAACCTTCACACGAAACCGCAACAGTAGGCTTTCCAGACTCTTTTTTGTAGCCTTTAGCCACCGCTTGAATATCATCCCCAATCAAACCGATTGGACATTCACTTTGAATAGAAATACCGTTGTTAAGTGGGAAAAGACCATCAATCTCAGCGAGTGCCGCTTTAAGCTTTTTATCGCCACCGAAAACGATGTCTTTTTCATTGTAATCTGTTGTGAAGTTCATCGTTACATAGGTATCAACGCCTGTTGTTCCGATGTAATAATTTCTTCTACCAGCACGGCTATATTGACCACAACCAACCGGTCCATGAGAGATATGAATCATATCTTTCACAGGACCCCAAACAACACCCTTACTTCCAGCATAAGCACAACCTCTTTGGCTCATGACACCTGGAACGGTCTGTTTGTTGCTCTTGGTTGCATCACAAGCACCTTTAACACCATCAGGCATATCAACGCCGAGGTGTTTTTCTCTACTTTTTTTCGCCTTTTCAGGGTAAGCAGCAAGCACTTCCGCGATCGCAGCTTCTTGTTGGCTTAGTAGTGTTTCTGTTGTCATGCTCTTTTCCTTTTACATGTAAGCCGCTACTTAAGCGACTTTGACCCGATACAGAAGCATATCATCAAGCTTTTTGCAAACAGCTGCTGTTACGCCACCATCGACTGCTTTTGAAACTTCACTCATTTGATACTTGTTGGTGTAAAAAATCATTTTGTATTCACCCTCAATGTCTGACTTTTTATAGTAATCAGCCAATGCAGTGAAAAGAAATGTTCCTTTCTCAACGCGAAGGTCTTCTTGTTTGATGCCATCACGGTTTTCACTGGTAAGGACTGCGTAACTAACGTCTGAAAGATCGCCAACTTCTGCTGTGACTCTCTCTACGACTTGCTCATGACTAATTTTATTTCCCAAAGATGCTGGGAAGTGGTATCCGCAAATAAACATGGTGTGCTCCTTATTACATTTAAATTTTTTTATAGCACCAAGGGTGCGTGGGCATCCCGCCAAGCGTTACTCAGCGTTAGCGTAGCTTTTAGAGCTTTGCTTTAAAAGCGTGTCACAAATGGCTTATGCTGTTGCTTTTTTGCCGATAGCGTCTGCTTCGACTTCTTCTTCTAAACCAAATTCCATCAACAATGCCTCAAGATCATCCATCTCTAATGGTTTAGGGATTACTTTAAGATCGTTCGCGATGATTTTACGAGCAAGCTCTTTGTACTCAAACGCTTGGTCTGTTTTATCCGCAAACTCAACAACGGTCATACGACGAAGCTCTGCACGTTGAACGTGGTTACTTCTTGGTACGAAATGAATGAGTTGTGTTCCGATTTGCTCAGCAAGATGTTTTGCCAAGTCATACTCACGGTCTGTCATACGAGCGTTACAGATAAGTCCTGCAAGTCTAACACCACCGGTATTTGCGTATTTCAAAATACCTTTAGAGATGTTGTTTGCCGCATACATAGCCATCATCTCACCTGACATAACGATGTAGATCTCTTGTGCTTTACCTTCACGAATTGGCATCGCAAATCCACCACAAACAACATCCCCTAGTACGTCATAAGAGACGAAATCTAAATCTTGGTCATAAGCGCCCTCTTCCTCAAGGAAGTTAATCGCTGTAATAACACCACGTCCTGCACAACCAACTCCTGGCTCTGGTCCACCAGACTCAGCACACATAATAAAACCTTCTGTAATATCTGTGTTATCTGGATCAAACTCAGCCGCACCTGGTTTACATACATCTTCAAGCTCTAGGTCTTCAACTGTACCTGCTTCACTTGCTAGTTGCATAATGGTACATTGTGCTTTTTCATGCAAGATAAGACGTGTAGAGTCTGCTTTAGGATCACAACCAACGATAAGAATTTTTTTACCGAAATAGTGCGCCATTGCCGCTAGTGTATTTTGTGAAGTGGTAGATTTACCAATTCCGCCTTTGCCGTAAAAAGCAATTTGTCGAAGCTCTGCCATTTTGTTCTCCTTTGTGAGTTTTTATTTCACTACACACTTTTGCATATAGTGTTCCGTAGAAAAATACTTTTGAAAAAAAATTTCAACAAAAAGCAAAATATTGATTGGTTGTAGTAAATCCCTATAGTTATAGGAAGAAGGAAGAATGGAGGCAAGCTTGGTGATTTATGGATGACGCTTAAACAGATGAAGCTAGACTTGAAAAATATCAAAGCTCATTTTTCGTTTCTAATCTCAAAAAATTGCATTAGTTACTTCAAATTACGAATCAATTTTCATCTAAAATAGTTTAAATAATTGTACCTAGAATGCTATTTATCGCTCTTTGTTAACTTTTCTACAATCTGTGATTTCTTATCACGTGTTAACCATATGAAGCTTACTTTTAAGTAAATCTTAAATGTTTAAGTTATAGCATGAAGAATATGGGACCATATTTCTCATAATACTAATATTTGTTATAGCGTGACAAATATCAAATAAGGAGTTTCATGTTAATTGGTAAACAATGGATAGCAATATCAGTTCATTGTATATTTTTATATACAATAAATAATAATAAAAGGGGGGACGTACGATGATATTTAAGTCGATTCAAACTAAAATTGTTTTGATAGCTGGGCTTTGCTTGGTTTCAGCAGTTATCCTATTGGTGGGTTACGGGTTGTTTTCATCCACGAGAACACAAGATCGCGTTTCCGCGGAGGTTTCTTCTTTGTTAACAGAGCTCAACATGGAGAGACTGCAAAATTTAGCTGGTGAGCAAAGTGGTACCATTCAGTCCGAGTTGGAGTTAGCTTTGGATGCTGCTCGTACGATGGCTAATACCTTTGAAGTGAGTAAACTCAAACCTAAAGATGGTAAAGAAGCGCTGGGCATTGGTCGCGACCAGCTCAATGCTGTGCTTCTCAATGTATTGAAAAGTAACAAGAGCTTTAATGGTACATACTCCTGTTGGGAGCCAAATGCAATCGATGGCATGGATGCCAACTTCCATGTGGACAAAGACGGGAACAATCCGACTACGGGGCGCTTTACTCCTTATTGGACGCGTGATGATAAAGGCAATATTGCCGTTCAACCTTTAGTAGAGTACGACACCTACGACAAGCATCCTAACGGTGTTCTTAAAGGTGGCTGGTACATTACACCACGTGAGCAGAATAAAGAAAGTGTACTTGGACCTTTGCCCTATATCGTACAAGGTAAGCAAGTATTCCTCGCAACGATGTCTGTGCCAATTCATGTCAATGGTAAATTCTATGGCGTGGCTGGAGCTGATTATAACTTAGACTTTGTTCAAAAAATTGCTGAAAAAGCTGATAAAGCATTGTTTGAAGCTAATGGGCAAGTGTCCATCATTTCTGACAATGGTCTCTTGGTAGCTCAAAGTGAGAACCCTTCTATGATTGGAGGTCATTTTAAACAAGTGATGCCTAAAGGTTGGGAAGAGATTTATACAGCTATTCAATCAGGTAAGGCATTAGTTAGGATCAACAATGATAGTGGAATGATAGAAACAGTTGCGCCAATCAAGCTTGGACAAACGGGCAAACCTTGGGCGGTTTTGATTCAAGTACCACGAGAAGTTATCTTGGCTAAAGCGTTGGTACTTGATAAAGACATGAGCGATCGACTTTACAGCAATGCTTCGTTGCAAGTTGTCGTTGGTTTTATCGTTGCTTTACTGGCTATTATTGCCATCTATTTTCTTACCACCAGTATTATTGCCAAACCTCTTTTAAGCCTTAAAGAAACTGCCCATGATTTGGCAACGGGTGATGGTGATTTAACCAAAAAATTAGCTATTAAAAATCAAGATGAAATTGGTGATGCTTCCCATGAGATTAACCAATTTATCGCTAAAGTTCAGTCAACCATCAAATTAGCAAAAGACACCAGTTCTGAAAATGCATCGATTGCGCATGAGCTCTCAGCGACAACCCTGCAAGTGGGCAAACGCGTGGAAGACTCTGCAATCATCATTTCTCAAGCCACACACATGTCAAGCGAGACCAAACAAGAAATTGTCTCTTCCGTCAATGAAGCAAAAGCTTCAAAAGAAGAGATTGTTAAGGCAAATAATGAACTCCAAAGTGCTCGTATGTTCCTTCAAAAACTGGGACAGCGTGTTCAAGAGAGCGCGCAAACAGAGCAAGAACTTGCACAAAAAATCCAACAACTTAGCTCTGATGCCGACCAAGTTAAAAATGTTCTTACCGTCATCGGCGATATTGCTGATCAAACAAACCTTCTAGCACTCAATGCTGCCATCGAAGCTGCACGTGCAGGAGAGCATGGAAGAGGCTTTGCAGTCGTTGCCGATGAAGTACGCACCTTAGCAGAGCGCACCCAAAAAAGTTTGGTTGAAATCAACGCAACCATTAATGTCATAGTTCAAGCTATCACGGACAGCTCAGAGAGAATGAATGTTAATTCAGCACAAATCCAAGAATTAAACGTGCTCGCAGGGGATGTGGAAAGCAAACTGGATAACACTGTTTCTATGATGAATGTTGCAACCAAACTCAATGAAAAAACGGTTAACGACTACATCCAAACAGGTGAAAAAATCGATACCATCGTTTCCAAAATTGAAGAAATCAATACGTTAGCAACGCAAAATACAAGAAGTGTGGAAGAAATCGCAGGGGCGAGTGATCACCTCAATACCCTTACCGAAAAACTCAACACCATTCTCAATCAATTTAGAACATAAGTTAAAGCCCTATTTTAGGGCTTTAATCACTTGATTTTCGTGCCACGTAATCCATCAGTTTTGTTGAAAAAAAGCGTTTGAGCCATGTGCCATTCGGCACTGGCTACTTTTTATTTACATGTAAAAGATTTATTGTCTAATTCTGTAAAAATAGCCTGTCTCCATTTTCTATAAATTGTCAAAAGTTAAAAATTTAGCCCTGACCCCTAAAATGAGGGGGGCAGTCATTAAAGTAGCTGTCCCCCCTTTTTTTTCCTATTTCAAATTTAAACATTGTTCATATCTCTTTTTATCTTCAGACCAAAATTGAGATGCAAGTTTGTTATATATCCTCTCAATATTTTCTTTTTTCATTGTTGTACAACACTGAGAACCTGAACCAAGAAGATTACGCATAGCAACTGTAGATTCTGAGGAATAGCTTACTCGATCATATACTTCGAATGCTAAATCAAGATTTTCTTCAATAATAGAAAAGTTTTCGCATGGATCTGCACCGTTGTCAGTAAATGGTGGGGTTAATTGAATAAATAAAGCCATATCTCTATTGTCTTTTACTGGATCCTGAATTATAGTGTTTAACATTAAAGGTATAGTCTCTTTTGCAGGTCCTCTAAACTTCATGATTCCATAATATCTTACATTTGCATCTTGATCATTCAATGCAATACAATTGTATTTATATTGCTTATCTGGTGACAATGTGTTGATTTTTTTTAAAGCTTCAAGTCTTTCAGAAGGTTCATCTGAAGATAAAAAAATATTTTCTATTTTTGTTATTTGTGGATTTATTTCAAGTGTATCGAAATGACAAATTTTTTTAGTATTTGTGTTACTGTAAACTAATAATACATCTAAAGTGTTCACTTGAGCACACTTGTCAATTGCACCATACTCAGTTTCTATTTCGCAATCAGGTATTACTACAATATCGCCAACTCCATCTACGTAGTAGAGATATGCCATATAGTCAGATACTTTTTGCCCTTTGTCTAATACTTGTTGAAACTCTTCGGCATTATCGCTTCTTTTGTGAGACTCTTTACGAGGTAGCGAAAGAATTTCTGATAAAGTAGCAGAGTCTACCAATCTACTCTCACGAAATCTAGGGAATCTGTCTCCTTGAAATTTATCCAATTGCACCAAGCTAGTTCCCTTAGCGCTGGTCTTTGCTGAAGCGGTTTTTATCTGGGTATATCCAAAATTATTGACTGCAACTTCAGGATGTTCATATCTCCTAAGTCCGGACGCACTTTTCGATAATGCCGATGATATACAGTCCTGATCAAACACACATTTTTCAATAGCTTGTTCAAAATCAGATTTAATTTGATTGCAGAGGACATTTAAATGCATGTTTTTTTGAAGTTTGCTAGCATATTCATCTTGTAGGGAATTAATTCGGACTTGGTATAAATTTATGAGGCATGCAACATCATTTCTACTACATATGGATGTTCTTTCTTTCAGCCATTGTTTCTGTTCATTTTGTAAGAGTTTGACATCTGTCTCATTGAGTTGTTTTTTTATAGAAAAAAACTTTTTTCCTAACATATCATCAAGTTGATTTAAGTCCACATTCTCACAAATTGATTCCTCTAATGTTGTCGTGGCTTTTGAACAATCAAAACTAGCAGAAAATAAGATTGAACTAAAAAGTAAACTAGTTAGTAAAAATTTCATGTTTTATCCTTTTAGCATAACATCTTAGTTGAGAACTTAAGAACTTTAGGGAGATGGCTAAACTTTTAACTTTTTGCACTGCAACCCAATCTACCACAAACGCTTCAAAAATAATATCTCTTTAATCTTTAAGAATAGAACAACGAACAAACAAAAAAAGACCTTCTGCCTACTTATTGCACACATGCCTAAGAAACCTTTTGGTACAATTTCATCACTATTTTTTTTGGAGTCTGTAATGAGCAGTATTGTTTTTTTAAACGGAGATTTTTGTAAAGAGGAAGATGCCAAAGTATCGATTTTTGATCGTGGTTATCTTTTTGGTGATGGCATCTACGAAGTTGTACCTGTTATTAATGGAAAAGTAATTGATAAAGAGCCTTTTTATGAGCGTTTCAATGCGAGCATGAGCAAAATTGGTCTTAAAGCACCTTTTTGTAAAGCTGAGATTGAAACTATTTTAGACACTTTGATTGCTAAAAATGATGTTGTGGAAGGTGGCATTTATATGCAAGTGACACGTGGTGTTGCGCCTCGTGAATTCTACTTCCCTGAAAATACTCCAACAACGTTTATGGCATTTACCTTTAAAAAAGAGATCATCAAAAACCCTCTTGCAGACAAAGGTATTAAAGTAGTCAGTTGTGCGGACATCAGATGGAAAAGACGCGACATTAAGTCTATCTCACTTCTCGGTCAAGTTTTAGCCAAAGAAGAAGTCCACCAAAAAGGTGCTTATGAGGGTTGGATGGTTGAAGATGGTTTTGTGACTGAAGGAACTTCATCAGCGGCGTTTATCATTAAAGACGATGTCATCATTACACGTCCACTTTCAAATGCTATTTTGCCAAGTATTCGCCGAAAACTTCTTATGCAGTACACAAAAGAGCATAACATTAAAGTCGAAGAGCGTTTATTTACCATTGAAGAAGCGTTAAATGCCGATGAAGCATTTATGGCAAGTGCAACTATTTTTGTTCTACCGATCATCGAGATTGATGGTAAACCTATCGGCAGTGGAAAACCTGGTCCTATGGTGAAAAAACTACGTGATATGTACGTTGAAGCAGCGCTCAAAGAAGCAAACGCTTAATTAAAATTTTCTCACAAGAGGCTTTACATGTAAAGCCTCTTTCTTCTTTACACTTTCTCGTTCATCTGCTTAATCAATTTTACACTCAAAAGATCCAGTGGCTCTCCACGTTCGCTCAATTTTTCAATTAACAAAGCTCTGCGCTCTTCGTTCAGATTTTGACCTGCTTTGATTTTAAACGAAATTGATGTTGGAATAAGCGTTCCAATGCCTATGTTTTCAACTGCTTTTTTATACATAGGATTTGATGCTTCTATGTTCTCATACCCGCCCTCTGGCTGAAGTTTTTGCATAAGCGCATTGAGAACATTTGCCTTTTGGCTCAGCTCTTCCACAAGCTCAATCATGCCTACAAAATGCACCGAAATATAGAGCTGTGAGGCAGGGCAAGCAGCGCGGGTATTGCTAAAATAAGACGGCAACAATGAAAGAGGTTTGACTACGCTAAAACTCGCTTTGGGGTTTTTAGCGATTACTTCCATCTTACGTCCCTCTTTTGAGCCATGAAAGCAGATTTTTCCATCATACCAAGCAAAATTAAGTGGAACAGCATAAGGCTCATCACCATCAACTAAACAGAGTGTTCCATGCTCGCATGACGCTAGTATTTCTTGTGCCAGTTGAATGTCATTGACTTCAAATTCAGATCTTCGCATTGTTTTTCCTAGACTGTTTGAGTGGCATTTAAAATAGTAATGTTCATAATAGCTCTTGCCCAAGGATAGCGCTTTTGCATAAGATCGTACTCCTCACCATCAGAAATCATCTTCGCATGACCACTCAGCAAGAACCCTGTTCCCATCCCATGCAGACCCTCAACCTCTTTACTCCCAACCGTTACCAAGACTCTCTCATCATGGTTTAACGCCTCTTCCATGCCATGCATTCCACCTACTGGAACGATAAAACTCTCTTTACCTACACTGACATAAGAATGCCACGTGTTGACAACATGTGGAAACTCTTTTCCTTGGGCGACGATGGCAACAACGCCCTCTTTTTGCATAACACTCTTTAACGTCTCAGAAATCATTGGATACTCCATAAAATTAATTTAAATCATAATTTCGGTATTATATTCTCAAACTGTACTCTACACAAGAGCCAGTTTATTAAATATTTTAGGGGTCAGTTATGTACATCTTAGAAAAAGAATCAAGCAAACCTCTTTATATACAACTCTACGATGCCATTAAAGATGAGATTTCACACCATTTAAAAGCGGGTGCAAAACTCCCCTCTGTTCGTAAAATCGCTTTAGAATACAAAATCAGCAAAAATACGGTTGAATTGGCCTACAAACAGCTCTACACCGAAGGCTACATCGAGAGTATTCCCAAAAGTGGCTATTTTGTTGCCGATACTTTACTGGAAACGCATCATGATACCGCTGTGATGCAAAAGAAGCACGAGTTATCGCAAACGGCTTTACGTTATGATTTTTTTCCCGCGCGATTAACCCCCGATACATTTCCTTTAAAACTTTGGAAACGCCTTTTCATCAAGGCAATGGAAGCAAAATTGGATTTTGGAAAATATGGCGATAGGCAAGGTGAAAGAGGACTGCGAGATGAGATCTCAAACTACCTTATCAAATCCCGTGGTGTTGTTTGCGATGCTTCACAAATCGTTGTCTGCGGAGGGTTTACAGACTCCATGAACCTTATAGCAGCACTGTTTGTGGAACAGTTACATGAGATTGCTATTGAGTATCCTGGGTATCCTGTCACGGGTCAGATTTTTGGAGATTATGGTTATGCTTTGACACCTATTGACATCAATCATAACGGCTTAGATGTCGATAAACTCGAAGCAACCAAGGCGAAACTGGTTTACATTACCCCTTCGCATCAGTACCCAACAGGGGTCAATATGCCCATTTCAAACCGCATCAAGCTCTTAAATTGGGCAAAGAGAGTTGGTGGGATCATCATCGAAGATGACTACGACAGTGAACTTAGGTACCAAAATCGCCCTATTCCCTCACTCCAAGGGCTTGATAACGATGACCGTGTTATGTATGTTGGAACCTTTTCAAAATCACTCTCTCCTGCACTTCGGGTCAGTTACCTTGTACTTCCACATCGTTATTTGGAAACGTATAAAACTTTAGCTCATACACATCATCTTCGATGCTGCGTGGCACTTTCCACACAGGCAACATTAGAGCTTTTTATGAAAGAGGGGCATTGGGAGCGTCATTTACGTAAAATGCGCACACTCAACCGAAAAAAGCATGACCTGATGAGAGAGACCCTTAAAAATGTGTTTGGCGATGATATAGAGATTATCAGCGAAGGCGGTGGACTTGCCATCATGGTGCGTCCAACCATCAGTATAGATCTTCAAAAGTTACGTGTTAATGCCCTCAAAGAAGGCGTAAAACTTTATCTAGGAAGCGATGACTATGGTGAAGCATGGGAAGCCCTAAAAATGGGCTTTGGCGGATTGCAAGAAACGGAGATAGACGATGCAGTAATGCTTCTAAAAAAAATATGGATAAAAACACTTACGCCTTAATGCTTCATTGTGTCATTTCTTCCATAGCGTTTTTTTCTCCATACAACACCTTTGTCACATAGCTGATGTACAATTTGAAAAAGGGGGCTGAGATGATTATATTGGCCAAAAAAATTCAACATTTAGTTGATCTTATTGTCGCAAAAGCACTCACACATAATGAAGACGAGATTTTTAGGCTCAACCATTATGTCTGGATCGCCCTTTTAATGTTGCCTGTTGCATTTTGTTCAGGCGCATACAATATCTACATTCACAACTATACTCTAGCCATTTTGATTATCCTTTTTTCAGGGCATATGGTTGGCTCACTCTTTCTTATTCCCACCATCCAAAAGACCTATCTGCTTTACCATAGTGCCAATCTTCTCTACGCTTTTTTGGTTCTTTTTATGGTATTTCATGCCGATGCAGAAAACTCCCGCATTCTTTGGGCCTATATCTATCCTATTGGTATCATCTTTTTATTGGGGCATCGCCTTGGCTTTTTATGGAGCTGTTTACTTTTAGGCATGATCATTGGGCTTTTTCTTTTTCTCCCTGAAATTCACACCATTTACAGTATCCCTTTTCAAGTACGTTTTGGTATCTCGTATCTTGTTGTAGCGATTATTAGCAGTTGGGTGGAATACCATGGGGCTCGCTCTCATCAAGCACTTTTTTTAGAGCAAAAATTACTTAAAGAGGAGATAGAAAGACGCAAAATATTGGAAAAAGAGCTTAAACGACTTGCCAGAACGGATCCTCTTACCTCTCTTTACAACCGAGGTTACTTTTTAGAGTCCGCCGAAAAAGAGCTCAAACGCGCTCAACGCTATAACACTTCTCTTTGTTTTGCGATCCTTGATATAGACCATTTTAAACATATCAACGATACATTTGGGCATCCCATAGGCGATAGTGTTCTGCAAAGCATAGCAAAGCACTGCCTTCTTACCATACGAGGAACAGACCTTGTAGCACGTCTTGGTGGTGAAGAGTTTGCTTTCTTACTTTTACATGTAAACGCAGATGAAGCGAGAGCAAAGATGGAAAAATTAAGACAAGAAATAAGTGAACTCAACGTTCCTTACGATGGTAGAAAAACACTGAGTGTCACTGTCTGTATTGGATTGGCGATGTTTACACCACAGGTCAAACGCTTTGATGAACTGTACATTCAAGCAGATGAAAAGCTCTACCAAGCAAAAAATGCAGGACGTAACTGCGTGCGTTAATGAAAAGTATCACATTGGTAGGAGCAGATAAAAACTTTGGTGAGTAGGGAATTATCTTTACATATAAACAAGCTTGAGTGGTCTATAATAGTAGCTACTCTATCATAAAGAAGATTGATGCTCATATTTGCGAAACATATTCAGCAAACTGTTGATCTTATTGTTGCAAAATCGCCAGTCCATAACGAAGATCAATTAGCGAGACTCAATCATTACGTCTGGGTAACACTTATGATTTTACCTCTTGCTATAGGACTTGGACTCTACAACAGTTTCAAACATGAATTTATTATTGCAGGTGGCATTACTTTTCTTTCATTCTATTTGCTAGGTACACTTTTTCTCATTCACAAGACAGATAAAACCTATCTTTTTTACCACCCTGCAAATCTCATTCTCGTTTCGTTACTGGGTTACATCATCTATGCTGACACAGAGCAATCACGCATTTTATGGGCATACTGTTATCCTATTGGTATTATCTTCTTGTTTGGCAATCGCTTAGGATTTATCTGGAGTTTTTTCTTTTTAATGATGGTCATAGGGCTTTTTTTCTTTGTCCCTGAAATGCAAACGATTTATCATACTCCTTTTCAAGTGCGTTTTTGTATCTCTTATATGATGGTAATGACTATTAGCAGTTGGATTGAGTACCATCGCTCTCGTTTTCAAGAAGAGTCTACACAGACACATGAAGCGCTTTGTTTTGAGCAAATTCTCCTAAAAGAAGAGATAGACAGACGCAAAGTTCTTGAAAAAGAGTTACAGTACCTTGCCCAAACGGACACCCTTACAGGACTTCACAACCGTGGCTACTTTTTGAAAGAAGCAGAAAAAGAGCTGCAACGTGCCTTGCGTTATGATGAGTCTATCTGCTTTGCTATTCTTGACATCGACCATTTTAAAAATATCAACGATACGTTCGGACATCCAGCGGGCGATGCCGTACTTCAAGCTATTAGTCACGCTTTAAATCATGCATTTAGAGAGACTGACCTTGTAGGACGTTTAGGTGGTGAGGAGTTTGCCTTTTTACTCTTACATGTAACCCAAGAAGAAGCACACAAAAAGCTTGAAACATTGTGTCGTGAGATGAGCCATCTAGCGGTAACATTAAAAAATGGGAAATCACTCAATTTTACAGTGAGTATCGGACTTTCTATGCTTGCCCCACACATCAAACGCTTTGATGAGCTTTACATCCAAGCAGATGAAAAGCTCTACGAAGCGAAAGACGCGGGGCGTAACTGCGTTCGTTAATTAATTGCTCGCTTTTTTAGCAAGTGTGTCTTTTTTGTTGACGCCATTGATATCAAAACCATAGCGATTATAACCGCCTATATAGATCTTTTGCGCTGGGTCAAAATTGTCTGAACAAGCGTCTTTGTCATACTTTACTATAAATTTTTTCTCATTTTCTTCAACACTTAAGTAGTACTCCACGCCTTTGTTCACCATAGCAATTTGAGAAAAATCTTTACACTGTTTTTTGAGATCATCTGGCAAAGTATGGTACTTGTTAAGCTCTGCAAGAATTTCTTTATACTGCTTTGTCGTTGAATCAAAAAAGACTTTATTTTGCTCTGCGTGTACTTTGTTGACCACCAATGACAAATCTTTATGTTTAAAGGTTTTAGGCAAATTCCCTGCTAAATTTTGTGCCATAAAAGAGGCGTACATCTCAGGGGTGATGTTAAAAGGAAGTGTCATTTTAGGAGTTTCTGCGTACACATAAACTCCTAAAGCCAATCCTAAAACCAAACATGCTTTTTTAAGCGTTTTCATTTCAAAAATCCTTATAAACTTTTGCGGTATTGTAACGCATTATTATGAATTAATCGTGAATAGCGCTTTTTTTTTCTTGAAAATAGATAAAAAAACCAAGCCCTATAAACACTAAACTGATGCCAATCCACGCTTGCGCATTGGGTAATTCTGTACCTAAAAAAAGCATCTCTCCTATAAGTGCAAAGATGACTTCACTGGCTTGTGTTGCATCAACAGCCGCCAATTCACTGGATTTGTGTGCGCGGTGGCGCGCGAGTAAAAACAGTGTGGTGGCAACAAGACCAGAGAGCAATGCAACCAAAGAGGTGTTAAACACCTGCCCAAACGTCGGTGCAGATGGGCGAATGCATACAACAAGCAACACCCAAAAAGGGAGTGAGCCTAACGAGAGCAAAAAGACTTTGTTAAAAGCATTGTCAAGTAACGCCGAATCGATCTTTGGGAAATGTTTGTGCCCATGTTTTGACTCCCATACGAGTTGATTCCCAAATGGATAGCAAAACGCTGCAATCAGTACAGGAAAAGCCCCTTTTGCAAACTCAACAAAGTGAAAATGCTCAATGGTATGTGACGTGTTGACAAGCCCTACCCCGATGACGATAATAGTTGAAAAAACCCAAATGCGTTTGGGAAAAGTTCGTCCAAAAAGCATGAGAACAAACAACGAAGCGATGATAGTCAGTTGCCAAGTAGCGGCTATGACCCATCCCGGCGCATAGTCTGCGCTAAAGCACAAAAGAGCGTAAAAACAACCAAAACCTATGCTTCCAGCAACCGTCCAAAAAAGCCAATGTTCTCTAAAAAGCTTTAACAGTTCGCTCAATGGCTTTTTACCTTGAAAAAGACGAATCACTATGAGTAAAAAAACAATCATAAAAACATAACGAAGTGAAGCTGACCAGACCCAATGACCGCCTTCTAAACTCATCAAACGATTTAACACAAATGTTGAGCTAAAAAACAGGGCTGAGAGTAACCCAAGTGCGATCAAAGCTACCATACGTCTTCCTACAATTTTAAATGAGTCGTCATTATACCCATACTCACGCAAAATTCGTGCTTGAAAAATAAGCTTTACTGCTTTACATGTCACCTAAAATGCGTTATGATAAAACGGTTTTTAAAAGGAGAATGGTATGGAAAATGAAACAAAATTTTGGGAGCAGTTTTATGAGGTGTTAAACCGTTATGCACCCATAAGCCACAAAGATTTTGTACTTTTTAGACCGTATCTCAAACTAAAAAATGTCGCAAAAGGCGATTTACTGCAAGACAATTACACACCGGCTAGTGCTATTTATTTTATCTGTAAAGGGCTATTGCGTACTTATTATCTTCACGAAAATGGTACAACTTATAACAAAAATCTTTTTATGGAAAACTACTTTTCAGCGTCTGTTGTTTCACTGCTTAAAGGAGAGAACTCTTATTTGTGCATCGAAGCACTTGAACCTAGTACTGTCATCGAAATAGACTATAAAGGCTATCGTCATCTTATCGACACACAAGAAGCGTTTAAAAACTTTTATATTGGGTACTTAGAGCAAAATTGGATTATTGAAAAAGAAAAAAATGAAATCTCGCTCATCATCGATAACGCCACAACGCGTTACCAAAACTTTATAGATAAATATCCACAAATCGAAACAAGAATTTCACAGTACCACATCGCTACACATCTTGGCATTACGCCCACTCAATTAAGCCGTATTCGTAAAAATCTTAACATAGGTAAATGACAACCGTTTTTAAACCCGCTACCATAACGCTCATTTTAGTTCAAGGATTGGTATGACAAACGGATTTAAAGCCCATCTTATGGTGCTTCTTGCGACATTGCTTGTTGCAGGCTCATTTATTATCTCTAAAAAACTAGCAGGCGTCATTCATCCCATTTCACTCAATCTGCTTCGTTTTATCATCGCGTCCCTTGTTCTTGCACCCTTTGTGCTGTTAAACCCTAAAAAGCGTTCGCACATACTTCGTACCATTCCAAGAGCGCTCATTATCAGCTTTTTTTACGCGCTTTACTTTATCGCCTTTTTTAAAGCACTTGAGTACACCACAGCGCTCAACACTGGAACACTCTATACACTTGTACCGCTTATAACAGGCATTTTATGCATTTTCTTCTTTAAAGAGCGCATCAGTAAGGCTCAACTTGGTATTTACTTTTTTGGTATCGTTGGAACACTGATCGTTGTTTTTAAAGGTGATGTTACGTTATTGCTTCATTTTACACTGGGCAAAGGCGATCTCATATACCTAGGAGCTGTTATAAGCATGGCGATTTATTCTATTACGATGAAATATTTACACCGCACAGACGATGAACTCAGTGTGCTTGTTTTCATGACTCTTGTAGGAGGCTCTTTTTGGATGTTATGCGCACTCCTCATCTTCAGCATCCCCTTAGAATGGACGACTATAGGTTTAGAGTCTTTAAATTATTTACTCTACTTGGCGATTGTTGCGACTTTTTTTACTGTCTATTTGTACCAAAAAGCAACCATTGCCATCGGTCCTAAAAAAGTTATGGCGTATATATACCTCAGTCCTGCGACCATTGCATTACTGCTTTTTCTCTTGGATGGTATAACACTTTCAGGAGAAGTGCTTGTAGGCATTGGAATTTCAGCTATTTCAACATTGCTACTGCTTAAAGGGAATGCCAAAAAATGATGCCTTTTCATTAATACATAATGCTAATGTTACCTTCCAAATACTCTTTGCAAGCTCCCGAGATAAAGATGCGCTCTTCACTCACGCGACAGTACAGTACACCCGTACGTTGTGAAGCTTGTAGTGCTATCAGCTCATTTTTACCTAAGCGTTTTGCCCAAAACGGTGCAAGCCCTGCATGAATAGAACCCGTTACAGGGTCTTCAACACCCCCATTGGCAGGCCAAAAGTAACGTGAAGCAAAGTCATACGCATGACTAGGAGCCGTTACCACGACATCAAATGGTGCAAGTGTTTTGAGCTTTTCAAGGTCAGGCACAACATTTTTAACATCATCTTCACTTGCATAGACCGCAAAATAGGCTTGTTGGTTTTTATGAAATTCCAAAGGCTTTATAGAAAGCCCAGTATTTAGGGCTTCTGGCACTTCACTCACAACGTCTGGCGCACGGTTAGGAAAACTCATCTCGATGAGCCCATTTTCTTTTTCGTGGACTTCAACCGTATTGACCGCTTTTGCCCAAAAAGTGATGCGTTCTTTCTCACCCAGATGATTGAAAATGACATACGCACTCGCCAACGTCGCATGACCACAAAAATCAATCTCTTTAAGCGGCGAGAACCAACGTATCTCATACACACCTGCATCGTTTCGCACAAAAAAGGCTGTCTCTGAGAGGTTGTTTTCAGAAGCGATATTTTGCATGACAGATTCTGGTAACCAACTATCGAGTGGCACAACTGCGGCTTGATTGCCGCGAAAGAGTTCTCTGGTGAAGGCATCTACAATGTAAAGGGGAAATTGGGAGCTTTTCATATAAAATCCTTTTATTTACGACTCAGTTTATTATAGTGAACTATCTTGCTTACTTCAATGGCAACGTCATAAAGTTCCATCGAGCGTCGCCGAAGAAAACAGAACGTGTTAGACTACTTTTTTGCAGACACGTTTTGAAAAAATATTTTGCATACAAACGTATGGATTCTTCGTCCTTTCCTGCAGCGTGTACGGTTAAAAGATCAAAACGAGCGTCGTTGTGAGCAAAATCATTGGCGTATTGAAGCAGTGCTGTTTCAACCCTACTTTCGCTTTCTTGGGAATGCCCCAAAAGATGTGCGATGTAACACTCTTGCAGTTGGGGTTTGTGTGCTAAGAGATGAAGCGAAAGCCCGAGTTTTAAAAAGTCCCATTTCCCAAACAACGCTAAATGTTCTTTTGAAACAAAGGTGTATTGTTTTTTAGGTTGATCGAACTCAGTTTTCCATGTAAGAAAAAGGCTTCCTACCACTTTGTCATCGCATAGAGCGATCATGTGATGGGCAGATGCATCTAACAAAGAAGCCGCTAACTGTTTTTCAAAAAAATGTGTTAACTGTGCATCACTTAAGGATTGGCATTGTTTAAAGTTCCGTCGAAACCGTGTGGTAAGCAATTCACACACAGCGGGAGTGAATTTTGAGTGCATAGGTTCAAGAGAGATTGGCATTTGGGACATAGATGATTTTCCTTATTTTTTGACTCGTATAGACAACGGTGCAACACATAAAACTTCTTTAGTACAACTTCCCAAACAACTCCAAATGTGTCATATAGAGCCTGACATCAAATTCGAGTTGGTGGTAGCTTGGCTCCATTTTTTCACACATGGCATAAAAAGCTTTATTGTGCTCCCTTTCTTTGAGGTGGGAAAGTTCATGCACGACTATCATGCGTAAAAAGGCTTCAGGGGTATTTTTAAACACCGATGCCACGCGGATTTCACTTTTACTTCGCAGACGTCCTCCGTGGTTTTTGATGGTGACACGGTGCAGTCCTAACGCGTCGTTGATGTCGCTTATTTTTCCATCGTAAAGCACTTTGGTTATAGGCTCACTTTTGCGCAAAAATTCACTTCTAAGCTCCATAACATAAGCATAAAGCGCTTTGTCACTTGAAATGTTATGGGTTGTGGAGTACTTTGAAAGCAGGTATGCACCAAGCTTTTTTTCGTGAATGAGACGGCGGATTTGATCTTTGAGATGCTCAGGATAATGAGCAATAAATTCTAAATTTGGCACGGCTATTTGGCTTTATGTGTAAAGGTTTTTTGAATGGTGTTTTGCATTTTTGCGATGTTCTCTTTACTGGATTTTTCGATGCACGCTTGTTTATCGGCGATGAGTTCTTGCTCTAAAAGAGCGGCGATCTGCTCTAAACACGTACTGTTTTGTGTATTGTAGCGTTTGATGCGCTCGATTTGGCTGTTTTTATCTTGCACTCGCCCAAAAGCGGTTTGAATGGGTTTAAAACTTTTTGAAAACTGATTGAGTTTGATGGCATCGGTGTTGTAACGAAGCTTTTTGTAGTGAAGTCTGAGCTTGTGAAAATGTGCATTGGGCGAATCTAAGCTTAGTTTTTGAGAAGCCTTAGCGATCTTTTTAAGACGCGCTAAGAGTATCTCTTTGACGTATTTGTATATCTTTTCTTCCGATTTTGGAAGACAGAGCTTATTATCGCTTTGGATGGCTTGCAGTTGTGCGATTAAGTCCTCTTTAAATGCCTGAGTGAATTTCGCTTCAAAGGTATTATACGCTTCTTCTTTTTCCATTCTAAGCTTCATTTCCAAGTCTTGAAACTCGTTCAAACACGAAGGATTAACCATACTTTTATACGCTTCTATGCACTCTAAAAAGACATCGAGGTCACGCATATCGTTTGTCTCTTTTTGGAGTGTTTTGAGGATTTTTTCTAAATTAAATTTACGCTTTTCTTCCATAAATTCGCTAAATTCCAAGCAAACAGAACGTGCCATACGCACGTTAACACGGTATTGGTGTAAGCTTTCGGGCTCATGGTTCTCTAAAAAATCACTCAAATGCGTTGCGATGTTTTCAATGGTATTTAAGAGTGTGTTTTTGAGCAAAGACTTGACACTGTGACGATCTAACTTAGGTATTTTTGAAGACATTTGACCACCTTGGTATGTGTAAAACGCGCGTTTAGTGAGGTGAGACGATCTTTTTTTGATATGAAAAATTGTAGTCTTTTAAGATTAATTCCACGTTAATAGTGCCTTTTTCACCCTTGTTAAGCATCTGTATATAAAGGCGCGTTATAATGTAGGTAAAGAAATAAATTGATCTAACACAAAGGCTTTTTAATGCAAGAAGATATGAACGAAACACTCCAAAATCTAGCCACGCTCGAGTCGCCAAAACGTAACTGTGCTTTGGTTTACCTCAAGCTCATTTTGTTGCCAACCTTGGCTTACGTTTACTTTTTGCTCGGTTATTTAGGGATTTTGCATTTTAAAGTAGGCGTTCACAGTATCGTGCTTATTGGGTTTATTTACATTGTTGCGCTCATTTTTGCAAAGCACAATGGCGAGTTTGGTGTCTGTACGTTTCGACGTTACTCTAAAGAGTTTGAAAATGAACTGCACGCATATGTCTCCAAAAATTTAATGCCCATAGGCGATAAACTTAAGTCCAATGCCTCTTTTGAAAATTTCATCGACACCTATGCTAAAGGGATTCGCAACGACAACTACGCTTCAGTAGCGGCTTCTATTTTCCCTACGATGGGTATTTTGGGTACGTTTATTTCTATTGCGTTAACCTTGCCTGACTTTTCATCCCAAACAGCGGGTGCACTTGAAAATGAAATTTCACTTTTGCTCAGTGGTGTGGGAACTGCTTTTTATGTCTCTATTTATGGTATTTTGCTTTCATTGTGGTGGATTTTCTTTGAAAAAAGAGGTCTTAGCCGTTTTGATAGAGAAGTTGCGACCATCCAAAGCTCAACTGCTGCACTTTTTTGGACAAAAGAAGAGATAGAACAAGCTTATTTACAAGAAAATCTCCAACACTTTGAGCGCATTGGTAAGATGTTTGAACGCTTAAGCTCCAATGACTTTTTTGAGCATTTAGGTCAAACAATCGAGTCAAAATTTAGCCTTTTTGACAATATGCTTTCCCTTGAAGCCCAAGCCGTTAAACGAGGGGCTGAGCACATCAAAGAAGGTATGGAAGCACTTGCTCGCTCACAAGAAAAACAACGAGATTTAGCCCTTGTCCACGAAGACATGGTGAAGCAACTGGACCTTTTCAATGAAAAGACAATGGCATTACACGGGAAAATAGTTGAAGGCAATGAAGAGATGATCGCCACCAACTTGGAGGTGTTAAGAGCACTTAAAGAAGCCAGTGCAGCACGTATAGAGAGTGCGCCAAACGAAGAGGTTGAGTCGCTGAAAGAGAGCCTTAAAATCATCGATGCTGAAACCGAAGAGATCATCCAAAAAATGGATGCGTTAAAATAATGCGTTACAACCGTTCACGAAGTTCTGACCAAAACTTCTGGGTCTCGTATGCGGACTTAATGGCAGGATTGCTTTTTGTGTTTATCTTGCTCATTGGGGCGATTGTCGTGAAGTATGTTTACGTGCAGACCGATCTGAAAGGCATTAAAAATGACCTCGAAGAGCAAACACGCGTTTTGCACCTAAACCAACAAGAACTCTCACAGAAAAAACGTGACTTCTTACGCCTCAGTGCCGATATGAACGTAACAAGTTCCTCTTTGCAAATCGCGCAAGAGTTACTCATGCAAAAAGAGAGCAACCTCGATGAAGCTACTGCAAAATTGCAACTTTCAGATAGAGAAATCGAAAACCTCAAGAAGCTTCTGCTCGACACCGAACTTGCCCGCGATGAAGTTAAAGGTGAACTTGTAGCAAGTCAAATGGAGCTTGGTACGACAACGCAAACCCTCAAACTCAAAGACGGCGAGCTTGAGCTTTTAAGTGCCAAGCTTTTGGAAAGTACGGCATCACATCAACAGTTGGTGGAAGATCTTAATCTCACGAAAGCACGTATTAAAAACCTCACGGGTATTCGCATTAAAGTGGTACAAGAACTTAAAGAGAAACTGGGCAAAAAAATCAACATCGACCCTAACAGTGGAGCCATTCGTTTGCCAGCTTCCGTACTTTTTGCTGTCGATTCGTATGAGCTTAAACCAGAAGCCAAAAAACAGCTCAAAGAGACACTCCAACCATACCTCGATGTACTGCTCAATGATGATACTATACGTGAAAATATCGATCATATCGTCATTGAAGGACATACTGACTCTGATGGAAGTTATATGCACAACCTTGATCTTTCCCAAAAACGTGCATATTCGGTGATGGCATTTATCTACTCTTTAGATGAAAAACGCACCGCTATGCTTCAAAAATACCTCAGTGCCAATGGTAGGGCTTACAGCGATCTTATTTTGAAAAATGGGGTGGAAGATAAAGAGGCATCCAGACGTATTGAGATTAAGTTTAACCTCTCCAACAAAAAAGCCATTGAAGAGATCGAAACCTTTTTAAACAAAAAAGAGTAAATAATAAGCCTCGGTAGAGGCTTATTAAGCTGTTTTGAATTGAGAAATTGTGGTACTTAGCTCTTCTGATAGTTTTGCTAAATGTTCTGATGCTGAGGCAATCTCTTCTACACTTCGAGCATTGGTTGTAGAAATTTGATGAATCGTATGAATTCTTTCGATGACCTCGCTTGCTTGTTTCCTTCCTTTTTTAGCATCTTCGGCTGTTCGTTCAGCAATTATCTTAGCATTTGCAACATTGCTGACACTAATACGCATCAATGCTTCTGTCTCTTTGGCACGACCGCTAAGCATTTTAATATTTTGGGCATTTTTTTGCATTAATTCGACCGATGTACTCACTGATTGAATAATCACCTGAACAGTGGAATTACTCTCATTCAAACTTTTTTGGGTATGTTCAGCCAATTTTCGAACTTCATCGGCAACAACAGCAAAGCCACGACCATGTTCTCCTGCACGTGCTGCTTCTATCGCTGCGTTAAGTGCCAATAAATTTGTCTGATCGGCAATATCATTAATCACCAAGAGTACATTTTTAACTTGGTCTATTTCTTGATACAGTCTTTCTAACCTTTCAGAAAGGTCAGACTGGGACACCACAACATCTTCCAAATCATGAGAAACATTTAAAACATTGCTTGCGGCACTATTGATCTCTTCTGTCATTTCAGCAATAACTTTTCCAGATTCCTCCGAACTAGCTTCACCCTGTTGTAATATGTGAACAACTGACTCAGTAGTCGCTATGGTTGCGTTCATCTGTGAGACGGTTTCTTCCGTACTTTTACCAATTTGTAAGGATGTCATAGAAAGCTCTTCCGATACTGTCGCATTTTCATGTGCCATATGTTTAGCGTCGGAAAGCGCATGGCTAACAGACTCTATAAGGGCATTGAATGTGATAGCAAGCTCTTGTAACTCATCTCGGTGTTTTAATTGGATTTTTTGAGAAAAATCTTTATTGGTCTCAATATAAACCATCTTATCTTTCAGTGCATTAAGCGAGCTAATAATCGTTTGAATTGTATAACCTATGATGAGAACACCAAATCCAATACCAAGAATGAGTACAGCACTAAAAAATAGTTTAGTAAACTCATAATGAGAAACCGCTTCTAAATAACTTTTTTCAGACTCATTTATTTGGAGATCTACTAAATCGCCAATAGATGCAGTTATAGGATCAATCGCTGGATACAACTCTTTTGCACCAATATACGCCAATTTCTCTTTATCTTTTTTTTCAATGACAGATAAAAGTTCATCAACCATACGCTCAGCAGGGATAAACAGTTTTTGAGCTGTTTCTGCAAGTTTTTCTTCTTCTGTCGTTAATTTTGTAGCAATGTATGAACTCCACGTTTTAGCAATGGTCGTTCTAGCGTTTTTTATTGACTTAAAGGCATCATCATAACTTAATGCCTGAGCATTTGTTTTATGTACCGTATCGACAATATTGATTGCGTATAAATCCGAAATAATCTTGAGCTGCTTTAAGGGAACAATACGATCTTCATAGACTGATTTAAAATTTTCATTTTCATTGTTAAGATTGTACAATCCCAATAAACCAACAAAAATGGCAACAAAAGTTAAAATAGAAGCTGATATATAAAGTTTGAAACGAATTGTGCTTGGTAACATACGGACTCCTTGATTGTCTAAATGACGTAAAAAGTATACCGAACATATGTGACAAAAGTGTTGCATTTTATTAATTCGTTTACGATTTGGAGTCAAACTTTATGCAAAGTCGAGTTAAAAAACTATAGCTGATTAAAAATAACGCCTGAATTACTCTATAATACCCTTGCTTTTTAATGCTTCAAGTGTTAGTAATTTACGAAGTGGTAACTCATCAAACGAAGATGTTATCAGATTGGTTGCGAAAAAATAAACACCACGAGAACTTTCTACATAGCCTACATACCAACCATGATGCTCGGCATCTTTGGGAATAGCCCAACCTGTTTTTGCTCGTATAGTATAATTTTTACCTTGCTCATCTATCATAATCGTTTTGAGTAGATCAATATGTTCTGCTTTGAACGGCAGGTCACTCAGATAAAGCTTTTTCAAAAAAGCGATCTGCTCATATGCGCTGATACGAAGCTCTCCATCGAGCCAAAAGCGCTCCAGATCAGGGGTTGCTTTTTCATTGCCATAGTGAAGTTTTGTGAGATAGTCATTGTATTTTTCAACTCCAATGGTACGTGCAAAAAGTTGGTAACACCAAACACATGAACTTTTGAAGGCAGATTTGAGCGTTTGGTCTTGATTCCAAGCTCGAACACTTCGCTCAACACCATCCCATTTGATCGTGGAGTTTTCATCGACAACGCCTTCTTGCAGGGCTATAAGTGTATTGGGAATTTTAAACGTTGAAGCAGGGAGCAGTGGCATCTTGGCGCGCTCTTCATTGTAGACATACTGCTCGCTACCATCCAAAGACTCAATGAGCATCAATCCTTTTATAGTTTCATTCTCAAAAAGTTTAGCAATGCTGACATCCTCAGAGCAAAGTGAGCCTACCAAGCCAATTATTAAAAGTAATTTTTGAAACATTTGCTTCCTTTCTGGTTTATCACTGAAAATTATACCGTTTTACCTTTACATGTAAAAATGAATTAGCTATGATTTTGCACAAATGTACTAAGGATAAGCGATGCTAAACGAAAATCTCACAAAGAAAGATCTATGCAAAATTCGCACCATCACCTCCTTTGTCACACTAACCCAAGACAAAAGCCAATGGGAAAAAACCATCTCTCAAGCAGCAAACTTTGGTGGAGACTTGGCAAATGAATTTAAAACACATGGCTACCACGTGCAGTCTATTCGCATTGTAACAAATGCTTTTGGCGAATACCTTGACACCTCGTCTTACCATGCAATCATGAAAGATATGCATCAACTCGAAGAAGTTCTTAAAAGCCCTGCTATGCCAAAAATTCGCATTCGTTTTGCCATTGGTGAAGCCAAAAGTGCTGAAGAGATAGCAATGTTACCGGAGCTTATCAAAGCGTACGGAGACATTTGCAATGCCTGTGTTAACGTCAGTGTCGATGAACTGGGCGTTCCTGATCGAGAACTCACGCTGAGTTGTGCGCAAGCCGTCGTTGAGATAGGAAAGATCACGACCCGAGGCGAAGGTAATTTTAACTTCACGATCAACTATAACTGTAAGCCTCTCATTCCCTATTTTCCAGCATCCTACCACAATAGCCACGATGAGAACTGTTTTGCACTAGGACTGGAAACGCCTGATCTTTTAGTAGATGCCCTTAAAAGTTTAAAACCAGAAACCAACCACAATACAAAGATGCACAAGTCCTACACCGTCATGAAAGATGCGTTGCAGTACCATATAACCGATATTATTAACATCACAAACGCCTTCGAGCACCCATATAAAACCACATTTGCAGGCATCGACACTTCTGCCGCGCCTTCAAAAAACTGTGCTTCAATGGTTGATGTGTATAAACTTCTTGGAGTGCCCTACTTTGGGGCATCAGGTACACTGGAAGCTTCTGCGCTTTTAACCAAGGTTTTTAAAGCGCAAAAAGGATGCACACTCATCGGCTTTTCAGGGCTTATGTTAGCAGTCGTTGAAGACAGTGGGTTGGCAGAGTCTGCAACCAAAGGTGAGTTTGATATACGTGCCCTACTCCAATACTCAGCCGTATGTGGCATAGGTCTTGATACCGTGCCCATAGAAGGCGATACCACCGCACAAAAGATAGCCGACATCTGCTGTGACACAGGCACGCTGGCTTTTAGACTCAACAAACCCCTCACCGTGAGACTTTTTCCCGTTCCAAACCTCAAAGCAGGCGACATAACACAATTTGAAAGTGATGATCTCTGCAATAGCGCAGTGCTCAAAGTACCGTAAATCTTTGTCGATTATTTAATCATAGTATGTGACAATAAAATTATGCTATGATTATTTTACGAAGACAGAGGGGGTTCATATGGCTATTATTCAAAAAAACATATGGATGATTTTTTATATTCTTTTAGCAGGTGCTTTTATCTTTTTAGGAGTTGTTTCGTATGCAAAATGGAACAGCATACATGAAGATTATACGACCGATCAAGCCAATCTTGTCAAACTTATCTCCAACGCGACACATACACTTTTTTTATCGCAAGAGATGACCCTTAATATTTTAGGTAACCAGATTTTAAAAGATAAAGACCCGCGTATCATGGATGATTTGCTCGTTCTTAATCCTTCCGTGGTTGCATTTGGATTTGTAGATACAGAAGGTAACTATCTTCACGTTAGCTCCAATTTCAATAAAACAAAACTCCCCAATCTCAGGCAACAAGCCATAACAAGAGACTCTTTTGACTACACAATGACCCAAGAACAGATGGTTCTTGGACGCACGTATTTTATAGCGGCAAGTGGGAGATGGGGCATACCCATTCGCAAAAGCGTTCATAACAATGAGGGCAAAGTCATAGGCGTTATGACCGCAGGACTAGCGATAGAAGGTGCTTTTAAAATCTTCACAGAAAACCTCTCGATTGGAGATTACAACAAGGTAATGCTCATACGAGATCGTGACCAGTTTGTGCAGTTTCAATCCTCCCAAACTGAAACACCTAAAAATCTTTATGAAACGCCTTTACCCAATGACTTTTTCAATACGCTTCTGAGTGACATTGCACAAAAGTACCGCATTTCTATTGATGAGATGAAACAAAAGCCTGAAATCTATGAATTGATAACCTCCAATGCCAATGGAAAACGTGTGCAAATTTCTCTGAAATACGACCCTCGCTATGAGCTTTGGATACTCTCAGAAATAGACCATTCCCAACTGGTAAAAGAGTTTGTTGAGAGTTTTACAAGCTATGTGTTTGTCTTTATTATCGTTCATGTCATTTTGTTCTTACTCTTTAAAATGATTGGCAATGCTGAAGCTATACGAAGAAAAGATCTGGTTTTTCAAGCAACCCATGACGCATTGACACAGCTACCAAATCGTAGCTATTTATTGCAAAATATCAACCATTGGATTTATGAAGGGGCACCGCCATTTAGCCTTTATTATCTCGACATGGATCATTTCAAAAATGTCAATGACAGTTTTGGTCACCAGTTTGGAGACTTAGTGCTCATCGAGTTTGCCAAACGCATCTCAAGAATGGTGCAACAAGAGAGCGTTGTGATTCGTCAAGGGGGCGATGAATTTATCATTTTAAGCTATCGAAACAATGATGAAGAGCTTCTTTCACATGCACAAAACATTATAGATGAAATCTCAAAACCTTATCATATTAAACAGTTTAATTTCGTTATTGGTGCGAGTATAGGCATCGCTAAGTTCCCAGCACATGGCACATCACTCGATATGCTTTTGCGAGCCTCTGACATTGCGATGTATGAAGCTAAAAAATATAAAAACAGTGTTCATCTTTTTAATCCCTCTTTACAAGCGGGGTATCTGAACCGTGTGAATGTAGAACAAGCATTACGCAAAGCACTCGATAAACATGAACTTTATATGGTTTACCATCCCCAAATGGATAAAAATGGAAACATTTACGGTGTTGAGGCACTGACAAGGTGGCAAAGTGAAGAGCTCGGGCTTGTTCCACCCGATCAATTCATTCCTATCGCAGAAGCCTCTGGGATTATGCCTCATCTTGGGCATTTTATTATCAATACAACACTTAAAGAGATGAAAAAACTACAATCCGACTTAGGAGTTTCATTTCAAACCTCTTTAAATATTTCGGTCAAACAGTTCATGCAAACGCACTTTTTAGAAAACCTGATGAAAGAGATAGAACATGCTGGACTTGAGCGTGTTTCTTTGTGTTTGGAGATCACGGAAAGTCTGTTTATCGAAGATATTGACTACATTTTACCCATACTGCAAAAAGTCCATGAAATGGGGCTTTCTATCTCTATGGATGATTTTGGCACAGGATACTCGTCTTTGAGTATTTTGCGTAAACTTCCTATTGATGAGCTCAAAATCGACAAAAGCTTTGTCGATACGATTTTAAATGACATTACCGCTGAAAAGATGGTACAAAACATCATCTCAATCGGTAAAAATTTAGAGATGCATATTTTGGCAGAAGGTGTGGAAACCAAAGAGCAAGAAGCCATCTTAAAACGCTTCGGCTGTGACCGTTTTCAAGGATTTTTGTACACAAAACCTTTGGCGTATGATGCTCTAAAAGAATTTTTTACGGTTAATACATTGGCAAATCCATCTTGATGCTTTTATAGGGTATTTTAAAGGAAAAAAATGAAACCTTTCATCAGCATGATCAGCTTAGGCGTGAGTGATTTGAATGCGTCGATTGCTTTTTATCAACATGGGCTGGGGTTTCCTAGGCTTGAACCCTACGAAGAGAGCATCGCATTTTTTGCACTCAATGGCACTTGGCTTGCACTCTACGAAAAAAAGGCGCTTGCAGAAGATGCAAATGTTGCTTTTGAAGAGAGTAGCTTTCATGGATTTACGCTTGCACACTGCTTAAACAGTGAAATAGAAGTTGACACACTTTTTGAAGAAGCCCTAAAAGCAGGTGCAATACCAACCAAACAACCTCAAAAAGTTTTCTGGGGTGGCTATAGTGGCTACTTTAAAGACCCCGATGGTCATTTGTGGGAAATCGCTCATAACCCTTTTATGACGATAGGGCCAGAAGACTAACGATTTTCTTCACTAGGATTGTCTGGTCCATCAAGTATCAATTGATAAAATGCCAAATCAAGCCATTGACCAAATTTATACCCTGCTTTATGGATAAGCCCAGCGGAGACAAAACCTAATTTTTCATGCAGATGAATACTGTTGGCGTTAGAGGCATCAATGCCTGCAACGATGGTGGCATACCCTTTTTCTTGAGCATCTTCTACCACTGTTTTGAGTAGAACAGTTCCAATACCATAATTGCGAAAATCTTTATGAACGTAAATAGAATGTTCAACCGTATATTTGTAAGCAGGCCATTCTCGAAAAGAACCGTACGTTGCAAAGCCTGCCACGCGATGATCTTTTTCGTACACCCAAACTGGATGACCTTTTTCTCTCTTGCTTAAAAACCATTCTCTGCGTTCATGTATATCTTCTTCTTTGTAAGTATAAACCGCAGTGGTATTTAAAATTGCATCGTTGTAAATTGCTAATATTTCTTCCAAATCACTTTCATGTGCAACTCGAATCATCACGTTTCCTTATCCCGCCAACTGGCACGCAAAGCAGTTGGAATTATCTTTACATGTAAAACACGCAGGGGCGATTCTATCGATGGAATCGTAGATGAATTTCTTCCAGAGTTTATCGACTGGTTTAAGTGCAACAAGCTCAGGGAAATGGCACTTCATGTACTTTCCCATCTGCACGCGGTTACGAAAGCCCATCGCTTCATAGAGATGGTTCATCTGCAAGGACATTGCCGCGATGTGGGGTGCTATGACATACTTTGAGTAACGATTTTTGGCATATTTTTGTAAAAAGACCATGACTTCACGTTCAAGTTTGAGCATTTCCAGTTTGCTGTACCTGCTATCCAAGCTCTCATTTAGTGTTGTGTTCATGCTTGTACCTTATAAATTTTCTTGCGCTCTTTGGATGATGCTACGTTCATCAATTTGCGGTATTTGGTGATGGTACGTCTGACCATCTTAATGCTAAATCGTTTTTCAATGCGCTCTAAAAGATCATCATCGGTGAGCGGCTCGCTTTTATCTTCGTATTCTATCAGTTGATTGATAAAATTCTTTATCTCTGAAGAGGAAAGCTCTTTGGTGGCAACAGCATTGGTAAAAAACGATTTAAGCGGAAAAACGCCCTGCTTAGACTCAATGTATTTGTTTGAAATAGCCCGCGAAATGGTGGACTCTGCAAATGAGAGTTCATCGGCTAAATGTGCCATATTGAGGGGCTTTAGCTCGCCACCTACAAAGAAAGAGAGTTGTCGCTCAACCACCAAAAGGACAATTTTATACAGCGTTGTTTTACGAAGTTCTAAAAGATTAACGATGTCACGTGCCTCTTTGAGCTTCTCTTTAATAGTATCACTTTTACTTGAAAAAGGGTCTGTTATCAGTATATCGGGGTAATAGTCGTTATTGATGCGAAGGTTAATGTCATCGCCCACTTCCACAAAAAAATCAGGAATGATCTGCTTTGGTGTCGCTTGATACTCAATCGCTGGAGGATTAGCAAACTTTTTGATGATCGCTTTGGCCTCTTCAAAACGTCCGTGTCTGGAAAATTTATCGACCTTTGCCATCTGATCGATCATCTTAAGCACCAAGTTATAGAGTTCATCATCGATGTCATCGCTGAGCGCATCGAGTTGAAACACAAAAGACTCGTGGCTCTCAAGTGATCCTATGCCATACGGCTCTAGCTTGGAGAATCGTTGACGAATGCGCTCAACATACTCGGTATAAACGCCACAGGTTTGCGCAATCGCTTCAATGTCACCATCAAAATAGCCATCTTCGTTGATATCACAGAGAATTTCATGCGCGACCTTTTGAGAGATGGGGGTTGGGAAAAGTGGCGGCACGATTTGTTCAATGATTTTCTCGTGCAAAGACTCACTGCCAAGTACCAACTCTTCGACAATGCCATGGCTAGAGCCTAGGTTTTGCTCAAAGGGACGCTTGACCTCTAAAAAAGGGTTTTCGTACGACAACGTCTCTAGGTGCGTACTTAACTCTTGAAGAGGTAGCTGTAACAGTGGGAGCCAAAGTTTCAAAGAGAGGTTTAAGCTCTGCTTTTGTTTGAATTCTAGGTTGATACTTCTCATGCGTAAATTATGCCAAAGTGTGGATACTTTTTATCGTTTTTAGTGATTAAAATTTATGCATAAAAAAGGAGGTTTTCGGAATTTTGAGAGAGTCTCAACGCCACACCAGAGAGTTTTCTTTGCTGTGGCGTTGAAAAGTGTTTTTTACAGAATATATCTTAGTATTTAATACGTACAACGCCGTTTGGCTTGTCAATTTTCATCTGACAGGCAAGGCGTGAATTTTCTGAACATGTGCCCGCACATACTTCTTTAAGAACTTTAAACTCTTTCTCATTTTTTGGAGATAAAAACTCCATACCTTGAACGATCTCAACCACACATGTACCGCATTGACCATCACGACAGCCAAAAGGAAGTGCACTACCACTTGCTTCTACGACATCTTGAATGGTGGCGCCCGGTTTTACGTTAATTGCTAAAAAATCGTTGATAATTTCTACTCTTGTTGTCATCTTATCTCCTTTAAATCTTAAATGGTTTAATCAAAACATCGCCCTTAATCATCATCATCGAAGCGATGCGAACTTTAGGACTAACGGTAAACTGTTGACAAATATCTGCATCTTGTTGCGTGATGGCACCAAGCTTTACAAGCTCATCAAGCTCTTCGTCTTCCATGTAACTTGTTGGCTCTTCATCGCTGATATTTTCAACGCTGACCAAACACTGAGCATAGTCTTTGCTATCAAAAGGAATTGGAATCCCTTTCTCTTTTGCTAGACGCACAACTGGCTCGCCTATTTTGGCATCATAAATACCGTCTTTTTCTTTATCAAAATGCATAAAGATTACTTTCGCCATGACTTTTCCTCCCTACTAAGATTTTTACTAACTATTTTTATTTTTATAACGGCTACTAAGCAAAGCTTCCTAGCCTACGTTCGCCACTAGGGCACTAAAGCTTGCCTTTTACAAGGCAGAATTTACTACTTATTTTTGTAGTGATTCATCATCCATTCTGTCTCTTCGGCTTCAAGGTCGCGGTAAGGTTCAAGCGCTTCAAGCTCATGCTCCCTACATCCGATCACTTCAATGACCGCTTCGGCATCTAAAAAATGGACTTCATAGACACGAATGACCTGTAAAAACTCACCAATGGTTCGGATGTACCCAACTGAGCCTTTTTTAATCATCACCTCACCAATCCCAAGATACGGATAGGTACCATCGTTCTTGACATCTTCCAAAAGTTTCACTTTTTGCCCGAGAAAATACTTGGCTTTCGTTTCGTCTTTTCCTGAAAGTTTTGCCATTACATTGTTATGCAAAACAACTTCTTCACTAGCAAGCACAGTTTCCTCCTTCAGATGATGTGGTACATGCCAAACAGCCCTTCGCTTTGCCATCTTCCAGCATACCCCAAACTTCAGCCGCACTTGGGGCATGTCCATGTTTGTAGTCCATGTAAACGCGAATCAAAGCGAACTTTAAAAAATCCATGAGGTACTTCTCATCGCCATTAAAGTTTTCAAACCCTTTTTTAATAAGGCTTCCATACTCTTTCATAATATGAAAACGCTTGACTTCAACAATGTGTTTATCGTACTCGACACCAAAAAACTCAAAAAAATCTTCTGCATCTTTTAGTTCATAATATTGCTCAAGCGTTCTCATGTTATTTCCTTTTACTGTGTACTTATTCTTTATACGCCAACAAAGCAAAGCTTTTTATGGCTACGTTAGCCACTGTGGCGCTAAAGCTTGCCTCTTTCGAGGCAGAAATTTAGATCTCGCTTTGTAACTGCTCTATCCAGTTTTCAATGCGCTCGCTTGTCTTACTTTTTTCATTGACGTTATCGATCGCTAAACCACACAGTTTATCGCCCACTTCTGCCAAAGATGCCGTATAGTTATATCCCTCTTTGTCCACAAAGCCGATAACACTAGCACCCGCTTTGGTAAAAATTTGATTGAACTTACCAAGCGCAGAACAAAAATGTTCGCCATGTGTCTTACTATCACCCGCGCCAAAAAACGCAACTTTTTTACCTGCAAAGCTGATGTTCTCAGAAGTGATCTCAAAAAGTGGGTCAACCCAACTAAAATGCACGTCGCCTTGTCCCCATGTTGAAGAACCAACGAAAAGCACATCATAGTTGTCAAATTGCTCAACACTATCAAAGTCATCTTCCATCAAAATACAATCATCATCTTCAAGCTCATACGCCTCTTTTAAAGCATCCGCTACCAATGTTGTTGACCCGCCCGCACTTGCGTAAAATATACCAACCTTTGCCATGTTCTATCCTGCTTATTTTTTATACGTTTCGTAAATTTCGATGGCCTCTTTTAACATCTTGCCACCCTCTTTGATGAGATCATCATAGGTTCTAAAACTGTAACGATGCGCGTCTTTGAAAAACTTGTTGGTGACAACAATCTTCTCAGCTAAAACCACAGCGCGACCAAATCCCTCGTGACTCATCTCCATGACAACCGAGCACATAATACCCAGCTTCAGTTCAAACGCCAACGCAATGGACTGAAAAATAAGACGAATATCTTTAATCTGCATCTCATCAATATCCGCAATTATAGGGACGTTTTTGAGTTGCTCTTTGGTTTTAACATACTTCTCAGACAAAATTTCTTCATCACTTTTCTTCGCCCATGTACCAAACTGGTCAAGCGCCCTGATTTGAGATGTCAGGGTTTCGATGAACAACTTTTCAAGTTCATTCATCGCCCTATCCTCTCGCTTCTAAGATTTTTTTGATGAACGGTGGAGGATTGGTTGCCATCATGGTTTGAAGTTTATTGAGTTCTGTCTCAATGCTCACCACTTCTTTGTATTTGATAGGAAAGATTTTGCTGTTGACGACTTTTGCAGCCGCAGCAGGTCCAATTTCGACACAGTACATAATGTCAACGTTCTCATGTTGCAACATCTCGACTCTACCTTCGGTTCGTTCTTCGCCTGTTGGAATAACCCCAGAAAGGCTAAAACCTTCAGCACCCACGTCGTACACGGCAAATTGCTCTCCTGAGCCAAAATGGGCATCAATGTTTTTAAGATCGTTTGTGAAAAACGCTACCTTGACCATCTTTTTATCCTCCTATGCTAAACGTTATTCATTCATTTACAAGAAGTGTTCCATTGAAAGATACAGCCAAAATTAAAAAATGATACGCAAAGGGGAAATGTAAATTGCGATATAATCACTCTTTATAAATTACAACTATTTTGGAGAAAATTAATGCGGATTATTGCGCTTCATATCAGTCTATTTTTTGCCCTACTGCTAGGCAACCCTCTGTTTGGTGATGATCAAAACAGCACTTTAATCAATGCCGACAAAACAACCTATACCAATCTTTTAAAAACCATTAATGACTCTAAAATATCCAATGACGAAACCGCTTTGCAAAAAATATTGCTTGAAAAGCTCATCAATGTGACACCTTCGGTCACGATTACACCTCCAAAAACACCTGAAAACATGGATGATTATAGTCGACTCTTTAGCCGTTACATGGACAATGTTGTTAAAAAAGACATGCTTACTACAAAAATACATTCCATTAGCACGAAAATTAAAACCTTAGAAAAAGAGCTTAAAAACTTAGACAATGATCCTTTAGCGCAACGTACACTGCAACTGCAAAGTGCTTTGTATCTTAAATCAGTCCAAGAGTACAAAGAGCAAAATGATGTCATTAGCAAAGAAATGCCATTGATTGAAAAAATGTTAATCGACACATTGAACACTTTTACGTTTGAGCCACAAAGTTTAGCAGCGAAAACACTCTCCAATCAAGAAGAAGCTTTTAAATTGCGCTCTTCCATGGAAAATATCTTGGTCAAAAAAGAACGATTTGAGCTTTTGGGAGATAAGCGAGATAGAGGGGTCTCACCTAATTTAATTGCAAGCACAAAAGAGAATTACAACAAAGCCTTACAAGCGAGTGTTGCCTCGTTATTTTTAGAGTTTTCCAATGCTTTAAAACTGAAAGATAACAAAGCCTTTGCTTTAGAAAAAAAGATGCTTGACGAAATTTCCAATATGGAAACACCTCACGCCATCAAAGATGACATCGCTTCTTTATTGCACAGCATGGAAAAGAGCTATCTTGGAACGATTGATACGATAACGGGTTCAACCACACAAGAGTTCAAAAACATCCTAAAAGCCTCATGGATGATGATTAGTGAGCCTGTTTTTACGGTCAATGGAACACCCGTTAATATTTTTAAACTTATCCTAGCAGCGCTCATCTTTGTCATCGGCATTTTTATTGGTGGATTTTATAAAACAAGTATCAAAAAGATAGCGTCTAACAGCAAATCTATCAATTTAGCAACCCGTACCATGTTGGCAAATATTGGTTATTACCTCATCGTCATTACCGCCTTTTTTATAGCCCTCAATATCTTGGGTATTGATCTTTCCTCCATCGCACTTGTTGCAGGTGCCCTTTCTGTGGGTATTGGTTTTGGTTTGCAAAATGTCGTTTCAAATTTTGTCTCTGGCATTATTTTGATGTTTGAGCGAAGTATAAAAATTGGCGATTTTGTAGAACTCTCCGATACATTACGTGGTCATGTTTCAGACATTCGTATGCGTTCAACAACGCTTAATACCAATGGTAATATAGATGTCATCGTCCCCAATCGCAATTTTATTGAAAGCAATGTTATTAACTGGACCATGCACGATAAACTCAAACGTTTCGATATTCCTTTTGGTGTTGCCTATGGTACAAAGCCTGAACAGGTGATAGATATCATCGTTAAAGCCGTAGATCAATGTAACTATAAAGACGTCATCAAGACACCAGAGCGCTCTACCAGTGTTGTCATGACAGGTATGGGAAATAGCAGCGTTAACTTTGCACTGCAAGTATGGATACACGGTGAAGAGATTTTAGCACCCACCAAAACAATGTCGAGGTTTTACGTTCTCATCTACAATACACTCAACGAAAATGGTATAGAAATTCCTTTTCCACAGCAAGATTTGCATATCAAAAGTATTGACACACATGCCAATGAAAAATTAGAGATACAAGCAAAAAAAGAAGAATTGTAAAGACCATTAAAGGGTGTTTTTCTCCATCATTAAGTAACGTTCTACCTTCAAAGGATCAAGAATAGAGAGCATCTCTGCCTTTTCTTGCCCGACATCAGACTTCACGATGGCTTTGGTGAGTGTGTGCTGACCCATCATCGCTTGACTGGTCTCATCCACACAACGCTCGGGCACTTCGGGGCTGTCTTGTACCATGTCAATAACCAAACCAAATGGCTTCTCTTCACTGCCTTTTAGCACAACAATGTGATGCAACTCTTTAGAGTATGCGATGTCATGGTGAAAATATTTGGCTAAGGATGCTACGGGGATCATTTTGTTATTCCACGTAATCATACCTACATAAATCTCATCACACCCGATCACCTGTGTGACATCTTGACCTTCAAGTGCGGCATAAATTTGCTGGCTCTCGATGGCAAAAAGATTGCCATTCATCCAAAATGTCGAGAGTTCAACCGTCTTCTCTGATGCGCCTACTTTAGGGTAGAGATACTGTTTCTTGCCATTTTTACGTACATCTTCCACGCAAGCCTCTTGGTTTGCGATCTTAATACACACAATGGCGGTTACATCATTGCAGTAGCCATCGCTGCATTTAAACTCTCGATAGCCTTGCGATTTGCCTTTACCAAGGATGTAGTACTCATCTTTAATCAACACCATATTTTCCATAGAATCACAAAAAACACATCGCTCTCCTATAAGAATAGCAGGATTGGTCGAAGCGATGACACTGTTGGTTTTACTCTCTATAAACAGTGCAAAGGAGCGTTCATCTACGCCTACAACATCTTGAAGCATCGCTTCAAATTGTACTTCCGCATCAAAGACAATGCCAATGCCACCTTGTGCCTCTTTAACCCCTTCAATAAATATAGGCGCACTATAGATATAAGTGTGTTTTCCATCGTAAAGCTCTGTTCTCTCAAAAGGACTAACCACATACTCTTTGGAGCTTTTAAGTGCCAGTGTTTGTGCAATGTAATGTGCGCCTATGCGCTTACCAATGAGGTGTGCGTACTTTTCTTGACTCACCGCGATCACACATCCTTGTGCATCAAATAAAAAGAGATTGCTATAGACCGTATAAAGGGCATTAATGGCACTGAGTACCTCAGTAATCTCATGTCCAAACTCTTTGCGAATGCTCGCAAACTCTTTGTATTTTGCGCTAAATGCTTTAATAAACACAGGACTCAACGCCCACCACCTGCAATCATTCGCACGCTCATAAAGGTTGCGATCCATAATATCTATAGCAAGTTTGGCATTAAAGCTTGCATCGTTAATAAACGAAGCGACAACCGTCCAGTTAAGATTGCCAATGGACTCTTCAAATGTTTTTTTGGTTTGCGCCCCTGTGCGTGAAATCTCATTTAAGAGTGATTTTGAAAAAGAGTTATCGCCACTTTTTTGGTTAGCAATTTGCACGTTTCCATTCCAAATGGTCATATCAAGACGTCTTTGTATGGCTTCGGCTTTGGTGGGAATACTCGTAAACTCTTCAGAGAAAAGCGAGGAGTTTTTAATGATCTTGATCTGCTCTTCTGTAAAAGGCACCTGTGCTTGTTTTTGTTGGAAAGCAAAAGCTAATGGCATCAGTGCATGTCCCATCCAGCCTAGCCCGTAAAAACCTTGATAACCTTTGGTTTTTTGTGTCTTTGCCACATATTCGCTTCCTGCAAAAGGGACAATATCAAAGTGCTTTAAGGCAGTCTTTTGGGGTGCGCCAAGAGCGTAATGAAAAGGGGCACTGCTGTAAATGGTACTATTGTTTTCATCTAAGAGAAGAATGTCAGCCCATGTTTCATTCTCTATAAGATTGGAGATGATGACACGCATTTCATCTTGAAATTTAAACACAAGGCAAAGCACGGCAAGCGGTGTACCCATAGCATCGCAAACACGGTAGCTGTAGAGCAGGCTCTCTTTTTCACTGACCAGAGGGAAAATGCCAAAGCACTCCACGTACTCTTGTGACGTATGCATCGCTTCATAAATGAAGGAACTTTCTATCTTTTTTCCTATTTTGTCGTCTTCACATGAAGCGATAAGCGTACCTTCAATATCAAACAGCAACACGTCATTATAAACGCTGTATTTTTCGATGTATTCATGGAAACGATTTTGAAGCGAAGGTAAAAAAGCCTCTTGCTCTTCTTTATTTTTCTTTGCAAAATCACAAATGATGGTATCCATCGCTAAGAAGCCTATGTCTGCGGTACGTTCAAAGAGATTGCGAATTAAAATATCAATCGCCACTTGCGCTTTAGCACCAAGCTCCACAGAGAGCTTTTTAACCGTCTCTTCGGAAAGTCGCTGCAAGAGTTGTTCAGAAAGGTTGCTAAAGGCTTGTCTGGTCTCAGAAATGTCCATACCAATGTTACTCATCTGCCCCAAAAGTGAGAGTAAATTCCAACGCTCAGAGAGTTGATCGAGTGACTTTTGATAAGCAACAACTTCAGGAATGTAGGCATTATATCGTGCAGTATGGCTTTGTTCGGACATAAAAATAGACCTTCTTTCGTGATAGAATTGAGAAATAAAAACTGGAATTGTCTTAAAAAGCAGATGGTATTTTTTTCAATACTATACAAAAAGTGTTCCGTAGAAATTCCTTCACAAACAGTCGTTTCAAATCCTGTTTTTATGGTAGTATTTACACAAAGAAATTTTGAAGGAGTGCCTTATGAAAAGAGATAAAAGTATCGAATTACTCAACCGTGCCATTGCCGATGAGCTCTCAGCAGTGCATCAATATATGTTCTTACACTTTCATTGTGATGACCAAGGCTATGACCTACTTTCAACCCTCTTTAAACGTACAGCTATTGCTGAGATGTTGCATATAGAACGCCTTGCCGATCGTGTGCTTTTCTTAAAAGGAACGATTGAGATGAAAGCTTCCGAAGAAGTTAAACAGATCACCGAGGTAAAAGCGATGCTTGAATTCGCAAGAGCCAGTGAAGAAGAAGCTATCGAAACCTACAATAACTTTGCCATTGAATGTGGAAACAATGCCGATAGCGTAAGTAAAAAACTCTTTGAAGAACTTGTCGTGGACGAAGAAGGTCATTACGCTGAATTTGATGATGAGATGGAAAATATGCTGAAATTCGGCGAGCAATACTTAGTCCTTCAATCCATGGAGCGTAGTAAGAAAAAAGCAACCGCAATGGCAGCTGCTGCGATGGCTAATAAGCCTGCTTAATGTTTTATATGTAAGGATTTTTTCTTGCATATAAAGCAAACTAAAAAGGTATGCCATAGATCCATGCATTAAGGCAACTCATCGCATTCAAAAGATATACTTTTCAACCATGAAAACCCAACAAACCGAAAATCAAACAACTTTAGGCATACTTGCCATTTTAGCATCAAGCATCAGTGTCAATGCAGGTGCGGCATTTGCCAAACATCTTTTCCCCCTCATCGGTGCGGCAGGCATGACCACATTGCGCATCGGTTTTGCAGCACTTATTTTGATGATTATTTGCCGTCCATGGCGCAAACTTCCTGATCTTCAAAGCCTGAAAACAATCGCACTTTATGGCATTATTTTAGGGTTTATGAATCTTTTGATTTACCAAGCGTTTGCCAGAATTCCTATCGGTATTGCTATCGCTATTGAAATCTTGGGACCTTTAGGCGTGGTACTTGCCAGTGCCAGACGTGTGATTGACTTTGTTTGGTTTATACTTGCAGTCGTGGGACTTTGTCTCTTTCTCCCATTACAAACCAACGAAGTTTCGTTAGACCTTGTGGGTATCTTATTTGCCATCGCCGCTGCGTTATCGTGGGCGTGTTACATCCTTGTTGGTAAAAAACTCTCCTCTGGCTCAACCTTAAACACCGTAGCACTGGGTATGTTTATCGCCACCTGTGTGGCTGCTCCATTTGGCATTATGGAAGCAGGAATGGCTTTACTCTCCCCTTCTGTTTTGTGGATGGGACTGCTAGTTGCTCTGTTTTCAAGCGCATTGCCGTTTCCCTTGGAGATGATGGCGCTTAAACGCTTGCCGACGCATATCTTTAGCATTATCGTCAGTGCATCTCCCATCATCGCGGCTTTATGCGGTTGGATCATTTTAGGGGAAGAACTTTTACGCCATCAATGGATTGCCATCTTTCTCATCGTTATAGCCATTGCAGGAAGTACATTTAAAAAATCATAATGGTTCTTTAAGCTCTCACCCATTTGGCTATTTGAGCAATGTCCTCGGGCGTCGTTTGACAACATCCTCCAATTATCTTAGCACCCTTTTGAAACCACCCATATGCCATTTTACCGTACGACGTGCTTTTAGAAATGCCATCCCATGTTTTTGTAAGCGCATTGTAGGTAGAGCCACCATTGGGGTAAACAATGATGGGTTTTGAAGAGACCGCTTTGATCTCACTGATGAGCGATTCGATGTATTGCGGAGCCGTACAGTTTATCCCAATAGCTACAATCTGCTTTTGAGCCTCTAAAAACTGAGCGCATTCACGCACACTTTCGCCACTGTTAATGTGTGTTCCATCTTTGGCACTAAAACTTACCCATGACGATACTTCTGGGTACTCTTTTAAAAGCGCACACAATGCTCTCACTTCCATCAAACACGGAATCGTCTCACACGCTAAAAGATCGGGCTTGGCTTCAATGAGTGTTGCTAGACGCTTACGATGAAAACGCATCAGTTCTTCCACGCTTAGCCCATAATTGCCCGTAAATTCCGAACCATCAGCTAAATACGCCCCATAAGGTCCTACGGAAGCGGCAACCAAAGGCTTTTGCCTTTTGGTATGATTTTTGGAGTCTTTCCAAAAATCATCACGAACATTTTGAGCGATTTTGACAGATGATTGAATAAGTGCTTTGGCTTCTGCTTCGCTCATTCCTCTCTTCATAAAACCCTCATACGTCGCTTGGTAACTCGCCGTTGTCACACAATCACTGCCCGCTTCGAGGTAGTCTTTATGCACTTCACCAATCGCTTCAGGCTTTTCCATCAAAAACTTTGCTGACCACAAAGAGTCGTTGATGTCATAACCTTTACGCTCAAGCTCTGTACCAAAGGCTCCATCAATAATGAGTACTTTTTGCTTTGAAAGTATTTCCGCAATAGGGTTCATTGCATATTCTCCCTCTTTTTGGAACATACTAACATTTGTTATTTAATGATGCCCTAAAAGATTTGCTACTTCACAAAGGAAATTGCAACTGCCTTCATACAAAATGTTATGACGAAGTCCAACACCCACTTGCTCATAATTTGGAAATCCTCGAATGAGAAGCGCTTTATGATGTTGATGTGCAATTCTCTCGCCATGGTAGTTAGCCATCAGCATGTCATACTTGGGCAGTGCCTTTTCAACATCTTCAAAATCTCCAACAGAAACATGACACGTAAAGCTTTCTTGAATGGAACTTCGCTGAGCGATGAACGCCTCAACACTTGCCCCTACTTCTTGTAACGCTTTGGCGATGCCATACACACTATCTGGTTCATCGGCTATGACTATTTTTGCTTTTCCAAGCGTAAAATGGGTGTCTAAAAGAACATCTTGCAAGCGAGCACGCCAGCGTTTGACAACACTTGGAACACTCATTTCATGGGTATACGCTAATATTTTCGCGTAAAAATCATCACTGGCTTCTAACCCTATAAGACTATCAAAATGCAGATGCGTACTTTGAGGAAATTTCTCATGAAAAAGCTCACCGCATTTTTGAACCGAACGCCCGATGGAGAGAACAAGCCCAGCATCTCCAAGCTTTTCTATTTCGGCGACACTGATGCCACCACTGCTAAGTGCACCTTGTTTAACCCCCAAATGCCCATCCAATGAATCACTTAAATCTGGAAGTGCGAATACATTAAAGTCCATAATTTCTAGTGTCTCTTTGAGTTTTTCCACCTCTATCGGGCTTAGATTGACATTGGGGATGAGAAGTACTTTATCTTTTCGCATGTTGCTCGTTGGAGCGATGAGTTGTGAGATGATATTTTGAACACTCAAACTCCAACCACTCTCCAACCCACCTTCAAAATCAGGCGTATGCACATAAACAATTTTTTGCTTTTCTTGGAGTAACAGACTCGCTCCCTTAATGTCATCGCCTTTGGTTTCCGTCATACCTGTGGTAAAAAGCCCTACCAAATCAGGCGTAACCTTTTTGGTGATGTTCTCAATCGCTTCGGAAATGCCACGCTCACCGCCATCAATGACCGCAGTAATGTCATTGACCGCAGTGGTTTGAATGGCGATAGGGTCATTAAAATGGCGTGTAAAAAGTACTTTCGTAAACGAAGCACACCCTTGCGCTCCATGCATCAAAGGCATACAGTTTTTAATGCCTAAAAATGCCAAAGTAGCGCCCATCGGTTGGGAGAGCTTAAGAGGGTTTACATGTAAAGGCTTTACCGTAGCCGTTTTAAACGCCTTGATGTTCATTGTAGCTCCCATGGTGCGACCTTTCCAACAATTTTAAAGACTGGATTTGCAAGTGCTGCGCATACATCGATGGCAAGGTTTTCAAGTCCACCGTATGCGCCATAACTCACTTTTTTTTCTTGATTGACATCCACAAAAGCGATGCGCTTTTTAATCGCTGTATAAAGACTACGTCCACCCGCCAGCAAAATGTCCACTTTATGCTCATCAATGAGTTTAGGCTGTTCAACGCCAGGGTTTTTAAAGACAATGGGCACATACGAACTTGCTATCGCGACATCTTCTTCGGTTGCTTTTTGAACACAAGTTGCCACCACTTCGATGCCGATGTCTTGCAATGCCGAAGCAATAGACCACGACTTGTTGCCACCTGTGTTTAAGATGGCTTTTTTATTTTTGAGCATCACATGGTACGGCTTCAAACGCTCAACCAAATTCGCCTCTTCCTCGGTAATAATCACTTCCGCTTTGGCAATAAGTTCAGCATCACCAAACGCATTCACGATAGAGCGAATGGCATTTGAAGTATCACGTTTACCGTAAAAAGAGACACTGACATAAGGGATGTTGTAGCGTTCTTGCATTTTACGGCACAAGGTGACTAAGGACTTCGCACAGACGATGACATTGAGCTTCGCGGTATGAGCTGTTTGGATATCTTCAATGCGTCCATCGCCTGAAAGTGTAGCAACGACTTTGATACCAATGCGTTCAAGTATAGGCTTATACTGCCACATATCACCTGTCACGTTATAATCACCAATCAAATTAATGCCATACGGATGCACAAATTCTGGCTCGCGTGTACCCACCAGTGCATCTAAAACCGCTTCACCCGCAAGACGTGAGCCTAAGTTCTTACTGCCAACAAACCCAGGAGAATGTACCACGACAATGGGTATGTTAAACTGCTCCTCTGCACATTGACAGGTGTAGTCCATATTATCACCGATCATCGCTGTGACACAGGTTTCATAGACAAAAATCGCCTTAGGCTTTTTATGTTCTACGATGTACGAGATTGCGTCAGCAAGCTTCTTGTCACCGCCAAAAATGATGTCTTGCGTGGTCACGTTGGTGCAATAGCCTAGTGGTGTGTTGTTTTCACCCTCATAGCTTGTAAGCGTAGCTCGAGTCTCCCACGAAGCGCCAAGACAAGTGTCGGGACCATGCACCAAATGCACAGCATCCGCATAAGGAAAAAGTGATATTTGCGCTCCCTCAAACGCACACCCTCCGCTCGTCGCTCCAGGTTTCGGTTTATCACAGCTCGCTTTTTTGGTTTTGTTATGAGAACAAGCACTCTCGTTTAACAAATCCTTGATCAGTTTTTTGTTTACCATACTAAGAGAGTTGCACAATTCATTCCATTCTGTGCAATAGACTTCTTACAAATTTTAAAAGTATAATTTCACGTTACCCTTGACATATTAACAACTTGTAACTATAATGGTTACAACTAAAAAGGATTTTTATGAGAATTAGCACAAAGTTTTCTGTTGCTGTGCATGCATTACTTTTAGTTGCGACAGAAAAAGAGCCCTGTACTTCCGCGCTTATCGCAGGGAGTGTCAATACAAATCCTGTCGTTATAAGACGTATTATAGGGCTTTTGCAAAAAGCGGATTTACTGTCTGGCATTAGGGGGAAAAGTGGTTATGTGTTGAAGAAAAAAACAGATGAAATAACACTTTTGGATATTTACAACGCTGTTGCAGTGAATGAATCAATGCAACTTTTTAGCATCCATGAAAATCCAAATATAGACTGTGAGATAGGTGCTTCCATTCAATTTTTACTTGAAACCATTATGAATGAAGCTCAAAGTGCCATGGAAACTGTTTTAAAAGCGGTTACGTTAGAGCACTTGATTCGTAAAATACCTTAAAGGCAAAGAATCCATGAATTTTAAAACATTATTGATGTCACTGTGTTGTTTAACACTCGTATTAAGCTTTATAGGTTGTACAAAAGATGCGCCAGAAAAAAGTGAACCCTTGACATTGGCTGGAAAAACATTTGAGTACGATTATGGTACTGCCGTGTATCGTGTTAACTATAAATCAACCGAGACATTACATTGGAAAGCCATCAAAGGCGAAGAAGCTGGAAAAGAATCAGATGAAACATACGCATTACAGCAACTTAATCCATATACCTTCTTTGTATCATGGATTGAAGCAGATGGTTTAGGTGTAAGTCTTGTCTTAAATCTCAAAGAGAAAAAAATCAATGCCTTTTTGAAAATTGACGCTGAAATTATTCCACTCAGCGGAACCGTTACCGAAATCAAATAAATAGGACAAAAAGATGTTATTGAAAAAAATGTTGAAACTTATCTCGACGGCACTCATCGCTTCGTTTGTTGCACTCGTACCAGCTGCAACTGCCAGTGATAACACCCATGCAAAAGAAGAAACAAACCGCCAAATTGTGCTTGATTTTTATGAAAAAGCGCTCAATCAAAAAAACCTCGATGCGGCTATGCCCTATCTTGGCAATCGCTACACCCAGCACAATCCCAATGTCAAAGATGGTCCTGATGGGCTTAGCAATTACATTGTTTTTCTACGTGAGAAGTTCCCACAATCTCACAGTGAGATTAAACGCTCTTTTGCTGAGGGTGATTATGTCATTTTACATGTACATGCTGTACGTGAACCAGGAACACTTGGCAGAGCCATCATCGATATTTTCAAATTGGAAAATGGAAAAATCGTTGAGCATTGGGATGTAGCCCAAGCCGTTCCTGAGAAGTCAGAAAACAACAACACCATGTTTTACAACAATTAAGCCAAAAGAGACAATATGGCTAAATTATATTATTTACTCGACCCATTGTGTGGTTGGTGTTATGGCGCTTCAGGCGCTGTTTCTAAACTTGTTGAGACGTATGGCATTGATGTTTCCTTAATGCCTACGGGTCTATTTTCCACAGGAAAAGTGCGCAAAATGGATGCTGACTTCGCAGCATATGCTTGGGAAAATGATCAAAAGATTGCACATATGACAGGGCAAAGTTTTACTGAGGCATATCGTAAAAATGTTCTTGGCGATCGTCAACAATTTTTTGATAGCAGTGCCGCAACAATGGCGTTGACGGCTGTCATGTTAACAAATCAAGAAAAAGAATTTGAAGTCCTTAAAGCAATTCAGCACGCACGCTATGTTGATGGTAAAGATATCACTTCCCTCACAACGCTGACGCATATTTTAAAAACGCTTGAGCTTGAAGATGCCTCCATGATGCTTGAGGCTAACGATAAAACACTCATCGAAGCCAATCACACGCGCATCACCAAAGCACAGGCTTTCATGCAGGAATTTGGCGCCAATGGTGTTCCAACATTTATTGCTCAAAGAGAAGAAAAACGTTGGCAAATCCCTACAAATGCACTCTATGCTAACCTCGAAGCAGTAGTGCACCAATTAAAAGACTAAGCCTTTCCTCATATAATTTTTTCTTTTTAGTCTTTTCTCTGACTTTGAAAAATCCTTTATGGAACACCTCTTGCAAATACACAGATGTGTACCTTTAAAAACCCTTACTCAACACCCACGATGCGATCAAGCCCTTTTTGCATCGTGGGCTATTTTTCAGCAAGGCTTTTTTGAGTTACTAATCCATTCCCATCAAAAGGATTTATCATGGCAGTAAGAATTACAGAAGTATGTATCAATTGTGACAGTTGTATCGACGAGTGCCCAGCAACAGCAATCGTTAGTGCAAGCGATTCACCGATTAATGGTGACACAACGTATGTTAAACCTGAAAAATGCATCGAGTGTTCCGATGGTACAACACCAAAATGTGCAGATGCCTGTCCAACAGAGGGTGCTATCGTATGGGATATGCCTTATACGGCTGAGTACAATGCGTACTATGTAGCGGGTCATGAGAGTGGTCTTTATAACATTCGTGAGCATAAGAAAAACGGCATCATGTTCCCAGAGATTTCTCCTAAGCCTTACCGCGAAGCGATCTCTATTGCCGCGCGTCAAGCTCAAACGCCTGTAGCGGAGTAAAAACATGAAAATAGCATTTGCATCGACAGATAACATTCATGCCAATGACCACTTTGGCTGGTGCAAATGCTACTATCTTTATGAATTATTGGAAGATAGTTTTGTCTTTCTTAAAGCGCTGGATTCTTCCAAGGAGATTACTGAAGAAGGCGACAAACTCGCTTATAAAATCGAATGCTTAGAAGATGCCAATATTTTATGTGTTTCACACATAGGCCCGCGCGCTTCATTGATGGTCAAGGGTTCAGGTATTTTTGTTCTCAAAGTTGAAAAAGAAAATGAGCGCATTGATGCGCTTTTAAACTCACTCATTACGTTAAAAAATAGCAATCCGCCTCTTTGGATGCAAAGGTTTCTCCATGCACCAACATCCCATAATCATAGCTAAGGACATCTATTATATAGGTGTATTTGACCCCAATATTCGAACCTTTGACATTGTGATGCGCACTGCAAATGGTTCAAGTTATAACGCTTATCTTATCAAGACTGATGAAGGTGTCATCATCGTCGATACGGTTAAAAAAGAGTTTCAAGCTGAATTTTTTGCTCATCTTGAGGCATTGTGCACGTATGATGAAATCAAATACGTCATCATCCATCATATCGAGCCTGATCACTCGGGGGCACTGCCTGAACTCATCCGAAAAGCACCCCAAGCCAAGGTTCTCATCTCGCCTCAAGCAACCACGATGCTTAAAGCCCTCACGAACACCGAAGAGATCAACTTTGAGACGATTTGGACCAACAAACAGCTCTCTTTGGGCGGTAAAACCATCACCTTTTTAACCACACCCTATCTGCATTGGCCTGAAACTATGAGCAGTTATGTCCATGAAAGCAAGTTACTTTTTAGTGGCGATGTCTTTGGTTCACACTACTACGACAAGCGTCTATTTAACGATAAAGTGGGTGATTTTTCCTATGCGTTTCAGTACTATTATGACCACATTATGCGTCCGTTTCAAAGCTACGTTAGAAGTGCGTTGAAACTGTATGAGCGTTTTGATATAGCCCTGATTGCGCCACTTCATGGACCAATTTTACGCGACAATCCACAGCAATATATCGAGTCCTATAAGCAATGGAGCCATAAAATTGACACTGAAATTTCTGGTAAAAAAATCCTCTCGATCTTCTATCTAACCAGCTATAAAAATACGCAAGAGATGGCACAAATGATCTTTGAAGGGTGTGAGAGTGTTGAAGGTGTCGTCGCAAATATGTACGATCTAGCTTCCATTGAAGAGCAAAATATGATGGCCATTTTAGAAGAGAGCGATGGCTTTTTAATCGGCACACCCACTATCAATGCCGATGCCCCTAAACCTGTGTGGGACTTGCTTTCATGTTTGATGTTTTTAGACAAACAAGGAAAGTGTGCGGGGGCTTTTGGCTCATACGGTTGGAGTGGTGAAGCGGTCGATCATATCTTGGCACGACTCAAATCCCTTAAATTAAGGGTTCCTCCACTAACACCTTTAAAGATTAAATTGATTCCCTCTCAAGAAGAGCTTCAAACGTGCTATGAATTTGGCGTCGAATTTGCAGAAATTTTACAAGGAAAATTGATCGAGATCGATCTTGCCTGATCTTTCAGGAATACAACAGTCGTAAATCTTTTCAAAAAGTTCATCCATATCATAAGGCTTCACGAGATATTCATTCACACTAAGCGTTTTGGCTTGCTCCATGTGGCTGTCCTGACTGTGAGCAGAAGTGATGATGATGGGGATGTCCCTATTTTCAATGCGAATGCGATCTAACATGCGAAAGCCGCCCATAAAGGGCATTTGAAGATCAGTAATAACAATATCGGGGGTATCTTTGTAAAAACGGTACAAACCCTCTTCTCCATTTCGTGCGGTATAAAACTCATCAAAAACTGTATCAAAAATCGAAAAGAGCGAATCTAATACATCTTTTTCATCTTCTATGATCAAAGGACGAATACCTTTGAGTCGACTCAAATCCATTATGCTAATCCTTGCAGTACAATTTCAAACTTTGCACCCTCTGTGCCATTTTTCACACTGAGGCTACCATGCATATGCTCTTCAACAATAATTTTACTCATATAAAGCCCTAACCCCGTTCCGTGCTTTGCACCTTTGGTTGAAAAATAAGGCTCAAAGATATAAGGCATAACGACCTTGTCAATACCGCCACCATTATCTTCTATGGTAACAATCACCGTGTTATTTTCCCCACGTTTTGCCTCAACAACAATCTGTTTGGCATAATCACCACAACTCTCTAAAAGCACGTCTTTAGCGTTGTTAAGAATGTTGATAATGGACTGACCAAACTCATTGGGGAAGCTTTCCACTTTAAGCTCATCTTCTCCATGAAAGCTAATCTCGATGCCATGGGCTGCGACAATAGGCTTCACCATCTCGACCGCATGGGCTAACTGCATTTTTACATCAAAAATCTTTGTCGATTTATCGGGTTTAAAAAAGTCTCTAAAATCATCAATCGTCTTAGACATCTGTAAAATCTGGCGCATGGAATCATTTTTAAACTCATCCATAACCGAGTCATCCAATTTATGCAGTTTGTATTTAAAAACAATATTTTGAGCTAAAAGAGAGAGTACATTAAGGGGTTGACGCCATTGATGGGCTATCATGCTGATCATCTCACCCATTTGGGCATGACGGGATTGTTGAAAAAGCATCATCTCTTGCTGACGATTTTTCTCGATTTGAGCTTTGACTTGTATCTCTAAGTTGTCGTTGAGTGCTTGAAGTGCGTATTGTGCTTCTTTAAGTTCACTCAGATCAATGACAGCTGAAACGCGCAATTTCTTTCCAAAGCTTTTCATATCAGAACCGCGTACAAGGGCTGGAAAAGTTGTTCCATTTTTACGTAAAAGCGTACATTCGTACATCTCAGTATGGCTATTGGTGGATTGCTTTTGCACCAATTCTTTTGATTCTGGGGCAATAAAAGTAAACATAGACTTACCTAAAATCTCCTCTTTATCGGTTCCACCAAAAAATTTCAATGCTTGTGCATTAATTTCAACAACAAGCCCTTTATGTGAAATAACCAATCCCTCAATCGCAAAATCAATCAATTGTTGAAATTTTTTACGCTGTATAATAAGCACATAAATCCACAGCATCCCTAAAAGTAAAATACCCCCAAGGATAATAAACATCATAGTTGACATTGTAGCTCCAAACATGGCTCACCGATATAGTAGCCTTGAAACTCATCCACGCCAATGTCTACAAGAAGATCAAAAATTGCTTTGTTATGAACATACTCCGCAATGGTTTTAACATGTAAAGCTTTGGCAAATGAGACAATACCTTTAACAAGCTTCAACGTTTTTTCATCGGTATCAATACACTTAATTAAGCTACCATCAATTTTGAGGTATGCAGGGTTCATTTCCATTATGTACGTAAAATTTGAATATCCTGTTCCAAAATCATCAATCGCGATAGGACCATCATCATATTTGATGTATTTCAAAAAACTTTTAATGGTATTGTAGTCGGTCACTTTTTCGCTCTCAATGACTTCAAAAACGAGATTGATCGTTCTTTTTTCTTCTTTCATCGCCACAATCTTAGAACGCACCATATCTCGGATATCTTTGTTGAGCATATCTCTAAAACTAAAGTTGATGGAAAATGTCACGGTAGGATGCAGTGTCATCATCTCTAAAACTTTTTCGATCATTCGATGGCTTAGACTATCGTACTGTTTTGTCCGACGCGCAATATCTAAAAAATAGTACGGAGAAACGTACTGTTCTTGCTCTAATTTATCTTTGGTTTTAATACGAATCAGTGCTTCATACTTTATAATTTGCCCATCAGGGTTGCAAATAGGCTGAAAGAAAGGAACAACATTGTCTTTATCAAGTGTATCAGCGATGACATCTTGCCAATAAAAATCATTGGCTAACGATTCCGTTTCATCCAAATTACTGGTGTAAACGACAAAGCTTTTGCCTGTTTGTTTTGCAAAATCAAGTGCTGTAAAGGCTTTATTGAAAAGATTTTCTTGATCAAATGTCACACCCATAGAGATATTGACTAAGATTTTTTCATTGAGGTCTGGGATTTTAAGCTCAATACCATTGAGCACTTCAAGCGTTTGCGTAATATCTTCGTAAATATGCTCAGGATCAAGCTGTGAATCAAGGCGTAACATCACAAACTCATTGGAAGAGATACGGAAAACATCATAGCACAAGGAGATCGCGACATCTTTGAGATGGCGAGCAAACTCTTTTAAGATCTGATTGCCTATTTCAAGACCATAGAGTTTGTTGTAGTTTTTAAAATTGTCAATATTTATTAGAAATAAAGAGGGTACTTCTACAGGTTGTATCTGCATCAAAATGTTATCTAAGGTATTTTTATTGGGCAGTTTCGTCAATGCATCCGTATGCAGTTGCTCTTCTAAGGCAGATTGTTGCAATTCAATGGTTTGTTTAAGTGAGCTGGTATAAGCTCTGTGTTCTTCTTTCAGTAAAATCGTCTCAACCGTCGAAGCCAGAGAATCTAAAAGTTGATCGAGTTCAATGGGTTTGAGAATATACCCATCCACACCTAAACGAATCGTCTCAATCAAATACTCCGCATCATTGTGCGCTGATGTCACGATAATAGCCGTTTCTTTGCAGATTTTACGAATTTTAGCGATGAGTGCAATGCCATCCATTTTAGGCATTTTTATATCTGTAATGATAAGATTATAGCGTTGTGTAGAGGTTTCTTGGGGAATACCTAAATGGGGAATAGCAATTTCAGCATCTAAAAACATATCATATGCACTCTGCCCATCACTGGCAACATCAACAGAGTCAAAAAACTCATTTAGAATTGAGTGGGTATATTTTCGCGTTACTTCATCATCTTCAACGTATAAAATACGAATATTTTTACATCGAGATTTCAGACTCTCCATTGCTGATGTGTCCATCATTTTCCCCATGTTTTAGATCTATATCTGGATTATACTCCAAAAATATGGTCTATTATCAGTTTTTTATGAGGATCATAAGAAATGTAACACTTTTATAACACTAAACGATACCCAGTTCCATATTCAGTCATAATGTAGCGTGGCTTCTTTGGGTCATCTCCGAGCTTTTTACGAATATTTTGAATATGATAGTTTAAAGATTGTGGTGAGCTCAAAGATGAGAGGTGAATGGCTAAAACATTGCGATAAACCACTCTATTTTTGTTCTCTATGAGGAAAGAAAGGATTTTGTACTCGATGGCAGTTAAAGAAAGAGGTTTTTGGTTCAGTAAAATGGTTTGGTTATTGTAATCAACCGCTAAATTATTTTTCTTAAATTCAAGTTTGATCATCGAGCAACGCTTTAAAATTGCCCACATACGAACTTCGAGCTCTTCAAGCATAAAAGGCTTGCATAAGTAGTCGTCTACCCCGAAACGAAAGGCTTGTACTTTGGCTTCCAAATTTGAGTGACAGCTTAAAACGATGATAGGAATAGTTGTTTGATTGTTAATTTGCTTAATGACTTCAAATCCACTAAAATCAGGGAGACTAAGATCTAGCAATAAAATATCATACTGTTGTGCTGAGAGTTTTAAAAGACCGTCGACGGCTGTTTCTGAAATATCAAGCTCAAACCCTACACTCTCTAAATACTGAGCGACCTGACCTGCCGCATCATAGTCATCTTCTATTAAGAGGACTTTAATTTTCTTTTGCATTTTGATAACCACTCCAAACTTTTATTGTTTTGTATTATACATAAAGGATATGATTTTGCATATAACAAATTAAAACTTTGTTATAATTCTGTTACATCTTCTATAGCTAAGAGACCACCATGAACACAGCGGAAAAACAGCTCGCTATTTTATTAGAGTTTGGTAAAGTCATCAACAGAACAAAAAGTTTAGATGATGTTTTAGAGTCTATGGCAAATTTTGCAAGGGACATCCTTCAAGCAGATCGTTGCTCTATCTTTGTTTACGATAAACAAAAAGATGAACTTTGGTCTAAAGTAGCACATGGCACTAAACCAATTCGTATCAGCACAAAACAAGGCGTTGCAGGCTATGCCGCACTTTCCAAAGAGACGCAAATTGTTGTGGATGCCTATAATGACTACCGCTTTAACCGAGAAGTCGATAAAGCAACAGGCTATCTCACTCAAACAATCCTGTCCGTTCCACTCTTAGATAACCAAGAAAATACGATAGGTGTGTTTCAAGCCCTCAATAAAAAAGATGAAGGTATCTTTACCAATATTGATGCTGAACTTTTACTTCTTATCTCCAATTATGCAGCCTCTGCCATTGAAAATGCCATTTTGTATGACAAACTTCGCGATACACAAACAAAGATTATCAATAAACTAGCAAGTGCGGCTGAATTTAAAGACCAAGAGACATCCAAACATACCAAACGTGTAGGACTCTATAGTGCGCTTTTAGCTGAAAAATATGGCATGTGCCGTGATGACATTACCAAAATAGAACTCGCTGCACCTATGCATGATGCTGGTAAAATTGGTATTGCGGACAAACTTTTACTCAAACCAGGTAAATTAGATGAGGAAGAATTTGAGATGATGAAAACTCATGCACAATTAGGACATGACCTTTTGTTTGATGACGAAAATGAGTACCTCAAAACGGCTGCACTTATTGCACTGGAACACCATGAAAAATGGGATGGCTCGGGCTACCCACGGGGTAAAAAAGGCGAAGAAATTTCTATTTATGGAAGAATTGTTGCCATTGCCGATGTTTTTGATGCACTCATTTCAGTACGCCCTTATAAAGATGCTTGGAGTTTTAAAAAAGCGCATGAACATTTGAACAAAAGTAGCGGTACCCATTTTGATCCTGTATTAATCACTCTTTTCAATGAAAATATCGAAAAAATTCACGCCATTTATCAGGAACTGAAAGACTAATCGTTTCCTGCCTAAGGAACACTTTGTGCAAACTTTAGAGTAAAGAAATTCTAAAGGATCGCACATGAGTTGTTCTTGTACATCATCAACCAACACCCAAAATGAACTTCATGCCAGCATCTTGCAAAAGATTAACAATCACCCTTGTTATAGCCAAGATGCCCACCAACATTATGCGCGTATCCATGTTGCCGTTGCACCTGCTTGTAACATACAATGCAACTACTGTAACCGCAAATACGACTGCTCCAACGAGAGTCGCCCTGGTGTTACGAGCTATAAACTAAGCCCTGAAGAGGCAGTCAAAAAAGTTTTACATGTAGGCGGTCTGATTCAACAACTGAGCGTCGTAGGCATCGCAGGCCCAGGTGATGGACTTGCCAATCCAAAGCAGACCTTTAAAACGTTTTCTCTTCTTAAAAAGTATGCGCCAGACATCAAACTCTGTCTTTCAACCAATGGTTTGATGATTCATAAGCATATTGATGAGATTGCAAAGTACAACATTGAACATGTTACAGTCACGCTAAATACGGTCGATGAGACAGGTGAAATTGGCTCAAAAATCTACCCATGGGTTTTTTACGACCACAAAAAACATCGTGGTATTGAAGGAGCTAAACTTCTCCTTGAAAAGCAACTGTTAGGCATTAAAATGCTCGTTGAACGAGGCATCTTAGTTAAAGTGAACTCGGTACTTATCCCAGGTGTAAATGAAGAACACCTACCATTTGTTTCGCGCAAAGTCAAAGAGCTTGGTGTCTTTATCTTTAACGTCATGCCACTTATGTCCAAACCAGAGTTTGGTACAAAGTTTGGCTTAGATGGCATTCCGAGTGCGAGCCACAAACAACTCATGCGTGCCCAAGAAGCGTGTGATGTCAATGTCAAAATGATGCGCCACTGCCGCCAATGTCGTGCCGATGCAGTAGGACTTTTAGGTGAAGATAGAAGCGATGAGTTTTTCAAAGAGAGTTTTGCAGATAAAAGCTTTGAAGAACTCTCCCATCACTATGACCTAAATCAGCGTATGAAAACACATGAAAATATCGAGACATGGAGAAGAGCCTTACGTGCAGCCAATGGACAAATCAGCCAAGAAGCAGCCAACAAAGAAGAACTCAGCTCCACAGGAAATACGATGCTGGTAGCCGTTACCACACGTGGTAATGGTCTCATCAACGATCACTTCGGTAGTGCCAAAGAGTTTCTGATCTATGAAGCAGGAGATCGTGCGATCAAATTTATCATGCACCGCAAAGTGGAGAAGTCTTACTGCATGGGTAAAGAGGGATGCGATGGAAGCTACCCAATCGAAGAGATTAAAAATGCACTTTCGGATTGCCATCTTTTATTGACACAAAAAATTGGTGAATGCCCACAAAAAGAGCTAGAGAGTATTCACCTCACGTGTGATGATAGTTTTGCGGATGAGCCTATTGAAATTTCAGTATTGAAAGGTGTACGTAAACACTTTTTTGCCGCTTCATAAGAAGCAAAGGAATACACAATGATTATCAACGATACCACACTCAGAGATGGTGAACAAGCGCCCTACGTTGCGTTTAACACCGAAGAGAAGATCGCCATCGCTTCTGCACTGTACCTAGCAGGAGCCGACGAGCTTGAAGTGGGCATTCCTGCGATGGGTGCTAAAGAGCAAGCCGACATCAAAGAGATATTAGCCCTTGATCTTCCGCTTCGTATCATGAGTTGGAATCGTGCCACTATGAGTGATTTAGAAGCTTCACTCTCGTGTGGTTTAAAAGCGGTTGATCTCTCCATCCCCGTTTCGGACATTCTCATCGAAGCCAAATTTAGAGGCGATAAAACACGCCTTCTAAAACAACTGGAAGACGTTTTACGCATCAGTAAACAAGAGGGAATTTTCGCTTGTATCGGTGGTGAAGATAGTTCACGTGCAAACCTCGGCTTTCTCAAAGAAGTGATGGAGTTAGGACAAAGTATGGGAGCCAATCGATTTCGCTACTGCGATACTGTGGGCATTATGCGACCTCACCAAATCTATGAGCACATCTCCACCCTCACAAGCCTCAACCTTTTAGACATTGAAATGCACACACACAATGACTTTGGCATGGCAACAGCAAATGCTATCAGTGGACTGGAAGCAGGAGCAACAAGTGTTAACACCACAGTCATAGGTCTTGGTGAACGCGCAGGAAATGCAAGCTTTGAACAAGTCTTGATGAGCCTTGCGCACCTTTTTGGAGAAGAGCGCATCATTAATGCTGACGCACTCAAACATGTGGTGGAACTTGTGGAAAAAGCCTCAAACCAAACTATCTCCTCAACGATGCCGATTGTGGGTAAAAACATCTTCTCACATGAATCGGGTATTCATGTCAATGGCATGATTAAGCATGAAAAAGCCTACGAAGCCTTTACGCCCCAAAGTGTGGGTATGACACGCAGTTATCCTATTGGCAAGCATTCGGGTAGTTCAACGCTTCTCTTTCATTTGCGTTCCATGGGGTACGAGCCTGAAAATGAGGTTATCAATAAGATGCTTCCTCAGGTACGAGAAATAGTGACAAACCGTAAAAAAGTTCTCAACAAGAAGGAGCTAAAAGCGCTCTATATCGCTTCAAAAGCGGGATAAAACCATGCAAGAATATGCCTTAAAAATCATCTGTGAATGCGGACAAAAGAGCATTCAAGATGCGATTGATATTTTTAAATCCACTACCCTACCCTATAAAAAAGCCAAAAAACTGGTAACCGAATGCAACCAAACCTGTTGCAGAAGACCGTTAATGGCGCTGTTCAACATGGTAGAATTTGGAGAAATTGACTACGAAGAGATTGCCTTTTTGATCGATCAGAAAAATAGCCGGTTTGATGAAGGAGCGAGCGATGAGTGAGAGCATTCGAGATTTTGCACACTGGGTTAAATCCCAAGGATTAGAGCATACGTTGCCTCGTGAACTCTCCAAACTTGAAAACCTCACAGCCCTTGATCTTAGCCGTAAAAAGCTCAAAAGCTTACCTGAAAGTATCGGAGCACTTCAAAATCTTACAGTTTTAAAAATTTCAGGTAACCGTTTAAGTGAGCTTCCAAAAAGCATTTCAACGCTTAAAAATCTTCGTAATTTGCAGTGTGAGAACAACCTTTTACAGAGCCTTCCAGAGAATTTCGGAGAGCTTGGTTCCCTTGTTATTTTAAATCTCAACGGAAATCAACTCAGCACCTTACCACAGAGCTTTTACAACTTGACACAACTGACACGTCTCACCCTTGCTGTCAATCGCCTCAGCCACTTAGATATTGCCTTTAAAAATCTCAAAAAACTGCTGCATTTAAGCTTAGATACGAACTATCTTGATAGTTTGCCTGAAGTGTTCAACTCCATGCAATCGCTCTATTATTTAGACCTTTCGTTTAATAAACTAACAACTTTGCCAGAATCACTTGGGGAAATTAAAGAGCTAGAAACGCTCATCCTAGAGGGAAATCTTTTGCAAAATCTCCCTTCCTTAGAAGCACACGATATGCTCGTCAAACTCAATCTAGCCTCTAACCATCTCACGTCTATTGACTTTGAGCTTTCAAAGCTAGAAGACTTGCAAATTCTCTCTTTGGAAAACAACTTGCTTGAGAGTGTACCAAACGCTCTGTGCCAGCTTAGCAAACTTACTTCTTTAGATCTTAGTGAAAACCGCATCACATCACTTCCCGAATGCATTGGAAATCTCTCACATCTTTATGAATTGGACGTTGAAGCAAATCTCTTGCAATCGCTTCCAAACTCAATTCAAAAGCTGACAAACCTTAAAAATCTTTTTATCGCCAATAACCACAATTTAGAGAAGCCAAACCTCCCCTCTTTAGAGTACTGTGACGTCGAATAAGGATAGTTTAACTCCTGCTTGGCTACCATATAAGAATGACTCACATTGAAAAAATACGACTTTTAAAACTTTTGTACCAGTACAGAGCTATGGGATTTGAATACTTTCAAGAGTATCGACCACTTTCCCAAAGCAAACAACCTGTATTGTCGCACAATTTAGAAGAGCTTAAAAGCAGTGTTGCACAGTGCCATCTTTGTGCCCTTGCAAAAAGTCGTAAAAACGTCATTTTTGGTGCAGGTAATCTGAAAGCCAAAGTCATGTTCATTGGCGACAATCCTGGTGTCAGTGAAGATGAAACCGGTATGCTTTTCACAGGTAAAAGCGGTGAATTGCTTGCGAACATGATCGAAAAAGTCCTCCTCATCCCTAAAGAAGAGGTCTATGTTACCACCATCTTAAAGTGTAAAACACCTGATAATCGCGTTCCCACACCTGAAGAAGTTGCGTGTTGCAAACCGTATGTGATGCAACAGATCCAAACGATTCGACCGCAAATCATCGTTGCCCTTGGATCAACCAGTTTTCATCATCTCACCGGAGAGTATGATACACCTATCGATAAAATACGAGGAAGCGTGCTCAATTTTGGCGAAGCCAAGTTGATCCCGACATTCCACCCAAGTTTTTTACTGCGAAACCCCAGTGCTAAAAAAGAGGTTTTTGCAGATATGCTAAAAGTAAGGAGCATGTTATGAAATTTTGGTTGCCCCTAGCCCTGAGTTTATTCATCTTTGCAGGCTGTACAACAACAAGCCCAACCCCAGAGCCTTATAAACCAAGTACCTACAACATTTCATCTACCGCTAAAAAAGGTACCGCAGTCAATCAAAAAAGTACTGCGTCCTATCCAGGTTCTGAAAAACAGACAATCACCAATGGTTCAATAACGGCTGCAAAAAAAGCAGAGACACTGCCTTCTTCTGAGCCTGTCATCATTGATAGCACCATTAGTTCAACCACCTTAGCCATGGCAACTCCCACACCTAAAACAAGTGTTGAGTCCCCTGCTGAGCCATCATCAACGATAGATGCATCTGCAACACAAGAACCTTCATTGGTACCTGTTGTTGCAGCACCGATGCCAAAGCCTTTGAATGATGACAGTACGATGATCAAAATTGCTGTTTTAGTGCCTCAAAAAACGATTAAAAAATACGCTATCACTTCCGTTAACTCGGTCATTTCGTATCTTTTGTATAAAAACTACTACTTTGACCTTAACGTCTTTAACTCAGGCGATGAAAGAGAAGAGTCCATTGCAAAAGCACTTGCCGATATTCAAGCAGGTGGTTATCACTACATTATAGCCCCTGTAACAGCGGATGGTGCCAATATTATTGCTAGTCGTGTCTCAGATACGCTTGTGTTCATTCCGACATTGCATCGCTCCAGTGTACGCAGTACGGGTTCAAACATCATCTTTGGTGGTATTGATTATGACCAACAAATTGCCCTTTTGGCGACCAAAGCCAATGAGCGTGTTGGAACCTTTGAAGATGGCAGTAGCTTAAGTTATCAACTCAATGGTTTTGTGAAAAAAAATAACAGCCGTGTCTTTTATGAGAAACGAGTAGAGAGTCCAAAAACAAACTTTAAACAGATGTTTAAAGGTAACAGCTCACTGAGTAATGCTTCGCTTTACCTCAACACTCAGCTTGTGACTTCAAGCTTAATTGCATCACAACTGCGTGCAAATGACATCCACCCATACACCCTACTTTCAACGCAAGTGAATTACAATCCATTACTTTTAACGTTAACACAGTATGAAGACCGAGATCATATGTACATCGCAAACTCCATCCAAAAAGCGCCACCCGCACTGGAAGAAATTAACACGATGTTTGGGCATGACATTGTCTATGACTGGGTCAATTATTCGACGTCTATCGGAGCGGATTATTTGTGTCAGCAGTTCTTTGATGGCAAAATTGCAAGAACCTTTAAAGAGAACGTCACCAATAACCAAGTTGTTTATAATACCTCATTATATCAACCTGGTCGCAGTGAGTTTATTCGCGGAAATTAAATACGTAGCCTTCTGAGCTTTGCTTAGAAGAGCTTTTTAAATGAAAAAGCCCCTAAAAAAGGCTTTTGTCTCTTCATCAATTTTGCATGGCTTTCCCTCTTTAACATACGCAAGAGTGGAAGTCATCGCAAAAAGTTTAACATCATCTCTCCACACTTCTTGTTTTAAAATAAGCGAAGCATTTTTAAGTTCAACCATCTCACTTTTAACCTCAATAAGATCACCCAATTTGGCAGACTTAATGTAATCAGCTTCTAAATGACGTACAACAAAATGCCCACCATCAACTGCAGGACTCTTGCCATTTTCATAAAAAAGATCACTTCTTGCGCGCTCACAAAATTTGAGGTAGTTGGCATGGTAAACTACACCACCCGCGTCTGTATCATCGTAATAAATGCGTGTTTTCATCGTTTATTTCCTTCTTTGAGGCATTCATTTTTTAATAGATTATGAAAAAGATTATTGTACTAAACCATCTCTTTAACACCACTTTGCATTCTATTCATCTGCAATACATGAGAGTATTTAACACTATTTTAATACTGCTTCGTAAAAATCAAACTTTTAAATTATAAATTTAATTTATATTTAATTTATCAATTATTTTATTTAAGGAATACCTATGTATAAAAACAAAAAAGATGCTGTTTTATTATCTTTTGTCACTATCATCGCCCTTAATACCCATACGCTTGGCAATGAGACAGTGTCTTTAGATGCCATTGAAGTTACAACTACCAATAAGGCTTATTCCACAACCGAAGAAGTAGATACATATACCACACAGTCAATGAATACCGCGACTAAATTGGATTTATCCATCAAAGAGACCCCTCAAAGTATTAGCGTTATGACAGCACAAGAGATGGAAGACAAACAAATCAATTCCTTTCACGATGTTTTGGCAAACATTCCAGGATTAACCATTAACAACAGAGGTGACAACTATGTCTCTTTTGTAAGAGGGTTTAATTTGAACTATTTTAAGATTGATGGAATGCCCACGTATTCAACAGTCAATCAAAACAATTTTGACACCATTATCTACGATAGAATTGAAATTGTAAAGGGAGCAAATGGACTGACTACGGGTGAAGGCGACCCCTCTTTTGCTATGAATTTTATTCGTAAACATGCCAACAGTAAAGAAGTTGAAGGTAATGTGTCGCTCAATGCAGGTTCATGGGACTCTTACGCTCAGTCACTTGATATTTCAACACCCATCAACGAAGACAAAACTGTAAGAAGCCGTTTTATCGTTAAAAATGAAGATTCTAAAGCTTTTTACAACAATTACGATAAAAAAAATAAATTATTTTATGGCGTTGTTGATGCGGATATGGGCGATATGACAAGCGTCTCTTTTGGCGTAACGTATCAAGATTTGGAAAGAGATGGTGCATGGAACTTTGGGTTGCCTGCATTTTATTCGGACAATACCCGTACCAATTTTTCTCGCTCAACTGCACTTGCCCCAGAATGGGCATATGCAAATTTAGAGACAAAAGAGGTTTTTGCAACGATTAAACAATACCTCTACGATGATATAGCGTTGCACCTTGCCTCATCTTTTAACCGCTCCAATGAAGAGTCCAACACGGTTCAATATTCAGGCAAAATCAATAAAGCAACAGGAGGTGGCATAACCTATAATCAATATGCCACGCAAAGAGAATACGATGAAACAAACTTTGACTCTTATCTTAGTGTTCCTTTTTCTTTTTATGGCTTGTCACAAGAAGTGATATCTGGATTTTCCTATAACAAAAGAACAAAAGACTGGCGCGATAAAGAGTTATGGCCATTAACAGGCACTATTAGCAATATAAACAATTATCAAGTCAAAGATGCATTGACTTCAACAATGTATAAAGATGAACCAAGTGATAAAACAACGCAACAAGGAACCTACCTTGCAGGAAGATTTTCGCTCAGTAAAAGTCTTAAGCTAATCTCAGGCGTGAGAGTCTCTAAATGGGAATACGATAATGAAAACCTGAGCATTCCAGAAAGATCTTTTAATAATATTGTAACCCCATATGCGGGCTTGGTCTATAACGTAGATGACTACCACTCTGTGTACGTAAGTTATACCGATATATTTAAACCTCAAAGTGTTAAAGATATCAATGGTGATTATTTAGACCCTATTGTAGGTAAAAATTATGAAACGGGCATCAAAGGAGAGTATTTTGGAGGAAAACTCAATACTTCATTTGCGCTGTTTAAAATTATACAAGACAATGCCCCAACGAATGGTGTCAAACTACTCAGCGGAGAGTGGGCATATGAAGCGGCAAAAGGTGTTACCAGTAAAGGTTTTGAGGTTGGCGCATCGGGTGATTTAACCGATAGATGGAGCCTCTCTTTTGGTTTAGCAAATTTTTCAGCAGAAGACGCAAAAGGCGATACCTTCAATACCAAAGCATCACGAACAACAATGGCAGCTTTTACCAAATATAAAATAGATAATAAGCTCAGCCTTGGTGGTGGGCTCAATTACTATAGCAAGTTTTATACAGGTACGGGAAGCTCTTACATCGAACAAGAGGCATTCACACTTACGAGCTTAATGGCAAAATATCAAATTGACAAGCATACTGAGTTACAGTTAAACATCAACAATCTTTTTGACAAGACCTATTATGAAGGCATTGGAACAAATCTTATGGTTTATGGAGCACCTAGAAATGCTATGTTATCCATGAGATACTCTTTTTAACCTAAGGCTATTACATTCCAATGATACGTCTGTACTCTTGCTCCATGACAATATCGTGTGTTGATTCAACTCGGTCTATAAAGACTTTTCCGATTAAATGGTCATATTCGTGTTGGAAGATGCGTGCCACAAAGTCATGGTAAACAACCGTGTGTGATTTACCTTCTCGATCGGTATAGGAAACTTTAATTTCGTTATAACGAGGGACTTGTGCTCTAATGCCTGGAAGACTCAAACACCCCTCCCAATCCTTGAACATCTCTTTAGAATGAGAGATGATTTTAGGATTAATCAGCGCAGTTGGCTCCATTTTAGGAGCATTTGGATAGCGTTCATTGGGATAGGATGCTATGATAACAATTGCTTTAGAGCAGTTCACTTGTGGTGCAGCAATTCCCACGCCTTTGGAATTTTGACACGTTAAAATCATATCGTCTATTAATGCCTGAATTTCAGGAGTGTGAATCTCTTTTACGGGCTCAGCTATACTTCGAATGACCTCAGAACCCAGTTGATAAATTTCACGAAGATTTGCCATGATTGACGCTTCCTTAGCATTGAAATATGATGTGCAATTTAACATATCAGCGCTTTAAAAATAGATAACGACAATGTTCAATATCCTTTTATTAAGCTTGTGTTAGAGTTTGATTAAAATTAAATTTTTGAAACAAAGGATTAGTATGCACACACTTTTTAAAGCCCTATTTATGGTATTTATCAGCTTTACAATGCTTCATGCGAGTTTTTTAGAAGAAGAGAGTGCACGAGCAATCAAAGAAAAAAAGCTTATTCTTGTCAATGTTGTCACGGAGACATGCCCATACTGTAAGCAAATGCAAAAAGAGATTTTCAATAATGCGACCTATCGAAAACAGATAGACCAAAAGTTTGTTTTTGTCTCCATCGATCTTTACGATCCAGCCTTGCCTGCTGATTTACGCACCAAATACACCCCTGCAAATGCCATTCTATCGCCAACACGCCATAGTATCATCGAAGGCTATACGGGCTATATGGACCCAGCCTCATTTATGACTGTTTTAGAAAACGCATACAAAGCAGAGTTCAAATAACGAGACATTCAAAGGTGAAATAAAGTACAATAAGAAACTCAAAAATTAACACCCTAAAAGGCAATCCTTGAAAAAAATATTTCTCATTCAAGAAGAAAATAAAAACAGTGACCGACTTGTAGAGTCCATCAAACACGAAATCCGCAAATACATCAAACGTGAACGTGCTAAAAAAACACCCGAAGGTTTTCATTTCTGGGACTTTGACTGCAAATTCGGACAAACAAGTGAAAACGCAAGTGTTGTGCACCAAGCTGACCTTGGCACTGAAGTTGACAAAGCACACAGTGAAAAATGGAGCGAATGTTACATCGAAATTATCGCGAAACCTGCTAAAAAACCTGTTGCACCTGCCAAAACAGAAGAAGAAAAAAAATAAAACTTTTTACATGTAAAGCTTCAACTTCTAAAGTTGGAGCTTAAAGAGGCAACATGAAAAGCAAACGCACTTCTTACCTCTTAGTCTCGTTACAATTCATCTTCATCGCACTTCTCGTAGTACATCACGACATGCACACACCCAATTTAGTTTCTTTACTGATCTTTTTACTAGGCTGTATTTTCGGGCTTTATACGATAATCCATAACAAACTTGGCAACTTCAACATCACGCCCGAAATCAAAGAAAATGCCACACTCATTACCACAGGAGCATACCGCTACATCAGGCATCCTATGTATTTTTCAGTGCTTGTAATGATACTTGGCATTGTGGTGTCTAAGCCTACTTTATTTAGTTATTTTATCTACGTGCTTTTAGTCGTAACGCTATTTTTAAAAGCGAAAAAAGAAGAGATATTGTGGATGGAACACTCTAGCGAGTACAAAGAGTACATGCAACACACAAAAAGAATTATTCCTTTTATTTTATAGATACCATCAAGGAGTTCTATGTTTTATCAAAAAAAAGTCATTATCTTCGACATGGATGGCACGCTTATCGATTCGGTGGGCATTTGGAACATTGTCGACAGAGAGCTGATAGCACAACTTGGCGGAGAAACATTGCCAGAGCTACACATTCAACAACGGCGCGATGAGCTTTTGCGCTCTTTCAGCCACGCCCAAGATGCGTACATAGAGTACTGTGACTTTTTAGCACAAACCTATCATGCACCTTTTTCCAAAGATGTGATCCGCTCCATGCGTTATGCTATTGCTCAGCACTATCTCAAAAATGTCATCGACTTTAAACCAGATGCGCATACGTTGTTGTATTACTTAAAAGAGCAAGGTTATCAGCTTGTCATCGCAAGTACGACCAGCCAAAACATCCTAAACATCTATAGTAACGAAAATGATGCCATGAGGCAAAAAGTGGACTTTGAAAAAACATTTTCACTGATTTTAGGGCGAGAACTCGTAAGCAAGATAAAACCGCATCCCGAAGTGCATCAGTTCATCATGCAAGAGCTTGGCGTTCAGCCTCATGAATGCTTGGTCGTTGAAGACTCTTTGGTAGGCGTTGAAGCAGCTCAAAATGCGGGCATCGATGTGATAACCATACGTGACACCTATGCGCAAACCGATGAACCAGAACTGCGTAAACGCTCAATTGCGTATTTTGAAGATTTTAACAGGTTGTTGTTGCATGTAAAAGAGGAGTTAGGGCAAAGTTAAAAGTTTAACCCTGACCCTTTGTTTTTTCTATTCATTTTTAATGATTTTATATGTATTTTCTTTTATTTCTCGAATTGTATGTTTACCTAATCTTCTTTGTCTTTGACGAATTTCTAATTCAAATATAAGAGATACTAACACCCCTGGACCAAAAGCTATTAAATATAATAAAAATTCTTTTAAAAAATTTGTATTTAATCTTGTCGTTCCACAAAACTTATCAATTGGTATCATCCAATTTCCCATTAAAACAAAAAAAGACATCACCACATAGCTAATGCCTAAAATAGCTACATAAATAAATAATCTTTGCCATAATTTACTCGTCAACCACAGTGTGTTAAATAATAACTTCATATTATCGTCTGAATTACCCATTAAAATCCTTTTTTAGCCAATTAATTTACACATGATAAAGAACAATACCAACTCTATCAATGTGATTTTTAAGCGCCTCATTAGCAATATTCTCATAAATCACCATGTCAATTTTATAAGGTAAATAAAGTTCGTCTAGTTTGAGTTCAAGATTTTGCAGCGTTTTGAGGTTTAGAGCAGTGCCTTTCAGTGCTAGATCAATATCGGAGCCTTCTTTATAATTTCCCTTAGCACGAGACCCGAATACAAGCACTTGCTCTATGTTTGGAAACTGCGCGAAAATGTGCTTGATTTTTTCAATGACATCATGGCTCAAACCAAAGGGCATTTTTAGTGGCTCTCTTCTTCTAAAAGAGTTGACAATTTTTGCTCTAACTCTTCAAATCTAAAAATATAATTCCCCAACACTTCATCCACTATTTCTTCAACTGTTTTTTCATCGTACGTGTGAGATGTTAGATTTCTGCTTTGTATCATCTTCATCCAATCTTCCCCATGCGTCATTAAACCCATAAGAAAGGCTTGGCGTGTTGCGTCTTTTGAACCATATATCTGCTCAGTTGAGCCTTTATAATCTAAAAAATCTTTCATCGTTTTCCATGCTAATTCATGAGTGTACTCAAATGCTTGAATAAGCCCTTGCTTTTCTAATAATGAAAGTTCTCTTTCTCCTGATAAATTAACGGCATTTTTTAATTGAGACAGAGCTTTTTTATAATTTGAAAACCGTTGTTGCCATCTTATATCGTTACTCATCATTAGACCTTTATTGATTTAGTACAATTTTATCTTAAAATAGTGAAAATAAAAACATTACGGATTTTAGCCCAAAACCTTCTCTATCGCCTCTTTCAACTCAGCACTCAGGTTATCCATTTTATTGACCATCCATAAAAGATAATTACGGTCTATTTCTAAAACTTCCTCTGGTGTTTTACCTGCGTATTTGCCAAAGCTGATGGTAAGGGTGACGTTCTCTTTGGTGCTTTCAAGGGCGTGGAGTATGGAGGCTTTCATGTCTTCATCGAGTCCGTTGGCGTTTTGCATGTAGTGGAGGTCTTGGCGATCGGTGCGGGCGACATCGACAAATTTTTTGCCTTTGTTTTTACCATAAGGAATGTGACTTAAAACGATAGGCTCGGAACAAAGGAGGATCATCTTTGGCATGGAGTGTTCTTCGCACAGCCTTTCAAAGAGGTGTTTAAGAACGATGACGTCGCCTAGGGCATCGTGTGCTTTGATGGTGATACCAAGCTTTTTGCTTAAACCCTCTTCTTCTTTGTAAAGTCCCCATTGGTAGCGTTTAAACTGTAAGCCAAAAGAGCCATCAAGTGGGTAGTAGGCACGCAAAATACGGAATGTGTCGATGAGATTCATCTGTGAGGTGAAATCCTCTTTAGCAAGCATTCCAAGGTCAAACGCGGCATTTTGGATAACGAGAATGTTGGTTGGAACATTGAGCTCGCACAACCGTTTAAACGCTTTGGTTTGCACGCACGTTGGCTCGCCTTCAACCATTTCAGGGGTAATGTGGTGAATCGCCATCGCCTCGAATGAGATAGGAAGTGGTGGGGTGCAAAGATCGTTATGAATCTCTTCGATCTCAAACTCTTCGTTGAGCACTAAATAGCTCAGCTGGCAAATGCGGTCTTTTTCAAGCATGCCCGTGGTTTCGGTATCTAAAACTATGATTTTCATAACGATCCTTCTTGCAACATTGTCTACATTGTACTTCGACATAGCTTTCAAATGTTTTATATCTGCGAAAAATTCATACTGTGTTCATCTTTATCATCTAAAATTGTCATTAAAATATAACGTAAAAGGAATTCTATTGATTTCACTTTTCTTTAAAGCGCTAAATCGAAACCGCTTTAAAACCTTTTTGATTTATACGAGCATTACCGTTGCGATTATGGCTATTTTTATGATTACCTCCATTTCTCGTGGCATCATCGGTATGTACTCCACTATGCTTAAAACAGAGGGTGACATTATTGTCACGCAAGCCAAAATCGCCGATACCTTTTTCAGTGACGTCAACGCTTCGCTCACTTTTCCCATTCAAAAAATCACAGGTGTTAAAGAGGTCTATGCGCTCATTTTAGGTGCTAGCCCTATCAATGACCTTCCTATCGCTGCCATTTACGGCGTAAGTGAAAACCGCTTTAAAACCTATGCCCTAACTGATGGTGTTTACCCTAAAAAAGGCGAAGTCATTCTAGGAAAAAATATCAATGCAAGACTTCATTCGCCTAAATTTGTCTCAATTTCGAACAAAACCTTCACCGTTTCAGGCATCTTTGAAAATGGTGTGGGCTTTGAAGATGGTGGTGCTGTGCTGAACCGTGAAGATGCCAGTGCTATCTTCAACAAAGAGGCGTCCATCTTACTGGTAAGCATCGAGCGAAACACCGACGCAAATGCATTGATGCAACACATCAGTGCACTGAGTTCTGACATCGAAGCCAAAACCACACATGAGTTTGTGGAAAATTACAACCAATTCAAGATCATTGAGACCTCTTCCAACGTCATCAGTGCGGTGGCATTTTTGATGGGACTACTTGGCATTGCCAGCCTCATCAGCATTACGATTAACGAGCGAAGAAGTGAGTTTGGCATTTTAAGAGCTATCGGTAAGTCGTCTAATTTTATTATGACCATGGTCGTGGGCGAGACGTTTGTCATCACGTGTGTTGGCTTTATCTCAGCGCTTCTCTTCTCCAAAGCGTTACTTTTTATGATCGCACATATCGAGAAGTTTCAAGGCTATGTGAATGGTGAACTTAGCATAGAGACGATCATCACGGTCTTTTGTTTCTCCCTATTTATGGCACTTTTAGGCGCACTATTACCAGCGTATAGCGCATCAAAGATCGACCCGATCATCCTCATTCAAAGGGGAGCACTATGATCCTTCAAGCAGGTGGCATTAGCCATTTTTACAAAAACGACGTTGCGCTCGATAACGTCAACTTTGAAGCCAACAAAGGCGATTTTATCGCCATCGTAGGAGAAAGCGGTAGTGGAAAGTCCACCCTGCTTTCCATTCTCTCATCCCTACTACGCCCTAGTAAAGGCGAGTTATTCTTTGAGGGAAAAGCCTACACACTCATCAAAGACATCGATGCGTTTCGTCAAAAAGAGGTGGGGTTTATCTTCCAGTTTCACTACCTCATCGGGTATTTAACGATTTTAGAGAACATCAAGCTTGCGGCGATTAACAAAAAGAGTAGCTACATCGACACGCTTTTTAAACAATGTGGGATCGAAGCCATCAAAGACAAATACCCCGACGAGATTTCAGGTGGACAACGTCAACGCGCTGCCATTGTTAGGGCTTTGGTGAACTCACCGAAAATCATCTTTGCCGATGAGCCAACAGGAAACCTAGACTCACACAATTCGCAAAATATCTATGAGCTTTTTAAAACGCTCTCCAAAAGTGGCACGACCATTATCATCGCAACGCACGACCGCAATGTATCCGAGTATGCAGACAAAATTATCGAGGTAAAAGATGGAAAAATTCTCTAGTTTTATACAAAAAGCCTTTGCTATAAGCTCACTTTTTTTAGTGCTTGGTTTGGCATTTGGCTTTGAGTATTCACTCAACCTTTTAGGGCACTTTCTGCCATCTTCCACGCTCTCAGCCGTGAATGCGAGAAGTGTGCATGTCTCGTTGATGCTGTATGGTTTTGTACCGTTGATGCTCTCCTTTTTACCGTTTGTGTTGATGGAAAAAGAGAACATCCACAGTGAAAAAGGACTTGAAAAACTAAAAATCTACTTTACCCTTTGGTGCATCTTTTTAGTCTTTATGACCGTTAGCCTTTTGATGGGCGTTCACAGAGGACTCGTCTTTTATGACTTTGCGTATGAGCTTAACTTTATCCTTGCGTTTTCAGGTGTTTTTTACATCTTGGCGTTGTATGACTACATCAAAGAGTACAAGGTTATACCACTGTGGATCAAAGTCTCTTTATACCTTGTCATCGCTTCGCCTATCGCACTTTTAGTGCTGATGAACCCCATCATTGGGCAAGTAGAGAAAACCATCGTAGGCCCACATGGAGACAATACTCTGGGTATGAGTTACACCCTCATTCCTATTTTTTATCTCCTTATCAAACTGCATGCCAAAGAGAATTTTGTGGCGAAGTACCATGCCATGTGGATTATCCCTCTTGTAGGTTACATCGCTTCTGTGGCGCATCGCATTTTCATCGGTGAGCTTACGTACAACCAAGAGTGGTTTTTTCAGTACCTCACCCTTTGTTTTGTGCCTCTGCTTATCAAATGGCTTAGTGATGCGAACATTACGTTTAAAAACAGTCCATTTCTTGTCATTGCTGTTTATTCCTTTTTATTTGTTGACATTGAGGGTAACATCTTGTTTATTCCTTCGATTCGTTGGTTGTTTCATCGCAATGACCTCGTGGTAGCACACGCACACATTGCCATGGGTGTGGGCATCTTTTTTATGGCGATGGCAGTGGTATCGCCGTACTTGAAAAAAATGAATCAAACCGCCTTTAGCCTCTTTTACACACTTGGATTTACGCTTATGCTCATTGCTCTTTCTATGGCAGGGCTTATGGAAGCGGGCTTTATGAAAGCGGACATCAACCTTTTATGGACGATTCGTATGGTGTGCGGTCTCTTCATAGTTTTAGTGACCACCCTCTTTTTCTACCCAGAATTTGGGCTTAGTGTCGAAAAACCAAACACCTTAAGACTTTACCATCTTACGGGCTTTCTCTCTGACGCACTGGGTGGTATTTTTTTGTTTGTTTTTGCTGCTACACTCTACCCGCTTTTAGGTTTTGGCTTTGAAGGAAAGTACGAGTACGTTGTCTTTGCATTTATGATGACCACGGGAATTATTCATCTCTTTGGTTTAACCCAACCTTCAAATGCACTGATTCTTGCTAAAATAAGTGCGTTTAACCGTATCGCCGTCTCTGCTATGTTTTTATCGCTTTATCTTGCCCATCAACTAGGCATCGAAGCCATGCTTATCGCCGTTTATGACCTTGTTTTTGCGTGTGTGTACATCATCTTTCAAGCAAAATTACAAAGGAGACTTTATGTTTAATGCCCTTTTTACGCTCTTTGTCGCGAGTGAGTTTTGCTACTACTTACTCATCGCACAAACAGGCATCGTCGAAGTGTTTCACTCGGACATTCAAGCCTTTTTCACACTCCCTTTGGGTGGTGTTTTGGGCAGTTTACTGGTGTATCGCTCTTTTGGCATACTGGACAACGACCAAAAAAAGATCAGCTTTTTCATAGCGCTTCAAGCCTTTTGTTCACTCTTTTACCCTTCTATGAACCTTGTTATATTGGGGATTTTGGGTATAAGTTTGGGGATGAGCGCACCACTGCTTATTAAGCTAACACGAGGGCGTTACACGGAGATCGCTGTAGCCCTTGGTTTGACCTATGCGCTCTCCACAGCGCTCTTTACCTACGAGCCAATTTTAAGAGGCAATCTCGCCATTGCGCTTTCATTTATTGCTTTGGCATGTAGCTTTTTTATTCATCTTTTGCCAAAGCACATTGTTGAGATTGAATCTGAGCGTCTTAGCATCTATGCGGTTTTATCGATGGCGGTGTGGGCATTTTTGGATGCCAACTTGTTTGAAACACTCTCACGTAGCAGCGACATCTCCATTTGGAGAGCTGAAACATGGCACATCATCTTAGTCTTTCACGTGGTGGGAATGGCTGCTGCGTACTTTCTGCGTGACACACTTAAGGAGCATCATTCGTTTATTATCGTGCTCTTGTTTGCTATGAGTTATATGCTCTACGCAGCGCGTGAAGCGGTGCTTCTTAGCATGGTCTATCCGTTTGTCATTTCGTACTATAACTTTGTCATTATGAAAAGGCTCTCTCGCCTTGGCAATCTTAGGCTTCTTGGCATGATCATGGTCTTTACAGGCTGGATCGCAGGCGGTGGCGGGCTGATGAGCGCCTTAGGAGGTTACACCTATGTAGGTGTTGTGATGATTTGTGCACTGTTGTGCCGTGAAATCTACAATTTTTTCTATCAAACTTCTCAAAAAAGGATTAACAATGTTCAGTAAAATCGCTTTGGCAGTACTTGCCACATCACTTCTTTCCAGTGCATCATTTGCCAGTGATCTTCATTATAAAGAGGGTTTCATTCAGGCGCAAACAGAGATCTTAGGCGATAGCAATATTGCGCCTAAAAGCAGTAATATACTTACAAAACTAAGCATAGACACCACTCCTGAATCCCTTAAAGGAGACATTTCGTTGGAGCTTTTATCGCTCAAAAGTGAAAATGAAAAGCGCGATGAACACATGTATGAAGCATTACACGCAAAAGAGCATCCAAGCACAAACTTTAAAATTAAAGAGGTGAAAAAAGAGGTAGATGGCTACCATCTTGTCGGTGTGCTTTCACTCAATAAACAGACCAAAGAGATTGACACCAAAGCGGATATCATTGAACAAGACAACCTTCTTAAACTCAAAGGTGGTTTTAGCATCAAAATGTCAGACTTTGGCATTGAGCCTCCAACCCTTCTTTTCTTAAGTGTACGCGATGAAGTAGTCATCTCTTATGACCTTGCTTTAGCGAAAAATTAAAAGAGGACATAATGTTTGAAAAAGCGTATGGTAGGCTAAACTTAAAAAGGATAAACGTAGCCATAGAGAAGCTTCCAATATCTTTTGAAAATTTTACCATTGTACATCTCAGCGATTTACATATCAACGCTAAAACGCCTCTGAGGGCGCTTGAAAATTTGGTTGAAAAGATCAATGAAATGAACATCGACATGGTCGCTCTTACGGGCGATCTTTTTGATGACTTCACTTCAAAAATACACGTTCAGCTTGAAATTCTAAGCCACATCAAACATCCTGTCTATTTTGTCAGTGGAAACCATGACCTCGTTTACGCACGAAAAATACTTGCTTCCGAGGTCTCAAAACTTGGCTTTATACTCTTAGATAACCGCATCATAACCCTAAAAAGAGGCGCTGAGTCACTTCAACTGGCAGGACTCAGTGACGCGTTTAGCAGATACTTTGGCATCCATCGCCATGAAAAAGAGCTCTTCTTGAAGCTTGATACCAAAGTACCTTCCATTTTGCTGGCACATCAGCCAAAAGACATTCGTTTCACAAAAGATTTTCCGATTGATTTGCAACTGAGCGGTCACACACACGGTGGTCAAATTTACCCTTTTGGCTACATTGTAAAGCTTTTTCAGCCCTACCTTCAAGGCTTACACCGCCAAGGCAAAACCCAAATCTTCGTCACAACAGGGTACGGCAGTTGGGGCGTTGACTTTCGTTTTTGTGTACCAAGTGAAGTTGTGGTTATAACCTTAAAGGATGCATATGCAGAGCATTAAAGTGAAATTATTGTTATGGTACCTTGCCATTCAAACCCTCATCTTAGCAAGTTTTAACTATGCACTTTTCCTCAACGTCGAACACAATCTGCAAGATACTCTTTCAAGCACAATGCAAACGCACGAAGCCATAGAACACTTTTTAACACGCATGTGGGTTTTAGACCCATTTATCTTGATTCTTTCCAGCCTCGGAGGGTATCTTTTGGTGCATAAATACTTCCAACCCATACACAGTATGCTTCAAGAAATCAGAGCCATAACACCCAAAGACCTCTCTTTGCGCATCAAACAACGCCCCTACAATGATGAGATAAACCATCTGGCTAGTGCGTTTAACGAAATGCTAGATCGCCTTGAAAAGGGCTTTCGTGGGGTAAAAGAGTTCAATACAAATGCGTCACATGAACTGCGAACGCCTCTGACCATTATGCGTGGTGAGATCGAGATAGCACTCCGCAAAGAGCGTTCGAAAGAAGAGTATACACGTATATTGCAAACACAACTTGAAGAGATTAAGACGCTTCAAAAATTGATGGAAGACCTACTTTTCCTTGCAGAATACAATGCACTCGAAACCCAAAATGAGCTTGTAGAATTAGGCTCACACACGAAAAGTTTTTTTGAAATACGCAAAGCGTGTTGTTCTCAAAAAGTCCCTAAATTAGGCTTATAAATTACCGCTCAATGCGCTTGGAATACTGCTATTTTTCTTTGGTTATCTCACGGATAAGTTCATACTCATTTTTGCGCAATGCTTCCAGTAAGACAGCAATTTCATCAGTTGGAACTGCCATTTGACTTAATGCCTCTTCACCTGTACGAATACTGCTCTCCAGTGTCTCAGCAATGACCCAACTTGCACCTGCCAACAGCATTTTATCCATGGCTTTGATGTCTAAAGCGCGCGCTAAAATCTTAATATGCGCGTAGTTTTCCTTGATATGCTTCACCACTTTAATCGCGTTTAAACTATGGTCTATCGATACAATTATCATCGAAGCTTGGTCAAGTTTGATGGTACTCAGCAGTTTTAAGTCTGTAATATCTCCAAAAAAGACAGGAAACCCCTCTTTGCGCCCCAATTCCACTTCGTTCGTGTTAATGTCAAAAACCATAAACGGAATGCCACTGCTTTTAAGCATCTTCGCAATCACTTTTCCCGTACTACCATAACCTGCAACCACGACTTTTTGCTCCATACTCGCATTATCGGTATTGAAGTAGGAAAATTGCGAAACATTGGCAAGCCTGTTCGCAAGGGAACAGCCAAAATTATACAAAACAGGCGTGAGCAGCATACTGATAGAAATAACACCGATGCCCACAACAAAGAGCTGATCGTTGATGATACCCAGTGCCTTTGCCGCACCAAAGAGAACAAACCCAAACTCACCACTTTGATTGAGCAAAAATGCCAGTTTGATAGCCCCACTTTTACTCGCTCCAAAAGCAAGCATCAAGGCAAAAATAACCAACGATTTCAGCACTAAAATGACCACAACATGCTCACTAAAAACCCACGGATCGTTCATAATCGCTTTAAAATCAATCGACATACCCACAGCAATGAAGAAAAGGCTCATCAAGATACCTTTAAAAGGCTCAAGGCTGGACTCAATTTGAAAGCTATAGCGTGATGTAGAAAGAAACATACCCATCAAAAAAGCACCCAGCGCCATCGAAAGACCCGCATGTTTCATAAGATAGGCTGAGAGCACAACACTAAGCAGTGTCAAGAGCAAAAAAGCATCTTTATTGCGTTGTTTTGCCACTTTATCCAGCGCTTTAGGAATGATGTAACGACCAAAAGCAACAAGTAATGCAAACATAGCCAAAACATTCAATAGCGTTATCCACCACGAAGTATCTGATGTTTGTTGTTGGCTTGAGAGTAAAGGAAGCACAGCAAGAAGTGGCACAACCGCTAAATCTTGAAGCAGTAAAATCGCAAAAGCATTTTTACCATGCTCCGTGTTGAGTTTTCCTTTGTCTTGCAAAATCTGCATGACAAAAGCAGTTGAAGAAAGAGCAAGTGTAAAGCCCAAAAGCATGGCAACACCTATGCTTTCCACAAAAAAATTCATGTAAAGACCCAGCACAACACCAGAAGCGATGACTTGCAGTGAACCTAAGCCAAAAACCTCTTTACGCATCGACCAGAGCTTTGCAGGTTGCATCTCAAGCCCAATGACAAAAAGCAGTAAAACAACACCAAATTCCGTAAAATGGCGTAACGTTTCAACTTCGCTTGTAACAATAGGTCCGGGTGTGTGAGGACCTACAATAATTCCAGCAATCAATAATCCCAAAATAGAGCCAAGCCCCATATGTTTAGAGATGGTTACCATGATGGCAGTTACCGCTAAAAGTACCAACGCTGAAAGAAGGAAAAAATCCATGCACACCCTTTACATGTAAAGATTTAGAGAACGATCTCTTGGTTAATATTAAGCCCAAACCCTGACAACCCAATATAGTCTTTGCGCTTAGTGGTTGAAAGTAAGTTGATGTTCTCAATACCTAGTTTCTTCAAAATTTGAGCGCCAATACCAAACTCACGTAGTTCTGGGTTGGTGGTATATTCACTGTCAATAAAGACAAAAAGACCATTATTCGCTTTAAGATAATCAATCGCTTTTAAAACACCTTGAAATTTTTTATCGTTTGCTAAAAGTTCATTGTCTGGCAAAATGTGGTGGAATTTTACGGCACTTGTTTTACTGATTTCGCCAAACGCATATGCGATATGATGATTGCCTTCGTGGTCAACCATGTCAATTTTACGAGCTTGTGAGCCAAAAAATTCCACAAGACCCGAAGCAACTTCACGTACCAATGACTCTGCTTGCATACGATATGCCACGATATCAGAGATGTAAATGATGTTAATACCATGTTTTTTACAAAAAAGGTCCAGATCATCACGTCGTGCCATATGCCCATCTTCTTTCATAACTTCACAGATCACGGCAACTTCGCTAAGGCCTGCTAAACGGCAAAGATCAACTGAACCCTCTGTATGCCCAGTACGAACCAATGTTCCACCTTTACGTGCTATGAGAGGGAAAATATGACCAGGTTTTACCAGTTCAGAAGGACGGCTCAAAGAGTCCGCAAGAATTTTAATGGTAATGTCACGCTCATACGCTGAAATACCCGTAGAACAGACACGCGCATCTACTGAAACCGTAAACGCTGTTTCGTGTTGAGAGTCATTGTTTTTTACCATAGGTGTAAGATCAAGACGTTTCGCGATCTCTTCATTGATAGAAACACAAATCAAACCTTTGGCTTCAGACGCCATAAAATTGACTTTTTCTGGTGAAGAGAATGTTGCTGCGTAAACAAGGTCTCCCTCATTTTCTCGGTCTTCATCATCGACCATCATAACCATTTTGCCGTGCTTAATATCTTCTATTGCTTGTTTGACGCGTTGTATAGGCATTTTTTGCTCCAAAAAATAATTTATATGGATTATAGTAAATTACCCTTGACAAACAAATTAAAAATGACTATAATTTCACCTCGTTAAAGGCATTGGGGTGTCGCCAAGCGGTAAGGCACTGGTTTTTGGTACCAGCATCCAGGGGTTCGAATCCCTTCACCCCATCCACCTTTTAACATTTTCCGTCGCGGGATAGAGCAGTTGGTAGCTCGTCGGGCTCATAACCCGAAGGTCGCTGGTTCAAGTCCGGCTCCCGCAACCAGTATCTTCATTTTATTTTCCTTCCCACAAAAAATTTTCATTCATCATACTTTCTAGACTATCAATTTTTTCACCAATGCACTAAACCGATTTCACGATTTGAGTGCTATTTTACTTACATTATATATAGCAAAAAGTATATTTTATTTTTTTTCTTCTAACTATATTTTCTTAACCAGAATATTTAAGATAAAATACAAACGATGAGATATAGAATTAACACGTCAAAATGAAAATGAAGAGGGATTGAATGGTTGAAAAAGGCAATGAGATGATGAAAGGTTTCTTAGATAAAAATGAAATTACATATACTCTAGGAAATGGCAAAGAGAAATTTTTAGTCAATTATTACATTAATCATGATCTTGTAGAATCCACAATAGCGACCGTTACGTTTTATCTGAACAATCCAGAGTATGTTGATACCATCACGATCAGTGAGTTAGATTCACATAAGTACCATACAGGGTTTTCACAGCGCTATCAAGAGTATCTATTTGATGAAGTTCAAAACACATTTACAATCAGCGGTGCGACAAGTCAAAAACACAACAATATGCCTTTTAGCGTTGTCATACGACCCATTGATTAAGCGCTATTTCACTCTTTTATAGATCGTTTTAAACCCGCCTGATTCGGTAGAAATAGTATTTTCATCGACAATTTTGTAGGTATTGCCTATTTTAATTGTATCATCAATGACTATGACTTTATTCTCTGAAACATCATATGTGACAGGATTTTTTGTACCGAATGAGGACATACTGCTACGGTCAAACTCTATTTCCATAATGCCTAAAACTGTTTGAGCTCTCCATTTACCTAACAAAGGATTATAGTTCATCGTATGATCGATGGCATACTTGATGCCAAAAGCGACAAGGGCAATAACCACACAACTTCCCAGTAAATTTAAAAGCAATGAAGGACGTTTAGAGCTTTTTTGCGCACGTGAGCGTTTTGTTCGTGGCGTTATTGTTTTTTTAGAAGAATTTGTTGTATTTGTTCTCATTTTTCTCGCTCTTTTTTCATCCTGAAGCATCAAAAGCCTTATTCAAGTTTATCTACACTGAAGTATTCATCTATTATAGCATTTTACAAAATCTTGTGATTTGATTCACCCTATCAAGTTTAAAATCCGCTCTCATCGTCGTTAAAAGAATCACATGTTATACTTTCAGATACAAGAGATTAACGAATAAGGTATGCAATGTTTTCTAAATTTATGAAATTTTTTGAAGTCAAAGAAGATGAAACACTTGATTATATGGATCCTGATAAACTTCTCAAAAACAAAAGAAAAACACTCAAAGACCCTTTAAACCAAGCAGATGAAGATGAGTTTTTTCGTCAACTTGAAGTGGAAGAACAGATGTTTGAGCAGACAAACCCACGTCAAGAGCCACGTGTTTCCCCTAAAAATAATCCCTCAAGAGAATCTGTCTTAGAAAAAATGCGCCAATGCATGAAAGAACGTGACTGGAATCCAAAGCATCACCCTAAAATTATTGTGGGTGTTGCAGTAGCCATCATTGGTTCCGTTATAATGACACTTGCGTTACGAGAAACACCCAACCCAATCATTGGGAAATGGCGACCTCAGGGTAAAAATATCTTCTTACCTGTGGGCGATATAGAATTTACAAAAGAAAAAGTACAAGCACTTAATGTCACAACGATGGTTAAATACAACATTGATGATACTAAAGTTGTTGTTATGGATCCTTCAACCAATACAAGTGTCACCTTCTACATTACAGGTGATAAAAGTATTGAAACCAATCTTTTGGGTGTCAAGACTACATATAAAAAGGTAGATAAATGAGCCTGAAAAAGACCAATGCCGCACGCTTTTTAGACACGCTCAAACTTCCTTACGAGATGACATCGTATGAAGTTGATGAAGAAGACCTCAGCGCTACACATGCAGCAGAAGCGCTTGGGGTTGATGCATCTTGCGTGTTTAAAACACTGGTAGCTCGTGATGATGCAAAACATATCGTCGTTGCATGTATCCCCGCTGCTGCTGAAATTGACCTCAAAGCCTTAGCCAGAGTTGCAAAAGTAAAACGCTGTGAACTCGTGGCAGTCAAAGAGTTGTTAGGATTGACAGGCTACATTCGAGGGGGTTGTTCTCCCCTTGCAATGAAAAAAGCTTACCCCACATTTATAGACAGTTCTATCAAAGATCATGTCAAAGTTTATGTGAGTGCTGGACTTCGTGGGATTCAACTTTGTCTTGCGCCTGATGTACTCATCCAAGCATCTAAAGCCCTTTGTGAACCACTGGTCAAAGTTTAAACTCAAGATTATTGTTTTATTTCGTCATTCTAAAAAATGCGTTATAGAGATTTTACAACGCGTTTGTCACACTTTTAGTATAAAATGTGTCTTAGAAAAATTTTGGAGTCCATCATGTTTGATCACATCTCTTTCGTTAAACGCATTGAGGATTTACATGTAAAGCTAAAAAAAGGCTCATATTTACTGCTCATTGCAGAAGAGACACCTTTTTTAGAAATGCCAAAATACGAAGATGTGAGTTTATGTGGCGCTATTTTCCCACGAGTGGTTTTCAAAGATAAAACCTATGCTAGTGGCATTATCGTTGCAAAACTCAATCCAAAAGCTGCACTCCAAATTATCGATATGGACAACCCATACCAACTTCACCCCACAGCAGAGACAAACTCTGTTTTGACGATTGTCGATGGATTTTCGACACAAATAGCCGACTTTCTAGAAGCAATTTACTCGCTCTTACCCGAAAATGCAAAGCTAATCGGTGGTGGAGCTGGTAAAACATGCCTTATTCAAGAGCCTGTTATTTTTGATACATACCGCTTTTATATGAATGCTGCTATCATTATTACCTCATCAAGTACCATTGGTATTGGTGTTAAACATGGCTGGAACTCTCTTTTTGGACCTTTTATCGCAACAACATGTAAAGGCAACCTTTTAGAAAAAATCAATTATAAAGATGCTTTCAGTGTCTATAAAGAAGCGATTGAAAAAGACAGCGATATGCGCTTTGAGAGTACCCCATTTTTTAAAATTTCTCAACGCTATCCACTCGGTATCGTGCGATATAATAAAGATTTTCTTGTAAGAGAACCAATGACTACCAATGGTACCAATTTATCTTTGGCTGGAAAACTTGATGAAAACTCTGTTTTATCTATTCTAAAAGGTGAAAAAGAAGACCTGCTTCAAGCAGCTACAGAAGCAGCCGAAATTTCTAGATCCGATAAAGAAGATGAAACAATCCAATCCGTATTTTTAGTCGATTGCCTTTCACGATATGCACTCTTAGACACATATTTTAAAGAAGAGGTACATGCGATTAGCAAAGTGTTTGATAAAAAAACCATTATTTGGGGAGTCATAAGTCTTGGAGAGATCGCCAATGACAATCAAGAGGGCATTGAATTTTACAACAATACCTGTGTTGTTGGTACACTTTAAGATATGCTATATCAGCATCTTTATGATAATCTTATAGATATTTTTTAATGTGTCGTAGGAGTCTTTCATGCAACAACTCAACGAACAACTTTTAATCACTTTTGAGTGTGTCAGTGCCATAGGAACATCACTTCAACTTGAAGAGATGATGGCGCATTTTCTCAAAGTTTTTTCAAGAAAAACAGGAGCTTTAGCTTCCATTTATTGGGACTATGACAAATATTCAAAAAGTCATAAGCAACTCTGCTTTCAAGGTAAGAAGGCCTATAAAGAGCTTTTTCTGCCTCCACATGCTCTTATGAAAAATGAATCCATTAGCTACGATGATAACAGTGGTAAATCTCTTTTACATGTTAAGATTGGAGAGGACTGGATCGTTTTTGTATTTCAAGCATCTACGGGTGAACTTGAACTCATCAAAGCCATCATTGTCTCATTTCAATCTAAACTTGAGAACGCTGTACGAGCATGTAAAAACCATCTTGAACTTTTAGAGATCAATCAAACATTAGAAAGACGTATAGAAGAAGAAGTACATAAAAATAGGGAAAAAGATCAACATATTTTACAGCAGTCTCGCCTTGCCCAAATGGGCGAGATGATCAGTATGATCGCCCATCAATGGCGTCAACCTTTAGGCTCAATCTCAGCAGTATCGGCATCCATTAAACTCAAAATAACGCTTAACCGTTTTGACTACACAACACAAAAAGGACGAGAAGAAAGCCAACAATTTATCAGTGAAGCCATGAGCAAAATTGAATCTTATGTTCAGTTTCTTACCCATACTATTGATGATTTTCGCAATTTCTTCAAGCCCAACAAGCAAAAAGAGAGTATCACGCTTTCACAACTGGTTAACCGCACCCTTGAAATCATTGGCAAAGCTTTAGAAATTAATGGTATTACCATCAAAGTTGAAACACATGCTACCTATGAAATTTTCACGTATGCCAATGAAGTCACGCAAGTCATTCTCAATATTCTCAAAAATGCAGAAGATGTCATTAAAGAACGTAAAATACACGATGCTCATATTTTAATTACAATAGACAAAGAAGACACATGGCAGACAATTAGCATTGAAGATAATGCAGGAGGTATTTCAAAAGATGTTTTACCGCATATTTTTGAACCCTATTTCTCAACTAAAAGTGAAAAAAATGGTTCAGGGCTTGGACTTTATATGTCAAAAACCATTATCGAAGAACACTGTGGTGGTGAGATTTTAGCTACAAATGCAGAGAATGGTGCTAAATTTACCATTAAGCTCAAAGAAGGTTAGTAAAAATGTTCGAGATTCTATACTCAAAAAAGATAGAAAATGGTACCATATCGCTTAACACCCTATAAAGAAAACACCCTCGTTATAATCAAAGCCTAGGGTACAACATTTATTAAAATTAGCGGAGAACATAGTGCAAATTAGCCTTACCGATCTTGTCAGCCTTACATCACCTTTACGTATTTTATACGCTGAAGATGATATTGTATTGCGCGAAAATACGGTAGCCCTACTGCGCGATCTTTTCCATGAAATTGACGAAGCAAGTGATGGAATTGAAGCACTCAGCTACTATAAAGAGCGCCCCAATCATTATGATATTGTCATTACTGACCTTAATATGCCACAAATGAATGGCATGGATCTTATTCGTAATATTCAATTACTCAATCCAACACAACCCATCATTGTTGTGTCAGCACATAACGAAACAGAGTATTTTTTAGAAATAATTCGTAGCAATATAAGTGGATACTTGCTTAAACCAATCGACTTTGATCAACTCATTGAAACACTCTATAAAGTCTCTTTATTGGTAAAAGATCAACATGATAAAGCATTTCAGCAAGCAAATATGCAACAAAAAATTGACGAACAAACCAAACAACTTGCAGAAAACTCTCAACTCGTACACAATTTTTTGACCATAGACAAAGTGACAAAACTGCAAAATGCCAACATGCTCTATAGTTTTTTAGATAATTTTTCCCAAGATCGCTTTCTAACAATTATGCTCTACAATATTGATAATTTCAGCTATATCAATCAAACGTACGGAGCGGACTTTGCCGATGAAGCACTTTTTAAAGTGGGTGAATTTTTACAATTTAACCTCTCTCCTGATGTCCATCTTTACCGTTATAACTCAGATGAATTTGTCATTATTTTTGATCCACAAATTATCAATCCTGAATTTGTCGCTATTCAAATCCAAGCCTTTTTTAGGGAAACCCCTATTGGTGAATACGAAGAACAACCTGTTTATATTACCTTATCATGCGGTATCACAACGGATAGGTTTACGTCTTTACTGCTTCCAAATGCACGTATAGCGCTTAGAGAAGCTCGTATGCGTGGTATTCCAAACCAATATAACATTTACAACACGCAAGATACGTTTCACGCACGCACTAAAATTGAAACCACATGGATTCAGAAATTTCGTATAGCTTTAGAGGAAGATCGTGTCATACCGTATTTTCAGCCTATTGTCGATAATCATACCTGTCAGGTTGTCAGATACGAATGTCTAGCGCGTATTGAAGATGATGGGGAAATCATCTCACCTGCAAATTTTTTAGAAGCAGCAAGACGCAGTGGGCTTATGAGCAATCTCACACGCATGATGATCAATAAATCCTTTAAAATCTTTGCAGGAAAAGAGATAGCCTTTTCAATTAATATCACCAATGAAGACCTTTTGAACCAAACATTTATTGACTTTTTACAAACCAAACAAAAGATCTACAACATTGATCCGGCATTGATTACTTTTGAAATTTTGGAAGATATTATTATCAGTGATAGCAACCATGTTCCCCTTCGCAATTTAAAAGTCCTCAAAGAGATGGGGTATCTTCTTGCCCTTGATGATTTTGGAAGTGATCGTTCGAACTTTAACCGTTTGGAAAATATGGGGGTGGACTTTCTCAAAATCGATGGACAGTTTATAAAAGGAATTGACACCAATTTGCGTAATCAAGACATCGTAGAGTCCATTGCTTCGATGGCAAAAAAAATTGGTATGAAAGTCGTTGCAGAATTTGTTGAAACTAAAGAAGAATTTGAAATGGTCAAAAAACTGGGTGTAGATTTTTCCCAAGGCTATTTTTTCAATGCCCCACTAGAGATACTTCCTATAAAAGTTGCGCTGTAAGCTTATAGCCTCTATTTTTTAGATTGACGATGCACTCATCATAGTCAAGTTTATCGCGTAACCGCTTTACAAGAGCTCTTAGCGTAGAATTGTTCACTTCATCACTTTGCCATATTTCTTGAGCGAGCTGTTCATTTCTCACAAAAGTATTTGCATTTTTGACTAAAATAAAGAGTAAAAGCTCCTCTTTTGTCGTTAATTCTTGTAGCACACCTTTGACATATAAACTTCTCGTTTTCAGATCAAAATTCACACCTTCATGTAAAAGTACCATCGACGAGTCTAATTTTGTCTTGCTATGTTGAAGTTGATTGGTTGCTTTAATCATCGTATTAATGAGCAATTGAGAATCAAAAGGTTTGGTAAGAAAACTGTAAATGCCAAGGTCAATGCTTTTAATAAAATAATCTACCTCTTTATAAGCAGAAATGACTATAACCATTTGGGAGGGATTTTTTTTCTTAATCTTTTCTACTAAAGCAAGACCATTTTGATGGGGAAGTTGAATGTCCGTAATGACTAAATCATACGAAGCAGTAAGGTATTTTGCATAAGCTTCTTCAGCCGAATAAAACGAATCTATCGTATCAAAAAAATCAGACAAAAAAATGCCAAGCTCTTCATTTAAAGAGATGTCGTCTTCCACAAGGAGTAAAGATAACGATTCACGCACTTTGATTTCCTCAATGAGTAGATTTGCCCTTAATACCGCATATTTATCAAAGTATAGCAAAAAATACAACACAAATACAACGCCTAAAGTATATAATAAACTCTTAAAATTCATAGGGAGAGTCGTAATGCAAAATGCGATCGACCAGCTTATTGCGTGGAGTAAAGAGCTTAAAGTTTTATACGTCGAAGATGATCCATCTTTACGTGAAGAGATAAGTTTATTTCTAAGTGATATTTTTTCAGATGTTGAGCTTGCAAGCAATGGAAAAGAAGGACTTCTAAAACTTGCAGAAAACCATTACCATCTTGTCATTACGGATATTCGTATGCCTGAGATGGATGGCATTGAAATGATTGAAAACATCAAAAAACTTTACCCACAGCAACCTATTCTTGTTACTTCCGCACACAATGAAAGTGAATATCTAGTTAAAATTATCAATCTCGGTGTCAATTATTTTATTACTAAACCCATTCAGAGTGATCAAATTCTAAGCGTCCTTTATACGATTGTAGAACATATCTACAATGAAAAAGCGATGAATCAATACAAATATGACTTAGAAATTGCTAATGAAAAACTCAAAAAATTTACGCACATGCAAGCGCAATCAATCGACCTAAAAAATTCCATACTCAATGCCTACAAAGAGGCTCTTGATAAAGCCACCATGGTTGTCATCACTAATAAAAATGGCATTATTACGGATATCAATGAAAATTATTGTCACAAAACAGGCTACACCAAAGAGGAAATTATAGGTCAAAGTGACAAGGTCATCGCGCATCCTTCTAACAATGCCTCACTTTATGATGAAATTTGGGCAATGCTTCAAGCGAAAAAAACATGGCAAGGTCTTGTACTCAGCCAAACCCATACGTTAGAGCCTCTGTATCATTATGAGACAATTGTACCTATTTTAGACGCACAGGGTGAAACTTTAGAATACATAACGATCATTCAAGATCTTACAGAATTATATAAACATCAAGAAGTAACGACAAATGAAAATCTTAATTTGGCGATGTGTGTCAAAGAAGATGAACTTTTAAAATATATCCCCTTCCCTTCTGCAATCGTAGGAAATGATCTGACATTTAAAAACTACAACAAACTTTTTGAAGAGATTGTCAGCAATCATATTGAAGAGAGTTTACTGAGTAAACTTACAACTCAAGCCCTACAACTCAAAGAGTTAATCGATTTTGAAGAGATGGACTTGTTTCAGAACATCGAAGAGATCAAAGACAACTGGCCATACAATGGAGACATTACGTTTAAAGGATCTGTGAAGTCTATAGGTCACATCCTAACTGTATTGGTAAGAATAAGCGACTATGAACCTAACAAATTTTTAGTCTGTATCGTCAAAGAAGAGGACTTTGAATTATGTTGCCAAGTTCAAGAGAGATAACGTTTCATTCAGCAATCTCCTATGCGAGTGTTGCAGATGAATCTACCCTACAAATCATAGACAACCAAGCATACCTGCATACGATTGATCTCAATCAAATCCGAATCAATCAAAACATGCCACTTTGCAACACTTATACACACACGCTTTTTGATTATTACAAGCGCCCTTTCAGTGTTGGTAATCATTTAGCCTATATCTCTTTTGCCAAAAACAACATCGAAAATGTCATCGATACACGCTTCGATAGTAACCCTGTAAGTACTTTTCATTTCAATAAAAATGAAATCGTTAGTAAAGCTGCTTTTAGTGAAAATGACCAATTTCTCATCACAGGCAATGAACGAGGAAGAAGTTACATTATTAGTCCAGAAGATGGCATTATCCAATCAGAACTGCCTATAACGAGTGATGTCATCAGTGCGGTAGCAATTTCTGAGGAGTATAAGCGTGCAGCATATGCCTCTTTTTCACATGAACTCGTTGTCTATAAAATCAACAGTTTTAGCATTGCATTTGAGCAAAAATTAGATGATGTGATTGAAATGATGACCTTTTTGGATGAAGAGACACTCCTTGCTATTACGCGAGGTGGCAAGGTCATCAAAATTGATCTCATGCGAGGTAAAGTCATTCTCGAAAAGGTACTTGACCACAATGTCTGGCCGTCAGTTATGGTACTTTCTCATAGCAAAAAATTTATCTATATTGGGACACGAGAATCCATTTTATTTGCTGTTTATGTTAAAACACTTGATATTTTATACCACGTCAAACTCCCTTATGATGGTGTAACAACGCTTTCTCGAACACAAAAATATTTTATTATGGGGTTTAAAACGGGCGAACTACTTTTTTACAACCACCGTGAATTTGAAGAACAATTCATCACATACATCAAACTCAAAAAAATAAAAGAGGCATGTTTAATCTTTCAAAAGAACATTTTTTTGATGTCACACCGTGAGACAAAAAAGATTTATGAATATTGGCTTGAAGAAAAAGAGACTATTGTGAATTTGCTTTCCCGTGGCGATATTGCACAGGCGCAAAAAATCGCAGAGCCTTTTTTATTCCACCCAAAATGTAAACTGGAATTTAAAGAAATTGAAGAACTTCAGCCTGATATTATGGCACTTCATCGTTATATTAGAAGTATAAAATATGTACCTGCCTATGATCTTGTTAAGCTCAAACCAGAACTGAGACAAAGTTCTCTCTTTTCACAATTAGAGTCGCTTTGGAATAAAAACCTTCAAAAAGCGCAAATTTTGCTCGCACGTGAACCCCTTTTAAATAAAGATGTGGCGCAAGAGAGTTTGCGAGATTTTTTAGACGTTGAAGAAAAAAAACCTATCATCGAGAACATGCTTAAACGCTCAGGTATTTTTACAATGGCAGAAAATTCAGTCAAAGAGAAAAACTTTAACTTCTATTTTAGGCTCGTAGCACAAAATATCTTTCTAGAATCAACACCACTCTACCAAAAAGTATTGCAAGTCGCAGAGCGTTTACAGCATGAAATTGTGAAATATTTAGAAGAAAAAAATTACAAGCAGGCGCTTATCTTGTCTGATATTTTGCATCAATTTAAACCGTACCAAAACCAAGCCAACCGACTCAAAGAAGTCTCAAAAGCGTTACTTATTCTCGAACACCAAGTAACACATAAAATGCTCTTCGAAGCTGTACGAACGCAAGATCAATTCCAACTCCAAAGTCACTACGCACTTGTTGAAGAACTTGAAGAGATGAAAAAATCTTTCCACACACAACAAATGGTACTCATTAATGCCAAAGAATATGCCAAGGTTTATAGTAACATTGAGCCTTATATGCAAATTGCTATTTGTAAGCAAAATGTTTCCAATATTATACGAAAAATGTATATTGCACAGCTCCAAGATGCCCAACATGAAAGGAATGAAACCGTAGATTGGGAGAAGTCTTTCTTAACATACCTCAAATTTTTCCCTATGGATAAACTTTTGGTTGAATTTGCAAAAGAGCATCAAAAGCTTGATGTGCTACAGCGTATCGTCATTTCGTCGCCTCCTCCATTAAACCCACTTTACCCTAAAAATCTCGTGACAGGGTCAAGTATTGTGACTAAAAAAATGAGTTAATAGAGCTTATAGGAATCGCTTGTTATAATCCAACCTTAATTCACTTAAAAAGGCTTCATACCATGAGCAAACTAAAAACATACGACTACACTAAAGAGCAATTGGCTGCTTTTCAATACGCAATTATCAAAACAGAAAAAGGCGATATTGTTATTAAGCTAAATCCTGAAGAGACACCTATTGCAGTAGCAAACTTCGCAACGCTTGCCAATGATAAATTCTATGATGGCTTGATCTTCCACCGTGTTATCAAGAACTTTATGGCACAAGGTGGTTGTCCAAGTGGTCGCGGAACTGGCGGTCCTGGCTGGAACATTGCATGTGAATGTAAAGGTCAAAAAAGTAAACACAAACGAGGTTCCCTTTCAATGGCACACGCGGGTCCAAACACAGGAGGAAGTCAATTCTTCATCTGTTTTGTGGATTGTCCTCACTTAGATGGCGTACATACCGTCTTTGGTGCAATTGCAAAAGATGACAAAGAGAGCTTTAAAGTTCTTGATAGCATCACTCAAAACGATAAAATGATCACTATCGAGATTAAAGATCAACTCTAATATATTCTTACATGTAAAGAGCCAAACTCTTTACATGTAAACTTCTTTTTTACACATTAGCAGACAACTTCCCAACCACTTTCCCAATCACCTGAACATCATTCGCATTAATCAATTCTGGGGCATACGCTTCATTATCTGAGACCAGTGCAACAGTACCATTGGCATGAAGTTGGAGACGTTTGATAAAAAGACCTACTGGTGTCGAAACAACATAAATGCCTGATTTTAGGGCATTGGTATACTCTTTGTTGATAAAAACAACATCTCCGCTAAAAAGTGTTGGTTCCATAGAATCACCCAAAACATTGATCGCCTGAATGTGCTTAATCATCCCAATGCCACCAAGCTTTTGAACGATCTCATCATCAAGATACATCATTTCACCCTCTTCTTCTTCATTGAGTGCACCACCACCTGCTGAAGCATAAATATCTCTAAAATAATGAACACGAGCAAATTTATCGGTTTCTGCTTGCAAGCTTTCTACCACTTGATCAAATAAAAGCCAATTAATGGATATTTTACGTTTTGCGCAAAATTCAAGAATCTCTTTATAAGGAATTTTAGCACGGTTTTTCATGGTTGCTAAGGTAAGCTGATTGATGCCAAGCGCTTCAGCAACATCTTTGTCAAACACTTTACGCTCACCCAACTCTTGCGAGAGAATATCTTTTACTTTATGCAAAACACTCAAAATATCTGGCATTTTATCCTCCAATATTTCATTTTGAAATATTATTATAGCATATTTTCAAATTTTATTACAATAATGAAAATTTTATAGACTTCTTCTATAAATCGAGAAAAAGTCTAAACAGAGGAGCCTTCAATGAAAAGTTTAATCTGTACTATCAGTCACTCACGCAAAGCCTATAATGAGTTTATGAATCGTTTTGAGCAAAAAATGCTTATTTTGAGCAATAAGATTTTTTAAGGAGACTTTCCGTAGATATTTTACGGAAAGTTTTAAAAAAGCTTGTGATGTTTAACGCTTCTTTTTAGTCGCAGTTTGGAAGTAAAACCAAATAAGACCAATAATGGAGAATAAAATCAATGGCGCTAAAAAGGTATTTTCAGAGAAATAAGCAGCAATGCGCATTAAAAGCTCGCCTGCCATAAAACTTCCAATACCTAAAGAAACTGCCCAAATTATGGCAGAAATTGTATTGAGTAGGTGAAATTTAGTTTGGGGATACTTCGTAAGACCAATTGTCATTGGTACCAAAGTTTTAAGCCCATAGATAAATTTTTGAATAAAAATAATCTTATCACCGTATCGCTTCATTAAAATATGACTGAGCGCAAGTTTTCTTCGATGGGAGCGAATATAAGGTATTAAGGCTTTTTTATTGTAACGTCCCATATAAAATAAAAAGGAGCTGCCAATAACATTGGCAAAGGCTGCAACAACAATCGATGTTGACAGATCCATTTTACCAGCATAACAGAGCACTCCTGCGGCAATAATGGCTATCATACCACCACCGAAAGAGTAGGCAAATAAAATAACATAGCCATAGGTTGAGAGTGAACTTAATATATCTTCCACATCAATCCTTAATAACTTGTCAGCTTCTGTATCGCTTTGAGGAAATCCTCAATCGCATACGAAGAAAGGAGTCCATCAGACTCAATAATTTGTGCAGGTGTGATGTTATTACCATAAAGCTCAATATTTTGATCATAGTCGTGATTCATAACCGAGCCATCGAAAGAGACGCCTACAAAAGCACCTTGGGTTTTTGTATAGGTATAGACTTCTGATTTAAAGTTTGTTTCACTTCCTCTACCAGCACTTTCTCCTGCAGGACCTGCTGCTACAGAGGCATCAACACCCAGTGTTATTTTATTGTTCATAAGTTTTTCGACACTGTCTTTGCTTTCGAAAATCATCAAAATATCTTTTTTCTCAACACCGAGTTGAAAACCAAATCCAGCACCACCAAGCTTAACAAAAAATGGATAACTCCAAGAACCATCACTTTTGCGCACAACCATAACACCATTACCTGATTTTCCACCTAAAAACATACTAATTTCGATTGTTCCAGGGAAAATAGCAATCGCTTGTGCAGTTTCAATAACCTTTTGTGGAATCTTGATCTTAGAATCACGAATCATATTTTTAAGTGCATTAGAGGAATCCAACACTGTTTCTTCTGCGGATGCAAAAAGTGTTGTGGTCATTAACAGACCCATCATTAAACTAATCCATATTTTTTTCATTGTTTTTACTCCTTCTATTTTGTACAACATATTCATAAAATGCGCCTTCTTGACGCATAAGTTCCTCTTGTGTTCCAGATTCGATGATTCTTCCCTTATCCATTACATAAATGAAATCAGCCTTTTTGATCGTACTGAGTCTATGCGCAATGATAATGGTTGTTTTACCATCTAAATAACTTTCAAGCGCATTAAAGAGTTTTACCTCGGTATGCACATCCAATGCAGAAGTTGATTCATCTAAAATAACCACATTTGGGTTTTGTAGCACCATACGAGCAATGCTTAAACGCTGTCGCTGCCCTCCTGAAAGCTTAATACCATGCTTGCCAATTTGGGTTTGTATACCATCAGGAAGTTCCTCTACAAAACTTTCTAACTGTGCAATCTGAAGCGCTTGATAGACTAAAGCTTTATCGGTTTTCTCATCAACCATCAGGTTTTGTGCCATTGTGGCATTAAAAAGCTGTGGATTTTGGAGCACTAAAAAGAGATGATCTCGTACAACATCAAGTCCAATTTCTTTAACAGAAATACCATCAAATAAAATATCCCCGGAGTCTAATGGATAAAGCCCTACCAGAAGATGAGCCAATGTGGTTTTACCACTTCCACTCGCACCTATTATAGCTATTTTTGAACCTTTTGGAATATGTAGGCTGATCTCTTCAAGAACGTGCTTACCTCCATCATAGCTAAAACTAACCCTTTCAACATCAATCGCATTGGTACTATTTTTCACAAAAGGATTCTTGACATGTAATCCTCTCTCTTCGGTTTTTAAGTTCAAAATCTCATTAATACGATCCAATGCCTTACCTGCATTATGGTATGTGTATTGAATATTTAAAATATCTTGAATGGGTGGCATCATAACCCATAAATAACCAAAAATAGCAAGCATTGCGCCAATACTCAAATCTGAATAAGCAACAACAAAGATGCTCGCTGCTCTAAAAAGCTCAAAACCAGAGAGAAAGATCAAAAAGGAGAGACGGCTTGCTCCATCACTTTTGTAACTAAAGGTGATGGAACTCTCTTTGATACTCTCTGCATGTTTCTCAACTTTATCAAAAAAGAGTCGCTCTTTATTGGTCGCACGAATCTGAACAAACATATCAAGCGTCTCGGAAAGTGCTTCTTGGAAAAGCTCAAAAGCTTTATTTTGCTCTTTTTTAAGCTTTGCTACTTTCTTTGCCAATTTGGTCGTAAAAAGAATAACAATGGGATTTAAAATTAAGATAAAAAGTCCTAATTGCCAATGAATCATCAAAAGCACAGCGCCCACCCCTAAAATGGTGAATACCGATATAATCAGACGACTCACAAACACACCTAAAAAATTATCAATGGTTTCAACATCCGTCACAAGAAGTGAAGCAGCTTTACCTGAACCAAAAAATTCAAATTGGTTCATTGCCACGTGACTTAAGTGATCCAAAATATCTTTACGTATTTTGAAAGCAATATTTTTAGACACGATGGTAAAAAGTTTTGTTTGTAGGTAATTTAAGAGAAAAAAGAAGAGCCTAAGCACCACAACAATCGCTAAAATAACAACAATATAAAGATAAGCAGGATTTGATTCGCCCCAAAAAGCATCAACCCAGTGCGTCACAAAACCTTTTTTACCCAGTAAAACTTCATCGACCAACATTGGCATTAACAAAGGAACGGGTGTACTCACAAGTACGGCTAAAAAAGCGATCAGATTGGCTAAAATGAGCTCTTTTTTATAGTGTTTAATCTCTTGAAAAAGATGTTTGAAAGTATAAAGTGTTTGCATTATGTTTCCATTAAAAGCAGTCATGCAGAGGCATGTTGCCTCTACATGTAAACGTGTTTAGCGTGCGAAATCGATAGCGCGAAGTTCTCTAATAACATTAACTTTAATCTCGCCAGGATACTGAACTTTACTCTCAATCTCTTGAGCAATCTCTTTTGCAAGTAAAACTGCTTCATCATCATTAATGAGTTTTGCATTGGCAATAACACGAATCTCGCGACCCGCATTAATAGCATACACTTGCTTAATGCCTGGCTTACTTTTAGCGATCTCTTCGATGTCTTGAACACGTTTTAAGAAGCTCTCAAGCACCTCTCTACGCGCTCCTGGACGAGCTGCAGAAAGTGTGTCTGCTGCACATACCGCTGCTGATTCAACGGATGTTGGCTCTTCATGTCCGTGGTGCGCAAAAATAGCATTAATGACAACATCATGTTCTTTATAACGACGGCAAATTTCAGCACCCAAATCAACGTGGCTTCCCGCTGTTTCATGCGTTAACGCTTTACCAATATCATGTAAAATACCCGCTCGTCTTGCGAGGAGTACATCCCCACCTGTTTCAGCAGCAATAATACCGGCAAGATGCGCTACTTCAAGTGAGTGCCCCAGTGCATTTTGACCGTAACTTGCTCTAAATTTAAGGCGACCAATCAATTTGACAAGCTCTGGATGGACTTTCGTTAGACCAAGGTCAATAACAATATTTTCGCCCTCTTCTGTTAAGCTTTGATCAAACTCATCTTTAACTTTCTCATAAATTCCTTCAATACGCGCAGGCTGAATTCTGCCATCTTGAACCAAAAGCTCAATCACTTTGGTAGCAATGGCACGTCTGTAAAGATTAAAACTACTTAAGATAATTGCATTAGGTGTATCATCGATGATAATATCAACACCCAAAAGCATCTCAAGGGTTTTGATGTTACGTCCTTCTTTACCAATGATGCGACCTTTAAGCTCATCATCTTTGATATTGACAACATTAATAAGACGCTCTGCGGCAAACTCGCCTGCAAAACGGGTTGTTGCTTGCGCTAAAATATAATTAACACGACGTTTAATATCTTGTTTTGCCTCTTCTTCAAGGCGTCTTACGGTATGCGCTATTTCTGCGCGAGATTGCTCTTCTACCTTAGATAAAACGATCTCTTTGGCTTCATTTTGGGTGAGGCCTGATGAACGCTCTAAAACTAAAAGGGCTTCATTGACTTTAATGTTATACTCATCTTTGAGTTGTTGACCCTCATCAAAAAGTGAATTTGCACTGTTTTGTAAGAGTTGAATATCTTCACGATCTTTGGTAATTTTTTTGAGCTCATCTTTATAAACACGCTCTTTTTTATCAAGTTCTAGCATTTTTTCAGAATGCTCTTTTTTAAGCGTAATCGTACGATCTTCGTATTTACGTTTTGCCTCTAATTCGGCCTCTTTAACCTTAATATTACTGCTACTAAGGATTAACTCCGCTTCATGCTCAATGGCTTTTGCTTTGGCTCTTGCTTGAGCAACATGTATCTCATAATTTGCAGCTTCCATTTTCTTTGCAATGAAAAATCCTGCAACGCCGCTTGCTAGCGCAGCTCCACCGACCGCTAATGACTCTAAGACCATTTGTCCCTCTTTTGATAATAGTTTTATAGGGGGTTAAATAAATATCTGCTGCAATATCATGTGCTTCTGATAAAAGGCTTTGTGTCATACAAAACTCCCTTTGAACAAATAATATTGGAGGTTTAGGTTCAAGCGATGCAAAAAAACGATCGTACATCCCTTTACCAAAACCAATTCTTTTGAATGCCCCATCAACCCCTATGACAGGCACTATCGCAAAATCAATTTTTGGTTTAACAGCAAAAGAGTTATTGGGCTCTTCTATGTTAAATTTTTTTCTACGTGAAGGCAATCTCCATTTTACCATCTTGAAACTGACGCCTTCCATAAATGGAACATAGACCTTACATTTTCTCCGTCTGCATGTAGCAATAATGCCTCTGGTATTGGCTTCAATAGGCAATGAAACATAGAGTAAAATGGAACGTGCACGAACCTGCTTCACCATCTCCAAAATGTGTTTTTCAACTATTTTATCGCGCTTATAAGCATTGTGCACGGTACATAATTTTGCCCTCGCATAAGAGCGAAATTCTGACTTAGTCTCGAACTTAATTTTTTGCATTGTTGTCACTTTAAGGCTTGTTTGAATACAATCATAGCCATTATAATAGACTTCTTGCTGTTTTGCAAGAACGTTTTGCCTCATACGAGGCAAGCTTTAGCGCCCTAGTGGTAAGGTAGCTTTTATAAGAACTCTTAATTCAAAGGATCATAATGAAATTTTGGTTTACTCTGTTTATCTCTTGCTCAATGCTCTTTTTCAATGGCTGTTCGTCTGAGAAGAAAAAAGCGGATGAAAATTCTTCTAAAGTCAAAGAAGAGATTAAAAATGAAAAAATTGTGCTTCAAGACATTTCAGGAAAAGAGATTGTTGTCACGTCATTAGAAAAAGGTTTTAGCTTTGCTGGATATGAAAATAAAATTATTTTAGTCAATTTCTTTACAACATGGTGTCCACCGTGTAAAGCCGAAATTCCTCATCTTGTAAGTCTTCAAGAAAAATACAAAGAAAATTTTGTCATCATCAGTGTTCTTTTGGAAGAGAACAAATCCAATGAAGAAATCAATAGCTTTATGAAATATAACAACATTAACTATGTCATTACCAATAGTCTTGAAAATTTCAAATTGGCACAAAGTGCTGGTGGTGTTAAAAATATTCCTCTCATGTTTTTGTACGACAAAAATGGTAAATACTCTACACACTACGTAGGTGCTATTCCAGAAGAGATGATCGACGCTGACATCAAAAAAGTACTCTAATGTTTAGCTTTATTAAAAAAGGGCTTGACAAAACACTGGGGGCTATCAAAGAGATATTGCCTGAAAAAGTTGAAAAGATCGACAAAACGCTTTTAGAAGAAATTTTGATCGAATCTGACATTCCTTACGAGCTTGTTGAAGAGATTATCTACTATCTTCCTCCTTCGCAAAAAGTGGCACGTGAAGATGTTAGACGTGTACTGAAAGCCTATTTTAAATATGACACTTCTTCGATTACAACAGTTCAAACACCTTTTGTCGAACTTGTCATCGGTGTAAACGGTGCAGGCAAAACAACAACCATTGCCAAATTAGCACATAACTATAAAAAAGAAAATAAGAGCGTGCTCCTAGGTGCAGCCGATACATTTAGAGCAGCAGCCATCGAACAACTTAAAAGCTGGGCAGAAAAAATTGATGTTGGCATCATTTATACCCAACAAGGACATGATCCCTCAGCTGTAGCATTCGACACCATTAGCTCTGCTGTGGCAAAAAAAATTGACCATGTTATTATTGATACGGCTGGGCGTTTGCACAATCAAGTTAATCTTGCCAATGAACTTAAAAAAATTGTTCGTATCTGCGATAAAGCGTATGCTGGAGCCCCTCATCGTAAAATTCTCATCCTAGATGGAACACAAGGCACATCGGCCATCAATCAAGCCAAAGCCTTTCATGAGATGATTAGCATTGACGCTATTATCATCACAAAACTTGATGGTACGGCAAAAGGTGGCTCACTTTTTGGTATTGCAAAAGCGTTGGAGCTTCCTATTATTTACGTGGGCGTAGGAGAAGGAAGAGACGATCTTATTTCCTTCAATGCGGATGACTACATCGACACCATTTTAGACTCAATTTTTACCAACACCAATGGCTAAAAAACAAATCCTTTTTGAATGCCAAGCCTGTGGGCATCAAAGTGCCAAATGGCTTGGTAAATGCCCAAATTGTGGTGCATGGGATGAATACATTGAGCTTAGCGATAAGCAAATAGAAGTACTCAAAGAGCTCAACTCCAAACCTACGAGCAACACTCAAAGTAATGCTATTCCTATCACAGAGGTTAGTTTTGAGCAGATAGAGCGTTACAGCTCGGGTGACACAGAGCTTGATTTAGTCCTTGGCGGAGGCATTGTTCAAGGAAGTCTTACGCTCATTGGGGGTAGCCCAGGAGTAGGCAAATCTACGCTTCTTTTAAAGATCGCCGGTAACCTTGCTAAAGAAGGTAAAAAAGTTCTCTATGTCAGTGGTGAAGAGTCTTCCAGTCAAATCAAACTTCGTGCAAACCGTGTAGACAGTAATTATCCAAATCTTTATTTGCTCTCTGAAATCAGACTGGATACCATTTTTAAAGAGCTCGAAACACATGCTTTTCAAGTCCTTATTATCGACTCCATTCAAACAATTTACAGTGAAAAAGTAGCTTCAGCACCGGGGAGTGTTTCACAGGTACGCGAAATTACGTTTGAGCTCATGCGTTATGGGAAAGATAAAAATATTGCTATTTTTATCATCGGACATATCACGAAAGAAGGTTCCATTGCAGGACCTCGTGTGCTTGAACACATGGTCGATACTGTGCTTTATTTTGAAGGTGATTCTTCCAGAGAACTCCGACTTCTTCGAGGCTTTAAAAACCGCTTTGGAACAACCAGTGAAGTGGGCATCTTCGAGATGACGAAAATAGGTCTCGTCAGTGCAAAAGACATCTCCAAAAAGTTTTTTACCCGTGGCAAGGCACAAGCAGGCTCTGCCATTACCGTTTTAATGGAAGGCAGTCGTCCTATTGTCTTAGAAGTGCAAGCCTTAGTAAGCGATAGCGGGTACCCAAACCCTAAACGCAGTGCAACAGGCTATGAACTTAACCGTTTGACGATGCTTTTAGCGCTGTTAGAACGAAAACTTGACCTACCATTTAATCAATACGATGTCTATATCAACATCGCTGGAGGCATTAAAATTAGCGAAACATCGGCTGATCTTGCCATCATTGCAGCCATTATTAGCTCGTATCGTAACCGCCCTATTAGCAAAGACACCATTTTCATTGGCGAAGTCTCTTTGATTGGCGATGTAAGAGATATCTTTAACCTTGATCTTCGTCTTAAAGAAGCGAAGTCTCAGCAGTTTGAAAAAGCAGTTGTACCATCTCTTCCATTAGAAAAAATTGATGGAATCAAGTGTTATAATATTGATGAAGTTTCAAAATTGATCGAATGGATGTAAATTTTTCGCGAAATAAAACGATATATATGAAAAGTGTTTTTACATGGAAAAAAGGATAGAAGAATGGCTGGCAAAAAACCTGAAGATACTGATGGCGCAGTTGAAAAAAAACCTAAAGGCAATATGGTTCTCATCATTGTCATTGCATTATTGGTAGTACTCCTCATTGGCGGTGGTGCTGCTGCATTTTTAATGCTTGGCAGTAGTCATGAAGAATCAGCTGCTATAGATAGCAGTAGTCATGCCCCAGCCCAGCAAACGGCTTCAAAGAAAAGTACCAGTAGTAAAAAATCAACCGATCATCTTGTAATTGGACCGATGTATCCTATGGCACAGTTTGTTGTGAATTTACTGAGTGAAAGTGGCAACCGCTTTTTAAAAGTTGCTGTTGATTTAGAGCTAAGCGATCCAAAATTGCAACCTGAGATGGATCGAAAAAAATCGTTAATTCGAGATATTATTATTCGTACATTCTCCTCTAAAACATTTGAGGAAATCAGTACTCTTAAAGGCAAAGACAAGCTCAAAGATGAAGTTTTAGATAAAATCAATGAAAACCTCTCTGATGGACAAGTCAAAAATATCTACTTTACAGATTTCGTGGTTCAATGATCGGCATAGATCTCGTTGCGATAGAACGAATTACAAAACTCAAAGAGCGCTTTGGAGACAAGGCGCTTTTAAAATTTTTATCTCCCGAAGAAATTATTCTTGCAAAAAGTGATGCTACTGCTGCTGGATTTTATGCGGCGAAAGAGGCTATTTCAAAAGCCCTTAGTATCGGCATTAGTGAAAAATGTGGATTTATGGATATCAAAATTTATAAAGATGCAAAAAATGCACCTTCATTTACGCTTTCAAAGCATTTAATAGACGATTATGAAATTAGCGATCTTTCACTCTCTATCACACATGAAAATGGTTTTGCCATAGCCGTAGCAGTCATTGAAGGCTCAAAATCCTCCAAAAAACTTTGGCATTAAGCACCGCCACCTACAAACTGTAAAAATTCTACTTTATCGTTTTCTACAAGTGTATAGCTTTCCCATAACGCTTGTTTAACAACATTCATATTCACCGCAGCTGCCATGACTTTGCTCTCAATGCCAAGCTCATCTAAGAGGTCTTTGATGGTTTTGGCATTACTCTCTTTTGTTTCACCATTAATGATTAATTGCATTCTACTTCTCCTTTGCGAAAACATGCCATTTTAAATCGCTCGCCCATAAAAGAGGGATCGATCAATGTTTTAATACGGTTTAATTCTGTCTCATACTGTTTTTCTGATACGTTTTTAGCAAACAATTCTAAAAGCTCTATCAACCCAAAATCGACTAATGCTTTCATCTGAGTACTATAGGCATGTACTGTGATACCACTTTGTTCAAACGCATGGAAAAGATGGCTAAAATTAACATCGTACGTGATGTCAGACTGTGCAAAAAAAGTATTAAAATCGCTTGTTTCACGCAGTTTTTCTTCCACTAAATCCGTGAGTGCAAAAAAAGGATAAACCTGATGGCTTGCATAAACTCGAAGTGAAAAATCACCTCTTGCTTCTTTATCACCATAATCAAATGTAACAAATTCAAAATGTTCACAGCATCGATTCATCGCCTCGGCAAAAGGCTCATACCCCAAGCAAAGTTCCCCTTTTGTAATGCCATATTCTTGAGCTTTTTTTCTCGTTTGTTCATCCATCGGATCAAAAAGAACTTTTTCATTTTCGATGACAAGCATTCTATCTTCGTTGATAAGCTCACACGAAAATGCATCAAAAATTTCATTGGCAACAAAAAATGCCTCTTTACACAGAAGTTCTTCCAAACTCTTCACATGTAAAAGAGTTATAACATCACCAAATGCCTCTTCAAAGTATGCTTTTTGCATCGTTTGATTTGCAGCAAAGGGTTCAACAATGACAAAAGTAAGTGTGGAGAGAAGCTCGGGTTTTAAGGTATAAATAAATTGGATCATATCGGCAAGTAAGTAGCCTTTATGGGCACCGATTTCAACCACAAAAGATGACGGGCTTAAAAACCCGCTCTCAATGGTTGAAATAAGCTTTTTGGCAATTGAACCACCAAAGAACATACTTGTACTCACAGCAGTGTAAAAATCACCCTCTTTTCCAATAGTACGCTCCTTGGTATAGTAGCCCTGCTCGCCGTAAAGCCACGCTTGCATGTACGCGCTAAATTTCACGTTTCTCTTTTACAAAAGCGCTTGGCAAGCACTCTCTAAACGCTTAAAGCCTTCATCCATCTCTTCTTTAGAGATTGTGAGTGGTGGCAAGAAACGGAGTGTATTTTGTCCTGCTTTTAAAACAAGTACGCCATGTTCAAAGGCTTTTTTAATGAGGTTAGCCAAGATATCACCACTTAAACATCGAATACCTCGCATCAAACCAAGCCCTTCAACACTTTCAAAAAGTGTTGGAAACGCTGTGCATGTTACTTTGAGTTTACTATCAAAATAGATGAGTGCTTCATCTAACATTCCACTTTGTTTGTATTCATCTAAAATAGCTAGTGCTTCAAGTCCAGCACGTGTAGAGAGAAAATTGCCACCAAAAGTGCTTCCATGATCTCCCGCTTCAAAAATGTCTTTATGCTTCGTAACAACTGCACCGATAGGTACACCACCCGCTAAACCTTTTGCAAGCGTGATGATATCTGGCTCAATCTCGTAAAGCGATGTTGCTAAAAACTCACCGCTTCTAAAGACGCCACTTTGCACTTCATCGATAATGAGTAATATCTCTTTTTCTTTGAGAAACTTTGCCAAATCTTGAATATCTTTTTTAGGAAACGCTTTAACACCACCCTCACCTTGCACAAGCTCAATCATCACAGCAACTGTCTCGTCATCAATTGCATTGTAAAGATCAGCAATTTCTTTTGTGTATGAGAACCCATCAGGATACGGGGCAAAAGCTGTTTTATGAAAGCTTGCTTGCCCTGTCGCTTTAACTGTTGTTATGGTTCTGCCGTGAAATGAATGCTCAAGTGTTAGAACTTTATATTTTTTATTGGCAAATTTTTTCTCGCCGTATTTACGTGCAAGTTTAATAGCACCCTCATTGGCTTCTGCACCTGAGTTTCCAAAAAAGACACTCACATCAAAGCCTGTAAGTTCATTGATTTTTTTTGCCAGTCTCGCTTGTGGCTCGATCATATAAAGATTAGACGTGTGAATAATATTGCGTGCTTGGTCACTTATAGCATCCGCAAGTCTTTGGTTACCATGCCCCACACTGACAACACCGATCCCGCTGGTAAAATCGATATAATCTCTGCCTTTATCATCAAAAAGTGTTGCATTGATGCCGTGTTTAAAATTGACATAGTTTCTTGCATATGTATGCAACACATACTCTTTATCCATTGTTTCAAAATTCATAATCTACTCCTCTAAAAAAACGCAATTATAGCGAAAAAATTCTTACCCAATTTTAGGTAAATTCCACTGTTTGTAATACGCCAATAAGCGTAATGCTACCCCACACGCAAATACTACCATCAAAGGAACATATCCACCAATGTCATACTGCGCGAATACAAATAAAATAGCCCCTACCAAAAGCGAGACTGTTCCGTAAAACTCGCTGGTCAAAAGTAACGGCACACGGTTGAGTAAAATATCGCGTATGACACCACCACCCACTGCGGTAATGAGTGCAAGCAAGATCACGCCAAAAAAATTAAACCCCGCTTGCAACCCAATAAGCGCACCTGAAATGGAAAAAGAGACCAACCCTAATGTATCGCTAACGATAAAATAAAAGGTCTTTTCTATCTCATTTTTTCGGTGCAATTTAAAGAAAATACTAAAAACGATAACCCCTAAAACTAAGAACGTAGGCATCAAATGCGTAAAGCTATAAGGCGAACGCCCAGCTAACATATCTCGAACAAGCCCACCACCAAGCGCTGTTAAAAATGAAGCAATAAAAACACCCAGTAAATCGAGCTTTTCTTTAACCGCAACGTAAAAACCACTCAGCGCAAACGCAACCGTTCCGATGATCTCTGCGACTTCTAGCTCAACCATGATTCGCCTTTAAGGTATCCAAATAGCGCTCTAAAATTACTTTTGCCGCCATCGAATCAATCCTGCCATCACGCTTTTGCCGAATAACCCCTTGCATCATCTCTTTGGCTTCATTACTAGAGCCATACTCATCTTGATACACTACGTCACCGCTAAAGGTTAAAAGACTCACAAAATGTTTGATGCGCCGTTCCATCTCTTCACTACTGCTTCCACCTTTGGGCAATCCTACCACCAAAAGTGCGATGCCCCATTCGTTTAAAAATGCATCAACATCTCGTGCTGCTTGGTCGCGATTTTTACGCAGTATTGCCTCTTGCGGTGTCACAATACCTGCAGCCAAACAAAGAGCAACCCCAATGCGTTTAAGCCCAATATCAATGCTTGCTATTTTTTTCAAATAAAACTCTTTATTGTAAATATATCTTGATTTTACAGCAGATTGATTTAAAGCGCTCTTTGCAGAAGGCATAAACTCTTTTTTTATCCCTTAGAAAACCTATTTGTATGTTATAATCCACCAATTTTTCGTCACCTATAAAGGTATGTCATGCAATCACTTAGATCTTTTTACTGCATAGGGCATGGTCCATCTTCCAGCCATACAATGGGACCATTTAATGCAGGCACTCTCTTTAAAAAACGTTTTCCAAAAGCATTTTCATACCGTGTAACACTTTTTGGATCACTTGCCGCAACAGGACGTGGACACTTAACAGATAACGCATTACGCCAAGCTTTAGAGCCTATTTCAGTTGAGATTATTTTTCGTCCCGATATTACAAAACCGTTTCATTCCAATGGTATGTTTTTTGAAGCTCTAAATGAACAAAAAGTAGTCACTGATTCATGGGAAGTGTACAGCGTAGGAGGCAGTGCACTTAAAGAAGCAAACGATAACCTTACACCCGAACCCTCAATCTATCCACTTACAACGCTGAATGACATCATGAGATGGTGCCAAGAAGAACACAAAGAGTTATGGCAATACGTTGAACAGTACGAAGGAGAGGCAATCTGGAGCTATCTTGAAGAAGTTTGGGAAACAATGCAATCCACCATTGACCGAGGGCTCAAACAAACAGGCGTTTTACCAGGACTTTTGAAATACCCACGAAAAGCCTCTATGTTCTTTGCCAAAGCACGTAAAGAGGAGAAACGAGCTCACGGCATCATTTTTGCCTATGCGCTCGCCACCAGTGAAGAAAACGCTTCGGGAAACATTGTTGTCACAGCACCAACGTGTGGGGCTTGCGGTGTTGTTCCTGCAGTACTTCGTTACCTCAAAGAACTTTACAATTTAGATAAAACCGATTGCTTAAGAGCCCTTGCTGTTGCAGGATTGCTTGGAAACCTTGTTAAATTTAACGGTTCAATTTCAGGTGCAGAAGTTGGATGTCAAGGTGAAGTGGGTGTAGCGTGTTCGATGGCAGCAGGAATGGCATCGTACCTTTTTGGTGGCAATTTACAACAAATCGATTACGCCGCAGAGATGGGGCTAGAACATCACCTTGGGATGACATGTGACCCCATAGCAGGATATGTGCAAGTGCCCTGCATTGAGCGTAACGCAGTAGCTGCCATTCGCGCCATTGACGCAGCGGAATACACTTCCTATACTGATGGAGCGCATAAAGTGAGTTTTGATGAAATCATTCAAACGATGGTCGAAACGGGAAAAGATATGAATACTAAATATAAAGAGACCTCGCTCGGAGGTCTAGCGAAACGCTACCTTTAGAGCTTTACATGTAAAGCTTATTCTTGGTAAGAAACATTCGGATTTTCATTCACACCAAGCGAATGGGCAAACTCTAAATTCTCTTTTTTATTGTTCCCTTTCGCATAATCAGCGATGGTTGCCTTATTTTCATCTTGCGCTGTGATGTCCGCGCCATGGTCTATCAAAAGCTTCATCATTTTGACATCACTGTGTTGTGCAGCATGCATTAGCGGTGTGCGCAAAGGTCTGTCTATCCGAATAAAACCTACACCCACCTTATAATCACTCTGATCTAATTTTTCTCTTGAAATATAACGATGATTGACATCGGCATTATTTTTTAGTAAAAGCTCAACGAGGACATGGTCATTAAACGCAATTGCATAAAAAAGCGTTGTTTTGCCGAAGCTATTTTCATAATTTACATTGGGCTGTTTTGAAAGCAGCAATGTTACAACACTAGGTTGTTTAAGTGCGAAAAAAAGTGCTGACTCATTGCCTACATCAATACGAGCTCCTGCATCCAATAAGGCTTGTAAATAGTCAATTGATTTTTGATGCAAGATGGCTGTTTTAAGCCCTTGATCCAGCAGTTCTTGAGGTGCATTTTTGAATACTTGGACTAACTCTTCCGTTAAAGCTTTTGAAGCGATAATACGTTTATCAAGATACGAAATATCTTGATTTTCTCCATCCGTTGAACCAGCAGCATCAAGAAAAATATACTGCATCACTGTTTTTGCATACGCTTCACTTTTTTCTTTAGAAAAATGAAATGTGGATTGATAATGCTTGGTTAATTGACTCAAAGCACGGACATATTCATCCCAAAATTGTGTGTAAGTTTCAAAGTTGCCAAGACTTTGATGTGCCCAAAGTTTAAAGTAACGTTGTATTACCTGTATATGTTCATCTCTTGAAATCTTATAATAATATCTAAAGTTTTTCTGCTCATTTTCAAAAACATCGGGGGCTATACCAGCACTTAAAAAATTAAAATATTTTTGCCTGGCAAGTGCATACCTAATACTCCCACCAGAAGTACCAAGTTCCCAGTCTCTACGGATAGTTTCATTTAGGTTTAAAATTGTCTTCATAAAAGAAAGATTTTTAATCGTCCCATTGCACTCATAATCTACTGTGAGCGGAGAGAGATAACCGGTGCCTAAATTTAGCGTAGCATGAAAAACAACTTTAGGAAATTGATGCATCATTTCGCAGGTTAATGTTCCCTCTGTCCAAGGAACAGGTTTTAAATTAAAAGAGCTATTTTCTACGACACTATCTTTCCATATCCCGACTAGCCCTTCTTGTGTTATCCGTCCTTCAATACTAATATTATCAAGGCATTTATACTCTCTGTGTGTAATAGATTCACAAGGATGAACAACAAAAGACTGCTTATTTAATGTTCCAACTAACCGCATTTTTTTGTTTTTATCCACAAATATAAGTTGACCTATTTCCATATTTTCTTAGATAGTATAAGAAGATTCATAAATGCTAAAAAGAACGTTTTTAGTGTCAATTTCTCCAAAATAATCAGCCGCATCTAAGGATATCATAGAAGTAAATAAACCTATTAAACATGCTGTTTTAAAATAATAAAGCATAATATTCCTTATAATCACAAGATGGCATAAAAATCTTGATTTTATATTGCAATTACGGGCATTTCAAATAGCTAAACCGTGTATCTTCCCAAATGGCATTTGCATCGTATTTGAGAATAAGTCCCTCGCCACGTGTTAGACCATTTTGAACCATATATTTTGGATAATAAGTTGGTTTTCCTAATTTTCCCAAAAATGCACAACTTGATTTCATATCGTCCAAATGCAAGCGTAGCGCTTCCGCAAATTGGTTACGTTTATTAGCATCGATAGGACCAAAAATTTCAGTTTTGAGCGTGTCTAAGACTTCACGTGTGCTTTTATCAACCACGCGTGCACCGTCATAATAACCATATGCTGTTGCAACAAGATAGAGTTCAACCGCTTGGGGGTATTTTTGCTCTTCAATGCATATCGCGCTGGACGTAAATAGATCGACTGGAGTATGGCTATTTTTAATCTCAACACGCTCCATACAGGTACTTACCGTTACAAGAGGCTTGCTTTCTTCAAACAGATTGCTCGCGCAGATAAGGAGTGAGGGCAGAAGAAGCGCTGTTAAAAAACTTTTTTGCATACTATTTCCTTTTTACATATAAAAGCATATTAGATGACAGATGTGAGCATTTTAATGCTAAGAACCATCAGTAACAATGCAAAAATCTTTTTGAGTTTGGCAACAGGAAGGGTATGTGCCATTTTTGCACCCAACGGTGCGGTAAAATAACTCACAACAGAGATCAGTACAACACCAGGGAGATAGACAAAGCCTAACATCATATCCGCACCTGCTTCAGTATGGATCATGCCATTGACAATGTAGCCAACCGTTCCTGCAATCGAAAGGGGAAAGCCAATCGCAGCAGATGTTGCAATTGCTTTTTTTAGATCCACATTTTGCCATACAAGATAAGGAACCGTAAGAGAACCTCCACCAATGGAAACCAATGCTGAGACAATGCCTATCAGTGAGCCTACGCTAAAAAGCGATTCAGGAGTAGAGAGTTCACGGCTTGGTTTTGGCTTTTTATCGATTGCCATTTGAATGGAAACATACGCCATAAAAACAGCAAAGAAAATAGCAAGTTGAACGGATTTCATGTATGTTGCTAGAAAAGTTGCGGCAAAGGTACCGATAACAACACCACCAGCCATATACTTCACGACATTCCACATCACTGCACCTTTTTTGTGGTGTGCCCGCATACTGGCAAATGAGGTAAAGACGATGGATGCCATAGACGTACCAAGTGCCATGTGTACGACTTGTTCAACAGGAACACCTTGTGCTAAAAAAATCGAAGTCAGCACGGGCACCATAATACCGCCCCCACCAATCCCCAATAATCCTGCCATAAAACCAACCACGAGACCCAATACTAAAAAAGCAACAATCCACTCAAAACCCATTGTCTTCCTTTATATGCGCTTGATACGCCCATTTTCAACTTTTATTTTACCTAAACATTCATACTCAAATACTTTACCTGCAAATTTTTCGACTGCTTCATGGTAAAGAGGATGTGTATCACAATAAATCAAAAAATCATCATTACAGATAAAATCGCTTTTTCCAAAAAGCGATACAAAGGCATCAATATCATACAAAGGTGTTGCTAATCCTTGTGTTAAAAGATGCTCTGTTCCAGCACTCTCACCTAAACGATGCGGAAGCACATAGATAGGCTTTTGCATTTTAAGGGCAAACTCAATACTATGCATCGTTCCACTTTTAAGATCGGCTTGTGTGACGACAAGCGCGTCTCCCAGGGCAACAACAAGTTCATTTCGCACAGGGAAATTCCATTTGAGAGAAGGCTGACCTACTTCGAACTGACTCAGAACCAAGCCCTCTTTTTCGATTTCAGATATGAGATTTTGATGTATGGAAGGGTAGCGAATATCAAGTCCTGTTCCTGCAACCATAATGGTGTTGTGAACACCTGCAGATTGATGTGCCATACCATCAACACCTTGTGCACCCCCACTGACAATACACACCCCTGCAAGAGAAAGTTTACGAGCAAGTTCTGCTGTATACATTTTGGTGTAATGAATAGGATGGCGCGTGCCTACTATAGAGATTTTAGGGCGTTTAAGAAGTTTCGAATTTCCAAGAAAATAAAGCGGTTTAGGATAGACTTTCATACTCTCCAGTTCGGGGACATGAAAGTCTATCGTTTGAATCATCATAAATCTTTAAGATAAACCAGATCGACACCTTCTAGCAGCTCTTTAGAATCTCTTAAAACCTCTAAAGTGTTTTTGTGTGGATGCCCAATAGCAATCGCGTAACCATGCTTTTTAGCTTTCATAACGGCTTCTTTAAGCTGGGTACGAATCAAGTTTTTATCGAGTGAGTTATCCAGAAAAACATCTCTTGAGTAGAGAAACATATCGTACTTCTTAGTAATTTCAGGTGCTTTAGAATTGCCAGCCGTGCGACTATCAACAAACACAAGGTTGTTTTCTTTCATAATTTTCACAAGACGATCCATCGCATTATAATCCGCGGTATAAGAGCCACCTGTATGATTGTTGTAATAAATAATTTCAGGGAATAACTCTTTGATACGTTTAATTCTTTTCTCAATCACTTCACTTGAATCAACAGCATTAAGGGTTTCTGGCTCAGGCGAAGAGTAGTTTTTTGATTCCATCGGTAGATGGATCATTTTAAACTCAAAATCATGTGATAAACGCACAGTATCAGGATGCCCTTTGGTTGGTGGGAAAAATGAAGGCGTTACTTTATACGGAATTTCTTTGATAGAACGTGTTTGCCACGCGAAAGAAACATCATCAAGGATGATTGCAAGCTTAGGCGTTGTTCCCTCAGGATACTTTTTACGAATAATATCATGAGGACGAGCAGGCTTTCCACTCTCTTTAACGCTGCGTTGATAATCATTCACTTCTGAGAGATCGTGCGTAGTTTTACTCTCCTCTTCAGGAGTCTGTTGAGTCACAACTGTTGTCGTTTGAGTCGCGTTGTTTTCCTCAGTTTTTTCACTACTTTGATTATTTTCAATGATTTCTGTAGCGTTAGCTTCAATGGAAGAAGAAGGTGGTGGTGGCAGTGTTGCTTGACGTGCCTTTTCATCCTCCAGCATCTGCTTCATCTGACGCATAAGTTCATCGCTGGATGTCATCTGATTTTTTTGGATTGTTTTGGACCCCTGATAAGAGGTCGTCATATACAAATACGTTCCAAAGGCGATCATTGAAAGGGTTAAAATAAGCATTAAAATCAGGCTATATTTTTTAAGCTGCGCTGATTTTAACTCATTAAACGAAGGTGTCTCTTTTTTTTGGCGTTTTTCTTTAATCTTTTTTACCATGAATGCAATTTACTTTCCAAGTATGACTTCGACTTCTAATAACTCGAGATTTTGATTATTGTGAGAAGTGATTTTGACATCTTCCACTTTCGTATATTTCTTAATTACAGCGATCAGATCATTGCGAAGATCGTCTAAATAAGGTAACTTACAACTTGCTCTCTCATGGGAAAGCATAATTTTAAGGCGATTTTTTGCCACGTCTGCCGTATTTTTTTTCGTTCCAAAAAGATCACTGAAGAAACTCATTTGAAAATTCCTTTGAGTGCTGAGAAAAGTCCTTTTTTTACACGAATGTCTAAGAATTCGACCTCTTCACCTAAAATGCGTCGTGCAATATTGCGATACGCTTCTGCTGAGAGTGACTTATCTTTATTGACAATCGGAGAACCTGTATTGGTTGAAGTAATAATATCTTCATCATCTGGCACAATACCAATGAGAGGAAGCGCTAAGATACTTAAAACATCATCCACGCTGAGCATATTGCCCGCTTCTACCATCTCTGGTTTAATACGGTTAATAATGATGTGTTTTTCAACTTCTAAACCATTTTTTGCACGCTCACTTTTAGCATCAATAATACCAATAACACGATCGGCATCACGAACAGAGCTGACATCAGGAGTTGAAACGATAAGTGCGCGGTCTGCTAGGAAAATAGAGTGCTCAAATCCGCTTTCGATACCCGCAGGAGAATCGATCATAACGAAGTCAAAACTCTCTTTGAGATTTTCAATCAACGCTTTGACTTTATCTTTATTCAAAATATCTTTATCTTTGGTTTGGCTCGCAGGTAAAAAATAGAGTGTTTTAGATTTTTTATCATTGATAAGGGCTTGTGCAAGATTACAACGACCTTCCATAACATCAACCACATCATATACAATGCGATTTTCAAGTCCTAAGATCATATCAAGATTTCTAAGACCTATATCAAAGTCAATTGCAACAACTTTTTTGCCTAAATTTGCAAGTCCAACGGCTAGGTTTGCAGTGGTGGTTGATTTACCAACGCCACCTTTACCAGACGTTACGGTGATAACTATACCCATATAACCTCTTTATTTACAATACTGATTAAAATAAATTGTGTCGACAAAGCCGACTAGCTTTCGCGCTCATGTTCTAGTGAAGTCAAAAGGGCATTACCCTTTTGACACGTTAGAGAGTTTTGTAAACTCTTTAACGAAACTAGTTTTTATCTTTATTGATGATTTTTTTAGATGTGATCCAAGGCATCATAGAACGAAGTTTTTCGCCTGTTTTGTTAAGAAGACTTCTCTCAGTTTTAGCACGTTCTGCGTTCATACGAGTGTATCCAGCTTTTCGCTCTAAAATAAAATCTTTAGCAAAACGACCATCTTGGATTTCAGCCAAAATCTCTTTCATTGCTGCTTTTGACTCAGCGTTGATAACGCGTTTTCCACTGACATAGTCACCATACTCTGCTGTATTAGAGATAGAGTAACGCATATCAGCAATACCGCCTTGGTACATCAAATCAACGATGAGTTTAAGCTCATGTAAACACTCAAAGTATGCCATTTCAGGCTCATAACCCGCTTCTACCAATGTTTGAAAACCCGCTTCAACAAGAGCCGTAGCACCACCACAAAGAACAGCTTGCTCTCCAAAAAGATCGGTCTCAGTCTCATCTTTGAAAGTTGTCTCAATAATACCCGTTCTACCACCACCAATTGCAGATGCATAACTAAGTGCTAAAGCTTTTGCTTTGCCTGTTGCATCTTGATCTACGGCGATAAGATCTGGAATTCCTCCACCGTTTACAAACTCACTTCTTACAGTATGACCTGGCGCTTTTGGAGCAACCATGATACAATCAACACCTTTTGGAGTAACAATTTGACCGTAGTGAATGTTAAAACCATGACCAAAGGCAATTGCTTTACCAGCAGCTAAATTTGGTTTGATCTCTTCTGCGAAAACATCACCTTGCATCTCATCTGGCAACAAAATCATGATAACATCAGCATATTTAGTAGCTTCAGCTACTGTCATAACGCGGAAACCTTTTGCTTCAGCTTTTGCCCATGAACCACCATCTTTTCTAAGACCTACAACAACCTCTACACCACTATCACGAAGATTTTCTGCATGTGCGTGTCCTTGAGAACCAAAACCAATCATCGCTACTTTTTTAGAGCGAATAATGCTTAAATCACAATCTTTGTCATAAAAGACGGTTATTGCCATTTGTCAATCCTTACATGTAATATTAAATGTCGGTATTTTACAAAATAGTTACTTAAAAACATTACATATGCACGGGGAAAGGAAACTATAAACCAACACGAGATAGAATTTGTCTATAAACAAAATCACTAGGAATCAGTTATGGACGAAAATATTTTAAAAAAAATCAAAGCGCTTCCGCCTCTTGATGATACGGTGTTGAAGATACAACGTATTTGCGTCGATAAAAACAGCTCTTTAGCTGATCTTGTCAAAGTGGTTGAGAGTGACCCAATGCTGACTGCCAATATTTTAAAATCTTCTAATTCCCCTCTTTATGGCTTTAGCCGAGAAATTAAAAACATCGCGCATGCTGTATCTCTTTTTGGTATGGCTACAGTACGTGGTTTTGCGCTGTCAAGTGCTATTAAACAAAATATCAAAATAGATCTTTCGCCATACCATTTATCCAATACAACTTTTTTAGATATCAGTACGCTCCAAAGTACATTCATGTTCAAATGGTACTCTAAAGTGAACAAAGCGATGCTTGATGTTCTGCAACCGGCTTCCTTCATGATGGAAGTTGGAAAAATTATTATTGCACATGAACTGATCGAACAACAAAAAGACAGTGCTTTTAAAACAGCTATTGGCTCTGTTAAAACACCGCATGAACTCTCAAATTTAGAAAAAGAATATGTGGGCTTTTCAAACGAAGACATCACGGCTAAGATTTTTGAACAATGGAATTTAGAGAGTGAATTGGTTGAGTCCATTAAGTTTTCAAACAATCCTTTTGAAGCACAAGAACATATTATTCCTTTTTCTGCGGCACTTAATGTCGTTAAAAACAGTATTAATATTTTCGGACAACTTGATGATGCATTGACTACTCGTGCCCTTAAACTCTTAGATGAGTACGGCTTAAGCCATGAACCATTTTTACAAACAATCGAGCAATTTAAACAGTGAAAAATTTCCTTCTTAGCCTTAAAGAAGGGGTTGCACAAGCGGATGTGCCAGCCCCTTTCCTTCCTCATTTTAAAGCCCTTATTCAGCTTAGAATTCTTCTGCCAAAACATGATCTTTATGTTCTTGAACCTTCGCATCTTGTAGGCAAAATGGATGTTGCCTTCAGTGGTACAGGGTACTTAAGCTCTTTAGAGCCTACACGATCTAAAGATCTCATCATTGAAGCATCAGGCTTACATGGCGCTATGCGTGGTGATTTAGTCGTAGCCAAACGTGTAACCAACAAACGAGGTGGACGTGCTAAAGCTGTAGTTGTCTACATTGCTCAACGCGCTTTTGCTAAAAGCATTGTCTATACGAAAATGAGCAAAGGCAAAGTGGTTGGCGTGAATGTCAAAAACGAATCTATGTTTGAAATCACCGCCAGTCAAAAATCGCTCAAGCAACTCCCGTTGGGATCTGTTTTAAAAATTGACAACATCACCAATGCCATTGAAGAGGTTTTAGGAACACTTGATGATCCTCTTGTGGATGAAAAAATTTCTTTAGCTCTCTTTGATAAAAAAGAATTTTTTACAAAAGAAGCTGAAACAGAAGCCAAAAGTCATGGTGATTTTGTGGACAAATCTTATTACCCGCACCGTGTTGATTTGACGCATTTGCCTTTTTGTACCATTGATCCAGTAGATGCCAAAGACTTTGATGATGCCATTTACTTTGACGTGGCAAACCATATACTCTATGTTGCTATTGCCGATGTTAGTGAATATGTTTACGCAATGGGTCCTATCGATAAAGAAGCGATTGAACGCGGCTTTTCAATCTATTTTCCGCATAAATCAATCCCAATGCTTCCACGCTCTTTAAGCGAAAATATCTGTTCATTAAAGCCTAATGTTGACCGTCTTGCCTATACCTTTAAAATAACACTTGACCCGATTACAAGTAAACCACTCAAAGAGGAACTTTTTGAGAGTGTCATTCATTCATCAAAGCGTTATACCTACGAAAAAATTGATCTTTTTTTACAAGGTAAAACAGACGATGCAGATCCTGCGGATAAAGCCATTTTAGAATATCTTTTACCACTGCATACACTGACACAAAAACTTCGTGATATGAGGCTTGAAAATGCTTTTTCATTTCGCTCATCCGAAGTGAGAATGCGAGTAGATGTAAACCAAAACTTAGTCGCAACAACGATAGAAGAAGAAACGCCTTCTCATGGGCTTATTGAAGATTGTATGCTTTTAGCCAATAAAGCAGCCGCAAAAAAACTCGGTTTTGGTATCTTTAGAACCCATGAAAGTCCTTCATATGAGCGTATGGAAGCTCTTTTAAATGATCTAGCCCTCATTGGCATCAATGCCAAACTGAGTGCGGATCTTCCTAAAATGATTCAAGGGATTCAAGCCAAAGCCGATACATTAGGACTTCGTGAAGAGGTTGACAAACTCATCATCAAAAGCCAAAAAAAGGCGATTTACGAGCCTGAAAACAAGGGGCATTTTGGACTTGGATTTGACATCTACACCCATTTCACCTCTCCTATTCGTCGTTACAGTGACCTCACACTGCACCGTCTTTTAAAAGCGAAAATGGCAAACGATGAGAAAAAGCTGACATTCTTGCTCAAAGACATCGCGCCACTGTGTGAAAAAATAAGCGCGTTAGAGCGTGAGAGTGACAAAGTGGCATGGGATTATATGGACCGTAAATTTGCGCGTTATATGGCGTTACATGTAGGCGATAATTTCAAAGCGATCGTCGTTGAAACCGAACAAAATCCTATCGCAAAGTTAGATGATGAACTCAAAGGTGCACGCATCTTTTTACTTGACAATGATGTACATTTATTACAACGTATTGAAGTTAAAATTGTCGAAAGTAACATAGCCACAGCCAGAATTTACGCACGAGTCACCAGGAGTTTTGATGTATAAAAGAGAATTTGAAGGTCTTTTAAAAGCTCAAAAATCCCCAAAATCAACCCTTTTATACGGTGCATGTGCCTATCAAAACAATATGCTCACGCAACAACTTTTAGCTCTTTTAAAAGCAGGGAGTGAAGAAAAAGTGATGATGTACTTTGATGAGTATAACTTTACTTCTGCCAAAAATTTTCTCTCTCAATCTTCTCTCTTTGGTGATCGAAATATCCTTATCATCAAAACCGATAAAACGATTCCTACCAAAGAGATCGAAGTATTAGTAGGACTGTGTGCGAAGAATGATTCAAGTTATTTTATTTATCAGTACTTTGGAGAAGATAAAAAAGCAACACCTCTCACAAAACTCTTTGAAAAGCAAAACGATGGTGTTTTTGTACGTCTTTTTAAAGCAGAATTTAACGAAGCTATACAGTTACTCCAAAATCATGCCAATGCCATTGGTCTATCCATTGATCGTTATGCATTGCAACATCTTTATATGATCCACACCGAAGACCTCTCTTTGTGTGTCAACGAATGTGAAAAACTTTTAGTATTAGACAAAGAAATTGGAATCAATGATATTAACACCCTTGTTTACGGACTTGGTAGTGTGTCCATGGATCATTTCATCACTAAGTTACTCGAAAAAAAAGACATCAAAGAAGAATTTGAACGTATGATTGAAGGTGATGGAATTGAAGAAATTCGTATTGTTAATGCCATTCAAACACATGTAACTCAGCTCTTTTTATTTCATGCTTACATTAAATTATATGGGTCATTCGATGCAAAAGCCATTTTGGGATACCCTCTTCCACCCCAACTTGCGGCACAAAGATCGCAACATTCCATTAAGATTGATCTTGCAACTTACCATAAACTTTCCAACCAACTGATCGACGCAGAATACCGTTTGAAAAAAATGGGAAATGTCGAAAAAACAAGTTATCTCCTCTCCAGTTTAATCAAACTACAAAGCAGCTTATAAAATCCCATTATTACGAAATAAGAAATGCGTAAGGTGAGTTACAGTATAATCCACGCCTATTCTAAAAATCCTTACTCAAATACTGATCTATTTGGGTGAAATCCAGAAGGAGAAACGATGCGACATTATGAGTTGCTTGTTGTAGTAAAACCTACACTTACTGTAGAAGAACTACAAGCAAAACTAAACTATCTAAAAGAAATTTTAGAAAAAAACGGTGCAGTTATTTCTGCAACACTTGAGATGGGTACACGCAAACTTGCGTATCAAATCGATAAATTTGAGCGTGGTTCATACGTAGTATTCTACTTTACTGCCCCTACAGCTGCTATTGCTGAAGTTGAGAGACTTATCAGAATTACTGAAGAGTTTATCCGTTTCATGACTGTTAAATTTGAAAATCAAAAAGAACTTAGATTTTGGAACAAACAAGTTGAAAAAATCACTAAAAAAAGTGATGCACCAGCTGCTGTTGTTGTTGAATCTAAAGAGATCGTAGAAGAACCAACTGTTACAACTGAAGCTTAATTAAGGAGCCATGATGTTCAATAGAGTAATTATGCTTGGTAACCTCACACGTGATTGCGAACTTCGCTATCTACCTAATGGTGGAGCGGTTTGTACCACAGGACTTGCAACCAATCGTCGCTTTAAAAAGCAAGACGGAAGCCAAGGTGAAGAAGTGTGCTTTATCGACATTACCTTTTTTGGACGTACCGCAGAGATCGCTAACCAATACCTAAGCCGTGGCAAAAAAGTATTGGTAGAGGGTCGTTTGAAGCTCGATCAATGGACAGATCAACAAGGTGTAAAGCGCTCTAAGCACTCTATCACTGTTGAAACACTCCAAATGATTGATTCACGTGGTGGACAAGAAGGTGGTGGTGCAGATATGGGTGGAAGTTATGGTGAGCCTTCAGGAACACCAAACGTAGGTTACAATGCCGCCAACCAACAAAAGCCAGCTGCATATCCAAGACAATCTACTCCTGAATATAGTGGTCATGAAATTCCGAGCATCGATATTAACGATGACGAAATACCGTTTTAGTAAATAAAAGGATAAAAAATGGCAGAGAAAAGAAAATTTGCACGCAAATATTGCAAATACTGTGAAGCAAAAGTAGAATACGTTGACTATAAAGATGCAAAAATTTTGAGACATTCTCTCTCCGAGAGATACAAAATTATGCCTCGTCGTTTAACTGGTAACTGCAAAAGACATCAAGAGATGGTAGAACTAGCGATCAAACGCGCTCGTGCTACAGCGGTTATCCCTTACATCATCGACACTCAAAAAGTTGTTGCAGTTCCTTTCGAGCAATTACAACAATAAGCATAAAGCCCCAAATTTGGGGCTTTTCTTCTTTTTTAAATCTACTTGCGTTATCTTCTGTGTTACTATAACTATTTATCCACTTTAATGATTACTCAGTTTTTGAGGACTACCATCAACCTATAATAGCCCTCTTTATAACCTACTTAAACTAACGCATACTCCAACACTTCTTCCACTCGAGACACTGGGATAATTTTCATTTTCTCTTTGACTTCATCAGGAATTTCATCTAAATCTTTTTCATAGTTTTTCTTAGGAATCAATGCTGTTTTGATCTTCGCTTTATACGCAGCAATGAGTTTTTCTTTAAGCCCACCAATAGGCAAAACTTTACCTGTTAGGGTTAACTCACCCGTCATTGCTAAATCGCTTTTAACTTTTTTATTGCATAGGATAGAAGCAATGGCTGTTGCCATCGTAATACCCGCACTTGGACCATCTTTTGGCGTAGCGCCTTCTGGGACGTGAATGTGAAGATCATAACGCCTGTAAACATCACTTGGCTCGATCTTTTTGGCACTCTCTTCTTTATCAAGCCCTGATGTTGGGATGATAGAAAGTGGTACATCAATTTTACCATTGTCTATCAAGACTTTAACCACACTCAGTGCAATTTTGGCAGACTCTTTCATAACATCACCCAAAGAACCCGTGATTTGAATGCCGCCTTTGCCTTGAATACGAATGGCCTCGACTTTAAGAACATCACCACCCACACTTGTCCAAGCAAGTCCATTGACGATACCCACACTGTTTTCTTTATCCACTTCATCAATCTCAAAAACCGTTTTAGGGAGATATTCTTTAAGATTGGCGTTACCAATACTTACTTTATCAATGGATGCATCCGTCAAAAGCTGTTTTGCCACTTTTCGTAAAATATCTGCAATTCTTCGGCGTAAATTTCTAACCCCTGATTCACGGGTATAGTTAGAGATAATGAGCTGTAATGTTGGTTTAGAAATAACTACTTCACTGTTTTTCAGACCATGTTTTTTTAACTCTTGAGGAATAAGGTATTTTTTAGCGATCTCATATTTTTCTTGTGGTGTATAAGAATTAACAAAAATAAACTCCATACGATCACGAAGCGGTGCAGGAATAGAGCCTACTTCATTCGCGGTTGCAATGAAGATCACTTTGCTAAGATCAAGGTTGAAGTTCAAATAATAATCTCTAAATTTGTTATTTTGCTCAGGATCAAGCACTTCTAGAAGAACTGCTGTTGGGTCACCTCTGAAACTTCGTGCTACTTTATCGATCTCATCTAGTACCACGACAGGGTTCATCTCGCCTGCTTCAATGATGCCTTGAACAATACGTCCTGGCATCGCTCCAATATACGTTCGTCTGTGTCCTCTTAGTTCATTGACATCTTCAAGTCCACCCAAAGCAATGCGTACAAGTTTGCGTTTCAGCGCTTTTGCAATCGAGTTCGCTAAAGAGGTTTTACCCACACCTGGAGGGCCCGCAAAACATAAAATAGCACCTGTGGCAGATTTATCGGCAATACCTCGTTTTGAGAGCAATTCACGCACTGCAAAAAACTCTTCGATACGTTCTTTTGGCTTTTCGAGTGAATAATGATCTTTATCGAGTTGTGATTTGACTTCTAAAACATCGAGTGATTTTTTTGATAACTTTCCATAAGGAATTTCAATTACCCAGTCAAGGTAACTCTGAATCAAATTGGCATCAGCAGAGTCTGGATGCATACGTGAGAGCTTGTCGATCTGCTTTTTGATCTCTTTGTAAGCATCTTCTTCCATATGCTCTTTTTTAGCATCAAGCTTTTTACGATACTCTTCAATCTCTTCTTCTCTTTGATTGTCCGTACCTAACTCTTTTTGAATCTGTTTGAGCTGTTCTTTCAGAAAATACTCTTTGTTCACTTTTTCAATTTGAGAATGCACTTTCGTTTTAATCTCTTTTTTCAAACGGCTTGACTCAATTTCTTCAATAACATAGTCAATGAGTTGCAAAAGCCGTGTCTCATCATCGGCTTCCACAAACAGCTTGTACGCCTGCTCTTTTTTGAGCTTCATACTGCTTGCAACAAGGTCTGTAATACGGTGAATGTCGCTGTTATCTTCAATCGTTTTAATCAAATCAGGAGGAAATTGTCCGCCAAGTGATGAAAGTTGCGTGATTTTTTCACGTAAAACAGCCAAAGTCGCTTCTACTTTCATCACTTCAGAATGATGAGTTGCAATAAGTTCAACCGTTGCGCGAAGAGGCTTGGTAGAGAGTTCTTTTAAAATTCTTCCTTTTTGCATACCTTGAAAAAGAATCTTGACACGACCATCAGGAAGATCCACTTTACGCATGATAGAACCAATAACACCTCCTGGATAAATCGCATTAAAGTCACGTCCATGCTCATTGCCAACTTTAGCAGTACAAACCATCACCAAAGAGTTGTGGTCTAGCGCATCATTGGCTGCACGAATGTTTTCTTCATCGGTTAAAAAAAGGGGTGAGATCATAAAAGGGTATAAAAATAAATTGTCTTCTACGACAATGGGGATGTCCGCAGGAAATGCGGTGTAGTCGCTGAGTTTCATCGCTCAATCTCCGTACTTTGATGTTTTTGTTATTTTACAGGTAAGGGCATAAGAGCCAAGCTCTTATGCGATAATTAGATTGTATAGTAAAGAAGTAAATAAAAAGTTATAGTGCTTATTGTTTTTCAAACCAAGAACGATACCAAGGAATTTTTGGCTCTACAATTTTTGCGTCACCTAAAGAAGATTTTTTAAGCTTTTCATCATACGATTTTGCAGCTTCAGGCTTGTCAACACGTGAATAAAGGTCTTTGATATTGCCATCGAGGAAATACTCACCCATCTCTAAACGTACTAAAATTGTCTCTGCTAAAGGACGAAACTTTGAGTCAGGGTAACGAGCAAGAAAGTCTTTTGTTTGAGTAATCGTATCTAACAGCAACTGTTGATTTCTGTTTGGATTTGGGAACGCTTCGTAATTTGCTTTAATTTTCATGTAACGCACATGATCAGCATTAGCTTTGTTACCATAACGTTTAAGGTACTCATCAAGGTAAAAATTAGCTAAAACGTACTCTTCTTCTTGGATATGCGCGTTAGATAACATCATCATAGCTTCAGGTAAAAGAGGTGATTCAATATGCTCACTTGCTAAAGAAGTATAAAGCGAATCTGCTTTTTCTAAATCTTGGTTTTTAATCTCTTTGGCGATCTCTTCATACCAATACATGGCTGGCATGTTGAAAACATCTTTATCTTTCGAGGCACAACCGCTCATAAAAGCCACTAATGACGCCACAATAAGAACATTTGCTATCTTCATTCACTCTATCCTTTGTGTTAAAAAAGTCTATTGTATCCTCTTTTTTGTTATCTTAAAATAAAAATAACATTTTTTGCATTTTGACCGATTTGTTTCGATGATCTTGTCGCATTTAACGTACAAAATGATACAATAGATAAAATATTTATTTTTAAAAAGGAACGTATATGATCTTTTCTGTGAAAGCACCGATCCCTGGATTTGAATCAATCAAAGAAGCAGAACTTGAGAAAGTTGATGATTTCTTCGTAAAATTTATATCAAAATCCGATACAACAACCTTTGCCCTTATTAACCCTTTTATGATTCGCCCTTATGATTTTGAAATTCCTGAATACTTCAGAGCCTTACTTGATATCAGTGAAAAGACAAAAAACATTCTTATTTTAAATATTATGATCGTTGCAACACCTATTGAAACCTCAACGATTAACTTCATCGCACCTCTTGTGTTTAATGTCGATAACGGAAGCGTTGCTCAAGTCGTTTTAGATGCGAATCAATACCCTGATTTTGGCTTGATGGAATGCGTTGCTAAGTTTTTAAATAAAGATTAACCTTATAGATTTTTACTTATCACGATGGCTCTTTACGAGCAATCGTGATTGGATACTTCTTGATATTTAGTACAATAAATTCTAACACTAACACTCTAAATGATATAAAAAAACAAGGGATTTGTTTGAATGAAAAATAAAAATAGATGGTTCTTATGGATATTTTTATTACATTCTACACTTATCTGCTCTTTTGCCGCTACATACACACTAGATGGCACAAAAAACGCTTTACCTTCATGTGGAGGCAATCTCAATAATTGGACTATTTCAGGTACAACATATACATGTGCAAGTAATTCTATTACATTTGGATACGGCGATGTCATCACAAGTACAGGGAATTACACATTATCTGTCGCTAATGGTATGACTTTTAATGGAAATAATTCTGTTGGATCTAGTTTATATGCGATTAATCTCTATTCACAAAGCGGTGGTATCACATTTTACAACAGCAACAATACTGTTTATGGTTCAATAACATCAGACTCGAATCAAATAACCTTATATGGAGCTACAGTATACGGAAACATCCGAGCAACTGTTAATACTGTTTATATTCTCAACAGTACTATTGTAGGCAATATTTATTCAGGTGGAGGCAATGGTATTATTACCAGCAATACCAACATAACTGCTACGACTATCACGGCTACAAATAATACAATTAATATTACAGGTGGAACTATCAGTGGAGCACTTTCAACCTCAGGAGGAAATGGTGTTCAATTAAATTATGTAATAATGACAAGTGGTAGTATTACAACTCAAAATGTGCCTGTCTATATTTCAGGAAGTACCATAGGTTCTTCAACATCACCTACAAATATATCATCTGGAAATTATGTTTATATTCTGAACAGCTCAACGGTTTATGCCAATATAACCGCTCCAATCTGGACAAATGTTCAGACTATTATTAAAGATTTTAGTAGTGTTATCTATGGAAATTGTACGCCTAATACAGGGGAACCTTGTCAACAAGGCTTGGTTGTAGAGTATCGATTTGATGAGTGCTCATGGAATGGCACAGCAGGAGAAGTACTAGACAGTAGCGCCAATGGAAGAAATGCAACACGCTACAATTCACTGAGCAATAGTTCAAGTTCTCCGAGTGTATTGTGTAAATATTCTAATGGCGCATCAACTCCTACGGGATATTTAAAACCACAAACAAATTTCGCGATTCCATCCAACTGGACACTTTCAACGTGGATAAAATTTCCTTTGCAACAAAACAATATTACGACCAAGTATCATGTATTTGGTTCCATTGTAGGTGGTGGCGATTTAGCTTATTTAGTGACAAATTCATCCAATAATTCTATTGATTGGGGTGTTTGGAATGGATCCAGCTCAAAAGAAGATACTTTTGCATCTAATTTATCAGGGTGGCATCATATTGTATTAACCAAAAGTGGGAATTCTACGACCATTTATCTCGACGGAACATCTGTCAACACTGTTTCACGAGGTGTTTCAGGAACAATCAACTACATTTTATCATCGCAAGATAACCTCAACAATCAAGCTTTAAGTGGAGGAGTAGACGAATTTAAGATTTTTGGTTCAGTTCTCTCAGATAGTCAAATTCAAGCTATTTATGCCAATGAATACGCGGGTAAAAATTTTGATGGTTCAACACGATCTTGCCCTTGTGCAGAGACACTTCAAACGTGTTTTACCGATGATTTTAATCGTGCCAATTTAGGTTCTAAATGGAGCATTATTAGTACAGGAACATATCCACCAAACATTACCGACAATAAACTACTCTTAACACAAAAACAGCAAAATATCTCTTCAGGAATTTCACTTGTTGGAGATTTTCCATCCAAAAACAATTTGGTTGAAATCGAATTTGAGCACAATGCCTATGCGGGGAATGGAGCAGATGGTGTTGCCGTTGTACTATCGGATGCCAACGTTACAGCTGTAGCAGGAGCTTATGGTGGATCACTTGGATATGCTCAAAGAACGGGAACATTAGGTTTTGCAGGTGGATGGCTTGGATTTGGCTTGGACGAATATGGAAACTTTGCCAATGACAATGAAGGAAGAGGTAATACCTGTTCAAGTCATCCTTCAACAAGCGCCATATTAGACTCTGTAACTATTCGAGGAAAACAAGGGACTGATCGATCTAAAGGATATTGTTTTATAGCCAATAGTGGAAATTTGCAAACATCCACAGGTGTCGGAATTGACAATACTGCTTCAACAACTCCTGCACCGAGTAACAAATATAAATTTACGATTGATACTCGAAGTGGAACTATTATTACCGTTCGGAGAGATATCAATGATGGCAATGGCTATAAAATTCTCCCTAATATGAATGGCGTCGATGCAACACAAGTAGCGACAGCCCCAGATAATTTCAAACTCAGTTTTACAGGTTCAACAGGAGATAATTATAATTTTCACTCTTTTGATAATGTAACAATAAAAGCACTCAACTGTGGTACGTTAGGTCAAGAACCAATCTTATCCACTTTTTTTGACGCGTGGGAGACATCTATTCTAGGTGCACCTCCTGTAAACATAAGCCGTAAAATATACACAAAAATTGCCAATCAACCCTTCACTCTCAAAGCTGCATCAATTGATAATGCACAATATCAAAATTACACAACAGGACTCGTTGGATGGCGACTTGTCGATAATGCGCAGTGCCCAAGTGGGACAACAGCCCTTACCTCTTGGCAAGATCTCAATCTCTCATCCGTCAACCCAACTACAATTACAACCACTATTCCCGGTGCCTATAAAAATGTACGTGTGCAGTTCGGTAAAAAAAGTGGTAGCAGTTATACCGATTTGAATTGTTCAAGTGATAATTTTGCCATTCGACCAAACAATTTCAACAGTACCATTACTGCGAATCAAACCTTCATTGCTGATAAAAATACATCTATCACATTTCAAGCAAATCAATATGGAGGAACAGGAGCAACGAACTATAATGAAACAGCAAATACTTCGTTTAAAGTTGATGTTGACATTAGCGACTCTACCAAAACATGTACAGTTAACTCCATTCAATTTAGCCCTACAATAGGGTTTACTAATGGTGTTACATCTTCTTCTCAATATAGTTTACCAAATGTTGGAGATTATACTGTTTCCATACATGAAATTCCTGGTGCTGAATTTGCACTTGTCGACCTTGCCGATACACCCGATGCACAGCGCTACATCACACCTTATTCTCAAACGATAACCGTTGTGCCAAGTACTTTTTTAATCACAGGGGCATTTAGTAATGGCAGTAATGGATTTACCTATCTTTCCAATTTTGAACAATTTACTACCAGTCCAAATCGTGATATTTCCGCACCTTTAGATCTCAATATTTCAGCACGCAGCGCTACAAATGCACTCCTGTCAAACTATACAGCTTTATGCTATGCCAAAGATGCCAATCTTACCCTAAGCACAAATACCATAGGTACTACGCTAACCAATTTAAGTAAATTTTTATGGTACGAAAAAAAACACGACCTTAATGGAACTGTTACATTAGCTAATAGCTCCTCTTATCGCATACCTCTCTCCAAAGCTCTTTTTGATAGTACGACAAGAGGTATGGCAGAGACGAATTATTTGATCAATTTTGACCGAAACAGCACAAAACCTGTTCAGCCTTTTAGATTTACCATTCAAAACCTAACCACAAATGATGCTGATCTGGCAAGTGGGGCAGTGACATTAAATCAAAATGCTACATTTTATTACGGACGTGTTTATTCAACCGATTATCGAGAGACAAGCCCTATCCCTGCAACGATTCGTTATGAGGTTTATTGTGCCAATTGTAATGCAACGGGATTCAATGCTATCGGCATGCAAAGCCCTCTTTCTATAAGCTGGTACCAAAATCCTCTCCATACGAACACTACATTTGGTAATGTCTCTCAATTTGGGAAAATAGGTACTACCACCATTGCAAATCCAAATACTAGTACAATTAACGCTCAAGGATTTGATACCAGTCATCCACTTACCAATGCAACTGCGCCGTATGTTGATCGTATTCTTATGACACCTTCTGCGTGGCTTATTTTTAATCCTTTCAATGCCAATGCTACGACCAATGATTTCAATGTCGAATTTACACGTGCTGGAAACTGGTCAGGGGCCGGAAATGTTGATAGAAACGATACGTCGCATACAACCGGTGCATTTACAAATGATACCAATATTACACGTAGCAATAGAAAGATGAACTGGTAACATGAAAAAAGCGATAGCGATGATAGAACTGGTATTTGCTATTGTCATTATAGGCGTTGCTGTTATGAGCTTACCGCTTATTTTGACGCAAGTACAAAATAGCAATAGCTTTTCCCTACGCCAAGAGGTTATACTCTCTATCAAAACAAAACTCTCTTACGTCTTAGCCTATCAATGGGATCAAAACACCTATGATGCAACAGCCGATATCGAGCGCGTTTTAAACATACCTGCATCTGTTGATACTGCTACTGACTTTAATACAAGCACTATAAGACGCAAAGGGCATGTTTTAGCCGATGGTCGAAGGCGTTTATGGGATACTCTTACGATTGTTCCTACCACGAAAGTTAATTTTGGAACAGTAGGTACTCCTTCAGATATTGATGATTTTGATGGCAAAGATGAAAACAAAACCATAAACGCTCTTGATGATTTTATCTATAATGTAAGACTTAGGACCACTGTTAATTATATAATAGACACGCTTCCGGCTGGAAATAGCTATGCAAATAATGGTATAACCTTTATATTCGATCCAGACCATAACACAACCAATAGCACCAATATAAAAATGATTCGAGTAACTGCAACCGCAACAGGTCTTGATAACCCAATATCAATGTTCGCTTTTTCATCCAATATTGGGCAGAGTAAAGTGGCAAAGAAGACATGGTAATGAAAAAAGCATTTACAATGATCGAACTTGTAATGGTCATCGTTATTTTGGGCATTGTGGCAAGTATTGGCTCTGAGATTGTACTTACACTCTACAAAAACTACATACAATCAAGAGCCATGAACCAACTAGAGATACAAACGGAGCTTACACTAGAGCAAATTGCCAAGCGGTTGCAGTATCGCATTAAACCAAGCACCATCGCACGCAGAGAAAATGGAAATTTTACAGGACTTTCAAACAGTGACAATAGCTACTCGATTATAGAGTGGATAGGCTATAGTAATGAAAGCCTTTTAAGTTCACCTCCGGGATGGAGTGGATTTATCGACTTAGACCATGTAAATACCAACAAGACAGCACGTACATTAAAAACCACCGATAGCAATCTTACATTTACTGGCAATACGATGAGTGCATTAACCGAAGGTGCTGTTGATTTAACAGCAGGGAGAGAAGCTGCTCTTATTTTTCAAACGGCTTACAATGCTGGTGATTTTGGTTGGGCTCAAAACAATATTAACACTAATGGAACTGCAACAATTAGAGTAATAAGAAATACGGATGATATCTTAACAATTAATTATGCTATAGATATCCCAACTGACATTTATGAGCATTACGCTTTAGCTCATTCAGCCTATGCCATTGTCCCCAGTAATTTTAACTCAACCGATTTTAATTTAACACTTCGTTTTAACTATCAGCCATGGTTAGGTCAAAATTATAATAGCAATGGTAATGAAGTACTTGCCGAACATGTGAGCCTTTTTCAATTCAAACAAGATGACACGGTCATTCGCCTAAAACTCTGTTTACATGACAATAATGAAACAGGCACGGGTGATCGCATTGCTATTTGCAAAGAGAAGGTTATTTATTGATGCGCAGAGGATTTTCACTTATCACCGCGATTGTTTTTATAGTTCTCATAGCAACGATAGGTGCTTTGGCACTCTCTTTTTCAACACTTAATGTTAAACAAACCAGCGATACGTATCTTCGAGAACAAGCAGAACTTTTAGTACAAAGTGGTACCGAGTATGCACTTTTAGCCATCAGCGCACATGAAATTAATGCAACAAATGGTTGTTTAAATACCATAAATGCACAGTTCCCAAATACAGCCACCCCACTCTTTGATATTAACATTTCTATCAACTATTTAGGGATCGGTTTACCAGCAAGCAATGTAGCAAGACCTTGCCAAAAATTCAGTGAATCTAACATTAGTACTATAGACTCTAATGTCACTGTTATCATTGACACTATTGTGGAATTAACACCTGGCAATAATATCTCCACAGAGCCTATTAGACTTCATCGCCGTACCATCCAAAAGCCCTAATATTAGCCGTTTAGACCTCCTTTTGCTTTAAGGTTCGTTTTGTTATACTTGTTTTATCAACCCCAAGAGGGGTAAGGAAAAGGAGACAAGATGAACACAAGTATCGTAGGAAAACAATTTGATTTGACCGAGCCGATCAAGGCTTATGTTGAAGGAGCGGTTGATGCTCTTGGCAAATACAATTTGGACATTATCTCTGTGCGTACTGTGATCTCAGCGGACGAAAAAAATGGCAAAAAAGGCTTCAATGTCGAGTTTGCTATTAACATGGCACATAAAAACACCGTTGTTATTCAACAAAAAGACAAAGATGTGTATGCTGCGGTTGATCTTGCGATTGAACGTGCGAAAAAAGTACTTCGTCGTCACCACGATAAAATCAACACACATAAGCCTATTGAAGGGCTTGATGTAGTAGAAACGACTGAAAATGCGGAGGGTAGTGATGATGAGATCGTTCCAATGCGTCTTAACAGCTACAAACCTGTCGAGGTTGAAGATGCTATGAATGAGCTCAAAGAAAGTGACAGACAATTTATTGTTTTCCACGACATGGAAGATAAATTCCGCGTAATGTATAAAAAAACTGACGGAAGATTTGGATTGTATTAATAGACCTAGAGGGGGCTTTTAGCCTCCTCCAACCTACGTTTTGCTTCTCTTAAAATTTCCTCATCACTGACCATATCAAACCAAACCAACTTTTTACCACTTTGAATTACTCCACCAACAACATCTCCGCCTTGTCGAAACTCTAAATCAAGCTCTGCAATTTCAAATCCATCGAGTGTTTGACTAAACTTTTCAAGCCTCTCGCTCTTGGCTAAATTGGTATAAAGGTAACAAAATCCTTTTAAACCATTGCGACTGACACGACCTCTGAGCTGATGTAAACTCGCAAGGCCCAATCGTTCAGCTCCAACAATGACTATCGTTGAAAGCTTTGGAAGTGAGATCCCTACTTCTACAACCGTCGTTGAGATAAGCAAATTGCCCTCTTCTTTGAAGGCTTTGAGTACCTCTTCTTTGTTTTTATCTTTACCGTATGTAACAAAAACGCCATCAAAGTTTTTCTCCCAAAAGCCACGCCCCTCATCAATGGACTGGTAGTTAATCATCTCGCTTTCCTCAACCAACGGATAGACAATAATACACTGGTGATTCTGAGCGATTTCAGCGTGAAGGTGTTCAACCAACGCTTTAAAGTCCTTTTTTGCGATCACTTTGGTGGTAATGTCTTTTGGAAACGGTAACATCTTAATGAACGAAAAATCGACCAAAGAAGACTGAATCATACTGAGTGTTCGAGGAATCGGTGTTGCTGAAAACTGTAAATAGTGTGGATGCCATGCCTGCTTTGAAACAAGGGCTGAAAGAAGCGAACGCTGTTTCGTTCCAAAACGATGCTGTTCATCGACCATCACAAGCGCACACACAGGAAGTTCCCTATAAAGCAATGCATGTGTGCCGATGATAAAATCAAAATCAGCTAAATTTTCCTTTACATCAGCCTCTTGTGTCACTAAAAGTGTCTTGACATGTTTGGGTAAGAACTTCCCTGCTTCTTCAAAAAGTTGGTTGGCAAGTACCGTTGTCGGCGCCATCAAAACAGATTTTTGCGGGTATGCCATCATCACAGAGCTTAAAATCACCATGGTTTTACCACACCCCACATCGCCCATGACGACACGCTTCGCCGCATTTTCACTTAAAAAATCTCGTTTAATCTCACCAATAACTTTTTGCTGATCTAAGGTAAGGGTAAAAGGTAAAGACCCAATAAAGGGCTTTTCATCGCCATCAAGTTTACAACATGAGGGGAAACTGACCTTTTTGCCAGAGAGTTTTTTAAGGTAGTTATGTATCTCGACATATTTAAGTACTTTTAGAATGGACTCCGAGTAACCAAAACTTCCTAGCGTACTTGCTTCTTTAGCCGTAGGAAAATGCAAGCTCAAAAGACTCTTTACTTCACTTACCTGTAAGCCTTCATTTAAGAGTGCTTCCAACGTTAGATAACGCTTCATTATATCCATAACCGTTTTATTCTGTAGTGGCGTTTTGTATTTGGGGATGAGCGTATTGATCGTTGTGATGATTTTGGGTTGTACGATCTGCATTCTACTACTGTTATACTGCACTTTTCCGTTGATGTACAGCTCACTACCCACTTTAAAAAGTGCCTTATGGTAGGGCTTTGCTGCAAATATAACGCCATCAAGGTTGGTTTGCCATGCTTCGCAAAAGAAAACAATTTGAAACACTTTAGGGCTTTGTTTGAGAGAAAGGACTTTGACATGCACCGTATTGATCTGCTCCAAAAGAGGTGCAGGTGTGAGGGTTGTATTTTCATACGAATGAGGCAGGAGTAGCGCTAAGTCTAAAAGCGTCCCTACTCCTATCTTTTTAAAGCGTTCCTTATCGAGCGGATCACATTCAAGGTTTTGCACGTTTCGTGACTACTGAAAAGCTAAGTGCTGTGATTTCATCGTGTTTTTTAATGAAACTGTTAAGTTCTTCAAGGCTCAACTTCTCGATTTTATCTAACTGTTTTTTAGAATGCCCGAGTTCAAATCCACTGTAATACTCAAAGAAAGCCCGTGAAAGACGTTGTGAAAGTGTCTCGTTGCGAAGAGGCTCGCTCCCAAGTAAAAAACGTTTGGCTTGTGCTAATTCTTCTTCAGTAACGCCTTCATCCACAAAGCGTTTGATTTCAGCAGCAACCACTTTTTTGGCTTCATCCAAATTCTCATTTTTGGTTTGAAGATGCCCTGTAAAACTGCTGCTTGATTTTCCAATACTGCTTCTGCTGTAACTTGAATATGCCAAGCCACGTTTAACGCGTATCTCTTCCATCAAACGACTTCCAAAACCGCTCTCGCCTAAGATAAAGCTTGCAACTTTGGCTTTATATGCCTCTGGATCGCCACTTTTCATATAAAAAGGAGCCCCAAAATAGATATACGCTTGTTCACTTTCTTTGTTTACAATAAACTCTTTCGCATTTTTGTTTGCATCAAAATAAGCAACTTCACGATGCTTACCGTGTTTGATCTCAGAAAGAACAGGTAGAAGAAGTTTTTTAAGTTCATCAAGTTCAATGTCACCACCCGCAACAATAATTAAACTCTCCAAATTCACACGCTCTTTATAAAAACTCTCAACATCTTTGAGCTTGAGGGCTTTAATGCTTTTAACATCACCACTGTATGCATGTGCAAAAGGTGTATTTTCAAAAATAAGTTTTTGTAAATTAAGGTTTGCAATGTAGTCAAAGTCACTCTCTTTGTTGGAAAGCATACCGAGGGTTAAAAGTTTGATTTTTTCAAAACTCTCTTTGCTAAAATTAGGACTTTTAAGCAATTTTTTCATCATTTCGAGGGCATAAGGAAACTGCTCTTTAAGTGCTGACGCTTCAAAAACCAGTGTTTCAACACCCGAGTGTGCACCCAGTGAAATTGCACGAAATTCTAACTCTTCCGCAAATGCCGTAGCACCCATCTCTTTAGTACCTTCGCCTAACATTGCTGCTAAGAACTTTGCAATACCTTCATTAGCACCATCTTCCATGCTGCCTGCATTTTTGACTACCAATTGTACCGAAGCAATAGGCAAAGAAGCATCTTTCTCAAATACCACAGGAATTTCGACACCATTAACATTGATTTGACTGACTTCTTGACCCACTAATACTCCTTGTAACAAAATCATTATCGTTAAAACTATTTTTTTCATGCAAACTTCTCCAAAACCGTGTACGAAGTGTCGCGTTTGGCAGGGATTGAGCCAATGTCTTTGATGAGTTTAACCATCTCGGCTTGATTCATGCGGTTCGCCGCACCTGCTGCTTTGACCACATTTTCTTCCATCATCGTACTGCCTAGATCGTTTGCCCCAAACATAAGAGCTAGTTGACCGATGTAGCTTCCTTGCGTTACCCAAGAACTTTGGATATTTTTGAAATTATCAAGATACAAACGACTCACTGCTAAAAGTCTGAGATAACGGTTTGAAGACTGCTTTTTAATCTCAGGATGTTCCTCTTTGAGCTTGGTATGATCACTCTGGAAACTCCACATGATGAACGCTCTAAAGCCACCTGTTTCATCTTGAAGCTCTCTGATCTTTTCCCAATGCGCTATGATCTCTTCATCGGTTTCTAATGTACCAAACATCATCGTTGCGGTTGAGCGCATGCCGATTTTATGGGCAGCTCTATGCACACCAATCCACTCATCACTCCCTAGTTTTTTAGGTGCGATAATATCACGAACACGGTCACTTAAAATCTCAGCGCCAGCACCAGGAATGCTGTAAAGCCCTTTTTTCTGAAGGCGTAGTAACACTTCTTGGTAGCTAATTTTTGAGATTTTAGCGATATAATCGATCTCAATGGCAGAAAATCCATGAATGGTTATGCTAGGGTAATTGGTACTAATCCACTCAACCAATTCCTCATACCATTCGATTTTGAGCTTTGGATGAACACCACCTTGAAAAAGAATCTGCGTTCCACCAATTTCGATTAATTCCTCGATTTTTTGACCAATCTCTTCAAAAGAGAGCACATAGGCTTCATCCTCTTTATGATGACGATAAAATGCACAAAACTTACAATCGACCCAACAGACATTGGTATAGTTGATGTTACGATCAACTACAAACGTTGTCAAATTTTCAGGGTGAAGCTCCATTTTGCGCTTCAACGCCATTTCCCCTAATGTATTAAGGTCAACCTCACGAATCAGACGTAAGGCTTCTTCATTACTCATTCGTTTCATTCAAACCCTTTTTTATAAACAAAACACTTAAAAAGCTTGAGAGTGGCACCACACTTAAGCCCACAAAAAAAGCAATCGCATCCAAAGTTTCATGTCGAATTAAAAACAGTACGGCTAAAAACAGCACACCGTACGAAAGAATACGATACAGCGAAAGTGCACTTTTATAGCTTAATGCAAGATTTTGAAAACTCTGTTTAAAGCCTATTTTAGTGACTTTTGGTGTTTCACTTTCGTTTTCGTCATCCTCATCTTTATCGTCTTCATAGTATTTATCGAACTTATCATTTGGTATGAGCCCTGCATCGACACGACGCTCTACAAACGTATGGTATGAGCGAAAAGAGGCTAATGTAATCAACAAAGAACACACAAAAGCTATTTGGGTATTTAAAAGCCAATTTTCACCTTGTGTGAGCGAAAAAAGAATGACAAAAACATCACCCAAAAGGTAAAAACGCAAAAGCCTACTTGTCGTCTTCATCATCATCTTTTTGGTGTTGGTATTTTTTATATCTTACATCATCTTTAAGTTCATCAAGAGAAGCAACATTTTTCTTATATGCTTTATAAACATTTAAAATCGCACCACCAATACCCCAAGAGACACCGACCCACAGAAGCCAAGGTGTGTTAAACCAGTTACTCATAAGCATACCCACACCAATACCGATAAGAACAGCCACAACGATGGAAATGCCTAATGAGAGCTGTTCTGCCCCTTCAATGAGTTTGCCGTATTTTGGTTTATCGCTCATGCAATCTCTTTAAAGACTTTTTGCGCCGCTTCGATGGTCTCATCAATCATCTCATCATTCATAGCTTCACTTATAAATCCTGTTTCAAATTGAGAACATGCGAAATAAAAGCCCTTCGCTAGCATACCTTGATGAAAGGCCGCAAAACGGGCTGTGTCTGATTTAAGTGCATCATCAAAATTTTTCACAGGTTTGTCATTGAAAAAGAAGCCGAACATAGAACCAATAGCACCAACTTGGAGTGAAATACCTGCTTCTTTTGCTGCCTCTTTAAGTCCATCAACCAATTTTTTAGCTTTAAGTTCTAAGCGTACATATAAATCAGACTCTTCAATGATTTGCTCTAATGAAGCTAACCCTGCCGCCATTGCGACTGGATTTCCGCTGAGTGTTCCTGCTTGGTACACAGGACCATCGGGGGAGAGTTTATCCATCACTTCAGCACGTCCTGCAAACGCACCCACGGGCATTCCTCCACCAATAACTTTACCAAACGTCACTAAATCTGGCATTGTAGGATAAATGCCTTGTGCTCCTTTAAGACTTGCTCTAAAACCACTCATAACCTCATCGAAAATCAAAAGAGTCTCATGTTTATCACACAACGCTCTTAACTCTTCCAAAAATTTAGGATCGGCGGGGACAAAACCCATATTGCCTGCAATTGGCTCGATGATAATACATGCGATATTTTTTGAGTTTTCAAAACATTTTTTAACACTTTTAATGTCATTGTATTTTGCTAAAAGTGTGTGTTTTGTCAAATCGGCTGGCACACCAGGTGAACTTGGGCTTCCAAAGGTTACAGCGCCGCTTCCTGCTTGCACCAAAAGTGAGTCACTGTGTCCGTGGTAACACCCTTCAAATTTGATGATGTCATCTTTACCTGTAAACCCACGCGCTAGTCGGATAGCACTCATCACAGCTTCCGTTCCACTGCTCACAAAACGTACTTTATCCATATCAGGGAAAAGCGAACAAATAAGGCTTGCCAATTTGGTTTCTGCTTTGGTGGGCGCACCAAAACTCAACCCTTTCTTCACCGCTTTAATGACCGCTTTTTCTATTGTTTTATTAGCATGTCCAAAAATAAGCGGTCCCCAACTTTGAACAAAATCGACATAACGATTTCCATCCACATCGACGAGATACGCACCCTGACCTTTTTTAATAAAAAGTGGTGTTCCACCCACGCTTTTAAACGCACGCACGGGAGAATCAACACCGCCAGGAATAACGCTTTGAGCTTTTTCATACGCTTTAATGCTTTTATCATAGTGCATTATGATACGTCCTTAATTGATTTTTGATAATTTTACAGAAAGTTTCTAAACAAACTACTTTTTTACTTCACTTGAGACATAGTAGTATAAGCTATCGATCTCTTGCCATGTCAAAAAGTAAGTAGGCATCACTTTATGCTGGCTTGTCAATGCTTGGAAGAAACGTTCTTTAGAAACACTGGTGATTGCAGGTGCAGAGAGTACAACATCTTTACCTTTAGAAGAGTATTTCGAGATAATAGAACCTTCTCCTTTTTCACCATGGCATTTGTTACAGCCAATCCCTCTAGGGTTCGAATAGAGCATTTTGGCATACTCCATTTTCGAGATAAAATCCTCACTCAAGAGCGGTGTAAAAGATAAAAATAAAAATACGTTACATGTAAGCAAAAACCGCATCAAAACTGCTTTATCCTCTCTTTATTCGTAATTGGGTATAGTATCAAAAATGAACTAAAAGGATGTTTGAATGCAGATCCTCGATGGAAAAGCACTGTCAGATCAAATCAAAATTGAGCTTAAACAAGAGAGTAATAAGCTTAATGAAAAAGGCATAACACCGGGTCTTGCCGTTATTTTAGTCGGTGATGATGCTGCGAGTCAAACCTATGTTAAGATGAAAGAAAAAGCGTGTGATGCTGCGGGTGTTTATTCGATTATTCATAAAATGCCAACCACGATTTCACAAGAGAAAATTTTAGAAACCATTGCTATGATCAATAACAATTCTAACATCGATGGTGTACTGGTTCAACTCCCCCTTCCTAAACATATCGATACCACAAAAATTATCGAAGCGATTGATCCTAAAAAAGATGTTGATGGCTTTCATCCCTTCAATGTGGGTCGTTTGGTTGCAGGACTGGATAGTTTTGTACCCTGCACACCTCTTGGCGTTATGCGTCTTTTAGCACACTATAGCATTGATCCAAAAGGACTTGATGCATGTGTCGTAGGAGCGAGTAATATTGTTGGCAAACCGATGATGAATCTACTCTTAAATGCAGGCGCAACGGTTGATATTTGCCATATCTTTACCAAAGATCTTAAAGCACATACGCAAAAAGCAGACCTTGTTATCGTGGGTGTGGGTAAACAAAACCTTATCACGGCTGACATGATTAAAGAGGGTGCAATAGTGATTGATATTGGCATCAATAAAACCGAAGACGGACGCCTTGTAGGTGATGTTGACTTTGCAGGCGTTTCTCCAAAATGCAGTTACATCACTCCCGTTCCAGGCGGTGTTGGTCCTATGACCATTGCAATGTTGTTAGAAAACACCATCAAAGCTGCAAAGCATCGTTTATAATTAGGAAATTCATGAAAAATTTACTGAACCGTTTTGTCCACTTCTCCAACAGTTGGACAGGGACTCTTGTTATCGTTTTATTTGTTATCTTTTTTGTCGCTCAAGCATTTGTCATTCCCAGTGGATCGATGAAAAAAACGCTTCTTGTCGGCGATCATCTTTTTGTTAAAAAATTCTCGTATGGTATTGCAACACCGCATATTCCGTGGCTTGAAATTCCAGTGCTACCTGATTTTAACGATAATGGTCACCTTATAGAGGGAAGCAGACCAGCACGTGGTGATATTGTTGTCTTTCGTTACCCTAAAGATGAAAAAGTCCACTATGTAAAACGTTGTGTTGCAACAGAGGGCGATGAGATTCTTTTCCAAGAGAAAAATCTTTACATCCACTTTAACGAGGGTGATGAATATATTAAAGCAAATTACGCACCTGAGAAAATTAAAACGATCGCAGGTAAACTCTGGGTCAACAACCCTTACAAAGAAAAATTCCACGGCATTCAATATGATGACTCTGTTGATCTTTTCCAACAAATGACACTGTATCTAAACGCAAATCAACTGGCTATGAAACCCGCAATGGTACAAGAACTTCCTACCATTTCAGGCTATAGTTTTAATGCCTTTTATACCAAAGTCGACAAAGACAACTTTTTTATGATGGGCGATAACCGTGACCACTCCAATGACAGCCGTTTTTGGGGAAGTGTCCCTTATAAACTTATCGTAGGAAAACCATGGTTTATCTATTTTTCATGGGAGAAAAAAGGGGCTGAAGAAGAGAAACTTCTCTCTGCTAGCGAACTGGCATCATGGAAAAAAACGGATGAATACAAAATAAGATGGAACCGTATCGGTCGTTTTGTGGACTCTATGCAATATGATGAGAGATTTTTTTAATGGATACTATCCACCTGCTTGAAATCATCGCTACCGTTTTAGCCCTTATGATAGCCATCATTGGGCATGAAATCATGCATGGTTATGTGGCATATCGCTATGGTGATACCACGGCTAAATACCAAGGTCGCCTTAGTATCAATCCTATCGTGCATGTCGATGTTGTAGGAACGATTATTGTTCCTGCAGTACTCTTTTTTAGTGGCGCACCTTTTATGTTCGGTTGGGCAAAACCTGTGCCTATTTTCATTCCTACCGTCATTCGCAATGGTGGATACAAAGCCGCTATTCATGTTTCTCTAGCAGGCATTGCGTATAACTTTACACTTGCATTGATATGTGCAGGCGTTTTGAGCTTTTTTCAAGATTTACACCAAGTCAACAGCTATATCGAGTATTTTGTCGTCTATTTCTTTATTCAAGCCCTCATTTACAATGTTGTGCTAGGACTGTTCAATCTCTATCCTATCCCACCACTTGATGGCTCACATGCTCTGACTTACTTTGCGATGATTATGGGATGGAATTCTATTGTACGCCTTTATGAATCGGCGGAGCGTTATGGAATGATCATCTTGATTCTTTTCATTGCAACACCGCTTTCACACTACTTTTTTCTACCAATTCGCTACGTTATCGGATGGTTATATTAGCAGGCTCCCCAAGGGGAGTCTGTTTTTGGAATTTATAATAATCCTTGTGCTATAATCGTCCTTATTCCCTGATTAAAGGACATTTCCTTGAAGTTTTTTATTGCAACCGATCATGCAGGCATTGCCATCAAACCCGATGTCATTGTTATGCTCCAACATATGGGGCACGAAGTCATCGATCTTGGACCATTTAATGATGAGCGCGTTGATTATCCTGATTATGCGCATGCACTTTGTCTTGAAGTGCTAAAGAACAGCGCAACACAGGGTATTCTTATCTGTGGGTCTGGTATTGGTATGAGTTTGGCTGCCAATAAACACATAGGTATTCGAGCTGCTCTTTGCCATGATGCTTATACCGCAGAGATGGCACGTGCACATAATGATGCTAATGTACTCTGTTTTGGTCAGCGCATTGTGGGTCTTGGTGTCATTGAGTCTATGCTTAAAGCATGGTGCACTACCTCATTTGAGGGTGGAAGACACGCTGAACGTGTTGAAAAAATAGAGTTGTGACCATGGCAGTAGAATGGATTATAACAACCGTACTTTTTTCAGCGTGTACCTATTTGTTAATTATGGTGTTCTACTTTAAAACACTTTTACGTAAAGAGAAGCGCAGTAACATTGTGGTCAAACAAACGCTCAATGATGCTGAAGTGGTCATCCGAAAGTATCAAGTGCAATTGCAACGCTCTTTGGGCAATATTGATATTTTAAGTGATGAACTCAAAAAGGTCAAAAATGATCTAAAATCACTTCGTACACGTAACAGTCAATACCGAATGGAAGGCGACAAACTTCGCCAACATATTAAAGAGCTCGAAGGAAAAATCGAAGCACTTTTATAATATGTCTATGTTCTTGCTGTTTTCATGTGTTACATGTCAACATTTTCTGCCTCAAAAAGGCAAACTTTTTAGGCTTTGCCTAGAATGCATATAAAAAGTAAAAAAGGCTATAGCATGAGTCATTTAAGTGATGCTGATAAAATCTATCTTTTAAATTCTATTCGTGAAATTGAAGACTTCCCCAAACCAGGCATTAAGTTCAAAGACATTACCACTCTTTTAGGCAATGCAGAAGCATTTACACTTTTAATGGACCATTTGGTTGAGCGTTATTCAGCAATGGACATTGATTACATCGCAGGCATTGAAAGCCGTGGTTTTATCTTTGGGGCAGCTTTGGCTTCTCGTCTTAAAACACGTTTTGTGCCTATTCGAAAGCCTGGCAAACTTCCCTATACGACTATTAGTGAAAAATACTCTTTGGAGTACGGTGTCGATGAAGTGTGCATACACATCGATGCGTTTTCCGCTATCAATACATCAAAACCTAAAGTTCTCTTGATCGACGATCTTATTGCAACTGGTGGCACGGCTACCGCTGCGGTTAACCTCATCAATAAAGCAGGGGCTGAGTGCATTGAAGCTTGTTTCATTATGAATCTTACTTTTTTACAAGGTGATCTTTATATTAAAAAAACAACCTCTGTTTACTCTGTGTTAGAGGTGTTCTAATGTACATTCCTAGAGCTTCAAAATTTGACCCTGATGCAAACGGACACTTTGGAATATTTGGAGGGCGCTATGTTCCTGAAACATTGATGCCTGTTCTTTTAGAGCTTGAAAAAGAGTACCAAACCCTTCGTTTCAATGAAAATTTTTGGAGTGAAGTCGAACACTACATGAAAGACTATGTAGGTCGTCCTTCAGCACTTTACTATGCTAAAAACGTCTCTCAAGAGTTAGGTGCAAAAATCTATCTCAAACGTGAAGATCTGAATCATACGGGTGCACATAAAATCAACAATACCATTGTACAAGGCTTAATCGCTAAAAAGATGGGCAAAAAACGTGTCATTGCAGAAACTGGTGCAGGGCAACATGGTGTTGCAACAGCAACTGTCGCAGCACTTTTGGGACTTGAATGTGAAGTCTTTATGGGCGAAAAAGATGTTGAACGTCAAGAGTTAAACGTCTTTCGTATGAAGCTTTTAGGAGCAAAAGTACACTCTGTTAAAAGTGGCAGTAAAACACTCAAGGATGCCATGAATGAGGCTATTCGATACTGGGTAACGCATGCACGCGATACTTTTTACATTATCGGAACAGTAGCAGGTCCACATCCATATCCTATGATGGTGCGTGATTTTCAAGCGATTATCGGTTACGAAGCTAAGGCTCAAATCTTGGTCAAAGAGAAACGTCTTCCCGATATGGTTGTCGCCTGTATTGGCGGTGGTAGTAACGCTATGGGTATTTTTAGCCACTTCTTAGGTGAAGAAGGCGTGAAGTGCGTTGGTATTGAAGCAGGAGGTCATGGCATAGATACCGATAAACATGGCTGTTCTCTCGCCAAAGGAAGCCCAGGGGTGCTTCATGGACAGATGAGTTACCTTCTTCAAGATGATGATGGGCAAATTCTAGAAGCGCATTCTATTTCAGCGGGGCTTGATTACCCTGGTATTGGACCAGAACATGCCTATCTGAAAGATGAAGGCATAGCGCATTACGATAATATCACTGATCAAGAAGCGCTGGATGCTTTTGTATGGTTAAGCCGCAAAGAAGGCATTATTCCTGCGTTTGAGAGCGCTCATGCCGTAGCATATCTTAAAAAAATCCCAAAAGATGAGATCAAAAACAAAGTTATCATTGTCAATCTCTCTGGACGTGGGGATAAAGATATGATGCAAGCGAAATCTATTTTGAACATAGGATAAAAGATGAGTGAATTTATGAATAAACACTCTGGAAAACTCTTCACACTCTTTATGGTTATTATACTCTCAACATTAGGCTATGTCTTGTACATGGCTCCTGTTGTAGGTTTAGAAAATAAATTTATCTATCTCATGAAACAATATGGCTACATCATTCTCTTCTTCTGGGGTATGTTAGAAGGAGAAATGGGTCTTGTTATGGCTGGACTTTTGACCCACACAGGTGATATGAACCTCTTCATCGCTATTTTTGTGGCAGGGCTTGGCGGTTTTGCGGGGGATCAAGTCTATTTTTACATTGGACGTTTCAATAAAAAATTTGTTTATAATAAACTTCGCGGACAACGCCGTAAATTGGCACTTGCCCATCTTTTACTCAAAAAATACGGTTGGCCGATTATTTTTATTCAGCGCTACCTTTACGGTCTTCGCACCGTCATTCCTATTTCCATAGGGCTTACACGTTACAGCGGAAAGATGTTTGCCTTGATCAACCTTATCTCAGCATGGTTTTGGGCGGCATTTACAATCGTTCCAACATGGTATTTTGGACAAGAAATTCTCATCGTCATTCACTGGGCAAAACAACACTGGTATTTTGCTATTCCACTTGCAGGAATTATTGGAGGAGGAATCTCCTACTATTTTCATAAAGTTACAGACAAGACATTTAAGGAAAAACATGCATATCGTAGTACTCAATCAGAAAATAAATGAAACACAAGCGGACGCTAAAATCGTCCTTGTCATCAATAAAGATTTAACACATTCTTCTATCACAGACAAAGAGACACTAGAACTTTTAGGGTTCAAAGGTGAGAGTGAAGAGAGCGTTTTTGTTCCTAGCAGTAAAACACTTTACGTTGGATGCGATTCACTCGATGCCGATGAGATTCGCTTAGCTGCATCTAAAGCACTGGAAGCAATTAAAAAGACCACTATCAAAAGCCTTAGTATTGGAACATACTCTAATGACTGCCCTGGCATTAATATCAAAGCACTTGTTGAAGGTTTTATTCTTGGAAGTTATACCTTTGATGCGTATAAAAGCAAAAAAGATCCACTTAAAATTGAAAAAATTACTATCTGCTTGGAAGACTATAGCCGTACCGATGTTTCAATGGAAACCGCTACAAAGGCATTGCGTTCTGCAACCGCAGTCGCAGAAGCGACCAATTTTGCCAAAGCAATTGTTAATGCAACACCTGAGGACATGACGCCAATTGCACTCGCCGATGTGGCTCAAACATTAACCTCCATTCCAAATGTGACATGTAAAGTCATGGACGAGAACTTTTTAAAAGAACAAGGCATGAACGCGTTCCTTGCCGTCAATCGTGCAAGTGTTCATCCTCCTCGATTAATTCACCTAACCTACAAGCCTGAAAATGCCAAAAAACGTTTGGTTTATGTTGGCAAAGGCTTAACATACGATAGCGGTGGACTGAGCCTCAAACCAAGTGAACACATGGTCACCATGAAAGCTGACAAAAGCGGTGCTGCTGCTGTTATGGCGATCTTAAAAGGCGCAGCAACACTAGAGGTTCCTTATGAGATTCATGCGATTATTGGCGCAACGGAAAATATGATCGGAGGCAATGCGTATAAGCCAGATGATGTTTTAGTTGCTAAAAATGGAAAAACCATCGAAGTACGTAACACCGATGCCGAAGGTCGTTTGGTACTCGCTGATTGTCTGTGTTATGCACAAGAGCTTAAACCTGATCTATTGGTCGATATGGCAACACTGACAGGTGCGTGCGTTGTAGCGCTTGGAGAATTCACCACAGGCATTATGGGACATAACAGTGAACTTAAACACTCAATGCGTAAAGCGTCTGATAAAAGCGGTGAACTAAGCGGTGTATTACCGTTTAACAAATACCTTAAAAAACTGCTCAAAAGCTCTGTTGCCGATATGTCAAACATTAGCTCTAGCCGTTACGGTGGGGCTATTACAGCAGGTTTATTTTTAGATAATTTTATTGAAGAAGAACATAAAGACAAATGGCTTCACCTTGACATTGCAGGTCCAGCATACCTTGAAAAAGCGTGGGGATACAACCAATCAGGCGCAACAGGTGCTGGGGTTAGAATGAACCTCTACTGGATGATCGAAGAAAATAAAAAATAAACTTCTTGCAATTTTGCAAGAAGCTGCCCCAAAAGAGGCAAGCTTTAGAACCATAGCGGTTAGCGTAGACCTTTGTACTTTGCCTAAAAGCCGTTCTAAAAAGAGTTCTAAATAACTCTAATAAAATATGGAGTTTCATGAAACCCAAAATTGTCTTAATCGGAGCCTCGACTGGAGGCCCTGGACATCTTAAAAAGATATTATCTGTTATTTCGCCTACGTATAATGCTGCCATTGTCATCGCACAACATATGAATGCAACGTTTATTCCAAGCTTTATCAGTCAGTTTCAAAATGAACTGCATCTTCCTGTGCATGCCGTCGATAAAAGAATGAATTTAAAAGCCTCTAACGTCTATATCTGTTCTCAAAACTGTAGGCTTTTTAAAGGTGATTTTTCACCTAACATGGAACCTATTGTAGAGGGTGAAACGCCGTACAATCCTAGTATCGATTCACTCTTTTCTTCCAGTGTTGCCTGTGTTAAAGATGCAGAGATATTGGCCGTTTTATTAACAGGAATTGGGCATGATGGTGCCAATGGACTCAGTGAATTGCAAAAAAATGGCGCTACCTGTATCGCTGAGAGTGAAAAAAGTGCTATAGTATATGGAATGCCAAAGCGTGCAATGGAGATAAATCCAAATATTGTTTCGCTAGCATTGGAAGATATTGTACAAACAATTAAAAAATTTGGAGAGTCTTAATGTGGTTTTGGAACAAAAAAAAAGCGCCTGAAGTTGCGCTCAAACACGAAGCTACAGTACCTCAAGAGTTCAATACATTTGGACTTAATGATCTTTTACATTACATCAAGCGTGAAATAGGTGTCGATCTACTTTCTAAAAACAGTGTTATCGAGACCAAACTTCGCCTTTTTTGTGAGCGTAAAGAGATATACAGTTTTCGTAAGCTTTTTGAAACACTTCAGCATGATAAATCGCTTAGACAAGACCTTATAGACTTAGTGACTGTCAATGAAACCTACTTTTACCGAGAAGAGACACAACTTGATCTTGCCGTACATTTTGCACTCGCTATTCCCAATGTCAAAATTCTCTGTGCACCATGTGCATCGGGTGAAGAGGTCTATTCGCTCTCAATGATGTTACAAGATAAAAATAAAAACCTTAGAGAATTTAGCATTACAGGGATTGACATCAATGCTGAAGCCATCGCAAAGGCACAAGAAGGACTCTTTTCAGAACGCTCTTTGCATAAGCTGGATCAACGCCTCAAAGATAAATTTTTCAACCATGAAGATCGTTTTTACCGTGTGAAAAAAGAGTATTTTTCTTCTGTTTCATTTACAAAAGTCAATATCTTTGAGCATGAGTTTCTATCCTTAGGCAAATATGACATTGTATTCTCGCGTAATATGCTCATCTATTTTGATGATGATTTCAGGCTTAAAGCCATTGAGCGTTTTGCCAACTTACTCAAACCTGAAGGTAAGCTCTTTTTAGGCCATGCTGACATCATTCCTGAAAACAACTTTTTTGTTAAACACACCGAGAATCGCCTCTCTTACTATGTAAAGAAGTCTTAATCTTCTTTACATGTAAAGATCTTATAGCCCTTTAACCAAGGCGCTGATGGTCTTAAACTGTGGGTGATTTGCACTGTGTAAAAGCTCGAATAACACCGATTCTGTCGTGCAGAGTTTTGCACCTTCTTGTTCCATCCGACGTAAAGCGATCTCATGATCTTTGTGTTTACGGGAACCTATAGCGTCAACACAAAGCATCACTTCGAATCCTGCTTCTAGCAAATCTAAAACGCTTTGCAAAACACAGACATGACTTTCAACTCCTGCTACGATGACTCGCTTGACATCTAACGTTTGAAGTTTTTCCATGACATCACTGTTTTGGCAACAACTAAAAGTACGTTTTTCATAAACCATCGTTTCTTTGAGTATGGCTCGAAGCGGTGCAATAGTCTCACCAAGCCCTTGTGTGTATTGTTGATTGCACACAATAGCAACATCCAAAGCTTGGAGTCCTTGAAGTAAAACCAACAGATGTTTTTCAATAAGCTCATGCCCTTCAATATGCCCAAAAAGACGCTCTTGCACGTCAACCAATAACATAGCTGTCTCGTTCGCTAAAAAGCGCATGAAAACTCCTCACTCAATTTTTTGACTATCATAACCTAGTCTCTTTTAAGGCACTCTAAACTAAAATAACGGCATTTTAAAATACGAGGTCTGTATGAAACCGTCCGTTCTAATTCTTCCTGGATACCAAGGCTCTGGCGAGACACATTGGCAAACGCATTGGGAAAAAAAGCACCCCGATTTTATGCGCGTTCATCAGCGCGATTGGAACCACCCTATCGCTAGCGAGTGGGTTGAAACACTTGAAGCTACGCTCAAACAGTTGGATGAACCTGTCTATTTGGTCGTACACAGTATGGGGTGCTTGACATTGGCACATTGGGCGGCAACGAAAAATCACACCCCCATTCGTGGTGCATTGATCGTAGCCCCACCGGATCCTAAAGAGCCTCTATTTCCAAACATTGCTGAAGGATTTGAGCAAACACCTATGCAGGCATTTGATTTTCCAAGTATCATTATGGCGAGTAGTAATGATCCTTATGGAAGCATCGACTACGCGAAAAATCTTGCAAAAGCGTGGGGAAGTAGTTTTGTCAATGTTGGCGAAAAAGGACACATCAACACTACTAGTAATTTGGGATTATGGGAAGAAGGTCTTATCTATTTGGAGCAACTTCGTAAAGCCTAAAAAGCCTCTTTGAAGAGGCTTTTACCGCTCAGCGCTAACAACCACAGCTCTGACCGCCAGATGTGACCATTTCTATTGTGTCTTCTTTGTTAGGGACTAAGCACAAAAATTCATAATCTTCATCACCAATAACATGATACGAATGTGCCACACCTGCCGGGATGAAAATAATGTCATCTTTGAGCGCAATGAAGCTTTCATCTCCCAGGTGTACTCTGGCTTTACCTTTCAGTACGTACTGTTCATGTTCAACCGTATTGGTGTGAAATGGCATATGACCGTCTTTTTTAATGACGAATTTGCGCATCGCGAAATTATTTTCAATGCTTGGAGCAATGAGCATTTGCATACTAGCACCCTCACCTGCTTGAAGTGGAGAACTTGGTATATCATTTAAAGAGCGTTTCATCAAAAATCCTTTACATGCAAACGTCTTTTGACGTCTTTTTTTGCTTTCATTTTCTTTTATTTTAGCGCAATGATTTTAAGATCGCCTTATGATTTCAACTCTAATTTAAGCTCTTCAAGTCGTGCTATACGCTCTTCTGTGCTCGGGTGAGTTGAGAAAAGCGATGCAAAGGAGATATCTTTGCCAAAGAAAGGGTTAATGATAAACATATGTGCATTTTCAGGTGTTGCTTCTTGTACCATGCCTTGACGATTGTAGTTAGAAAGTTTTGCCAATGCACTTTGTAACCACTCAGGGTGACGTGTTAACCTTGCCGCTCCTTCATCTGCCATGTATTCGCGGTTGCGGCTAATCGCCATTTGAATCACTGCCGCGGCAAGAGGTAAAATAATGGCAAGAACGATCATCACAATAGGATTAGGGCGATTTTCACGGTCTCCTCCAAAGAAAGCTCCAAACTGCATCATGTTTGCGATCATCCCAATCGCTCCTGCGATCGTAGCCGCAATGGTTCCTATTAAAATATCATAATGTCTCACATGGCTTAATTCATGTGCCAATACCGCTTCAACTTCTTCGTCATCTAAAAGCTCTAAAATCCCCTCAGTTACAGCAACAGCGGCATGAGAGGGATTGCGTCCTGTGGCAAACGCATTGGGTATTGAATCGGGAATAATATATATTTGCGGTAATGGAAGATTGGCTTTTTGACTTAAGCGCTCAACGATAACATACAGCCCATTTGCCTCTTGTCTGGAAACAGGAATTGCATTGTAATGACGCAGAACCAGTTGGTCTGAGTAAAAATAACTTACAAAATTCATCACTCCTGCTAAAACAAGCGCTATCAGCATACCTTGCGTTCCACCCATCATGCCACCAACCCAAACAAATAACAAACTCATTAAGGTTAACAATATAACGGTTTTTATCACTTCCATAGGTACTCCTTAAGTCATTATAGTAGAGTATTTTACATCAGAATGGTAAATAATTTTTACGCACCATTCATTTTAACAATGTGTTATAATGCGCCAACAAAATAGAAGGATGTACGTTGAGACTGCCTCAGGGCTTTGGTAAAAAAGGCTACTTTTCTCTTGCTGCCATACAAGCTTCCACCAGCGAAGTTAAAACCAAACGCGTTCACGCACGCCTGCTTCATACTACTCGTCTGTTTGCCGATACCTGTGATCAAGAAGAAGTCGAAGACGACCCACCACCATTTTCGGCTACGCTTCTAGGATTTATCACAACCTATCGTCCCAGACTTTGCAAATGCAGTCGCCTTTTTGCAAAGCGCGCCCACTCCGCCATAAAACGTGCCAAAATAAGACGTAAATCTAACTGCAATTGTCGTTACTTTAGCTTCCGCCGTTCAGGCATCCACCCTCCTCTTTTTTCCTTTTTTTCAAACACACCATAACCAACTTTGCCACGCATGTACGCTGGCCTCATTTTTTCAAAAAAGTATCGCTTTTTTGAAGTATAAGAAACAAGGAAAAAAGTATGTCAAAAACCTACGTTACAGGCTTTCCTCGCATTGGGGAAAAACGTGAACTCAAATTTGCTTTAGAAGCATTTTGGGCGGGAAATTCCGATTTTGAAGCCGTTAAAACTGTTGCAAAATCATTGCGAGCACGTCATTGGAACTACCAAAAAGAACGTCACATCGACTTTATTTCATGTAATGACTTTAGTCTTTACGACACGATGCTCGATACAACAGTAATGTTAGGTGCTATTCCTCCTCGATTTGAAGCTATTGAAGATAAAACAGCACGTTACTTTGCAATGGCAAGAGGCGATAAAGACCGTGCTGCTATGGAGATGACCAAGTGGTTTAACACAAACTACCACTACATCGTTCCTGAGATTCATGCACATATGGCTTTTCGTGTTGATATTAGCAAAATTGCCGAAGAGTACCTAGAAGCTAAAGCATTAGGGCTAAATCCAAAAATCAACCTGATAGGACCACTTACATTTCTAGCCCTCTCAAATCCCGTTGATGGAAGTGACATTTTTTCACTCTTTGATGGCATTTTGGAAGCGTATACTAAAGTCCTTCAAGCTATTGCTAGTTTAGGTGAAAATATCATCGTCCAATTTGATGAACCCCTCTTTGCCAAAACCTTAGAACCAAAATTTTTCAGCCTTCTAAAAATTGCTTATGAGCGTTTAGGATCGGTAAGTAAAAGCCTTAAAATAGCAGTTGTTACGTACTTTGATCGTGCCAATGAAGCGGTTGAGATTCTTGGGAATTGCCCTATTTGGGCGATCGGACTGGACTTTGTCTATGGCGAGGAGAACCTCGAAGCGCTGTTACATCTAAACGACAAAATGCTCATTGCAGGTGTTATAGATGGTCGCAATGTTTGGAAAAATAATACCTCTAAAACATATGCATTGTTAGAAAAGATCAGCGAAAAAATTGATGCGAAAAACATCATAGTCTCAACCTCATGCTCGCTTTTACATGTACCATTTTCAACACAATTTGAAGATAAAATGGCACCTGAAGTAAAAAATCGCCTCAGCTTTGCGCTCGAGAAACTGGCTGAGTTAGAGCAGATCAACACACTTTGGGAAACACGCCAAAAACCAGAGGCAAACGAAGGCTTCCAAAAAGCAAATGCCCTTCAAAAAAGTGCCCCGTCTTACACAAGGTCTGCGTATGCAACACGCTTTGCCTTGCAACAAAAAGCCCTAAATTTGCCACTTTTCCCAACAACAACCATCGGTTCATTCCCGCAGACCAAAGAAACCAGAGCGGTGAGAAATGCATACAAGAAAGGTGAAATCTCTCGTGAGCAGTACGAAGCTTCTTTAAAAACATCCATCAAAGAGTGCGTGGAACTTCAAGAAGCATTAGGACTGGATGTCCTCGTACATGGTGAGTTTGAGCGTAATGACATGGTTGAGTACTTTGGCGAACTTTTAGAGGGTTTTGCCTTTAGTCAAAACGGTTGGGTACAAAGCTATGGCAGTCGTTGCGTTAAGCCTCCACTTCTCTACGGCAGTGTCAAGCGCAAACAAGCCCTCAGTGTGGACTGGACTGTTTACGCTCAAAGTCTCACCGATAAGCCAATGAAAGGTATGCTCACAGGTCCTGTGACCATCCTCAACTGGTCATTTGTACGTGATGACATCCCTAAAAGTGAAGTCGCTTATGAAGTCGCTACGGCTATCGCTGAAGAGGTTGATGAGCTTCAACGTCACGACATCAAAATCATACAAGTCGATGAAGCCGCGTTTAAAGAAGGTTATCCTCTACGCGCGGAGAAAATAAAAGCCTATGAAAAATGGGCAGTGGAGAGCTTTAAAGCTTCGGTTGGCACCGCATGGGATCAAACGCAGATTCACACCCATATGTGTTACAGCAATTTTAACGACATCATCGACACGATAGAGCGCATGGACGCCGATGTCATCACCATCGAGACCTCACGCAGTGGCAATAAACTGCTCAAAGTCTTCCAAAAAGCCAATTATAGGGCACAAATAGGACCAGGTGTTTACGACATCCATTCGCCTCGTGTGCCGAGTGTGGAAGAGATGAGCGAGCAAATCAAAGCATGCTTACAAGTACTCCCCAAAGAGCAACTCTGGATAAACCCAGATTGTGGGCTGAAAACAAGAGGCTGGAGTGAAACCAAAGCGGCTTTAGAAAATATGATAAAAGCCGTACATTTAGCGCGTTAGGCGTTATCACGAGGGGATTTTTCCTCTCGTGATATTTTCCAATTAAGCCTTTATTCAGTGCTCTCATATGCAAGGCTTGACATTTTAAAAAATTATAACTATACTAAAATGCTATAGGAGCAGTGTTAAATGCTGTGACTTTGGCTTTTGATGCAATGAATTTCCTCCAATGCATACAAACATCCAACAAAACAATCTAAGTAAAAGGACTTCTATGTGTATAGAAAACATATTTGCAAAATATGAAAATAAAGATATTGCCAGCCTTGTATTGCGCGTATCAGTTTCTGCGCTAATGCTTTTTCACGGCATCGCAAAATTTCAAGGAGGCATTGATGGCATTAAAGAGTTGGTCGTAAGTTTTGGTCTACCATCGTTACTTGCTTACGGTGTTTATGTAGGCGAAATTCTCATGCCACTTCTACTTATTCTCGGACTATTGACGCGAGTGAGTTCACTGATATTTGGTGGAACAATGCTGTTTGCAATTGCATTAGCACACAGCGAGATGCTTTTTGCGATTGATGCGGAAACGGGCGGACTTATGATCGAGTTGCCACTTCTTTATTTAATTGCCTCAATCGCCCTCTTCTTTTTAGGAGCTGGGAAATTTAGTGTAGACGCTAAACTCAAACAATGCCCTTGCCGTTTTAAAAAAGCGTAAGGTATCTGCACACTGTGGCACGACCAGTGCCCTTTGTGCGATATTTAAAGTTTTACATGTAAAGTATAACGCTTTCTACTTCTCTACATCTTCCCAATATTCTGCAATTTAATATACATCATTGCCGTCATAACGGCATCATTGAGCGCGTCATGCTTTCCAAAGATAGGCAAGCCTAGATCGTTCATCATCACATCAAACCGCAAATCTATAACACCATCGGGAATGAATTTTATTTTTTTGTCATGGTAGAGTCCTGAGACTTCGATTTGAGGATTGGGAAGTGTGATGCCAAGCCATGGTTTAACGTATTTATTGATCATCTTTATGTCAAATTCGAGGTAATAGCCTACCAGTGGGCGTGCGCCTATGAAGTGTAAAAACTGCGTGATTGCCTCGCGTGCTTCGCACCCATTCTCTAAGTCAATATTGCGAATTTGATGAATCTTGATGCTTTGCTCGCCCACCTCTCGTGTGGGTTTGACAAAGAGCTCGAACTTTTGGGACATCAAGATTTTATTGCCTTTGAGCTTCACCGCTCCGATGGAGAGAATCTCATCTTTTTTGGGGTTCAGCCCTGTCGTTTCGGTGTCAAATACCACAACTTCATCTTCGGGGGCTTCCTCAAATAAAAAACGGTACTGCTCGTCTTTGATTTTTTGGGCATTGCGTTTGGCAAAAAAAGAGGCAAACATGCTAGCTTACCATCGAGAGTTTAAAATGGTGCGTCAAAAACTTTTTAAATTTATTGACGATTTTGAAGCTGTCTTTGAGAAGCTCTAGCTCTAACTGATTGAGGTTTTCGATGTTCACAAAGTTGTCAAGTCCTTTGCTCTCGCCTCGTGCCAAACGCTCTTTGAGACGAAGGTTCAGCAATGTGTCGAGTGCTTCGGTGAGTGCACCTGCAAAATCTGCATCGATGACGTCTGCTTTTGCAAGCTTTTTGATGCGAGTCACTGTATCGGTTGGCTCGATTTTATGCTCCAACGCAAGGGCGCGTACACCTTGAACAATGGGGAAAATACCCCCCTTTTTAACGTCAATTTTATTGTTTTCTGAAATAAGCGTTGTAAAGATGCCGATGGGTGTTTCAAACGCCGTTGCGGCTTTGGCGAAGTTCGCTAAAAAAGGGCTCTGCTCTTCGACATGCTCAAATACTTCTTCTTTGAGTTTACGAAGCATCGACGCATCACCCGCAACAGCAATGGCATCAAAAAAGATCGCAAGGTTCATCACATCTTCCATCGTAGGCGCATCAAACCACCGTACAATCTCCTTATGGTAAGCGCTCCAATGCTTGCACCAGTAAGGGTTAGAAACCATGATGTTCCCCTCACAACGTGGGAATCCAAAGTCGATGAGTGTTTGCGTAAAGCGTTGCATGTAAGGCTCATAAAGGCTGGCATCCATACTATCATCGATAATAAGGGCATTGTCTTGATCGGTTTTAAGCAGTTGTTCTTTACGCCCTTCACTGCCCATAACAATCAAACAGGCTTTTTTAGCAAGCTCCTCTGGAACAATCATCCCGTAGAGTTTTTCGTAAATCTTCTCGTTGATCTCAGAAATTAGCTTCGCGATATAATCAACCTTTGTCCCTTTGACATGTAGTTTTTTAACAATGTTGATGAGATCGCTGCTTGCTTGTTTGAGCTCTTCAATACTCGTTGCTTTTCGGATCTGAACAGCAACCAAATACGTATGATTAGCAAAATAACTCAGCAAATCAAGTTGCTCTAAAATACCGATAATCTCACCATCACGTGTCACAATCAAACGCTTAATCGAATGCTTCGTAAAGCTCAAAAGTGCATTAAAAAGGTAGTCATCGGCTTCAATGGTAATGATGGGGTAAATCGCAATGGGTCCTATGGGGGCATGTTTGTCGTACGCTTCAAACAACACATGTTTGCGAACAATGCTATCGGTAACAATGCCATACTCGTACCCATCGCCATTGCGCACGATAATGCAGTTACTTTTCTTACTATCCATCTGTTTAAGCGCATCCATAATAGAACACTCTTTATCTACAATAGTCGGTTCATGCAAATAGCTGTCTTGCACCCGTGCCATCATAAAACCTGAAAGTTCGGTGGTGTACTCTTTTTGTTTGGCAGATTGGATTTTATTGGCAAGATCTTGAATGAAATAGGCCTTAAATGCGGCATTGCTATCAAGCAGTGCTAAGAAGTCCTCTTTTTTGAGTTCATAACAAATAAGCTCCTCAAGCACTTTAAAACTACTTTCACTTTTAGCGTAAATGAGTGCATCTGCATCAAAAGAGTTGGACTTGCTGTACACTTTAAGTAACTCTTCTTCGTTAAACTCCCCTACTTCACCTTTGATGATGATGTACAAAAATTCTGAAGGTTTTGAAGGCGAGAGTAGAAGTGTCTCTTTTTTGTAGTAAGCGATATTCATCGCACTAATGGCTTTACTTATCTCGGTTTTAGAAAGCAGTTGAAACGGATGAATGGAGCGTAAAAACGCCTCAAGATCGTACATGCTCATGGCAAAGCCCTTGTATAAAGATTGCTAGATTGTAACGTGCATAAAGCATAAAAACGCTTACATGGAAATGTTAATGGAAAAGATAAGCCAAGAATGTGGCATAATTGCACACAAAAAATAAGGAAAAGCCTTGCATCCAACGATTGAAACTTTTTTAGCGAAAATTACAGCCCTTCATCAATTAGAACCCAAAAATCTCCCTAATGACGTTTTACAAGTCATGGTTTCCATGAGCCCTGAAGAACTTTTTAAAACTTGTACACAACTTGCGGTACTGCTAAACAATATTCCTAGTCAAAGTGCACCTATTACGCTCACTGAGGTTGAGATTGGCACTTTGGCAGAAGAGTATTTAAAAGGCATTTTAAAACGCTTTCGCGGATAAACTACACACTTTGCCTCGCACTGCTTTTAACAAACACAGTGTACAATGGCGCACAATTTTTTTGAAAGAGACTTCGTGAAACAACAACGTATTGATCTGATTGGTATTTTATTTTTACTCATAGCTATGCTGACATGGGCAAGTTCATTTATAACTCTTAAAGCGGCTATTGGTCCATTAGGTCCCATGAGTGTCGTCTTTGGACGTATGGTGGTTGCAAGCCTCTGTTTTGTCTATTTTATTAACCAATTTAGAAAGCTTGAATTTACGAAAAAAGACATCAAGTACATTCTTTTACTGACGCTTTTTGAGCCTTGTTTTTACTTTATTTTTGAAGCAAAAGCTTTGCAACTCACCACAGCATCTCAAGCAGGTATGATTACGTCAATGATGCCTCTTATGACAGCTATTGCGGCAAGTTTTGTACTCAAAGAGTACCTGAGTAAGCGTGTCGTGCTAGGTTCTTTTCTAGCCGTTGTGGGTGCCGTTTGGCTGAGCCTTGGGGCACAAAGCAGTGAACATGCAAGCAATCCACTTTTAGGCAACTTCTTGGAATTTTGTGCCATGGTCTGTGGTACATGGTATGCCATCTCTGTGCGATATCTTAGCCAAAGATTTTCTGCCCTTTTCTTGACGGCTATTCAAGCCTTTATTGGCACGATATTTTTTGCGCCACTCGCTGTTTGGGAGTATTTTACACTTCCAATGAGCATTACATGGGATGTGGTTGGTTGGATTTTCTATTTGGGAATTGTCGTTACGCTCGGGGGATACGGCATGTTTAACCTGGCACTCAGTCGTATCGAAGCCTCAAAAGCTTCTGTTTTTGTCAATCTCATTCCTGTGTTTACCGTACTGTTGGCGTATCTCTTTTTAGGGGAAGTACTCAGTCAAACGGAGATGATGGCAAGCTTTGTGATTTTTGGAGGAATTATCGTCTCTCAATTACCTCGTTTTCGAGCAAAAGAAAAACTTCTTTAGTATTTACATAACACGATAAAGGGGCTACTTAGCCCCTTTTGTATTAGAATTAAATGAACACCACACATGCCTCAGTTGCACCATGTGCTCCAATAACAAGAGATTGCTCAATATCAGCCGTCTTTGAAGGTCCGCTGATGAAAATGCCAAATATATCTTTTGCACCAAAACTGACTCTGGTGTATGCTTCATGCATACTGTGAACCACTTCACCCTTAGGCACAACAATCATCAACTTTTGAGCGATAAAATAAAGTGCACGGTGTCTTGCATCAGCTTCTTTAACCCATACTGCACCATTTTCAGCCACTGCAAATTCACCTTTAATGATCGCAAGATCAACGTCTTTAAGGGTATGAGGATCATCCGTTGCACCAAGCTCTTTTGTGCCTTCAAGTCCACTCACCGTTGAGACAATAACAGATGCGTCTTTATAGTGTTCTTTGATGTACGCTTGCACAGCGCTTACACTTTCAAGTTGGACTGCATTTCCACCGACACTTGCCAAACTTGAGGCAAATTTAGCATCCAAATCATCATACGTTGTATGCAAAATATTGACTTCGGGTAAAGCATTTTCACTGTATGGTTTTGCTGCTTTGATTGCTTTTAAAATGGCTTCACGTGAACTCATTTGATACCCTTTTTCGCTTTGTAAAGTTCTTTAAAACTGTTTTGGGGGAATGGTGGTAGTTCTCTACCTTTTCCCCAGAGATTGAATTTTGAGTAGACCAGAAAACGTGGTAAAATCGGTACTATTTTACGTGCCATAAAGCCTGCAAGATCCATTAGTTTTGGACGGCACATCAACCATGTTGCCATTTTTAAGGCATTATGTTTTGTAGGGCTTAAGTAACCCGCTTCCACAACATCCTGCCGTTTGAGATAGAGCTGTTGGGCTAAATCCACTTTAACGGGACAAACATTTGAGCAAGAAGAGCACAGAGAACACGCAAACGGTAAGCTGTAGTATTTTTTCAAATCGCGACTTGGTGCCAAAGTTGAGCCAATTGGTCCAGGGATAGTATAACCATAACTGTACCCACCACTTCTTCGGTAGATCGGACAAGTATTGAGACACGCGCCACAACGAATACACTGAAGTGATTTAACGTAACGCTCGTCACTTAAAATTTTACTTCTGCCATTATCGACGATAACCACATGCATCTCACCACCTTCAACCGCTCCATGGTAATGTGATGTATAGGTTGTTACAGGTTGACCTGTCGCACTGCGAGCCAATAAACGGGTAAAAATGCTCAAATCTTTAAGACGAGGAATAATCTTTTCAATACCCATGCACGCAATATGCAGTTTTGGTAAAGCAGCCCCTAAATCAGCGTTGCCTTCATTCGTACACACCACAATGCCACCTGTTTCAGCAATTGCAAAGTTAACACCTGTCATTGCCGCATCAGCACCTAAAAACTTCTCACGCAAATGCGCACGTGCAGCACGCGTCAAATACGTTGGATCAGAATTGCCTTTTTCCGTCTTTAAAAATTTCTCAAAGGTCGTTCCAACATCCTCTTTTTTAAGATGAATCGCTGGCAATACGATATGAGATGGAGGCTCATTACGCAGTTGCACAATGCGCTCTCCAAGGTCTGTATCAACTACTTCGATGCCATTTTTTTCAAGATAAGGGTTAAGATGGCACTCTTCGGTTAACATCGATTTGCTCTTAACGATCATCTTGACATTTTTTGAACGCAAAATGTCGAGCACTATCTCATTATGCTCTTTAGCATCTTTCGCCCAATGAACACGAATGCCACGTGCTTGGGCATTTTTCTCGAAAATTTCAAGGTATTCATCAAGATTGGCTAGCGTGTGAGATTTGATCTTATCGGCAGTACCGCGAAGTGATTCCCACTCATCTAAGCTTTTTGCTTGATTGTCACGTTTAACACGAACAAACCACAAAGCTTTATCATGCCATTTCATACGCTCAACATTGCTAGCAAACTTATCGGCAAGTTCAGGATGGTTGTGGTGACTCATTGGACATCTCCTGCTAAAATTTGGGCAATATAAACAGTTTTAAGTGGCATTTTTTCACGATCAATCACACCTTGCATGTGCATCAAACACGACATATCAACACCGGTAATATACTCGCTACCTGCATCAAGGTGATCTTGCAAACGAGCACGTCCCATAGCAATACTCATCGCTTCTTCGGTAATAGCAAACGTACCACCAAAGCCACAGCATTCATCTTTTCGCGTTAACTCAGAATAACTAATGCCCTCAACTTTATCCAGTAAGTTTTTAATTTTAGAAAATTCGGGTACATTTTTCTCACTCATACTTGCCAAACCAAGTTCACGGTGTGCATGACAGCTGTTATGAATACCGACTTTGTGTTTAAATGTTGCATTCATAGAAGTAGGTTTGATAACATCATGTAAAAATTCGATGAGTTCGTAGGTATGGCTTCGCATTCGCTCAAATCCATCACGACTTTCTAGAAATTGAGCATAATTATGACGAACCATACTGACACAGCTTCCACTAGGCGCTACGATGTAATCGTAATCTTTGAAGATTTTAAAAAAGCGTTCAGCAAGCACAGCCGTTTCTTTAGCACAGCCTGTGTTAGCTTGAGCTTGCCCACAACAGGTTTGCTCCAGCGGATACTCCACATCTAACCCCAAATTTTCCAACACCTTAAGCGTTGACATGGAAGCTTCAGGGTATAACTCGTTCATAAAACAGGGGATAAATAGACCTATTTTCATACTTACTCCGTTACATAATTTTTATATAATATCGTAACAACTACGTCACACAAACGTATGATATTTTTTATGACCCTAAAATATTTTGTAAAAAAATTTCAATAAGTAACACTCCTGCGAACAGTGCAAGAATAACAGCCAAAAGTTGTGACTTTTTCATCGTGCCATGCCTATCGTGACGAAAGTGCTAATTTAATTGCCAAACCTGCAAATACAGTCCCCGCAATACGATTAAGAATTTTTTCACCATTTTTCGTTTGACTAAACCATGTACCTAAACGACCAGCCAGCAAAGAGACAAGCGTGAAAACCACAAAAGCACTGAGCATAAACAAAGCACCAAGGCTAAAAATTTGCCCTGTTACATTACCAAGAGAAGGATTGGTAAATTGAGGTAAAAATGCAAGAAAAAAGATAGAGACTTTAGGATTGGTAATGTTCATGAAAATACCACGTTTATAAAGTGCGCTAAAGCTAATGGGGCTTTTATCGCTTTCTAGTTTACTTTTACTTGCGTCTTTAAATGCCATAAATGCAAGATAAAGAAGATAAGCAGCACCCACAAATTTTAAAATACTAAACGCAATGGCAGATGTTTGAAAAATAACAGCAACGCCAAGTGCAACAGCAGTTGTATGAAAAATAAGCCCACTACATAAACCAAGGGCAATAACAATGCCTGCCCTGCTCCCTTTGGTCATAGACTGGGTTAAAACAAAAAGCACATCGGGACCTGGGGCAAGTGCTAAAAGTGTTGAAGCCGTTACAAACATTGCAATGGTCTGAATTTCAAGCATTCCAATCTCCTTTGAATCTGTTATGATGTAAAAATTGTACCCAATATATGCCTTAGATTACCTTCATAAAGGGCTAACAGAAGGGCTTGGTATGCATGATTTTTGCTTTGTCCTGAAAAGACACTATATTTACAAAATAGCAGTATAATGAACGTACTTCTACTGAAAATAGTCGGAAAGGATAGCACCATCGAAATAACAAATTCTTACTCTTTAATAGAAGAGATTTGGCATAGCATAACACATGGTATTGGGCTTTTGTTGAGTGTGAGCGCACTGACCCTTTTGTGTGTTTTTGCAGGGCAAAGTGGTGATGGAGTCAAAATAGCAACTGCTTTAGTTTTTGGACTTTCATTGATGGTGATGTATGGCGCTTCAACGCTTTACCATGCTATTCGCCTCCCTCATGCTAAAGCTATTTTACGCCAAGTTGACCACTGTGCTATTTATGTTCTTATTGCAGGAACGTATACGCCCATCTCGCTTTTAGGTATTAAAGGCGTTGTAGGATGGGTGCTTTTTGGCATTGCTTGGGCTATTGCAGCTTTTGGGATTACCCTCAAGATTATCTACCCAGAACGCTTTCATAAGACCTCTTTGAGTTTGTATGCCCTTATGGGATGGATGGTGATCTTTGCAGTTCAACCACTACTTGAGAATGTGGCTTTTTTGCCACTATGCTTACTGGTAGCAGGAGGAATTACCTATACGATTGGAATTATTTTTTATGTTTGGAAAGGACTTGCCTACAGTCATACCATCTGGCATTTTTTTGTATTGGGAGGTTCTACTTTTCACTTTTTTGTCGTTTTAATACTCATTTTAGATAAATCGCTCTAGCGCTTTCAAGAGATTTATCATCAAATTTTTATACAATATCTTCATTAAGACACATTAAGGGATACTATGAATATCTACGAATACGCGATGCAAATTGAAAAAGACGGAGAGATCTTCTATCTTGATCTTGCCGAAAAAATAGAAGATGAAGGTATTAAAAATATTTTTTTGATGCTCGCAGAAGAAGAAGTAAAGCACTATATAATTTTTGAAAAAATGAATAAACGACAAACATTTACAACGCAACATACAACCCATTTAATCAAACACACCCTTGCGTTGTTTCACAAAATGCGTAAAGAAAACCCACATTTTTCTTTTTCGCGCTCTTACATTGAAGCCTTTAAAAGCGCTCTTCGCACGGAAGAAAACAGTTATCAATTTTACATCGAAAAAGGAAATATGCTTGAAGATGGAGCACAAAAAGAGGCTTTCTTTCGCATTGCGGAAGAAGAAAAAGAGCATATGATTTTGCTCCAAAATCTTCTGGCCTTTGTTGAGAATCCACTTGAATGGATAGAAAGTCATGAACTTAAAATGCCTTTATAGACTTTCATGCTTATTTTAGTAGTAATTAAAAATTAAACCTTATTCTTTATCAGCTTTTTATCATATAGTTTCTATAAACTGAATGGAGATTTATCTTAGTATTAAAACCAAAAAAAGGGGTGTACGATGAATGTCTACGAATATGCGATGAAAGTCGAAAAAGATGGAGAGCGATACTACCGAGAGTTAGCCGAAAAAACATCCGATAAAGGGGTGAAGTCTATCCTTATCATGCTTGCGGATGAAGAGGTGAAACACTACATTGTGTTTGACAAGATGAGTAAAAATCAAATTATTCCAACACAACCCAGTGTTGACATTTTTAAACACACTAAAAATATTTTTGAAAAATTACAAAAAGAGAACGCAACACCAAGCTTTAGCCAAGATCAAATAGAGTTTTACAAAAGCGCCCTACTCTCTGAAGAGAATAGCTACAAATTTTATACGGAAAAAGCCTTAATGGTTGAAGATGCAGAGCAAAAAAAAGCATTTTTGCGCATTGCAGAAGAAGAGAGAGCACATTATGTTCTCTTGGAAAATTTAGTCGAGTATGTCTCTGCTCCTGAGCAATGGGTCGAGAGTGCGGAATTCAACCATCTCAGCCAAAAATTTGTTCAAAAAACCGCGTTGCTATAGCCTTTAACGCCAAACAAGAGATGTTTTAAAGCATCTCTTGCACTTTTTCTTAGATCAGCTTATCAAATCCAATCACTTTTTTAAATCTCTCGATACCTACAGATAGAACCAAACAAATCCCTAAAAGTACTGCAAAAATCACTACGGGGTATTTAAAGCTGTAGATAAAATTAGGAAAATAATAGTAGTAAATAAACGTGTGAAATAAAAAGATATTGAACGAGTGAACACCCACAAATTCAAATGCCTTTTTCGCCCAAGTAGAAAAAACAATCAGTTCCGTTGTCCATATAATGAGCAAAATCGCAAAAAAAGTATCGGCTCTGATACTGTCAAAAAACCAACCATTTTGGCGGTACCATGCTACAAATACTGTGAAAATAGCCAGTGTTAGGAAACGCCAACGACCTTGCTTATCAAACCAAATGAGCATTTTGACAAAACCATCTTTTTGAGAAAGATACACACCCACAGCAAATGGAAAAATCCAGTCGTTGACTAAAGGAATCGGCACAAATAAAAGCAATGCCGTTAAAGCTAAAAACCAAAGGTGGAACTTTTTAGTCAACGTATACACAAAAGGAAAAATGGCATATAGCACGATAATAAGGCTCATAAACCACCATGTCGCATTGTAACCATAGCTCACCCATGTAAACATATGAACACCCAGCATTTGAAGCATAAAACCTTGAAAGACATGCTCACCGTAAACAAGTGAGAGTGTTCGCCCCATAAACCATGCCCCAAAAGGGACAAAAATAAGGGCTATGAGCCAGTAGTTCATGTAAAGTTTGAGTAATCTGCGCTTGTAAAATGCACCTAAGTCAAGCCCTTTTTTCTTAATCGACTCCGCCAAGCCATACCCACTGAGTACCACGTAAATACCCACACACACCTTGGCTAAAAGTGCCGTTTGAAAAACGATAAAGCCCATTTCTGGCTTCTCATAGAAAAGATGGTGCCATAAGATGAGCATCAGCGCCATTCCTTTACTCGCATTGGTGATGGAGACATCAAACTTTTCTAGAACCATGCTCGCTCCTCTATATTTTTGCCTGTAATTTTTCTAAATTGTCCTCGATAGCATCTTCTTTATACACAGCACTAATCAGCGAATACATCGCAATCTCATAACGTGAGAGGAACGCAATATTATCCTCATTGATACCACCGATGGCACAAATAGGCACGCTTAGTTGCGCTTTAGCAACTTTAAGAACATCAGGTTCTACAACTTTGGCAAGGGGTTTTGTGGGAGAAGGGAAAAATGAGCCAAAAGCGACATAATCTGCTCCTAGATTGGCATACTTTTTCGCGCGTTCTATATCGCCATAACACGATACACCGATGATTTTATCATCCCCAAGCAGGGCGCGCGCCTCTTCATAACTTACATCGTCTTCACCAACGTGTAAACCATCCGCATTGATGCGATGTGCTATCTCTAAGCGATCGTCTATGATAAAAACAGCTTCATAGTAATCACACAAAGCTTGAAGCCTTATACATTGTTTTTCGGCTTCTTCGTCACTGGCATATTTATCGCGGTATTGGATGACACTAACACCAGACTTTAAAACACGCTCAACTTGTTCAAGCATAGTCTCCGTTGGGGTTAATGTTGCGTCTGTAAGGACATAAAGTCCTTTGAGGAGTTCTTTGTTTAACATAGGCACTCTTTGTTTTTTACAAAGATTGTACATACAGGAAGCTTAAAATGCCCAAGCAATGTTTCACTGCTTGGGCAAAAGAGGAATTAAAAGGTCATTTACGACTTAAACTTCCCAAGTTCGTTGTTGAGATTTTCAGTCATAACATGAAGGTGTTCAGAGGCTTGAGAGACATTGTCAATACTTCCCACGTTTTCTTTAGAGATCACATTGATTTTTTCTATTTCATCGACAATCTTTTTGATTTTGGTTGCAGTATCAATAAAGTCATTCACGGTATGATGCGATTCATCAATGGTTTTATGAATGATATTGGCTACATTATTCATACCATCTTGCAGTTCAATAGAGATAGACGCAAGTGCATTGACTTCTCCCGCATTGTGTGCGATGTCTGTATTGGCATCCATAATGGATTGAACAACAACATTAATCGTTGCATCGATTTCAACCAAGCTTTTTTGAGTACGTTCTGCAAGTTTGCGTACTTCATCGGCAACAACAGCAAAGCCACGTCCATGTTCACCTGCACGTGCAGCTTCAATAGCAGCATTTAAAGCTAAAAGGTTTGTTTGATCGGCAATATCTCGAATTACCCCTAAAACATCTTTGACTTCATTGGCATTATGGCTTACGGTATTAAGACGATCAGCAAGATTTTGCTCTTTTAGTGCGGTTGCTTGCATGGTATGTTCAAGTTGTTCTACTTTGGTTTTAACATCAAAGATATCTTGTTGGGTATCACTGAGTGCTTTTTGAGAGTTTTTCGCTTTATTGACCGAAGATTCAAGACTTTTAACCAATGCTATACCTTCTTCTTTGGTACTTTCCATGATCTTTGATTCTGTATCAACATTTCGCACAACTTCTGTAGCTGTACGGGAAAGTTCTTCTGAGATGGAAGCATTTTCATTACTGATGGTTTTAGACTTTTTAACAATCTCATGGAGTTTTTCAATGAACTTATTAATATTACGGGATACTTGTGCAAATTCATCATTACTATGGGCTTCAAGTCTTTGTCTAAGATCTCCTTCAGAACTTGAGAGTTCTTGGACAACACCATTGAGGTTATCAAGCGGACGAAGCAGTGCTTTAATCAGCACGATCATGATTCCGATCGAGAGGATGAGCATTACAAGACCTGCGATCATTAGGCTTCTTATTTGCTCACCGAGAAAACTGTAAGCAACTTCTCTATCAAAGGTAATACTCGGTGTCCAGCCTGTCTCATTTGATACTTTAAAGGCGAAGATTTTACCCTTTCCTTGATAATCATACTCGATCAAACCATCTTTTTTGCCTTCAAGTTTTTGAGTCAATTCAGGTAATACCGAAGGTAACTCTTTTCCCAACAAATCTTTATTAGGATGCGCGATAATCACTTGTTTTGTATCAAACAAAACACCATAACCGCCGTTAAAATTGACATCGGCTGTCGCTTTAACCAATGTATCTAAGGCTATATCCATAACCACAGCACCTAAAAACGTACCATTTTTAAAAATGGGTGCCATAAATGAAACGATGAGCTTGTTGGTCGTTGCATCTACATACGCATCGGTCACGCCCACTTTTCCAGAAGCTTTAACCGCTTTATACCAACCCCGAATACGTGGGTCATACCCAGCAGGAAGTGGTGTACCCGTACCAGTTATGGCTTTGCCTGTTTCCAATCCAACTGTCGTGTCAAAACCACCCAGTGTTTTTGTGGTTTCTTGCAGTCGTGAGCGAATGTCTGCATCTTCCATTGTAGAAATCTCAGTCAGTGTCCTTGCAGAACTTTCCATACCACTTTTTTTACCAGATGCCCACACATCGATATAATCTGTTAAAGCGCGTGATGCCATCTTCAAACTGGCTTCAATTTGAATAACACTGTTTTTCTTAGTATCTCTATAGCTTATGGCACTAAAAATACTTAAACTTAAAAACATCAGCACTGAAATGGTCACGATGATTTTGGCTTTAAACGACATATAACGCTCCTTGCAAAGATTGAATTCTTTTAAAATTATACTCCCATTGTGTTGTAAACACGTTATATATGATGACCAAAAAATGACCTTTAGTAATAATTTTGCAATCAATTTTGTTTAAAATTCACCTTATCTTCCAGATACGGAGTTCTAAATGCCACATACACTTATTAGCTATCTTAAACAACTCAGCATTGCCCATCGCTTTTACTTTGGATTTTTAACCATTTTTGTCTCTTTTCTCGTTATGGGCATCATTTACAGCATAAATTTTTTGCATACTCAAAGCTTTTTTAATGAGCAAATCACACAAGCCCAAACACTTAAAACCAATCTTGAAGAGACAACAAATGTCAATGCTAAAACCATTCAAGATTTTTCCACACTTGAAAGCCAAGCCAAAGAAGTGGGTTTACTTTACAACGACCTCTCTACACTGCGTAACATTCGCAATGACCTCTCAACGCTCAATTTCAAGCCATCCCAACAACGCAAACTTGAACGATTGATGGACGATCTCATTGCGTGGCAACAAACGACCGCAGGGAAGCACCCTTTTATAGCACCTTATGCGGGACAATTTAGCATTTTGGCGGAAGTCATGCGCACCAATCCTAGCGAAGATGCCGTACGTGACATCGCCTTGGTCATTGAAGATATTACAGGTAAAATCATAGAAGAAGCACTCGCATTTAATGAAAAAACCCAAAAAGCCATGGCAGGTGTTAAAACCAATCTCACCCATCTTAATGCCAACCTCATGCGTGACACGAATGAACTCGAAAAAAGCAATCAAGCCTTGGCAAGTCTGTATAAAGCAAACACAACCTATACGTCTTACTTAAGCATTGCGGCTCTCTTTTTCATCATTACTTTGCTCTTTTTATTGCTAGCGATTCGTCTTATTGTCATTGAAACCCTGAAAATGCGTCATTACTTACAAACCGTTATCGAAGATGCCAACCATATAGACTTTCGTCAAAAAATCAAAACAGTTGCTGAAAACAAAGACGAGTTAGATGGTATCGCTCGTGTTATTAGCTCTGTATTTACGAATGTTGAGCAGACGATCATCCGCATTTCAGACATTGGGCACCATGCACACAACTCAGCACAAAGTTTACAAAAGACCTCTCAAACGCTTTTAGGAACCATTCATGCGCAAGAAAGTAGCATAGAGACCATGCATCGTCCTATCGCAACCTTAAAACAAACCCTCAGCGAATCCGAAGGTGTCAGCGAGCAAACCAGAGATGTTTTGAAGCAAAATATGGGCGTTATGGAACATTTTATGAAAGACTTAGAAGCCTTGCATAATGATGTACAAGAGAGTAAACAGGAGCAACACGCAGTCAATCAACAAATGTTTGACCTCACAAAACAAGTAGATGAAATGAAAAATGTCTTTAATCTCATCGATGAGATCGCCGAGCAGACCAATCTTTTAGCGCTTAATGCCGCCATCGAAGCAGCGCGCGCAGGAGAACACGGACGAGGCTTTGCCGTGGTCGCCGATGAAGTGCGCAAACTTGCAGAACGAACCCAAGAGAGTTTAGGAAACATCGATGTCATCGTAAAACATATCATCGAAGGTGTGGGGAGCAATACCAAACGTCTCAATCACGTGGGTATTTTGATGGAAGATACCAGCAAACGCATGGCATCCCTTGGACAAATTGCCACCACATCACAACAAGAAATCACCCACTCGCTTACCGTTGCAAATCAAGCCGTTACCCTTTCACACACGGTCTCCAACAATGTTAACACCCTCATCGCACACATGCAAGAGACGCTAGCTCTTAGTGTCACCAACCGTGGCAACGGACAAGCCGTCTCCAATGTAGCTGAAGAGCTTTTTGAAATTTCGCATACACTGACAAAGTTACTCTCTAAATTTTTGCATCAAGAAAGCTCTTTCATCACACTAGAAGAGCAAAAAGAACGCCTTAAACTCGCGGCTTAAAAGCTCACTACTTAGGCATCATGTATATGAGCGTACCTTCGTGTGCATGTTGGAAGCCTAGTGATTCATAAAATTCTAACGGGGATGTTGTTGCCAAGAGCACAAGTTTTTGACTTCCTTTTGAGGCACAAACAGAAATGGCGTATTCAAGCAATGCCTGCTCAATCCTTAGCTCTTTTTGATTGCAGACAATTATCTCCGTTACAAAAACACTCTTTTCTTCGCTTAAAAGAGAGATATTTTCCATCAAAGAAACCATACCAACGATTTCCTGCTCATGCATCGCTAAAAGCAGAGAACGGTTATGTGCGTTTTGAATCCAATGAGAAAGCATCGTAGATTGGTCGCATTCACGCTCTTTCTTCTTGGGAGACAGGCTCTTAAGGAATATACATAGTTTAGGCACATCTTCCGATGTCGCATCTCGTACCTCCACCGTACTCTCTTTATGAGTTGACTCATACGCTATGAGTATTTTCTTTCGCTCAATCCCCCAACGATACCCGCTCATTGCACCACTTTTGGCGATAACACGATGACACGGGATAAGATACCCTATATGATTTTTTCCAATTGCACTGGCAACGGCTCTTACGGCATTGGGTTTTTCGATGTAATTAGCGATATCTTGATAGGTCGCTATCACGCCATTAGGGAGATTTAACAGTGCTTTCCAAACATTGACTTGAAGATTGGTTCCTTTGACTAAGAGGTTGTATTTTTTATTGTTGATAAAAATATTTTCCAAGTAGGTTTGCGCTTTGAGATCATCATGCACCAAGTTCGCATTTTCCCACAACTCTTTAAACCTCGCAAAAATAGCCTCTTGATTGTTGTCGATAAAGCCCAAATAACAGATACCTTTATCGGTATAGGCAATGAGCGCTTGTCCAAAAGGTGTTATGCCAAAACCGTACGTGATGACAACGTCTTTGCCCTTTTCTCGCCACTCTTTGGGGGTTACACCGATTAAATTGACAAAAAGCTCATGCAAACGGCTTACACTCGAAAGGCCTATATCTAGGCTACTGTCTAAAATGGACTTCGACTCTTTGATGTGCTCTTTGGCATAATTGAGCGTCACCGAATGCAAAAACTGCATAGGCGTTACGCCCACATACTCTTTAAAAACTCGGATAAAGTGGTACTTACTCATACCAATATTGCTTGCTATGACATCAATGGAGGGCTGTTCTTTAAAGTGCGCATCGATATATTTGATCGCTTTTTCAATCAGCTGGTAATTGTTATGCAGCGTTTGAATGTCGCTCATCAGAGTCCCTCCATTTATAAAGTTTTAATAGGTCGAACAGCTATACACACTAAATTTTTGCAAAAGAGTAACCAACTCTTTTTTAATCTCAGCATGACGCGTAACATTGGTGATATCATCTAACACATCGCAAATGCGGTGCGCGATCAACTCAAATTCTGTTTCTTTCATACCCAATGTCGTGAGCGCGGAAGATCCGATACGAACACCTGAAGTTTGCATAGCACTTCTGGTGTCATTGGGTACACTGTTTTTATTGACCGTGATACCTGCTCGTTCCAGCGCTTTACTCGCCTCATCGCCTGAAAAATCTTTGCTGAGTAATGATACCAAAATCAAGTGGTTGTCTGTTCCACCACTAACCAGTTCAAAACCTCTTTGAAGTAATACATCGCTTAAAACACGTGCATTGAGCTTAATTTGCTTCGCATACTCTTTCCACTTTGGGTCCAAAACCTCACCAAACGCTACGGCTTTTGCAGCGATAACATGTAAAAGCGGTCCACCTTGCAAGGAAGGGAAAATGGCAGAATTAATCTTTTTGGCAAGCGCTTCATCGTTGCTCATAATCACACCACCTCTTGGACCTCTCAGTGTCTTGTGCGTCGTAGAAGTGACCACATGCGCATAGGGAAAAGGACTCATGTGCTCACCCGCAGCAACAAGACCTGCAATGTGCGCGATGTCGGCAAATAAAATCGCACCCACCGCGTCTGCGATCTCTCGAAACTTCGCAAAATCAATTTCGCGTGCATACGCCGAAGCACCGCACACGATCATCTTAGGTTTGACGATCGTTGCAATCTCCAAAACCTTCTCATAATCAATATAACCCTGCTCATCAACACCGTACGAAAACGACTGGTAATTTTTACCCGAAAAGCTCACTTTTGCACCATGTGTTAAGTGACCACCTTGCTGTAAATCCATACCGAGCAATTTGTCACCTGCTTGAAGAAGTGCCGCATAGACCGCACCGTTAGCTTGGCTACCTGAATGAGGCTGGACGTTTGCATAATCACATCCAAAAATGGCACACAGCCTATCGATGGCAAGCTGTTCGATCTCATCGGCGCATTCACAACCACCGTAATACCGTTTTTGTGGGTAGCCTTCCGCATATTTGTTGGTAAAAATACTTCCCGTTGCTTCCAACACAGCCCGTGAGGTAAAATTTTCACTGGCGATCATTTCAAGATGCGTCGCTTGTCGTTCAAACTCACCCTGAAGAATGCTAAATACCTTTGTATCTGCTGTTGCTAAACGATCATTGTTGATGTAACTCATCGTGACTCCTTTGACTTGATAGAAAGAAGTGTAGCACCCTAAAAAAATTCATTCAATCCAAAAATTGCCCTCTTTTGGGATGAGAGCAATTTTTGGATTGTTGCAATTTTTGGATTTCATTACAATGGCGGCAAATGATGAAAAGGAGTGAGCATGAGACACCGAACAAAAACACATCTGTTAACGAAAGAGCAAACAGAAGCCCTCTTTGAAAGAGCGCTTGTGGGAAGACTCGGTTGTGTTAGAGCCGATGGCTATGCGTATGTTGTACCCATGCACTTTGTCTATAGCGAACACTCAATTTATCTGCATGGATTACCCAAAGGGCAAAAAATAGAGATTTTAAAATCAAACACAAAAGTTTGTTTTGAAATAGATGAGATGCTTTCATTGTTGGATCAAAATGTCGAAAACCCTTGCGATGTCAATACTAAATTTAACAGCATCATCGTCCAAGGAGATGCGTGCATTGTGGAAAACATGGAAGAAAAAAAAGAGGCACTGGCAAAAATTACTGAAAAATTTGCCCCGCATTTAGCCCATAAAGAATTGCCTGAAAAGATGGTGAATGGAACTGCCGTCATTAAAATAGATATAAAAGAGTGCATTGGAAGGTACTATTTATAGGGTAGAGCGTGGATTTTTAACTTTTGCCCTCTTAGTTTCTTTACATGTAAAATATATCCTCACATCAAGACTCGTAAACTGTCATTCGTAATTTTCAAAGCTTTGTTACTATTTTGCTTCAATTCATCTCAAGGAGAATTTATGCAAAACGATACAAGCACAACATTAAAAGTTGCAACGCTCGTCTGTCCTGACGTATTTATGCCCGATATCATAGGAGGTCAAACTGTTTTTGGAATGGTTCCCAACACAGAAACATACCTTGTTTGGAAAAACCTAGAACAGTTTAATGCTATGCCTAACTGGCCTATGTGTGCGACATCAACCTTCGAGACATGTCCTAATGTTGATGTGCTTATTGTAGGAGCAACATCACCTGAGGTTGTAAGCGATCCTGAAGTTTTGGCGTTTGTTAAACAGCAAGCGAAACATGCAAGTATTGTTATCGGTATTTGTGCAGGGACATTACTCCTTGGAGCTGCTGGACTTTTAAAAGACAAAAAAGCACGAACCAATTTTCAAATGATGGATACATTAGAAGAGCTTGGCGCACACCCAGTAGTTGGTCAAGGCGTACTTATAGATGGTAAATTTTACACAGCAGGTCCCGTTTCAGGTTCATACAAAGCAGCGCTCTTGGCTCTTGCTACATTGAGAGGAGAAGAAATAGCTCAAATCATGGAACTTACCTTAGAATACGATCCAAAACCTCCTTTTGGTGTTGGAAGTCCAGAGTTAGCAGGAAAAGTGTTAACCGAAAAAACTATGCTACTTCATAAAGCATGGGCAGATGCCCAAAAAGAAAATGCCAAAAAAGCGTACTGTTTACTAACGTAATTCAATTAAGCCCTATTTTAGGGCTTAATATCATCAAGATGAAGGGAGCCTACGGTAATAAAATGAAACAATAAATCTTTTACATGTCAAGCAAAAGTAGCCTGTTCCCATTTACTATTTTAAGATTTAAATTGCCCCAATTTATGATTAAGATTTTCAGCAAGCTTGGAAAGATGATCGGCTGCGGAGGCTATCTCTTCTACACTTCTGGCATTTTCACTGGTGATACTATTGATATTAGTTACAAGATTAACGATTTTATCGGTATCGTTTACAATTTGATTAGAGTTCTTAGCACTGATTGTCACGGATGTTATACTCTCTTGCATAACGGAAGTTGTATTGGTTATGCTGTCTCCCACATTGATTGAAACAGAAGCCAAATGTCTAATGTTTTGAGCATTTTTACTCATTTGCTCGGAAGAGTTAACAATAGATTGAACAATAACATTAATCGTTGCATTAATCTCCGTCAAAGAGGTTTGTGTACGTTCTGCTAGTTTTCGTACTTCATCCGCAACCACGGCAAATCCTCGTCCATGCTCACCTGCACGTGCGGCTTCGATAGCGGCATTGAGTGCTAGAAGATTTGTTTGATCGGCAATATCAGAAATAACATTCAAGATTTGTTTCACTTGCTCTGCATCTTTACTCATCTGTTCTAACTGCTGTGCAAGCGCTGTTTGCGCTTCACTGGCAAGTTCAACTTCATTTTTAAGCATAAACACTTCATTCTTTGCAGACTCTAGCTTCTCGCCAGCTACGCCAATACTTTTTTTCATTGACTCTGAAAGCAGAGCTGTTTCTTGAACAAACTTTTTAATGGAAATTATCTCTTCAATGGTATTATTAACAATGATCGTACTATGCTCTGCATTACGACCTATTTGCATACTTGTGGTGCTTAGCTCATGCGAAACAGAAGCATTTTCATTGGATGAGTGCTTAACATCATCAATAATCACTTCTAAGGTACTGACTAAACTATTGAAACTCTGTACAATCTCTTCAATCTCATTTTTCTTGCCATACTTAATTCTAAACCTCAACTCTTTGTTTTGAACAAAACCTGCAATACCATCACGAATGAGTGAAACGCCTTGCATGATGTTATTTCGGATTACAATACCAAGACCAATAACACATAATGCAATAAGTGCCGATAACATAATCATAATAGTTGTTGCTCTACTTTTTACGCTGAGTGCATCTTCGGCATCTTTGCCAGCTAATTGTTTAATATAATCCATATGGTCATTAATTGCTTCTGTTAAATCCATGATAGTCTTGTCGTTTTGATCCATAAGTTCTAGCGCTTCATCTTGCTTACCATCAAGTCCAAGTTGGTAGAGTTTATCTACAAGTATTGCAAATTGCGCAAACATCGTTTTTTCTTTCATATACATTTCTCGGTCTTTTGGATCTGAAATAAATGATTCGTATTGTTTGAAGCTTTCATCCACATTCGATTTAAACGTAAGAGAGCGCTCTCTCACTTTTCTAATTTCATCTTTATTTTGGAGAGCAACAAATTTCCATGAAGCAATTCGAAACCGATAAAAATTATCTTGTAGGTCTATTAAAAGATGCGTACTAGGCAATATCGTGATATTACATGTATTTGTTTTTTCATACACTGCGTCCATTTTCTGTATGGCAATCGTAAAAACACCAATAAGCCCAAAAACAGTGACGGCGAGCATTACTAACAACTGTTTTGAAATACTCATTAAATTTTCTTCCTTTTAATTCTTTCATTGGTAACTCTAACAAGCTGCGAAATTAAGAAGTCTTGCAACATCATAAGTCTCTTTTTATGGCATATTATCACCATAATATTACTTTACTATTACCACAGATGCTTTATCAGAAAAAAGATATTACATAAAATATATAGCATGAAAATAGCATTCCTGACAAAATAAAAATTAAAGGGCTTCGGGTTAAACTTTTAACTTTTGATCTCTCCATTTCCTTTACATGTAAAACTTTTTTGATTTTCTTTCTCAATTTAAGCCATTTCTAATTTGAGTTGTTTTAATATATGAGCAATTGTTCATATGAACATTTATCTATACTAAAAAGGATGAAAAAATGGGCGATGAATTTTGTAGCTGTAATACACTTCATGAAAACATCATCGAAATAGTCAAACAAAAAATGCCCCAAGAGGAGAAGCTTTACGACCTTGCCGAACTCTTCAAAGTGTTTGGGGACACCACCCGTGTCAAAATCATCTCAGCACTTTTTGAAGCGGAGATGTGCGTATGTGACATCGCTGAGCTTCTAGGTATGACACAGTCTGCCATCTCACACCAACTTCGCGTCCTTCGCCAAGCAAGGCTTGTGAAACACAGAAAAGAAGGCAAAGTTGTCTTTTATTCACTGGATGATGAACACATTAAAAGTATTTTTAATCAAGGCTTAGAACATATATTAGAACCACGAGGATATGATGATGCAATTTCATGAAAAAGAACTCCAAACGTGCACCACAACAGAGAATAGTTGCTGTTCAAGGTGCCAACCTGTCGTAACACATTCGCATGAGCACGATCATGATGACCACCATCACCATGAGGGATTTGGCGATACCAGTTTAAAAGAGATGCTTACATCATGGCATTTCATTACATTTTGTATCGGTGCGGTGCTGTTTATTTCCGCAGTATTTATGGAAGAGACCAATCCTTTGATGTTTTGGACGTATCTTATCAGCTTCTTTTTAGTGGGCGGTGAAATTCTTTATATGGCAATAAGCAACCTTTTTAAAGGTCACGTTTTTGACGAAAACTTTTTAATGGGTTTGGCTACGGTTGGTGCCTTTAGTATCGGTCAGTACCCAGAGGGTGTTGCGGTAATGCTTTTCTTTCGGGTTGGTGAATTTTTTCAAGACTTAGCCGTTGCACGCTCACGTAAATCCATCACTAAACTCATGGATATAAGACCTGATTTTGCAAACCTTCAAACAGAAAATGGCGAAGAAAAAGTCTCTCCAAATGACGTTGCATTAGGCAGTCGTATCATCGTTAAACCGGGTGAAAAAATCCCACTTGATGGTACTATTATAGAAGGTCGATCTACCCTTGACACATCGGCACTTACGGGGGAATCTCTACCCAAAGAAGTCACCAAAGGCGATGAAGTGCTCTCTGGAACGATTAATAAAACAGGTGTACTCATCATAGAAACCACTAAACTTTTCGCAGAGTCTACCGTTTCAAAAATTTTAGATCTTGTACAAAATGCTAGCAATAAAAAAGCAAAAACAGAGCAATTCATTACGAAATTTGCGAAGTACTACACGCCATTTGTCGTTATTTCTGCAGCACTTCTCGCTTTCTTGCCACCGCTTTTAATGCAAGATGCACTCTTAAGTGACTGGTTTAGACGCTCTTTGGTTTTCCTTGTTGTCTCTTGCCCGTGTGCGCTTGTTGTCTCCATTCCACTTAGCTTCTTTGGTGGCATCGGTGGGGCTTCTAAAAACGGTATCTTAGTCAAAGGTGGAAACTTCCTTGAAGCGCTTAACAGTGTCGATACCGTTGTTTTAGATAAAACAGGAACACTAACGAAGGGCATCTTTAGCGTTACGTCTATCACGGCACTTCAAGGATACAGCGAAGAAGATGTGCTACGTCTTGCAGCCTTAGCGGAAATGCACTCAAACCACCCCATTGCACTTTCGATCAAACGTGCCTACACGAAGCCTTTAGAAGCGGTTGTAAGTTCGTACGAGGAGTTAGCGGGCTATGGCGTTAGAGCGATCATTGATGAGAAAAATGTTCTTGCGGGTAATGATAAACTCCTTCGAGATCACACTATCGCGCATGAAAAACTCTCAACCCCTGACACGGTCGTTTATGTCGTTGTTGAGGGTGTTTTAGCGGGTTACCTCACCATTGCAGATGAGCCAAAAGAGGACAGTGAAAGAGCCATTTTAGCGCTTAAAGCACTGGGTGTTAAAGAGATCATCATGCTTACGGGTGACAATAAAGCCGCCGCACAAAAAGTCGCACAAGGGCTTGGTATCACGCACGTTGAAGCAGAACTTTTACCGCATCAAAAAGTCGAAAAGCTTGAAGAAATTATGGCGCGAAAAAGTGGCAAAGGCAAAACCGTCTTTGTGGGTGATGGCATCAATGACGCACCTGTGTTGGCACGCGCCGACATTGGCATTGCTATGGGTGGTGTTGGCTCAGACGCTGCCATAGAAGCTGCTGATATTGTTATTATGACCGATGAGATTTCAAAAGTGGCTACAGCACTTAAAATTGCTCATAAAACCCATGCCATCGTATGGCAAAACATTATCTTCGCACTTGGCGTTAAAGGGGCTATTCTTATTATGGGCGCTATGGGAATAGCAACGATGTGGGAAGCTGTTTTTGGTGATGTCGGCGTTGCCTTGATCGCTGTTTTAAATGCTACCCGTGTCTTGACACACAAATAAATACTCTCAAGATGCCCTATTTTAGGGCATCTTCTCTTTCCTAACCTTTCACAACAACTTCCTAATTAGAAAAATTTTATTTTTGATTTACATGCAACGCCGTTGTCACACTTGATGGTTATTATTTCACTCAAGAACACAAAAGGAGTTTTTTATGAGTATTTCAAAACAGTTAATGACCATGTTGGGATTATCGCTGCTTGGCTTTATTCTGATTTTTGGTATTAGCATTTCAAAAATGGAGCAGGTTTTTGAAAAAACAAACACCTGTAATATCAACTCTTTACCAAGTATCTTAGTCATGGCAAGTATGCAAAAGAGCATCTATCGTCAAAGAATCGTTCTTTGGGAACACATGACTACTGAGGATTCCAATGAGATGAAAAAGCTGGAAGAGCGCTTTTATGGCATTAAAGCTGAGTTTGAAAAAGATTTAAAAAGCTATGAAGCACTACTCTCTGATGAAAAAGATAAAGAGTTGTACCAAAAAGAAAAAGAACTCTATGGGCAATTTATCACTTACGTTACAAAATTTTTTGTGCTTTCTAACGCAAATAAAAACGATGAAGCACGCGCACTTGTCTTAGCAAATCGTGCAACTGTTAGTAGCATGACACAAACCATCGATGAACACATGCATTACAATGAAAAATTAGCAGATACTGACGCTAAAATTGCGATTGAGACCAAACAAAGTGCAACATTGTGGATGATTACTATTGCAATTGTTATTGCGCTTGCTGTCATTATGCTTAGCATTCTGATCCGCAATAACATCATGCAAGGAGTACACCTCATACGCGATAGTATCATGCATTTTGTTAAAGATAAAGAGCTTAAATTTAGAATTACGTACATCAAAAAGAATGAGATCAAAGAGATTGTCGATAGCTTCAACTCTTTGGTGACAACCCTTGAAACGACTATCACCGATGCTAAAACCTCTTCTAATGAAAATGCCTCTGTGTCGCATGAACTAAGCACCACGAGTATGCAAATAGGACGCAATGCCGAACAAAGTTCAACTATTGTTGAAAATACTATCCATGAAATTGAAACCATTAAATCCTTTGTTCAAGAAACAGCCAAACTCTCAGAAGGCATGAAAGAAGAAATAACGGAAGCTGGTAAAAAACTCAACCATGCACAAGATGAGATTATCGCATTGCGTAATGATGTCGATCAGGCGAGCGAAGCAGAGACTGCACTAGCAGGACAATTAGAGCAGATGAGTAAAGATGCAGAACAAGTGAAACAGATCCTCACCGTTATCTCAGACATTGCAGATCAAACCAACCTACTCGCTCTTAATGCCGCTATCGAAGCAGCAAGGGCGGGTGAACATGGACGAGGCTTTGCCGTGGTTGCAGATGAAGTCCGTAAACTTGCGGAACGTACACAAACTTCACTGACAGAGATTAATGCTACGATTAATATCATTGTTCAATCCATCGTCAACTCCTCCGATCAAATGAATAAAAATGCAAAAAACATTCAACGGCTTTCAACCGTTTCAAGTGCGGTAGAAAACACCATCGTAGGAACAACCAAGGTCATGCAAAACAGTATTCAATCTGTCAATACAAGCGCCCAAAATTCGTTCAAAATTTCAAAAGATACCGATAAAATCGTTGAGATGGTCTCGAACATCAACACGCTGACATCCCACAATGCAAGAAGTGTTGAAGAGATTGCCGCTGCGGCAGATCATCTTTCTAAACTTTCTGAAAACCTCAATCAAAAGTTAAATCAATTCCAATAGAAAATGAAAGCGGCACATACGCCGCTTTCATTTTTTCTCTAAAACTTCTTTTTTAAGCACTACATCTTTAGAACTCTTTGATAAAATAACGCATCTGATTTTTCGGAAGTATGGATGCAAAAAATTTGTAAATATGCCATTTTGGGCATTACGTTTCTTCACGTTATACACATCGTAACGCCTTTGTATGAAAGCGTCCTTGCCTGTTTGACATTGGTTTTATTTCTCTTTGGACTGCCTGCTCAAAAAAAAGGTTTTCGTACTATCACTCTTTTTTTTCTACTCTTCGGCATGGGTATTTTGATTGCTTACAAACTTCCTTTTTCCATTTGGGTGAGTTCACTCAATTCTATGACCAATATCATCGCCATTATCGTTGTGATGCAACTGTTCGCGATGCCTATTGAAGTGGGTAAATATGGTGATGCAGTAGAGTACTGGCTGAAACGACTCTTTCAAAAAGAGAGTTCCTTATACCTCTTTGCCATGGTTGTCACCAACCTTTTTTCGAGTTTTTTACTTTTTGGCACCGTCCCTGTAATGGTTGCACTCTTTGATAAAGCCCTAAAAAACAGCATTTCTGAATACAAGCGTTTTTTTGCAACTGCCATTATGCGTGGCTATACGTTGGTACTGTTTTGGGCGCCAGGGGCGGTGATGATTCTTTTAGTCATGCAAGTAACCCATGTCAAATGGTCAGAGCTCTTCGTACCAGGTTTAATGATTAGCATTGTAGGGCTTCTCACATCTTATATCATTGAGCATTTTTCAGGTCTCAATAAACCTATTTTAAACCATATCGCCCTACCTTTATCCATCACGCACCGTGAAGCATCCTATAAATCTCTTCATATTATTCTTGTCATTCTAGGGCTTATCTCTTCCATAACACTTTTAGAAATACTTGGCATTGGGACGAGTACAGGAAGAATTTTACTGGCAGGATTTATCGTCTCAACGGTATGGATTCTCTACTATGCTAAACATACTGCACTGCCGCGTGTCATGAAGATTTATTGGCAAGGAGGCATTACCCAAGCAACTGATTTTTCCATTTTTTTTATAGCTGTGGGGCTTTTTGCAGGTGCGGTAGACCATAGTGGTATTTTGGAGTTGATTCAACCTCTTCTTCAAGAGAGTGTTAATCATTTGGGTATTTTTGCGTTGGTGATTATTCCTGTCATATTTATCGCTATTGCTGTTTGTGGAATTCATCCTTTTGTACTTGTCGTCATGCTGGGCAAAATCCTTTTAGCATTAACCCTCCCCCTTAATAACGTCTCCATAGCGCTCATTTTAATGCTCTCTTCTGCCATAGCGTTTATCATCTCACCGTTTGCGGGTATGTCTCTGATGACTGCAAAATTTTTGCACGTAACCCCCTTTGATGTTTCCATCCATTGGAATCTTCTTTTTTGCATACTTTTTTTAATAGAGGGGCTGATCTTTGCCTATGTGTGGTCTCTCTAAACACTGCTTAAAAAATAAGCAAAAAACTGTCTCTTAACGCACTTGCTCTGCTTAATTTTGTGCTAAACTGCTTTTATGACATTCAAATTTCATTCGGGAAGAAGGAAAAGCACCAAAGGTGCGTGGGCATTCTGCCGAAGAAAACCCAGTGTTAACGTAGTTTTTAAAACTTTGTTTTAAAAACGTGTCAAGAGTTCAAGTAAAAAGGGCAAAGGTACAGGTTATGATTGAATCAGAAAGTCCACTCTATGATGCTTTCAAAGGCATCTTAAACACGATCGATAAAAAACGCGTCCAAGAGTTGCTCGCCTACATGAATACCGAAGCGATCAACTTCAACCTTTTTAAAAACAACGCTTTTATAGAGCGTAAATTTCCCTTTGACATTATTCCACGTATTGTCTCTGCCAATGAGTTTGCATACCTTGAAAAAGGGATACAACAGCGCATCCATGCACTTAATCTCTTTTTGGAAGACATTTATGGCGCTCAGAAAATTCTTAAAGATGGCATCATTCCTAGCGAATTTGTCTTTTCATCCAAAGCCTATCTGCCGGCTTTTGCCAACACACCTGTGGCTAAAAACATCCGTGTGCATATCAGCGGCATAGACCTTGTTAAAAACAGTGTTGGAGATGGCTGGGTTGTACTAGAAGACAATCTTCGCGTTCCAAGTGGCGTGAGTTACCCCTTGTCGCTTCGTATGCTGACACGCAAAGTGTTTCCTGAGTTTTTTGAGAAGCTTCCGATTCAAAGTGTGCAAGACTACCCAAGTCGTTTAGCTTCTGCGATGGATCACGTCAGTACGGGTGGTATCAATGTCATCTTAACACCGGGGCGTTATAACTCCGCCTTTTACGAACACTCATATCTTGCAAAAGAGAGTGGTGCTATCTTAGCCACAGGCGATGATTTGGTAGTTGAGAAAGACAAACTCTACCTCAAAACCTACAGCGGCAAAAAAGCACGTGTGGGTTCTGTGTATCGAAGACTTGATGATGACGCGCTCGATCCTATCGAGTTCAACCCTGACTCGCTCATTGGCGTCCCTAACATCACCCAAGTGTACCGTGCAGGCAATGTTGCGTTGTTGAACAGTATTGGTAATGGTATTGCCGATGATAAGGGAATTTACTACTTTGTGCCTGATATGATTCGTTATTATCTTAAAGAAGATCCGATCTTGCAAAATGCACCAACCTACTTGGCATTTTTTGATAAAGATCGTAACCATATCTTGCAAAATATGCGAAGTCTTGTTATCAAAGATGTTGCAGAAGCGGGAGGCTATGGCGTTATATTTGGCTCACTTCTGACAAAACCTGAGCGAGAAAAGCTTAAAGATGCGATCTGTGCAGAACCACGTCGTTTCATTGCGCAAGATATCATCGAGTTTTATGACATCGAGTGTTTGGATGACACAGGGGCATTTTCACCACGCAAAGCAGACCTTAGAATGTTCTCGCTGTATGGTGAAGATATCTTCGTCTGGCCAGGTGGACTCACCCGTTTTGCAATGGATCCGACCAGCTACATCGTCAACTCATCCCAAGGTGGCGGTTTTAAAGATACATGGATTTTAAAGGAGACGCGATGATTCTCATATCACCTCAAAGTGCCGAACAACTTTACTGGATGGGACGCTACATCCAAAGAGCAGAGAGTATGACTCGTCTTGTTATCCAACTTTTTGATAAAATACTGGACGTTGATTTTGATGATGCTAAAAATTTCTATGCTAGATTGGGAATTGAGCTCAAGTATGACTCTTCACAAGAATTTTTGCGCCAAAGTGTTTTTGATGTGGAGTATGCAAGTCTTATCTCCGTCATTAACTGTGCGAGAGAAAATGCGATTTTGACACGTTCACACCTTTCAAATCGTATGTTTAGCCGTATAAATGCCCTCTACCTTGCCTACCAAGCGGCAAAAGAAGAGCGCACGGTTTCCGTTTTTTGGCTTGAATCGACCCTCAAAGAGCTTGATGCCATCTGGGGAAATTTAGAGCTTTCACTCGTAGAAGCCAAAGATTCACCTTTGATTCAATTTGGAAAGGTTGTGGAGAGAATGGATTTGAATATTCGCATATATGACAGCATTGAAGCCGCCCTTTTGGATGTGGAAAAGCTCAACATTATTGCGGAAAAAGTCCGTCCAAACCATAAGCATGTTGCTCTTTCATCGAGCAATAAATTTAAAACATTAGAAAAAATAAATTCAATTTACGGAACACTCGCCTATGTCCATGAAAGTTAATTTTTCATACGCATTTACCCTCAATTTTAAAGAAGCCGTACGCAAGCATGCCTTTTGTTTGCGTATGCTTCCCATCAGCAATGGTGTACAAACACTGCTTGATTGGGAACTTCACATTAACAATGATGTGGCATTTTTCTTAACCAAAGATGGCTTTGGAAACGATCTGCTCTTTGGAACGATTGAAAAATTTCACCGCAATTTTGAAGCCATGCTCACAGGGAGTGTCGCTTTTCATGGAAGCTACCAATACAAAGATAACGAGAATGCTGCTTCGTATCTGCATCCAACGACGCTAACGCCCTTTTCATCGCTATCACGTGATTATTTGGAAACCTTGATGCTCCCTCAATCACCACTGAGTTTAACGAAGATGCTCAACCAAACCATCTTTCAAAACTTTGAGTATTTAGCGGGTGTTTCGACCACAACCTGTGATGCCGACGCCCTGCTTTTGCGCCACAATGGAGTCTGTCAAGACTTTAGCCACTTGCTCATCACCCTCCTTCGCCTAAATGGCATTCCGGCACGTTATGTTGCTGGGTTTATTGATGGTGAGGGTGAAAGTCATGCGTGGGTTGAGGCTTTCATTGATGGATACTGGAGAGGGTTTGACCCAACCAATGGCGTTATGCTAGAGCATCAACCTTACATCAAAATCGCTCATGGACGCGACTTTATGGACTGCCGCCTTAACCGTGGTGTCTTTATAGGAAAGAGCCAACAAAATTTACATGTAAACGTTACTGTTGCAAGGGATGAACAATGATAGAAGAGGTTTTTAGTGTCAAACTCCCCGTGGAGGAGACGTTAAAACTCAAACGAAACCGTTTCAATCCACCCGACATCACCAGATCAACCAAACGTATCTCCATCGTTACGGGAACCCATGGCGATGAGCTTGAAGGACAGTATGTCTGCTATTTGCTCGTTAAATGGCTACGGGAAAATCCCACCAAAATAAAGGGCATTGTAGACATTTATCCTTCTATGAACCCTATGGGTATTGATAGCATCAACCGTCTTTTCCCTTTTTACGATGTTGATCTTAACCGTACTTTTCCGGGTCATACGGCGGACTTTTTACCTGCACAAGTGGCAAGTGCCATTGTTGAAACCGTACGAGGCAGTGACTTTGCCATTGATATTCATGCGAGCAATATTTTCCTCAAAGAGCTACCCCAAATTCGCATCAGCCGATCCAACGCACACGACTTGGTTCCTTTGGCTGAGAAAATCGGCATTGATTTTATCTGGGTACATGATGCGGTAACTGTTTTAGAGTCCACCTTTTCACATGCCCTCAACTCGGTGGGGACAAAAACCCTTGTGGTAGAGATGGGAGTTGGTATGCGCATCACCAAAGAATATGGTCAAAACCTTGCTAATGGATTGCTGAATTTTATGGCACATGTCGGCATCATCGATGAGCCGATGCGTCCGTGTAAAACGTCTATTTCGACCCAAAATTCTGAAGTACATTTTATTAACGCCTCTGAAGCGGGCATCTTTATACCCACGTTAGAGCATAATGTTATGGTCAGCAAAGGTGAAAAACTGGGCGAGATTATCGACCCACTGGAAGGCGTCATCAAAGAGAGCTTACTAAGCCCTTGTGATGGGCTTTTGTTTACCATTAGAGAGTACCCTGTTGTGTATGAAGGCTCTTTGCTTGCACGTATTTTAGAAAATCCATTTGAGGTGAATGAATGAGAGAAGAGATACTGTGTGAGCTCACGTCCCTCAGTCGTGAGCCACTACGCATCAAAGGGTTTCGTTTTGGCATTCCCAACAGTAAACCGAGCTGTGTCATCGTAGGTCCACTCACAGGTACTGCCATAGACCAACTCTGGGTCGCTTCAAGACTGGTTCGTTTTTTACGTCAACAAGAGCTTGAAAATCCCGCTTTCATCAAAGGCGAAATTCTCGTTGTTCCTGCGGTCAATCCTTACTCATTCAATATGGGAAAAACCTTCTGGCCTTTAGATAATACGGACATCGACGCAATGTTTCCAGGCTACGACAAAGGTGAAACAACGCAACGCATTGCAGCGAAACTGTTTGAGAAAATCAACCATTTTGAGCATGCCATCTTGCTTGAAGCACGCAAAGATCGTGTTGAGTGCATCCCATATGTTAAAGTCCTTCGTACAGGCTATGAAGATGTGCATGAAGCACAAGCCTTTGGGTTAGAGTTTATACACTACAAAGACCCAACACCAAGCGATACTGTCTCTTTGAACTACAACTGGCAAATCTGGAATGCCAAATCGTTTTCCATCATCTCAGGGAAAAAAGGCACCCTTCGCAAAATTGAATCTACGAAAGTCTTTGATGCTTTGATACGCTTTTTATCGAAAAAAGGGTTGATTGATTATACGGCGTTTGAAGGGGCAGTAGGAAATGTCATCACCAATGAAGATATGGAAGTCGTCAAAAGTAGTTCGGCAGGGCTTTTTGACGCCCTTGCTCCTATTGGGGAACACGTAGTACACGGACAACCCCTTGCTCGCATCTATAATGCACTCGATGGATCGCTCATGCAAACGATTATTGCCCCATGTGAAGGCATCGTTTCGTGTAAATATGACTATCCACTCATTTTTCAAAATGCTGTGGCATTTCGTATTGTTAAATTAACACTATTGCATTAATGTTTTACACATTAATGCAATAGTCAAAATACCAAATACCTATATCGTACTCAAGAAAAGAGAACCTATTTGAACTTGCTCTAAAAGTGGATACGAACTACTCAAACAGACAAAGGAAGAGCGTATCAAAGCAGAAGCTTTATCGGAAAAGCATTTTTCTTCTTCTGGCGTTGTGTTGGCTATACGGTAACCCTCACCTTTAACCGTCTCGATCAAATCATGCGGAATTTTGGCTCTAAGTTGTCGCACTAAAGACCGAATTCTCTCTTCACTGACCATCTCATCTTGATAGACATAGTACTCAATTTCATGTGAAGAGACGACATGATGGCTTTTTACAAACAGTAATTTCAGTAACAGTGCCTCTTTTCTTCCTAAAATTGTTTCTACTTCGTGATTAACAAACTTGGCATGTTTAAAATCAAAAAAGATCTCTTTTGTGACAAAAAAAGTGTCATCATTCCAGATATCGCATAATTTATAAATCCTAAAAGCAATCTCTTGTGGAGAGAAATTTTTAACAATCATGTCATCATAGGAGAGGTAATAAAGCGTTTTAAAGTTTTTAGGCTCAATGGTTGATTCTAAAATAAGTAAAATAGGAGCTTCTCCTCCATTTTCTCGTATAAAATGCATCATGGAAGGATCCATAGGATTTTTCAAATTAAGAATAAAAAGAGAATACGTAGAAAGAGATAAAGCATTTTCTTCAAAAATGGCTTCTTCTTTTTGCACTTTCTTGACTTTCATTTTTAAACGCAGTTGATTTAAATACGTGTCAATACCATCAGCTAAGTCTGTGTCTGGTTCAAGAAGAAAAACTTTCACTTTGCTCCTTTTATTATATTATAGTTTTTTATTTATTAATTCGTCAGTTTAACATTATAAAGCTAAAAATGTAATAATAATGTAAGAATAATCTACGAAGAGGGCTTTAAAATATACTTTTAAAGCCCTAACATTTTCAAAAGGAGGAATTACTTTTTACAGAACAAAAGCCCATTTCTTCATATCAATTTAGATCGTTTCACCCGCAATCATACCAAATGTAAGACACTCTGTAACAGCAACCGTACCTAAACGACTCGCACCGTGTGTACCACCTGTTACTTTCTCCCGCTGCGTAAAGACCTGGAATTGGTTTGCCACTAATGCATCAAGGGTGTCAAATTTTTTATAACACCGCCAGATAGGCCTTTTCCGATTTGAGGGTTATATCACTTTAATTTCATCGTAAATGGGCTATCTGATACCCTTTTCCATGGAATGTTTTGACGAAATCGCATGGAAGCTTATCTCTAAGCTGTTTGACAAGTGCTCGAATTCTATCATTGCTCACTATCTCATTTTCATAGACAAAAGCAATAATTTCAGTATATGTCGTAATACCATGAACTTTTAAAAACAGACATTTAAGCAATAATGCTTCTTTTTTGCCAAGAACAGTATGATTATCTTTAAAGATAAACATTCTCTTTTTAAAATCAAAACATATACCCTTATCAAGATAAAAAATATTATCGTTCCAAATATGACATAATTTATAAATCCTATAAGCAAACTCTTCAACAGAAAAATCTTTTATGATAATATCATTGTAAGAATAAGAAGAGAGTGTTTGAAATATTTGTGGTGATACAGTAGGTTCTAATACCAATAAAATAGGTGCTCCATTTGCATTTGTGCGTATAAAGTCTAGTATTTTCGTATCTGCTGGATTTTGAAGATTAAGGATAAAAAGAGAATAGCCTTCTAAAAAAAGATCCTCATCAAAAATATCCTCTTCATTTTGTGTTTTTTTGACATCAATTTTTAAACGACATTGGTTGAGACAAATATCGATCTCATCTTGTAACTGCATATCAGGGTCAAGAAAAAAAATTTTCATTTTAAACTCATCTTTCGATCAATTTTTCAAATTTTTTGGAATCTATCATCATAAAATAGGGCTTTACATTGATCGTAAAGCCCTAAAATTTAGAATAACTTAGAATTTATAGTTTACATTAACCCACAATTCATCTGTTGAAAGTGTTTTTTGTTTAACGTCTGCAACAAAGTAATCTTTGTCAAAGGCAACATACGTAACATCGGTTGTTAAACCTTTAAGTGCTGGAATAGCATAACTGAATTTGACAGAATAACCATCAACTTCGAGTTTATTGCTAGCTTTTGTTGAAATGGTTGCTGCTGATGGTGCATCTTGTTTTGCAGTCACATACGCAAGTTCGGTTGTAAGACCATTTACACCAATTTTTGAAAAATCATACGTTGTACTAAGTTTATAAGTGTCCGTACCTGCATAGCCATTAAATACCAATGGTCCACGGATTGGAAGAATGGTATAACATAATGGGCCATTACCAAGACCTAACATCATATCATCACCATTACTCACTGTACTATAAGCGAGTGCCCCACCAAAGCCATAAAGCTCAGCAAAACCTACACGAAGAGCTAGCATACTGCCATCAATGTGTGCTGCATCTAACTCACTTCCTGCTCGAGAACCTCTGTAATTTGCATCAAAAAGAAGTTTATAATTGCTCATAGGAAGCACATAATTTGCTTCTGTATAAAAGAAGGAAATATCATCAGTTTTATTTATTCCTACTCCGTATGGTCCAAAAGCGCCAGGTGTTTTCATGTGAACATCATTTGCTTCTGCAAATTGCGCTGTTAAGGTAAGGTTTGGAATAGATTTATTGACAGCACCAAGTGAATAGGCACCATCAAATTCAAATGTAGTTGGACCTGCACCTGCTACGATAATTTGTTTTGCAAATTCTGGCGCTTTATAGCTGTTTGTTACACCGTTAAGTACATCACTTGTTCTACCTTGGAACTTATCCACATAGTGAGCAAAGACTGTTGTTTGTGGTAAATCCGTATTGGTAACAGATATGCCTTCAAAAGACTCTCTAAAGAAACGGGTTGGATTGCCTGAGAGAAGTGGTGTTGAAATATATTGGCGACCAACTTTAACATCTGTTTTACCAATTTGGTAACCTATATAAGCTTCAGAAAGTACTGAACCTTGTCCTGATTCTTCTTTATTGAAAAGAGCTTTTGCATCATCTGTTGCAAATGGAGTTGAACTACCTTGGTATGTAGCACCAAATCTTAAACCATAAAGTGTATCAGTTACATAACCTAGTTCAATACCCAAATTCAAAATACTTTGATGAGATGCTTTGGAGTAGAAGTTACCCTCCTCGTCATTATCCCAATACCATGCTTTTAAGGTACCATTGACTTTACCATTTTTAAACGCATCTGCGAGTG
>NZ_DAIRVK010000001.1:493546-873647 GCF_036802865.1 Sulfurospirillum sp. | reverse complement strand
AACCCTAGAGCTAAAAGAGTTTTTTTGCTACCCATGATTAGATGTTTTCTCCTGCTACCATACCACATACTAGACAGTCAGCAATCGCACAACTACCTAGACGGCTTGCACCGTGTGTTCCACCTGTTACTTCACCCGCTGCAAAGAAACCTGGAATTGGTTTATTTGTATTAGCAGAGATAACTTGTGCTTTAGTATTGATTTTTAAACCACCCATTGTATGGTGAGGTTTTGGAACCAAACGAATTGCGTAGAAAGGTCCTTTCATATCGATAGCTTCTTTACCTTTCATCTCTTTAAGTGTTTGTTTTTTGAATTGGTCTTCAACACCGTTTTTAGCATCTTCGTTATATTTTGCAATTGTCTCTTTTAATGCAGCTACAGGGATTTTGTAGTTTGCCGCAAGAGCATCGATGGTATCAAATTTTTTCATAACGCCAGAAGCCAAACCTTTTTCAACCGCTGCAGCAATTTGTTCTTCAAACGTATGGTGAGTTCCGATTGCAACAGGGTATGCTTTTGGATCTTCTCTTAAGACAACATACTCAGCATCCGCTCTTGTTTTTCTATCAGCCATTTCGTTCATAAAACGTTTACCGTTTCTAACGTCAACTGCAACACCGAGTACAAATAGACCTTGTTGAGTAAGAAGTGGTGCTACACCAAAACCTCTCTCATCCGGGCTTGCCCATGGACCTTCTTGGATCCAGCTAATGTGTACAGGAAGTGCTCCAATTTGGAATGCTTTTAAAAGTGCACCCGCAGTTGCGCCTTCATGGTTTGTTGAATCCATATCAGGTTTCATACGAGGATCTTGAATCATTCTGTATTCTTTATCCATAGAGAAACCACCACTTGCTAAAACAACACCTTTTTTAGCACGGTACACTTTTTTCTCACCTGATTTGTTTTCAATGTCATCACTGTAAAGTTTGTTGTCAAATTTGTAGTTAATACGTGCAGTTACACCAATAACGGTTGTACCATCATTGCTCATAACAAAGTCATCCATTTTTGCACGAGTTACAAGTTTACAACCTGGAAGTTTCTCAACAAATGCTGCCATTGGTTGAATAATCGCAGAACCACTCATGTTTTCTGTAACGATTGTTCTTGGAACTGAGTGACCGCCAAACCATGTTGGTTTTTTACCTAATTGGAATTTAGCACCACATTTAATAGCAAAGTCTAGTGTCTCTTGCGCACGATCAGCGATCAATGATAACATCTCAACGTGGTTAATACCAAGACCAGCTTTTAAAGCATCTTTAATAAATAACTCTTTAGAGTCAACAATACCAAATTGTTTTTGGTCATTATTCATTGGAACGGCAAACGCACCACCATTGATAACTGAGTTACCACCTACACGACCCATTTTTTCAAGAATAAGAACTTTTAAGCCACGCTCTGCTGATTTAGCAGCTGCTGCAAGACCTGCAAAACCTGAACCAATAACGATAACATCGTACTCTTCATCAAACTTAACATCTTTCTCTGTTGGTGCCGCTGCCATTGCATTGGCTGCACTAAGCATTGCTGCTCCTGCTCCAACCATACCTAATTTAAGCGCGTCCCTTCTGGACATTGTCTCTTGACTCATTGTATAACTCCTTTTTGAAATGGTTTTTTATTCCTGCCTTAATTCTAATAATTAACTGTGATATTTAATGTGAGATATGTATAAAAAATTTGTTTCTCAACCAAAGGTGTTACTTTTGATATATTTAAACGATATATGCAAAGAAAAAATATCAATAAAGCCCAAAAATAGGCATATAATGTAAGTACACAAGCATATTTATAAATTTATATATCTAAGAAATACGTTTAATAATGCTGCGTTGAGTAGAGAAAATAGCGGTAAAATGTGAGATTTTGGCGATATTTCTTTAACGCAAAGGTGTCACAGTTTGCGTCACAAAAGAATAAGTTTAATTCACTACTATTATTATCATTTTACTTGACATTAAAATTCTTTTGCGTTACACTTTCACAGTTTATACATTTGACATGAGAAAAGGAGACAATACAATGCGTATCAAACAATGGATCACATCCAAATTATCTATCTTACTGGCGGGGCTATTTGTTCTTATGGCAGGCAATGCTTTTGCAGCAGATACGAAACACCTTATTATTGGTATATCTCCTGGTCCTTATGGCGATCTTTTTAAACAAGCCATTGCACCTAGTCTGGAGAAAAAGGGTTATTCTATTGAGATTAAAGAGTTTAGTGATTATGTGCAACCCAACCTTGCGCTTTCTAACAAATCAATCGATGCAAATTTATTTCAGCATCCTATTTATCTCGCAAAATTCTCTGCAGACAAAGGGCTTAAACTCTCACCTCTCATCAGCGTACCAACCGCAGGTGTGGGCATTTACTCTAAAAAATTTAAATCCCTTGCTGAGATTAAAGATGGCGCTTCGATTACCATACCCAATGACCCAACCAATCTTGCACGAGCATTGCGCTACCTTCAAGCCGTTGGTTTGATTAAAATTAAAGCTGAACTTGATGCGACCAAAGCTTCGGAAAGAGACATTGCTGAAAATCCAAAGAAACTCAAATTTCACCCTATTGAAGCGGCACAAATTCCTCGAACGGTTGAAAGCGTTGACATAGCAGTTGCTACAGGGAACTATGCGATCTCTTCTGGTATCTACCCAAGCGCTATAGATCGAGAGATTATTCCTGAGAATTACATCAACGTCATTGCGGTAAGATCAGATGATATCGAAGCACAATTTGCAAAAGACATCAAAGAGATCGTTGAATCTGAAGCGTTTGCAACCATCATCAATGACCCTGCACGCATCTTTAAAGATTTTCAAAAACCAGCGTGGTTGAAAGCAAAAACAAACTAGAGATTTAGCACGGTATGGTTTTAGCATAGCGTGTTCATCAATGATTGGAGAGAAAGTTATTATGGTACGTATTGAAAATGTAACGGTTGAGTTTCAAAGTAAAGAAGCGTCCTTTAAAGCGGTTAAAAATGTCAACCTGCACATTCAAGAAGGTGAAGTTTTTGGCATTGTTGGCACCAGTGGAGCGGGTAAAAGTACCCTACTTCGCACCATCAACCTTTTACAGAAACCAACCTCTGGCAAAGTATGGATAGACGAAGAAGAGATAACAGACTATACAGGAAAGTCATTACGAAGTGTTCGCCACACGATCGGAATGATTTTTCAACATTTTAACCTCATCCACACCAAAACCGTTTTTGATAATGTCGCATTCCCCATGCTCATAGCAGGCACGTCTCAAGAAACGATCAACCAAAGAGTACCCGAACTTTTAGCTTTAGTGGGGCTATCTGACAAAAGAGATGTTTACCCTTCTCAACTTTCAGGTGGGCAAAAACAACGTGTGGGCATTGCCAGAGCACTTGCGAACAGCCCTAGAATCCTTTTGTGCGATGAACCGACATCGGCACTTGATCTTGAGACAACCAATGCCATTTTAGAGCTTCTCAAAGACATTAACCGCACACTGGGCATTACCACCATTCTTATTACCCATGAAATGGACGTCATTAAAAAAATATGTACCAAAGTTGCCGTAATGGATCAAGGTAGCGTTGTCGAAGAAGGCGAAGTCTATGATATTTTTGCACGCCCAAAACACCCTTTTACACAAAAACTGGTCGCCCATACACTCAACCTAGAGCTTCCTTCACGCATTGTCAATGACCTCAAAGGGAGCCTCATCAAAGTTGTTTACAATGGCGATAAAGCCGAAGAGCCCATCCTCTCAGATGTTATTCGCACCTTTGGCGTAAACATCAATGTTTTGCATGGAAAAATTGAGTACATCAATGAGAAGCCTTTGGGTGTTCTTATTCTTCATATGGATGGTGGGGTTACGCGAATGGGTGAGATTATGAACTATTTAAAAGAGCGAACAGCGTCAGCGGAGGTATTTCATGGATAGTTTTATCGCATTGTTACCAGACCTTTTAACGGCATTTTGGGAAACATTACAAATGGTGGGCATCTCCTTTGCACTTTCGATTCTTGTTGGTATTCCTCTGGGAATCTTTTTATTTGTTACCGATAAAGGGCTTTTTTGGGAAAATAAATTTCTCAACATGCTCAGTGGTCTACTCATTAATGTTATTCGATCAACGCCGTATGTTATATTACTGGTCTTGCTTCTTCCTTTAACACAAATCCTTGTGGGAACAACCATTGGACCTATTGCCGCTTCTTTTTCACTCTCGGTTGCTGCTATTGCATTTTACGCTAGGTTGGTGCAAGTATCGCTCTGCGAAGTCGATAAAGGTGTCATTGAAGCCGCAACGGCTTATGGTGCAACCCCTTTTCAAATTATAAAAGAGGTGCTACTCCCAGAAGCGCTCTCAGGTCTCATCCGAGGGCTCACCGTAACAGGCATTAGCCTTGTTGGCTACTCGGCAATGGCTGGCATCGTGGGTGGTGGAGGCGTGGGTGATCTTGCCATCCGTTTTGGATACTACCGCTACGAAACAGACGTTATGGTCATTACCGTTGTTATACTGATTGTTTTAGTTCAACTCCTCCAAGGAATTGGCGATAGCATCGCTACGAAAGCAGATAAAAAGTAAGAATAAACCTGCATTGTCATAAGATGCAGGTTTGTTCCTAAATGAAAATGCAAGTTTAACTCTTTTTGCGCTTTTGCTCCAAAAAAGCGCCCAATGCTTCTAGTACAATTTGAGGTTTCTCTTCGGGTACAAAATGTCCACAATCAGGAATGCCAAAGCCACTGACATCTTCTGCTAAGTCTTGCCAGCCTTTAAGAATATCCCATAGTTTTCCAACAACACCATTGGCTCCCCACAAGACCAAAAGTGGTGTTTTGATCTTGGAGGCGCGATCCACAAGGTCATGTTCAAGGTCGATGCTCTCAGCAGCCCTATAGTCTTCACTAATACCATGCACCGTAGCAGGGTCAGAATAACACCTGATGTAGTCTTGTAAAACATCTTCAGGAAAATTTTTAGCGGCTTCTGGTGAAGCTTTTTTCAGTAAATTATTGCGAATAAAATAATCAGGATCAGCCCCTAAAAAGCGCTCAGGGAAGTCAAAAGGCTGAATATAAAAGAACCAATGCCAGTACTTCGTTGCAAACTCTCTGTTCGTTCGTTCATACATGTCATAGGTTGGTAAAATGTCCATCATGGTACAGGTGAGTACCTTTTCTGGGTGATCGAGCATCAAACGATGACACACTCTAGCCCCTCGATCATGCCCTACGATGTGGTATTTGCTAAAGCCCAAATGTTCCATAACCTTCACTTGGTCAAGTGCCATCACACGTTTTGAGTAGTTCGAGTGGTCGGGAAGTCCCTTAGGCTTTGAGCTATCGCCGTATCCTCTCAAGTCTGTAACCACCACCGTATAGCGTTTGGCAAGATTAGGAGCGATGTCTCTCCAGATGAGATAATTCTCAGGATGCCCATGTAAAAGCAAAATGACTTCCTTCCCCTCGCCTCCAACTAACGTATTGATGGACACATCGCCCGTATCAACCATCATGCGCTTAAAGCCTTGAAAATAATCCGTTATCGCCATGACATTCATTCCTTCCTATTAAGATAATAAAGACGCTGTTTCCAACTGTTTTTTAATGAGAGGCTTAATGCCACCACTCTCTAAAATGCTCATCACATACTCTGACATCGGCTCAGCCGTTGCAATGACACCTTGAGCATTGCTGATTTTTCCACTTTGCAAATCAACACCCAGCGTTTCACCTGAGTGAATTAACGTAGATATAGAAGGACAAACGATGAGCGGTAAGCCCAAATTGATGGCATTACGGTAAAAAATGCGCGCAAAAGACTCTGCGATAATGACGCTTATACCGACTGCTTGAAGGGTAATAGCCGCATGTTCCCTGCTGCTACCACACCCAAAATTGGTTCCAGCAATCAAAATGTCACCCTTTTTAATTTTTTTGGTAAACTCAGGATCAGCCCCAAACATCGCATATTTTGCGACATCTTCCACATCGGTGAATTCAACAAAACGCGCTGGATAGATTTGATCCGTATCAATATTATTGCCAAAACAAAATGCTGTACCTTTGAGATGTTGTTTCATGGTTGCTCCTTAGTTAAGATAGGGTGTTGGATCGACAATTTTTCCCTCAAGTGCTGCTGCGGCAACTGCTGCGGGAGAGCCTAAAAATATCTCTGCTTTGGTATCGCCCATACGTCCAGGGAAGTTACGGTTTGTTGTTGTGATGCACGTTTCCCCAGAAGCGATCATGCCCTCATGCGTCCCCAAACATGCGGCACACCCTGGTGTTACAAACGTTGCACCTGCTTCAACCAGTGTTTGCACATACCCTTTTTCCATCGATTCGAGCAGTACTCCTTTTGAAGCAGGAACAATGACAAACCGCGTGCGAGAAGCAACTTTCTTCCCTTTTAAAATACGTGCCGCAATGCCAATGTCTTCTGCGCGTCCACCCGTACAAGACCCCAAATAAGCTTGGTCAATATGTCGACCTATAAATTTTGAGATGTCATAGACATTGTCAACACTAGAGGGTGCTGCTAACTGCGGTCTTAGGTTGGAAACATCAAAACTTATTTCATCGGCATAGGCAAAATCCACATCGGTTTCGTATATTTCATAAGGTCGTGTTACTTTTTCATTCAAGAATGCCTTTGTTACTGCATCTGGCTGAATATAGCTTGTTTTAGCACCCATTTCGGTACTCATATTGCACAGTGCCATACGCTCAGAAATACTCAGATGAGTAAGAGCAGAGCCTGAAAACTCAACCGCTTTGTACACAGCATAATCAGCTCCCAAAGCCCCAATAGCATGTAAAATCATATCTTTAGCATAAACGCCTGTAGGAAGTTTCCCCTCAAAATTGATTTTGATAATTTCGGGTACTCGAAACCACAGTTTACCTGTCGCTAAAATAATCGCAAGATCTGTTGCTCCAACACCCGTTCCAAAAGCGCCAAAAGCACCATGTGTGGTTGTATGTGAGTCTGTAATGACGACGATTTCTCCAGGATACGCTAAGCCTTTATCGGCTAAGACTTGATGGCACACCCCTTGGTCAATATCCATCAAAAGATCAATCCCTTGATCCCAACAAAATTCTCGAAACTGCTTTTGATTTTGGGCTTGCATAATGGTTGAAGCAGGTGCGTAATGGTCTAAAAACATAATGACTTTGCTTGGATCATGCACTTTAACGCCACCCATTTCATGAAAAGAGCGAATCGTTTGTAAATACAGATCGTTAATACCAGCCATATCAATCGCACAGTTGATAATCTCACCTGTTTGTACCGACATCTTTCCTGCTTTTTTGGCTAATAGTTTTTCAATGGCGTGCATGATGCATCTCCTCTTTTCAGTTGCTTTCAAATGACTTTTGGTTATTGTATTGCAAATAGTTATATAAAAGCAAATAATAGATAATTATATGAAATATAAAGGAGAGCAATATGGATTCATCGCTACTCAAGATTTTTGTGGCTGTTGCCAAACACCAAAGCATCTCATTGGCGGCACAAGAGCTCTGTTTTACGCAGTCAAATGTCACACTTCGCATCAAACAACTGGAAAAGAAGTTGGGGTATCCTCTCTTTCATCGTGTTCCTAAAGGTGTTATTTTGACCTATGAAGGCGAAAAACTTTATCCTTATGCGCTTGAGATTGTTACAAAAGTAGAAGAGACCATTTTAAAAATGAAAAATATCTCAGAGCAGACACTTTTACGCGTTGGAACCAGTCAAGCTAATGCGATTATTCGCCTCTTGCCCTTTATCGAAAAGCTTTCCGTTGATTATCCTGCGACCCAACTAGAACTTTTTGCCAATGGAACTCCCCAAGTGATTGATGCACTGTTGGACTACAAAATTGATATCGCCTTTATTACGGGCAATCCCCATCATAAAGACATTGTCGTCTTAAACACCTACAACGATGACCTCTACATGGTCGAATCCAAACATAAACAGAGCAAAGAGTGTATTATAGGCTATCGTGAAAAGAGTACGCATTTAAACTTTTTTAAACAGTACTGGGAAGCGTTAGGACATAAAGAGTACACAACGATTATTTTAGAGAATTATGAAGTGATGTTGGGCTGTGTCAAAGCAGGAATGGGAAGGGCTTTTTTGTCAAAAATCATTGTCGATAAATACCACTATACGAATGACCTCATCTTAACCAAACTACCATTGAATGAATATGACTTGGAGACCCATTTGGTATGTAAAAAAGACGCCATCCCTTTGATAGGCGATTATCTCAAAACGATGCACTTACCCTAATGTTTAATGTTGTTGAAAAAAAGTTATAAGGTCTGCTTTGAGTAAGGGTTTTGAAAAATAGTACCCTTGAAATCTATCGCATCCAAACAAGCGCAGTAGCTCTCTTTGCTCCTTCGTTTCAACGCCTTCGGCTAAGACATGCATATTGAAATTTTTACCAATGGCTATAATGTTCTGAACCATTCTTTGGGCAGATTCATCTTCCCCAATCGTGTCGATAAAACTTTTATCAATTTTGAGCTCATCAATCGGAAGTCTTCTGAGCATACTTAACGAAGAATACCCTGTGCCAAAATCATCCATAGAAATTTGAATACCACACTTTCGTATCTCATGCAAAAGAGGCAAGATATAGTCAATATCTTCAATAAAAAGATTTTCGGTGATTTCAATTGTAATGGAAATTTGATTCATTTTCATCTCATCTATTATTTCTAAAAGCTGCTCTAAAAATCCACCTTCCATAAACTGGCGTATGGAAATATTAATGGAAGTTTGAAACGTTACGCCTAGCGTTGTTTGAACCTCTTTAATCTCTTTGAGCGTACGATCAATAATAAAATGCCCCATTTTGACCATTTGTCCTGACATTTCAGCAACAGGGATAAATTGATCGGGTGGAACAACACCTAGTGAGGCATTGTTCCAACGTACCAAAGCTTCTATACCATGAATCTGCCCCAAATTATTCATTTGAGGCTGGTACACCATAAACAGTTCATCATTTTCGATAGCTTTTCTCAGTTCATGTTCTATTTTAACACTTTTAAGGTAGCCCTCTTGCATAGCGTCCACAAAAATTTGAGCATTGTTTCTCACCTTTTTTGATTCATACATTGCTATATCTGCCGCACGCAAAAGCATATCGAGCGTTTCGCCATGATCTGGGTATTTTGCAATACCAATACTCGCACCCACATTCAGCGTCAATCTATTGATCGAATAGGGTTTGGAAATGGTCTCAATAATCGTATTGGCAAGATCTAAAAGCGCATCATCGTGTATTAAATGAGCAAAAATAACAAACTCATCACCGCCATGCCTTATGGCAGTTGCATCAGAAGGTATGACAGAGGTAAGCCTTTTTGCCAGTTCGACTAAAAGATAATCACCGTATTGGTGACCAAAATTGTCATTGATATTTTTAAAATGGTCCATATCAACATAAAGGATGCTAAAAAATGGAGCATCTTTATAAAGCCAATCACCAATGTTTTTTTGGAGATAGCTTCGATTTGGAAGGGCTGTGAGTTGGTCATGGGTTGCTTGAAACATCAAATCAGCATGACGCTTTGCTTCTGCTTTCGCGATTGTTCTGAAAAGAAAAAAGAAAACAAGTGCAATCAACACAAAAATGGCAGAGTAGATACGAAACCTGTCTAAAAAATCGTTTGTAATGATTTCTAAAGGAATGCGAACGCTAATCCATAATTTGTAAGTCTCCTCATATTGGAGTGAAAAAAGATATGTTTTAGTATCAACATCTGTGTAAAGAAAGGAGATAACACTTCCATTTTTACGAAATTCATCCATCGTAAAAGAGTGTGTGTCCCATACCGCTTGAGCAATCATCTCTTTTTCTTGATGCGACATTGGGGTTAAATACCTCGTGTAATTGTCCGTTTCAGTCCCTGAAATATATTGAAAATAGAAATCTTCATCTCGAACAATCGAAATACTGTGTTTATGGTTTTTATCTGAATTCACACCAAAACTTCCAAAAGAATCCTTGACCCTAAGCGCAGCCGTAATAATCGTCACAATGTTACCATTTTGATCTCTAATTGCTTTACGAATAGGGGTTATCCACTGTTGAATCGGTTTAAAATAATAGGTACGACCAAAGACCATTTTAGTGCTTTTAAGCGTTGCAAGAAAAGAGTCTCTACTGCTTTCTTGTTCTAAAAGATTGGGGAATTTTGTTACATCATAACCACCGCTGACAAAGGTCATAGCACCACTTGGCAGTACAAGAGCGATAGCATCGATAGAAGGATTGTCTATAAGCGTAGCATTGAGGGTTGTCATAGCACTGGGATTATTTTTGTAGTTTTCATCTTCTAAAAAACGATTGCCGACAACATTAAGAATCGTTTCTTGTGTTTTAAAGAGTGAGCGTGTAGAGTCAGCGATGAGTTTAACCATATTTTCTTGTGTTAGTTCATAGTCATTGTAAACATTTTTCCAACTAAAGTAAGACAATGTTGCAAATAGTACGAAAAAGAATATTGCCAATACGTAAAAAAGAAGCCATATGTTTTTCTTTAAAATCGCCACAATCAATCCTCCACGCTAAAGCTATTCTACTGAGAATAGAATAGCAAATGTATGTTGTAAATGCGTTACATTGAGGTATTTTTTACGAGGTATTGACGAAAAAAGAAAAAAAATGAGTCAGATTTTCATCTATCTATTAGATAAGTGTTAGCTCATACTCCCATAAATCGCCCATAAGAGACTGCGTAAGATGCGGTTTTCCTAACAGTAATTTCACCACTTCAGCACTTTGAATGGAAGCAGCGAAACAGACTGTAAATGAGGGGTTGCCCGATGTTTTTTCAGCACCATCGCCTTGTGTACGGTAGAGGTTTTCCAATGTACTGCAACTTGAAAACTGCGCATAGTAGCCTGCAATTGCGCCATGAACAAAGGGTTTTTCATGCTCTTTTGCCCATGAGGCAAGTGCACATTTCATGGTTGGATTGTCCAAAGCATCGACGATGAGATGCGCCTCTTCGAGGAGAGATTCATCCTTTGGAAGTGATAAAAACAGAGAAAGGCTTTTTACCTCTAAAGCAGGATTGATCTCTCGAAGTTTTTCGGCAAGCACGTCTGCTTTTTTTCGTCCTAAGGTGTGGATGGAAGAAAAATTCTGACGATTGAGATTATGCTCCTCAAAAACATCCCCATCTATGAGGGTAAGATGTCCAACACCAATGCGCGTAAGCATTTCAGCCACAAAACCGCCTAAGCCGCCACATCCGACAATCACAACGTGCGATTGAAACAAGGTGTATTGCTCTTGGGTAGAAATAGTCTTCTGATTTCGCTTGTATCGCAATGGCAAAATACCATTTTGAAGCGCCAAAGATTCTATCTCTTTAAACGTACACGTGAAAAGTTCCATCGCTTGAAACGTAGTTTTTAATGAGAGAAATTCCTCATCAAGATGCGCTTTGATAAAGTCTAATTGTTTCATCGTTTCATTCTTTCGTTATAATTTCGTAAAGGAGTTTTCATGCTTATTATACTGAATGCTTTCTCTTTTTTACGCGAAAAACTCAAAGCCAACCAGTTTGCATATCTTGATGCACAAATGAGTATTCCTGAGGGAACAAATGTGCATCAACTGGTGAGCTTTTTAGGGCTTGAACCTCAAGAGGTTGAAGCTGTTTTCATTAACCATACCGTACGTCCCAAAGAGACGCTTTTACAAGAGGGCGATAGAGTAGCGCTTTTACCGCCAGGGACACCAGGGTCGTATCGGTTACTTTTAGGCTTAAAAGAACCCTAATTCTTCATCTTTATTTTGTCATTATAGGTAAAATCTGTAGCATGAAAATAGCATTTATTTCATAGCCTCCATACCATTATTCTTTCTTAATTTAAAATTTTCTAAATATTATTAATAACCTTTATAACAAAAGAAAACTATAAATTAATGCTATATTCATGCTATAAAGGTGTAGTATCATTTCGTCATCATATTGATGGAGTATCATTTCTCTATCAGAGTCAAAAAGCGTATTCGTTCTTAACTTTTTGAAATGAGTTCTAGCAATTTTGATACAATGAAACTATACAAACCATAGAGGATAGTCTATGTCAAAAGTTCATAAATTCGTCATTACCAATCCAGACCTTTGCATCGCTTGTAATGCCTGTATGAAAACATGTGTTAAACATGCCTACATGCGTGGTAAACTCTCCAAAAAAAGACTGGATGTTCTCACGTTAGAGAGTGGTAAAATGCCTAACCAGTGTCGTCAATGTGATGATGCTCCATGTGCCAATGTCTGCCCAACGGGTGCCCTTCGTATCGCCAATGCCTGTGTTGAGCTTTGTGAAGAGATCTGTATCGGCTGTAAACTCTGTACGATTGCCTGTCCTTATGGGGCAATAAACATCGATGCTGAATTCCCTCCTTCCATTATAGATGAAGTAGAACGCCACTTGGAAGCAGGTTGTATCAGCGGGCTTAAAAGCATCGCTATTAAATGTGATATGTGCGATGGAATCGAAAGCGGTCCTGCGTGTGTTGGTGTTTGCCCAACAGGAGCATTGGTGATGATTGATCCTGTGCTTGTTGAGTGCAAATTTGGTAAAAAAATCAAAGGCGATATGGCACCATTTTTAAAAGCCATCTTACCTGACCTTACATTTACAAACATTCCTGCTCCTGAAGTTAAGAAACCAAAAGAACCAAAACCAGCCCCAACTGAAACAGCAGAAACCAACACAGAGGAAGCATGATGCAAACCATATACACTCTATTTTTGTTAACCTCCCTACTTTCCCTTGTTCTCTATAAAAAACCCCTTCTTGCCCAAAAGATAGGCTTTGGTTTAGCCAGTGTCATTTCGCTTTATGCAGCGATATTTTTCTTTTCTAATCTGGGAAATACATTGACATGGCAATTACCGGGAAATTTTATCAGTTCACCTCTTTTTAGACTTGATACACTGGGAATGTTTTTTAGCTTTTTAGTGAGTTTAATTGCTTTTGCAGTTTCACTTTTTAGCTTTGATTATGCAATGTTTTATGAGAAAAAAGCCAATTTAGCGGTTTTTGCTTCGCTCTTTAATGCTTTTATTCTCTCCATGCTCTTAGTCATTGCAAGTGATAATGTCTTCTCTTTTATGCTTTTATGGGAGATGATGACACTGATCTCCGCATTTCTCATTTTAATCAATGATGGTGAAGGTGCGGGCAAAAACGTTATGATTTATTTGGGAATTGCCCAAATCGGGGCATCGTGTTTAATGGTTGCTCTTTTAATTATGGCAAGCATAGCAGGTGGTTTTGAGTTTAGCGCGTTTGATGAACTTAACATGGGATTTGGCACAAGCCTTACTCTTTTTGTCCTCCTCCTTGTAGGCTTTGGCTCAAAAGCGGGTATGTTTCCTTTCCATGTCTGGTTGCCACTCGCCTACTGTCAATCCCCTTCAAACGCTTCAGCACTGATGAGCGGCGTTATGATCAAAGTGGCACTCTTTGCTTTTATAAAATTTGCACTCCTCTTGCCACAGTTTGTTCAATTTGGCTATATACTCCTTTTTGTTGGTGCATTAAGCTGTGTTTTTGGGATTATTTATTCCCTCGTTTCCAACGATTACAAAGCGTCCATTGCGTACAGTTCCTGTGAAAACGTAGGCATTATCTTCTTAGGACTGGGTGGTGCTTTTTACGGACTGGGAACCAATTCACCTATGATTGCCTTACTAGGCTTTATCGCTGCCTTCTTCCATATTTTAAACCATGCAGTTTTCAAATCACTCCTCTTTATGCTCAGTGGCAACATCTTCACCGCAACAAAAACACGCAACATGGATCTTCTAGGTGGCTTGCATAAAAAGATGCCTATCACCTCCATCATCTTTTTTGTTGCAGCACTCTCCATCTGTGCTTTACCTCCACTCAATGGCTTTGCAAGTGAATGGATCATCTATAAAACAATGGTTATGGGTGGCATGGAAGAAGGTGCTGCATCACGATTTTTCTTTTCTCTTGCCATCATCGCTCTTTCCATTACGGGAGCAATGGCAATCATGGCATTTTCAAAAATATACGGTGCCGTTTTTCTAGGCGTGGCACGTGATACCAAAAGTGTCGAAGAGGCTAAAGAAGTCTCCTTTATAAGACTTTTACCATTAGGTTTATTGGCAAGTTTCTGTGTAGGAATAGGTCTTTTTATGAATAACATCGTCGACATGCTCTCAAAGATTGTTCTGACATTGATACCACAGACCAACGTGAGTTCATATGAATTAATCTCCATGCCTATCATTGTGATGGTCATGTTTCTTTGTGCCATCCTGCCTTTCGTATTTGTTTACATTTTAAAAGCAAACAATAAAGACGTGAGAGTTACTGAACCATGGGCGTGCGGTTTTATTTACAACAAAAGTATGCAAATCGGTTCAAACTCCTTTACAGGGGACATTAAAAAAGCCCTTAGTTTTATTTTGAAATACGAACAAGAGATTAAGATTGATGGCTACTTTTCAAAAGCAGTCTACAAACATAAAACACATGATTTCTTTTGGGATAAGCTTTATGCGCCCGTTATTCATTACGTCATGGTGATCGCAGATAAAATTGGTATCTTTCAAAATGGTAGAACCAATCTGTATGCGGGTTATATCTTGATTTATCTTTGCTTGGTACTCATCTTTGGTTATTACTATCTATAAAAGGGAGAAGAAATGGACTTTTTTTATCTACTATTACAACTTGTTTCAGCTATATTAGTTGCTCCTCTCTTTGATGGAATTTCAAGAAAGCTAAGAGCTAAATTTCAATCAAGAATTGGACCGAGCATTTTTCAAACCTATTATGACATTTATAAATTGTTAAAAAGAGGAAGAACCAAATCATACAGTGCAAGTTATATTTATCAAATTTCACCTTACTTGCTCTTTATCAGTGCCGCAGCGATGTTCTGTGCTTTACCCATTACGTATGGTGCGGATTCTTTTGCTTTAACACAATTTTCGGACATCTTTGTTTTACTCTATTTGGGCGCGCTTTTTAGGTTTATTTTTATTGTTGCTGGTTTTGATACTGCCAACCCCTATGCAGGTATAAGTGCTAGCAGAGAAGGAACCATCGGCTTTTATACCGAAGAGGTTGCTGTGATTTGTCTCATCGTTGTCATGATGGGCGCTGGAAGTACAAGTTTACCTTTTATCTCTTCGTTAATACTTGATGGCAGTTACGGTTATGCCTTTCCTTCCTATGCGATTGCATCTACTGCATTCTTGTGGGTCATGTATGTTGAAACGGGTAGAAAACCCTATGACTTAGCAGAAGCAGAACAAGAGTTGCAAGAAGGTGTTTTAGGCGAGTTTTGTGGTAAAGATTTGGCGATAATCGATATAGCGATACTGCTCAAACAATTTACGATGTTAGGATTTTTCCTCGTCGTTTTTATGCCATGGGCGGGTCTTGTCGATAATCCAATTTTATCACTCATCATTTTCTTGGCAGAGATAGGCTTTCTTTATGTCATGGGCGTTTTTATCGATAACTTTGGACCAAGGTTTACGATCAATAAAGGGATGAAAAGAACGATGCTCTTTGCACTTGCGATTTCATGTACCTCATTAGCACTCTATATTATGGGAATATAACTATGGCAAATATTATTGATATTTTGACGGTTTTAATGATGGGAACAAGTTTTGCGGTATTTGGATTAAGACAATACCGTCATAGCATTATAGCGTATGCCTTGCAAACGCTTTTATTGGTCACGATCTTTTTGGCCTTATATATTAAATATGGTTCACACGAACTACTGGTATGGTCCATCACAGCCTTTGTCATCAAAGTGGTCTTTGTACCTCTTTATTTACTCAATCTTGTCAAAAAATTGGGTGTTGTGGTTGAAGATGAGCCAGTAGGTGGTTTTTTTATATCGCCCGTTGTTGCGCTTAGTTTTTCACTCGCAGTTGCGATGATGTTTTATAAGGTATTTATTCACTTCTCAATTTTTAAAGATGCGTTGCCGCTTTTTGCCGCTTCATTTATCTTTATGATGGGAATTTTTGGCTTTATTTTGAGAACTTCATTTCTAAAACAGATTCTCTCTTACTGTCTGTTTGAAAATGGTATACATTTAAGCCTAGCGCTTATGGCGTATACGTCTCATGAACTGGTTGAAGTGGGTATTTTGACAGACGCGATTTTTGCGGTGATTATTATGAGTATTTTGGCGAAACGATTTTACGCCTCATATGGAAGTCTTAATACATCTAAAGCGGTTAATTTAAGGGGCTAACATGGACATTTTATTATTAATACTCATCATACCTTTTGTTTTTGGCGTGCTCATGTTTATGATGCCACTGAATTTTAAATTCATACAAAAACTACACATTCTATTAAGCATTATGGTCTCAGCACTCTTACTCTCAGCAGTGCGTGACGTTGTGAATGGAGCTGAACTCTCCCTTTTTCATAACTTTATTTTCTTGGATTCGTTAGGAGCTATCTTTTTATCACTGATTGCTATTACTGGGTTACTGGTCAATATCTATGCGACTACGTATATGAAATGGGAACTCGAAGATGGGCATATCAGCCTTAAAGAGGTCAAAAACTACTTTGCGCTCAGCTTCATCTTTACATGGACCATGAGCTTAAGTGTCTTGTGTAATAACATCGCCTTTATGTGGGCAGCTATTGAGGCAACGACACTTGCATCTGTTTTTCTTGTTGCAGTTAAAAAAGATCAAAAATCTACCGAAAGTGGTTACAAATACATCGTCTTGTGTAGTATTGGCTTAGCGTTTGCACTGTATGCAACCATCTTACTGTACTCTGCGGCAAACGGTAAAATCGATGGTGAAGCGATGCTCTACTCCAATCTTCTTGCCAATGCAGCCCAATTAGATCCTATGGCGCTAAAACTTGTCTTTATCTTTGCCTTGATTGGGTTTGGAACCAAAGCAGGACTTGCTCCTACCCATACATGGCTACCCGATGTTCATGCCGAAGGACCAGCACCTACTTCTGCCCTACTTTCAGGCATTCTTCTTAAATGTGCCATGCTAGGACTTATCCGCTACTACGCTATCGTCGCCAATGGCGTTGGTTTTGACTTTGTACAATCGGTGATGATTCTCAGCGGTACATTAACCCTTTTTGTCTCTGCCTTTTTCTTGATTCGTCAGCACAATGTTAAGCGTATGTTTGCATATCACTCCATCGCTCACATGGGTGTTATCGCCTTTGGACTGGGTGTGGGTGGCGCTATTGGGCTTTTTGCAGCTCTTTTCCACTGTGCGGCGCACTCCTTTACGAAAGCATTAGCCTTTTGTTCAACAGGAAATATCGCCAAAATCTACGGAACCAAAGATATGACCAAAATGGGTGGCATGATCCGTATTGCACCGCTTACAGCTGTACTGTTTGGTATTGCCATCTGTTCCTTGGTCGGTGTTCCAGGTTTTGCGATTTTTGTGAGTGAATTTCTCATCTTTAAAGCCGCAGCCATTGATGGTTCGTACATATTAATGGCTATTTTTGCCGTCGCCTTAGCCATCATTTTTATTGCCGACTTTTCGCACTTCTTCTTGGCAACCTTTGGTAAAGTAGAAGGCAAAGTGGAGCATAACAGTGAGATGAAGTTCAGCGAAAACTTTCCACTTATTGCCTTGGCTATTTTGATTGTAGCGTTTGGTGTGTGGCAGTTTGATTCGTTTACGTTTCTCCTTGATGAGAGCGTTAAAACCATAATTAAAAAATAGGACTCCCAATGAAATGCGATAAATTTATAGAAGCACTCGCGACTAAAATTAAAATTTTAGAAGTCACAAGGCAATGTGAAGATCAAGTCACTGCGTTGGTTGAGCTCAATGACCTTCCTGAAGCGGTTCGCTTTTTGTATTACGATATGGGTGGCTACCTCTCAACGATGATTGCCAATGATGAGCGAAGTATCAACAAACATTATGCCCTATACTACGCACTCTCTATGGAGGGTGGCAAGATGTTTGAGGGTGATGAGATAGCGCAAGATGAAAAGTGCTTTGTCACGGTTAAAGTACTTATCTCTCCAGACAGTCTCACGTATCCATCGGTAACACCGTTGGTTCCAGCATGTGTATGGTATGAAAGAGAAGCGTACGACATGTTTGGACTCGTAGCAGAGGGCTTACCGGATAAAAGACGACTGGTTTTAAGTGATGATTGGCCCAAAGATCTCTTCCCGCTTCGAAAAGATGCGATGGACTACCGTTATCGCCCTGATATGCGCACGCATTATGATGAGCCAGAATATGAATTTTTAAAACCTGAAGGCGCTGGAATTATTGATGTTCCTCTAGGACCTTTGCATATCACAGCCGATGAGCCAGGACACTTTAGACTCTTTTGCGATGGCGATACCATTGTCGATGCAGATTACAGACTTTTTTATCAACACAGAGGTATGGAAAAGCTCGCTGAAAACCGTATGAACTACGATCAAATGGGCTATTTAGCAGAACGTGTGTGTGGTATTTGCGGTTATGCCCATGCAATCGCATGTATTGAAGCAGCAGAAAAAGCGATCAATTTAGAGATTCCTGCTCGTGCGCAAGCCATTCGTATTATCTGTTCGGAAATTGAACGTCTCCACAGCCATTTGCTCAATATCGGGCTTGCCTGTGAAGTGACAGGTAACTACAATGCCTTCATGCATATCTTTAGAATCCGTGAATACTCTATGAAACTCGCTGAACTCGTTACGGGTGGACGCAAAACCTATGGTAACGTTGTTATGGGTGGACTTAGACGCGATATCACAGGTATTGAGATCAAAGAGAGTTTACGCATCTTACAAATCATCGAAACACAAGTCGATGAAGTATGGGATGCTGTTATGGATGATCAACGCCAAATGAAACGCTGGAAGGGCGTGGGTATTCTTGACAAACAAGTTGCCCGTGATTTCTCTGCTGTGGGTCCTAATATTAGGGGAAGTGGCATCAAACGCGATACACGCTATGACCATCCGTACGACTTTTTTAAACAGATCGAATTTAATGTCTCCGTTGTAGAAGGTGGTGATGTTTTCGCGCGTGAGATGGTTCGTTATATGGAACTTAAAAGCTCTGTTTCTATCATTCGTCAATGTTTTGAGCTTATGCCTCAAACGGCGATCATTGTCGACCCAAAATTCCACGTTAAACCTGAAGACTTCGCTTTAGCGTATGTTGAAGCACCAAGGGGAGAAAATGTCCACTGGATTATGCAAGGTAGTGCTCAAAAAGTCTTTAGATGGAGATGTCGCGCCGCTACCTACAACAACTGGCCAAGCCTTCGTTTTCAGTTCCGTGGTAACACCATTGCCGATGCGGCACTTATCGTTTGTAGCTTAGATCCTTGCTACTCATGTACAGAGCGTATCACCGTTGTTGACATCAACAGCAAAAAGAGTAAAATTTTGACAAATAAAGATTTAAAAGATTTTTCTAAAACACTCAAAAACAGTCCGATGAGGAGTCTGCGATGATGAAACTTCTTGATATCAGTAAAAAATACGGCGAAATTACCCATAAGTACCCGTTTGAGCCTTATAATGTTGCAGCGAATTTTCGTGGTAAACCTGCTTACGTGTATGATCTGTGTATAGGTTGTGCGGCGTGTGGTATAGCATGTCCTTCCAATGCCATCACGGTTGTCTTTAACGATGATAAAAGTAAACTCGTTTGGGAGTTTGACTGTGGGCGTTGTATCTTTTGTGGTAGATGCGATGAAGTCTGCCCAACGGGAGCCATCAAATTAAGCGAAGAGTTTGAACTCGCTGTTAAATTTGATAAATCAGCTCTCATCCAAAGAGGCGAACTTGATAGTCAGTATTGTACAGAGTGTGGCAAACCCTTTGGTGCAAAAAGACTTATTAAGTATAGTTTTGAGTGCTTAAGCAAAGCAAATGTCAGTGAAAAAAGGCTTGAAGAGGCTAAAAATTATCTTTGTATGTGTCCAACATGTAAAAAAACTGCTACGGTAGCAACCTTTACCAGTGGCAAAGAGATGGTGATAGAATGAAAACATATGAAATGCCAACAGAAATCGAACTAGCCAATTCTTTAGAGGAAAAACTTGAGCTTTTAAAGCATATAGGCAGAAGTTTTAGTGTTTTTCGCGTTGACTGCGGAAGTTGCAATGGCTGTGAAATTGAGATTTTCGCGGCTATCACACCGTTATGGGATCCTGAGCGATTTGGTTTTAAGCTGGTTGCAAACCCACGTCACGCCGATATTTTACTCTGCACAGGTCCTGTGACACGTCAGATGTACTATCCACTTCTTCGTGCTTACGAAGCAACGCCCGATCCTAAGATTGTTGTAGCCCTTGGTGCGTGTGGAGCATCGGGTGGTATTTTTTACGATGCGTATAGCGTACTAAGTGGAATCGATAAAATCATACCAGTAGACGTTTATATTCCAGGTTGTCCTCCACATCCTGCAAGTATCATTTATGGGCTTACAACTGCCCTTGGCGTCTTAGATCAAAAACTCCAAAAAGTGAGTTTTGAGGACGATAACGAAATGCCACCAATGGTCAAAGACTCTGTCCTTGGCAATACTCTTTTTGAGAGAGATTTGCTTGTTCATGCAAAAAGGCTTATGAGTTATGTATTTGGACGTAAACTCTTCGACAAATATATTGATGCGCTTGTGAAAAGTGGTAACGTCAAAGATACAAAAGCGACTAAAACCGCTATCACTGAAGCGATGAAAACAGAAGTTGATCCACGCTATGCAGAGTGTTTAGGAATACTCCATAACGAAATTTATACCCAATATGTTCCATGTTCAGAAGAAGATAAAGTCAGCCTTCACAGAGTGGAATGGGGGCAATAAATGGTAGAAGTTTACAAGCTCACCAAAAGGCATCTTGATGGCGCAAAATCAGGTGATGCTAGAGTGGATCAAATCAAAATCTTCTCGACCTGCATAGGGCATGGCGTTGGAACGATTGATTTTAGCGAGAAAATTTTAGAAATCAACGAAGATGAATTTAAACAGATTTTAGACCATGGTGGAGAGTATCTGAAATTTAAAATTGGAAATTTGAGTCAATATTTTGAAATAGAAATCTTTCCTGAACACGCTACCAAGCTTTTACCAGAGATGATGGAATGTCCCTTTAAAGCGATATTGGCTGGCTTAAATGAAGGCTATTTGGTACTAAGAAAAGATTTTAAACAGACATAAATAAAAGGGGATTTGGGTGAAAAAAGCGTTGTTGTGTGTGGGTAATGAACTTAGAGGAGATGATGGTGTTGCCATCGTAGTAGGACGACTGGTAGAGGAACACTTACCCGAATGGAGAGTCTTTTTTGGCTACGATACCCCTGAAAATGAATTTGGCTCTTTACGTGCTTACGAACCAGATGTCATTGTTGTCGTCGATGCGATGAGTGGCTTTAAAGAGGACAAGATAGAGTTTTTAGACCTCAGTGATGAACGCACTTACATCTACTCTACACACAACATCCCTACCCCCATTCTCATGAGCTGCCTCAGAGAGATTTGTACTAAAACCATCTTTTTAGGCATTTGTGTGTTGCTCGAAAATGTCCTGCATTTTAGTGAAGGCTTAAGCGAAAACGCAAAAACTTCTGCGATGAAAGCACTGGATAAAGTGAAAGAATTTGATGCGATGATTGAATAAAAATCTATTGTCACATGAAGTACAAAATATTGGCTTGAATTTTGGGCTTTTTCAGTCAAACCAACACGAGGTGTCAAGCGAAGCGCAGAAGTCGCCAGTTTATAATGCAGAAAAATTGCGAATTAAAACTTAAAACACCTCTTGATTGAATCCAATCAGTTAAGCAAGTCTCGCTTTAACAAATACTACCGAACGTTTAACTTCATTTGGAACTATGCCCTTGTCAATGAGATGATCGATAAAAACCCATTGACACTTGTTGATAAGAAGTCAAAGCAGTTCAGTAAGAGCAAAAGCGATTCTTCACAGAAATACTACAGCAAAGATGAAGTGCAGAGAATTCTTGAAAATGCCACAGGGTGGTTCAAAGCATTCCTTACGTTATCGTTTAACACAGGACTTAGAACGGGTGAAGCTTTGGCTTTACAGTGGGGTGATATTGACTTTGAGAACAACACGATCACCATACAACACGATCACCATACAACGCAGTCAAAGACATGGCAAGTTAAAATCCACTAAGACGAACATTGTCAATACCGTTTACATGCCTGCGCCTGTTAAAGAGGCTTTACACATTCACAGTCAAACTGCAAAGAGTTCTCTATGGGTATTTCCCAATGAAAATACGCTTCAACCATACTTCGAGTCACGTCCAATCGTTAAAACGTATTTAAAGCCCCTTTTAGAGCATTTAAATATCACTTATAAAACCCTCTATGCTACACGTCACAGCTTTGCAAGTTCAGTTGTTGAGAACAACATGCCTATCACACTTGCGCAGAAGTATTTGGGGCATACTAAGCTCTCGACTACAATGGATTACTATGTGAAGAATGGACTGATGGATGTAGCTAAAATTGATAGTGGAATTGATAGACTGTATGCGTAGTTAAAATAGGGAAGTTTTTTATTAGAAATGTTAACCCGTTGACCCGTTGGATGTTAAGTTCTGACGGGTTAACTGTTTTTGGTGAAACAAAGTGTTAATTTAGGAGTTAAAAGTTTACCCCCCATATTACTCTTTGGCTTGAATCTAATTGTTTTTCATGCCATTGTTTTCTTAAACTAACCTATAAAAAGTTAAAAGTTTAACTCAGACCCATATTGTTTTTTATAAAAATGGCTTTGCAGAATTAAATTGTGTCTACAAAGGTGGAGTCATTCCATTACTGTAATTGTGAGGTCTAGTATCATCTTCGCCTACTAAATCTCAATCTACTTAGACAGGTAAATTTAGCTTAGCGTGCTATTTTTTCGAAATTGTGTGGTAACCGAAAATCAAAATTCAATTTTTTCACCATCGTCAGGGATAAAAACTCTATGTATTAGATTTTCCTGCATTAATTTATCTTTTAGCATATTGCGAGAAATTGAGCAGTGATTAAGAGAATCCATATGGTTGGCAATTACTATGTTCGGACTAAGTCTTATTAGTTCAATAATTTCGTCCATATTCATTAGTAAAGGTTTCCCAATATCAAGAGAAGCATTACCGGCTGCTACAACTACAATATCAGGTTTGAGTTCCAAAATAGCCCTTTTGACATCTTCAGTCAATACAGTGTCTCCACATATATACACAGTAGGTTCATTTGGAAGCTCAATAAAATATCCAGCACCATTAGCCATAATCTTATTTATCCAACCGTGTCCATGCCTTGCTGGGATTGCTGTAATGTATCCTTCTAGGTATTCATTTTTTGTCCAAAAATTAAGACCAGATACAACATTTAAATTGTATTTTTTAAGATAAGAGGCATCTTTCTTAATAGTGGTAATAGGAATATTTTTTGAAACTAAAAACAATTCACCTTTTTTATCTAAATGGTCTGTGTGTTGTAGCACTTTTATTCCAAAAGTTTGCGAATGAGTAATAAGGCAATCGGTTGTTTTGTTTAAAATACTATCAGCATCACTTGGCAAAGGTACAGTTGGATTCATCTGTATTTTATGTTGTATAACGGAAAATGGTGGCAGTTCTCCTTTGCCACTTAGCATCGGGTCAATCAAAATATATTTATCGTTTGAATTTATTACAAATGTTGCATTTCTAATGTGATATATGTACATTATAACCCTTTCTTAAATTTCTGTTTCAATCATTAGTGTCAAGAAAAGTGCAATTTTAGTTATATAAAATTCTCCAAAAAAACCTAAAGTACAGATAGACTCTTATGAACTATATATGCCTCTTTTGCACTTCGTTTGACACCTTTTAATACGAAATTATCTGCAAATTGGAAAAATACCCATTTGAACCATCATCTACCCAAAGCCCGACCGAGCCTTTGGCCTCGGCACCCATTTTCAAATCACTGACTGTGATAGCAGGTTCCAATTCATTATTTAAATAAGCCTTAGCCACACTTCCTTTGACTTCGATTTTAAGATGAATCCATTTTTTAGGAGCAATATTTGCACCTTTTTCATATTGTTCAGGAAATTCATTACGGAATCGATCAAATGACCAATCAGGATATGAGATGTATTGAATTGCCCTGTCAATGCGGGGAGAAGGTGGGACAGGCTCAGCATTGCGTCCGTTTGTCATACGCAGATAAATTGCTTCAAATTTGGAAACATCATTATTGATGCGAAAAGCAATTCCAGTAAATCCCCGTGAATCTGGATCACCCTTGCCGTTGACTTCACCGGCTATATCAACCTCGATAATTCCATTTTGGAAAGCAACGGGTATTAAAGCAAAAGTGGCATGATTCCCACCAAGTCCTTTCAACATCTGTGCCTGTTTTTCTTCACTAAGATAAACCTGAAGACTTTTGCGACCTTCAAAATCAGCAGATTTAACAATCACATTGTTCGGCTTCACCTGATCCGTATGTGACAAATCAAAGGTTTGCGCCTGAAGAGATGAAACTCCGAATAAAATAAAAACAATGGCAATATAAACAAACATACTTTTCATTCTAACTTCCTTTTTTACAAAATTAATTAAAGCCTGCAGTCCCTATCAAACGAAGTACAAAATTCTGTAGATATTTTCAAGTTGAAGTTCGTATTCTAGCTTTTCATTGAATTAGAGGATAGCTAAAACTGCATTTCGTTGGACAATTGTTATTATCTCATAGTATGATATAATCCAGAATAGGCATTTTTGCCATAAAAAATGTTATTTTGGACAAAATATGAATATAGCCATTTTAATTTTAGAAAATGTATTAAAATCAGCTGCTTATGGGATAGAAGATATGTTTATGATTAATAATGATTTTTGTAAAGCAAAGGATGAACAAGAGATAAAGACAACATTTGTTAGTTTAGAAGTTGTTAAGTATTTTGATACTGTCCCCTTATCTTTAGATACCTTTTATGACGCTGTTATCATTCCACCTACAGTAAATGATCATTCATTTGATGTATCAGAAAAAATAATCGCTTGGTTGATTTACCAATATCAAAATAAAGCTCTACTCGCTTCAACTTGTATAGGCAGTTTTATATTGGCAAAAACCAACTTGCTTGATGGAAAAGAAGCTACAACACATTGGATATATGAAGATAAGTTCAAAAAAGAATTTCCTAATGTCAACCTTGACGTAAACAAAATATTAATAGACCAAAAAGGTATCATAACTGCAGCTGGAATACATGCCTATTTAGATTTATGCTTATATATTATTGAAAAAACACATAGTAATAGAACAGCTAATCAACTGGCAAATTTGATGATTATTGATAAAGGAAGAGACTCTCAAAAATCATATAAAAATTTTTCTACAATTTTTTTATATGATGATAAAGAAATAAAAACTATAGTGCAATGGATGCAAGACAATTTACATGAACAAATTTCAGTTTTAGACTTAGCAAATAGATTAAATATAACAGAAAAAACATTTTCAAGAAGATTTAAAAAGTCACTAAATATTTCACCTATACAATATTTAAAAAATCTTCGAATCGAAAAAGCAAAAGAGTTGCTAATTACTACAAATAAAAAATTTAGTGATATTACTATAGAAGTTGGCTATTTTGATGAAAGTACTTTCAGGCAGTTTTTTAAAAGAGAAACATCTTTAAACCCTAAAGAATATAAGCATAGATTTAAACAGACTATAAATCTTAATGCGTGATAATAGCTTTGCATACTTAATTACCGCATTGTAAAAACGCTTAAAATAGTCTTTCGATTATATAAGTGCAATAATTGATAAATATCATCTTTATTAGGCTATATAAGCTTCTGTCCAACAATACCAATATGACGAGGAGTTTTATCTACTTTAGTATAAAATACCTCTAAAATTTACTTGGAACTAATCATGAAAACTATCCATCAACGCTTTACCCCTCATCCTGATTTACATACGGCAGTTGAGTATCTCAACAAAACACATCTAGAGACAACTTCCTTGCCCGATACTTTACCTCTTTCTGGCATCGGTGAGACACAAACGCTAGAGCTTTTGGCACCTCATATACTGGGCAAAGCGACACATTTAGATGCACCTTTTGCTCTCGCACACATGGATCCACCTACTCCATGGATTACATGGGCAATCGCATTGTGGAATGCAAGACTCAATCAAAACCTCCTTCACCCTGCCACATCTCCATTTGCAAAAGGAGCCGAAGAACGTGTCATCGAATGGCTTTCACCCTTATTTGGTATGAGTGGCGGTCATTTTTGCGCAGGCTCAACTCTTGCCAATCTAACAGCCTTGTGGGCAGCAAGAGAGTGTGCGGGTGTCATGGAAGTCGTTGCTTCAGAAGCAGCACACATTAGCATTCCAAAAGCAGCACATCTTTTAGGGCTAAACTATCGTCCAATTCCTGTATGTAAGGACGGAACACTAGATGCGTCATCTCTTGGAGACCTTTCCAAAAGTGCTTTGGTTTTAACAGAGGGAACAACAACATTAGGAGCACTCGATACGCTCACGCTATGTGGTAAGGCTGCATGGACACATGTTGACGCCGCATGGGCAGGCGCACTTCGACTTTCTCCCATGTATGCTTCATTGCTTGAGGGAATTGAATATGCTGACTCCATAGCAATCTCAACCCATAAGTGGTTCTTTCAACCCAAAGATTCCGCCATCATTTTTTTCAAAGACTCTGAAAAAGCCCATAAAGCTATTTCCTTTGGAAGTTCTTACCTTGCAACACCCAATGTGGGTATCCAAGGTTCACGTTGCGCCTCAGCCGTTTTACTCTTGGCAACACTCCTTGCTTGGGGTAAAGAAGGATTAGCTGATTGTATCGAACACACTATGCAATCAGCTCATAAGCTCGCTCAATTTCTACAAGCCGAGTCTCGCATTGAAACACTAGCAACAGGGCAAACAGGAATTAATGTCTTTCGACCTTTACACATCGGTACGCAAGAACTCTTTGATAAACTTCCAATAGGTATGTTCTCCACTTGCACTGTTTTCAATCAACACTGGATTCGCTCCGTAAGTGCTAATCCTCTGGCTGATACACAAATAATTATCAAAACACTCACCATAGCCCTAGAATAAAGCCTCACATATAAACGCTTACCGAGTTCCACCTACATTTAGATATTTTCGGACATCCGTTTTAAATCCAGCTTAATTTACATAATAATTTCATGCGAGACATGAGTAAACACATTACAAGATTTTTGGAACGTTCACCATTGATACATAGGGTTGAGGGTAATAGTATAAGAGCATGCCATACGTGTTAAATCATCTGATGACTGGCGCAGTTCATCTACTTGTTGCATTGCACGATCGCGTGAAATATTATGCTCATCAATTTGTTTTTCAAGATATACATAACCTAGAAAAAATAAAGTAAAAAAGTAGTCCCTACCAAGTAAAAATCACACAACAAAGGAGTAAAAATACCAACATTTTTGCATGATACTTGCCTAAACATTGTTTCTCCTTATTGTGATGTATTTCTTTATCAAATTCTGTAGAGATTTTTAAGTTGAAGTTCTTATTTCACCCTTTAATTGAATTGAAGGGTGATTAAAACTGTAATTCGTTTAACAAGGGCATAAGCTACAACAGAAAGAAGTTATATTTTCAAGAGCGTATACCTAATTTTAATGTTCATTTGACGCCCACTCGAAAATACGAATAAAAATAAAACGAAATAAAAAGGGTCGGAGCTAAACTTTTGAGTTACCAATTTTACGCTATATCGATAACTGGTTAATAAATTAAAATATTATATTCAACGGGTTACAAAAATCTTAAAAAAGTTTTCTATCCCCCCCCAACTTCAATGATACAAAATCAAAAGTGAAGATAAAAGGCTGAGTCTTTTTCGAGCCAAAAGCGAGTCAAATTGTGCCAAAAATGAGCCAAAAATTTAGACCTCCGACTCTGGAGATAATAATTAAAAGTTATAGCTGAGTTGCTTGAAAGTGCTATGGGATAAGGGTTTGTGAAAAGTGAGTGGTGTCAAGAGAGGGACTCGAACCCTCGACCTCCGGCTTATGAGACCAGCGCTCTAACCAGCTGAGCTACCTTGACATGGTTAAAAGAGGTTGGCATTATATAGTCATAAAACTTATATCTAGGTTAATTAATGCGCCTTTCTGGAAACTTGAACAAAAACAGGAAACATTGAGTACAGTAGACTAAACTTTTACCTCTTTTTTCTTGACTTTTGAGCCACTTTTGTGTAAAATTTTGTCACTCGAAATAAACGAGTGCTAAAAATTTTAGTCAAAAGGACATTCAAATGACTTTCAAACCATTAGGAAAAAGAGTACTTCTTGAGAGAATCGAAGAAGCCACTACGACTGCTTCAGGTATTATCATCCCTGACAATGCTAAAGAAAAACCTCTTAGCGGTATTGTTAGAGCTGTAAGTCCAAAAGTTGCAGAAAAAGGTCTTGTTGCAGTTGGTGACAAAGTTGTGTTTGCAAAATATGCAGGTACAGAGATTACATTAGACGGCAAAGCATACCTCGTAATGAACACTGACGACCTCTTAGGCGTTTTATAATCAATCAATTAAAAAAAGGAATTAAACATGGCAAAAGAGATTCTATTTTCAGACAGCGCACGCAATGCACTTTACGAAGGCGTTAAAAAACTAAATGATGCAGTAAAAGTTACAATGGGACCACGTGGTCGCAACGTTTTAATTCAAAAAAGTTTCGGTGCTCCTAGCATCACAAAAGACGGTGTTTCTGTTGCAAAAGAGATCGAACTTAAAGATACTATCGAAAACATGGGTGCTCAACTTGTTAAAGAAGTTGCGTCTAAAACTGCTGACCAAGCGGGTGATGGTACAACAACTGCAACCGTTCTTGCACATGCAATTTTTAAAGAAGGCCTTAGAAACATCACAGCTGGTGCAAACCCAGTCGAAGTAAAACGTGGTATGGACAAAGCGGCTGAAGCAATTATCGCTGAACTTAAAACAATGGCAAAAGCTGTTAAAGATAAAAAAGAGATCGCACAAGTTGCAACGATTTCTGCAAACTCTGACACGGTCATCGGTGAGTTAATCGCTGAAGCTATGGAAAAAGTAGGCAAAGATGGCGTTATTACCGTTGAAGAAGCGAAAGGCATCCAAGACGAGTTAGACGTTGTTGAGGGTATGCAGTTTGACCGTGGTTACCTCTCTCCTTACTTTGTAACCAACCCTGAGAAAATGCAAACTGTTATGGAACACCCATTTATTTTATTGTTTGACAAAAAAATCTCTAACTTAAAAGATCTTTTACCAGTGCTTGAGCAAGTTCAAAAAACAGGTAAACCTTTACTTATTATCGCTGAAGATATCGATGGTGAAGCATTGGCAACACTTGTTGTTAACAAACTAAGAGGTGTTTTAAACATCGCTGCGGTTAAAGCTCCAGGTTTTGGTGATAGAAGAAAAGCAATGTTAGAAGACATCGCTATCATCAGTGGTGGTGAAGTCATCAGTGAAGAGCTAGGACGTACTCTTGAAGCGGCAACACTAGCAGACCTTGGTCAAGCAGCGCGCATCGTGATCGATAAAGACAACACAACCATCGTTAATGGTAATGGCGACAAAGCTCGCATTGACGCTCGTGTTGGACAAATCAAAGCGCAAATCGCAGAGACAAGCAGTGACTACGATAGAGAAAAACTACAAGAGCGTTTAGCAAAACTAAGCGGTGGTGTTGCGGTTATCAAAGTTGGTGCGGCTACTGAAACTGAGATGAAAGAGAAAAAAGACCGTGTGGATGATGCACTTTCAGCGACTAAAGCGGCTGTTGAAGAAGGTATCGTTGTAGGTGGTGGTTCTGCATTCTTGCTTGCAAATGCTAAAATCAAACTAAACCTTACTGGCGATGAAGCCATCGGTGCTGACATCGTTACACGTGCTCTTAAAGCACCTTTGAAACAAATCGCTGAGAATGCTGGCTTTGATGCAGGCGTTGTTGCAAACAATGTTCTTACAAGCACCAAAGCAAACTATGGTTTCAACGCTTCAACCGGTGAGTATGTCGATATGTTTGATGCAGGTATCGTTGATCCTGTTAAAGTTTCTCGCATCGCACTTCAAAATGCTGTTTCTGTTGCAAGTTTACTGTTGACAACGGAAGCTACTATTAGCAATGCAAAAGAGGACAAAGCTCCATCAATGCCAGATATGGGTGGCATGGGCGGAATGGGAGGCATGGGCGGAATGATGTAATTCATTCCCCTTGCTTTACCTGTAAAGCCATTTTTATGGCTTTACACTTTCATAATCACCATGAAAAAACTCACCTTTAGCCTCATTTTTCTCTCCCAGATACTCTTTGCCGCTGATACACTTATAGATGCCCTACTTGATGGCAATCTTACCCATAAAATCAGTGCAAATTACAATGAAGGAACGGAAGATGAAACGGCATTTTCAAGTAGTCGTACTCAAAAAATTCTTTTTCACTACCAAACAGCACCCTTAGCAGGTCTAAAGTTGGAAGTAGCGACTCAATCTTTTGCAACAGAAATGCACCAAAGTAGCACCGACAATACCATATACTACACCGAAGCGCTTTACCATGGTAAATCTGACGAGATGGGCTATAAACTGAGCGCAAACTACTACGCAGATACCTATCGTCAAAGCATCGCACAAAGTGGCATTTCAACGACCAATGCGTTTGGTGCAAAAGCACAAGTCAATTATGAAAATTTTGGAAGTTACATCGCTTATTCTAGAGTAGAAGGTGGCAAGCACAGTGCCAGTGGCGACTTGGAAGGGAAAGATCATCTTTTGCCAACGTCATCGGTATTAAGCTCGAACAACTATGCGCCCAATACCGCGGCTTACGCTGTTGATCTGAACTACTCTCCTCGCAAAGACATTACGCTAGGATCACGCTATGTCATTGCCAATGAGGAGCAAACCAATCTTTCGTATACGGGTATTTACAGCAATTTTCAGCTCAATGAAATTTCCAAAGGACTCAATCTTGGATTTTCATATGATAAAACGGGTATTGCTAAGCAAAATGATCAGTTTGGCATCAACATCAAAAGCAAGTTTTAATGCCCACGCCCTAACAACTCTGAGGCTTCCATAACGACCATAAATGCTTCGCTGTCTACTTGTTGAATCAACTCTTTTAAGCGTGGTACTTTGCCATTTTCAACCACTAAAAAAATCATACGCTTGTTTTCGTGCTCAAAAATGCCATTTCCTTCTACAATGGTGCCATTTTTGCCCAACTGTAGTACGATTTGGTTGCAAAGCTCTTCAATTTTGGTAGAAACGATATGCACTACTTTTTTAGAAGGACCTCTGGTTAAGAACATATCCACACTTTTAGCGCTGATGTAAATGCTCACCAAACTCCAAAGCGCTAAGTCCACATTTTTAGAGATAAATGCAATCGCAATAATAATAAGCATATCAATAAATAGCATCACGGAAGAGGCTTTAATACTCGTCTTTGACGCTACAATCTTCGCGATAATCGTAGAACCACCCGCAGAAGCATGACCGCTGAAAATAAGTCCAAGTCCAATACCAACAGCAATACCACCAAAAATGGATGCCAAAATAACATCGTGGCTGAGTGCGCTTACATGTAAAAACTCAACCATCACGTCTATACACAACGATGTAAAACCAATCGCAATGATACTGCGAATTGTAAAATGCTTGCCAAAATATTTGGTACCTAAAAGCAGCAGTGGCGCATTGATGATAACCATCAACATTCCCACAGGAAGTTTAAAAAGGTAGTGACCCAAAAGTGCCATACCCGAAGTTCCGCCCGTTACTAAAGCATTAGGAATAAACAAAGAGACAACACCAAAGCTCAAGAAGAGCGAACCTAAGAAAATATAACTGTAATTTTTGAGTTCTGATTTCAAGAAAGTGCCCTTACGTATAAAAAGTGGCGGTATTTTAGCGTTCGCAGGCTTCAAAAACAATGGTGTCTATTTCAGGAAGGGTTGGAAAAAGATCACTGAGTGGGTAACACATGCCATCAAAGCAGAGTTCATACTCTTTGGTAAAAGGAGAATGGGCAAGGCGAAGCTCACGAAGAGGAGCAATGCTAGGCGTGTAATGCCAAGCACCCTCTCGAAGCACCGCATCAGGGGGTGGTTCCATCCCTGCTCCGCTTCCCCGTACACTCGCAGATATGACATGTAGAGATTGATTCTCTATCTGCCACTGCTCTTCCCAACGAATTTTTTCTACCGAGTGCATCCAAGAGAGGGTAAAAGAGTGCACGAACAGCGTCGCAGACATTGCTCCCGCACTCATACATAAAGCCATCATTGTTTACGATTTTTCCACCAATTCCAAGCAATAAACATAGCCCCTAGGACAAAGCCTATTTCATCGGTAGCAGGAATAGCCGCAACCAAGAGTGTCGCAGTAGCTGCAGCAACGACACGCTCAACCATATGCAAGGGAGACCATAAATAACCAATAGCCGCACATCCCCATAAATAGATAGCAAGCAAAGCTTTTACAACAATATAAACAACGGCTATCCATGTAGGATCACCTTGAAGCATCAATGCTGGGTCATACACTGCCATAAATGGCACAACAAACCCTGCGACAGCGATTTGTGTTGCCTTAAAACCGATCTTCATGGCTGAAGCTTTGGCGATAGAGGCTGCCGCAAACGCAGCAAGTGCAACTGGAGGCGTAAGATCCGCCATGATGCCAAAGTAAAAAACAAACATATGACTCACAATGAGTGGAACACCCAATTTTAAGAGTGCAGGTGCCGCGATGGAACTTGTGATGATGTAGTTAGGAATGGTTGGAATTCCCATGCCCAAGATCAAACATGCCACCATGGTCAGTAAAAGCGAAAGAAAAAGACTCTTCTCACCGATTTCAAGGATAAACCCTGCAAAGTTAGAGGCAGCCCCAGTCAGCGTTAACACGCCTATGATGACACCCACAATCGCACAAGCGATACCTACACCAAGCGCTTGTTTTGCACCATCAATAAGCGCTGTTTTCATCGTGCGAAGCGTGTCACGTCCACCTTGAACAACAAAGTTTAGAAGCACTAAGAAAGCGATAACACCCAACACAGAAACGATGCCCCATTGTAAAAATGAAGATGCCCCAAGCGCAATGGCAACCCAAAAAACATAACGCAATGCAGTTTGTGAAATACGTGCGGCAATAGCTGCCCCAAGAATCAACACCGATGTCAACGTTAAGCCCATCATTCCCGCAAACATTGGAGTAAAGCCATGAAAGAGCATATAAACAAGTGCTGCTAAGGGAAGTGCCAAATACCAACTTGCTTTGAGTTCCGTCCAAGGGTTTGGACATTGATCCGCAGGAATGCCCAGTAATTTTAAACGCCCTGCTTCCAGATGGACCATCCAAAATGCGGTAAAGTAGTACAACATTGCAGGAATAATCGCTGCTATAACGATGTCAGAATACGGAACATTCAGTGTCTCCGCCATAATAAACGCCACAGCACCCATAACAGGAGGCATAATTTGACCACCCATAGATGACGTCGCCTCAACAGCACCCGCAAAAACAGAGCTATACCCAAAACGCTTCATAAGAGGAATGGTAAACTGCCCCACGGTTAATACATTGGCAACGCCAGAGCCTGAGATGGTTCCCATAAGCCCTGAAGAGATAACCGCAACCTTAGCAGGGCCACCTTGTGCGCGACCTACAAGACCCAACGCAAGGGCGTTAAAGAGGCGAATCATGCCTGCATGTTCTAGAAATGTTCCAAAAAGAATAAACAAGAAAATATAGGTTGCCGAAACAAGGGTTGGCGTTCCTAAAATGCCATCACTTCCAAGGTAGAGTTGACCGACGATCTGGTCAAACCCAAACCCACGGTGTGCGATGGAAAGTGGCAAATACTGCCCAAAAAAACCATACGCCAAAAAGATGCCACACACAAAGGTTAATGCCCAACCTACCACACGACGTGCGGCTTCAAAAACCAGCAGGCTGGCAGCAGTTGCCACAAAAAGATCCATTGTTGTCGGATCACCCGAACGCTCAATAAGATCGGCTTCAAACACAAGATGGTAAAACCCAAGAGCAAAACCAAAAAATGAGAGTAAAAAATCGTACCAAGGGATACTTTGTTGTGAACGCCCTTTTGATGTTGCGGGGTAAAGCATGAAAATCAAAAAGACTAAAAAGCTTACATGTAAAGCGCGTATAATCAAACTTGAAAATGGATGAAACGCCGCAACTGTGATTTGATAGGCAGAAAATGAAAGTGCTCCAAACATCACAAGCCGTGCCGCCCAGCCAATAAGTTGACGCTGGTGCCCGTGTTCTTCAAAATCGGAAGTATCTTCGTGAACTTCCTCGGTTACTAAGGCTGACATAACATTCCTTCAACATTTTTTGTTCTAAAAAGCCCTAAAATAGGGCTTTGTCTCATTTTAGAATTCCCATCTCTTTATAATATCTCTCAGCCCCTGGATGCAGTGGTGCTGGAGGATTTTTCGCTGCATTTGCAAGGTTAATGCCTTTAGCCGCAGCATGTGCAGCAACCATCTGATCTAAGTTCTCAAACATCGTTTTGGTCATGGTATAGACCGTTTGTTCAGATACGCCAGAGTGTGTGACAAGGAAGTTTTGAACCGAAACCGTTTTAACATCAGCGGTTTGACCTTCATAAGTATTGGCAGGAATGATGCCCACTTGGTACGCAGGATCGTCAATTTTTTTAACAATATCTTCTGAAATGCTCAAGAAAACCACTTTTTGAGAAGTTGCAAGATCACGAAGGGCTGCAACGCCTGCACCAGAGGAGAGCAGTGTTACATCAAGTTGTCTGTTTTTCATAAGCTCAACAGACTCAGCATAAGAGAGGTACTCAACTTTAGAAAAGTCTTTGTAGCTAAGTCCTGCGGCGGCAAGAATTGCTCTTGAATTGAGTTCTGTTCCAGATTTTGGTGCACCCACAGAGATGCGTTTGCCTTTAATGTCAGCAAATGACTTAATGCCAGAATCCGCAGCAGCAACAAAGTGAATGTAATTTGGATAGAGTGCACTAATGGTACGAAGTTTTGAAAGAGGTGCTTTAAAGCCTGCCTCTGTATTGCCTTTGTATGCATCAGAGAGCGAATCGCCCAAAGAAATCGCAGCTTCACCGCGTCCTGCTTGAAGAAGGTTAAGATTTTCAACACTGGCTTTGGTTGCTTGAACCGCCGTTTTAGAATCAGGAATAGCTTTAGCATACATCTGCGAAAGTGCGACACCCAAAGGATAGTAAATGCCGCTTGTTCCCCCTGTGAGAACATTGATAAACTCTGTCGCATAGACGGATGCCCCAAGACACACGACCATAGCGCCCGCTAAAAGTGATTTTCTCATCGATTTCTCCTATTAAGTAAATGATTTGCATTTGTGTAAAAACTCTTGTTGAGAGAGTGTTTTATTCTAACGTTCCCTCAACAATAAACTTCTTATGATCTCACTTTAATGCAAAATTCCTTGGAAAATCTAAAAATGTCACACATTTAAACGTTTAGCGCTAAAATGCTTCTTATAGAAACATCTTAATAGCCCAGTTCATCGTCAACTAAAATAATCGTCGTGCGCCCCTCATCATCGCCATTTATGTAAGAAAATTTTCTACCAATATTATTCATATTATGGCGTGGCTCTTTGCCCAGACTGATCGCGAGGTTATTCATACGCTCAATGTTCTTTGGACTTGCCACATCACGAATACGGTTAAAGCCCTCTTCCACATTTTCAACCAACTTGTTAATGCCAGCGATGATGAGCACTTTTTTAGGCCCAAAAATCTGTGCAGCCACTCTATTCCCGCTACCATCGGCATTCACAAGTTCCCCGTTTTTTGTCAGTGCATTGGTGCTTGTAATGTAAAGATCCGCAAGGATGCCTTTGTGTCTGCGATCGCTGTTTTCTTCCATACTAATGCCTGCTTCATATTGATTGTAAAGAGTAATATCTTTACGAGATGTAACATAATCATAAAGCCCTATTTGCTTGACCGTTGTTGAACCGCCAAAACCTATGCTCATGTTTGGTTTAATGAAACTCATCGCAACACTGAGTGCTTCTTCTTGTGTGGGAACACAAATAAGCTCAAAGCCATGTTTTTTATAGATTTTTTTGAGATTTTCCATACATTCTCCATTTTTAAGTGAACTATTGGTCTCATTATAGAAAAAACTCTTATTTTAAACAAGGTATAAACAAGCTATAATAATGCACTATTAAGAATACATACGAAGGAATTAACCCCTATGGGAAGAGCGTTTGAATACCGAAAAGCATCAAAAATGAAACGATGGGGAAATATGTCTCGCGTATTTCCAAGACTGGGCCGTACGATCATGATGGCGGCTAAAGAAGGCGGTGGAGACCCTGAGAGTAATGCAAAACTCCGAACAGCGATCCTCAACGCAAAAGCTGAGAATATGCCTAAAGACAATATTGATGCGGCGATTAAAAGAGCGCTTGGCAAAGATGCACAAACCCTGAGTGAAGTTACTTTTGAAGGCAAAGGACCACACGGTTCACTCTTTTTTGTTGAATGCGCAACAGACAATAACACAAGAACCGTAGCGAACATCAAAAGTGCATTCAAAAAAGCTGGTGGTGAGATGGTTAACAATGGCTCACTCGAATTTATGTTCTCACGCAAAGCAGTTTTTGAGTTTGCAAAGACAGCAGACATGGACATCGAAGAGTTAGAGCTTGAGCTTATTGACGCAGGATTGGAAGAGATCGAGGAAGAAGAAGGCGTCGTGCTTGTGTATGCAGACTACACCAACTTTGGTACCCTCAATGCAGCGTTTGATCGTCTAGGCATTGCCCTAACCAAAGCAAACTTAGAACGCATCGCCAATAACCCTGTCACGTTTAGTGAAGAGCAAATGGTCGAGGTGGATAAAATCATCGAAAAAATTGAAGACGACGACGACGTTCAAGCCGTTTATACCAACATCGGTTAATACTAACAGAGGAGCTTTACCTATAAAGTTCCTCTTCCTCTGTTCAATCCAAAACTAAATCTTTAAAAAACTCCCCAATATCTACTTCTAACACTTCAGCAATTTTGCATAAATGCTCAATATTAAACTTTTTTTTCTGTATACCCACTTCCGCTTTCGCATAAAAAGCAGAAGAAGAATGCCCGATGGCTAATGCCATTTCAAGTTGACTTTTATGTTTTTTTTCTCGTAAATATTTTACGTTATTTCTTATCTTTGCATGTAATTTTTCAACATTACAACTATACATGATCTTCCAAAACGCTACCTATTTAACTTTAATTTTCATGAGTTTACTCATCTAACCATTTAACTTCAACGTCCTATAGGACATTGCAATATGATACATGAAATTATATACTATGAGCTTTATGAGATTTTAGTCAAAAGGTATTACTATGTTAAGAACAATTCGGGCAAAAATGGTATTTTTATTGTTTATTTTTCTTCTCACCACAGGGAGTTTAACCTATCTACTTGTTTCAAATACAAGCGGTGCACAAAAAGTTGCAAATAAGATTGATTCTATAGGTGAAGCTCGCTCTTTAAGTGCCATGCTTGGAACGTATGCAAGGGGTTATCAGCTTTCATTTGATAGCAAGAATTTTGAAGGTTATTTCAAAACAGATAAAGGCCTTATGGAACACCTTAGCGAAATTCAAAAAACAACGACAGATGCTACACAATTAGCATTATTAGAAAACATTAAAAAAGAGGCTATTAATTATAAAACAGCAAATGAAACACGTTTTAAAATCATCAAAGAACACACCCACACAACACATGCCCCAGAGTTTTTAACGACAAAAGATGGACAAATTCTTAAAAAGCTGAGTGATGAGGGTGCAGAGCACTACTTCAAACTTCAAGAGATGATTGATCTTCTTACAACAAACGTGCAAGAATCTGAATTTGCAATTTTAGAGAAAGCAAAAACAACAGGTATCCTTACATCTTCTATCTTAGCAATCATTGTCACATTACTTTTTTTATTTATTATCAGCAAAATTCGTCTCTCTATTCAAAAAGCCTCCGATGGCTGCTTTTACATTGCTCAGAACAAAGATTTGCATTATAAAATAGAAACGAATGACAATGATGAAATCGCACAGATGATGACTATTTTTAACGATCTATTAGCACAGCTTGCCAAAGCCATTGATGAAGCAAAACAGAGTGCACATGAAAATGCGGCTGTAGCCGAAGAGCTTTCAAGCACATCCCTACACATTGGCAAGAGCACAGAAAATTCTGCGAAAGAAATCGAAGAGACCACACAAGCCACCGAAGCTGTTGTCTCTATCTTAGAACAAAGTGCTCACAGTTCTAACCAATCAGGAAATGTCATTGCTAATGTTTCAGATGAGCTTAAAAACGCTTCAGAAGAAGTGCTCTCCGTTTCAGATGAGTTGAAAAATGTTGTTATCCATCAAACAGACCTTTCGGGAAGACTTGAACACCTTGACCAAGATGTTGAACAAGTTAAACAAGTACTTTCTGTTATCTCAGATATCGCGGAACAAACCAACCTTTTAGCGCTCAATGCCGCTATTGAAGCCGCACGTGCAGGTGAACATGGTCGTGGATTTGCTGTTGTTGCAGATGAAGTACGAAAACTTGCGGAACGTACTCAAAAAAGTCTTGTTGAAAGTAATGCAACGGTTGCTGTTATCGTTCAATCTGTCAGTACGGCTTCTGAAATGATGCGTAAAAGTGCTACAGAAATACAACAACTCGGCGATAGAGCAGACACCACACAAACGCTGATGCGTACTACCGTAAAAAATATGAGTAATGCAAAAGAAGTAGCCATCAAAACAGCAACAGAAGCCAACGCAGGTCGTGAAAAAGCCATTAATGTTATTGATCGTATTCGAAATATCAGCACTATTTCGAATTCAAATGCAAGAAGTGTGGAAGAGATAGCTTCTGCCGCTGAGCATTTGGCGAAGCTTTCCGAAGGACTCAGTCTGACACTCTCTCAATTCAAAACTGCCTAAACATCCGCTCAAACTACACTTACAAACTTACATTATGGCTTTACATATAAAGCCATAATGCCTCTTTTATTTATTTCCTCTTGACTTTAGTTAGATATCTAACTATAATGCTCCTCATGAAAACAAGAATTACCATTGCACGTATCAGCAGAATTTCAGACAAAGCCCATCGCTTCATTATTCAAGAACTTGAAAAACGAGGCATCTATGGCATCGTTCCTTCACATGGGGGTATATTGTCCTTTCTTTACATCTATGAGAACATTACCATGAAAGAATTGGCTGAGAAAATTCATCGTAGTAAACCAACCGTTACGGTACTGGTCGATAAACTGGTTGCATTAGGCTATGTGCTTAAAGAGAAAAGTGATGCCGATAGTCGCGTAACCTACATACGTTTGACCGAACAAGGCAAAACATTTCAGAAGGACTTTCAAGAAATTTCGCAGAGTTTGAATGAGAGAGTTTTTCAGGGTATTTCAGAGACAGAGATAAATATGGTTGATCCAATTTTGGAAAAAATCATGCACAATTTGTCGTAGTTTTAATAAGAGTGCGATACGCCCGTGCACTTTGAATGCTTTTTCAATCATAAATAGTTAGACATCAAACTAAAAGGAGTTATTATGAATCATCTTATCGTTTATGCTCATCCCTTTGAGGATAGCTTCAATCATGCCATTTTAGAAAGTGCTGTTGCAGCACTGGAGAGCAAAGGTCACAGCGTTGTCGTAAGAGACCTCTATGCCATTGGGTTCAACCCCGTTCTTAGCCCAAAGGATTTTAAAGAATTACGCAGTGGTCATACGCCAGAAGATATTGCTACTGAGCAAGAGTACATCAAAAAAGCCGATGCCATCACCTTTATCTACCCACTTTGGTGGACAGGATTGCCTGCTATTTTACAAGGTTACATCGACCGCGTTTTTGCGTATGGTTTTGCTTACCAGTACAATAAAGAAGGCATGGTTGAAGGCTTATTGGCAAGTAAAAAAGGTGTTATGATTACCACACATGGAACGCCTAATATGTACTACGATGCTTCGGGAATGACACAAAGCTTAAAACAGACAACCGATGAAGGCATTTTTGGCTTTTGTGGTGTTGAAACACTAGAGCATCTCTTCTTGGGAGGAATTTCTTCAAGTGATGATGTAACGCGCAAAGCAATGCTTCAAACAGTGGAAACAAAAATCAAAGAGCTTTTCTAAGATCATGTGAGAGCTTTACCCCAAAAGCTCTCTTTTCTTAATGCATTATGACTTCTTCTGTTATTGACAGACATCATCAAAAAATAATTTTTAATCATGTATAATCTAACCAATTATCTATTTTATGAGGATTATTCATGGTACAAGGTCTTCAAGTTCCCAAATTAGAACTGGAAAAAGGTTCTATTTTAATTATTGAAGATTCCATGATGTTTTCGAAAGCACTTAAAAAAGGGCTTTCTGCTTTAGGCTATCACATAACCCTTGCCCACACACTTCACGATGCTATTCATACACTTATAGACCATTCTTTTGACCTCATCATCCTTGACCTTAACCTTCCCGATGGTGAGGGTGAAGAGATCTTCAAAAATCTTGATATTTTTAAAAAGTTAAAAATCATTGTCTACACCTCAGACACAGATAAAGACAGAAGAAATGAGTGGTTTCGCTATGGGGTTTTAAGGTATCTTTCCAAATCTGATCCTATGACTTTTGTATTCAAAGAAATTGACACTGTTATGAAATCACTTGTAGAAAACATTTCTTACTCCATTTTATTGGTGGATGACTCACGGTTTATTTGCCGTCAAATTAGTGAATTGCTTCAACCTCGCAACTACACTGTTTCCATTGCCAATGACGGAAAAACTGCCCGAGAACTTTTTAATGAAAAAATTTTCGATCTTATTATCTTGGATTTAGAACTCCCCGATACAACGGGTGAAGCACTCCTCATAGAACTTCGTAAACATCAGCAGAGTGCTAAGACACCCATTTTTATTTTGACAGGACAATATGATGCGAGTGGCGTAGGAAGACTGATCAAACAAGGCGCCAATGAATTTTTTCTTAAACCCTTTATTGCAGAAGAGTTGCTTTTAAAAATTGATTTTTGGATTGATTATGAGCGTACCAGTAAACAGAACCTTTATCAGCACACTATTTTGCAAGAATACAAAGATGCCGTTGATAGAAGTACGATTGTATCAAGAACCAATCAAAAAGGCTTCATTACGTATGTCAATGATAAATTTTGTCAAATTTCAGGCTATACAAAAGAAGAACTTCTTGGACAACCACATAATCTTGTGCGTCATCCTGACATGCCCAAAGCTGTTTTTCAAAATCTCTGGGAAACGATACAAGCGGGTAAATCATGGGAAGGCATTGTTAAAAACCGACGAAAAGATGGTTCACACTATTGGGTTAGTGCTGTCATAAATCCTATTATTGATCAAGATGGAACTATCGTTGAATTTATGAGTATTCGAACCGACATTACCAGCATACATAACATTCATGACTCGCTCAAAACACAACTCAAAATTTCAGAAGAGAGCTTTGAAGATGCCTACCATATGTTTAAACAATATGAAAATGCTATCAATGTCAGTACCATTCTAACGCGTACAGACTTGGATGGTAACATTACCTTTGCCAATACCAATTTTTACACGACAACAGGTTATACTGAGGCAGAAGTACTGGGTAAAAACCACAGTATTATTCGGCATAAAGATACACCAAATGATGTTTTTACTGACTTATGGGCAACACTTAAAGCAGGAAAAGTCTGGAAAGGCGTCTTTAAAAATCAAAAAAAAGATGGCACTGCTTATTGGGTTAACTCTACTATTTTGCCTATTTTAGACAAAGTGGGAAATCCACTTGAATACATGGCGATACGTAGAGAGATCACTGAGATTATAAAATTGCATGAAGAGATAGAATCTACCCAACAAGAAGTCATTTACCGTATGGGCGAAATCGCGGAGAGCAGAAGTAAAGAGACAGGAAACCACGTCAGACGTGTAGCCGAGTACTCTCGCCTCCTCGCCCTTAAATTAGGGTTTGATAAACAAGAAGCTGATCTCATAGCTACGGCTTCGCCAATGCATGATATTGGTAAAGTCGGCATTCCTGATGCTATCTTGCTGAAACCGGGTAAACTGGATGATGCAGAGTGGGAAATCATGCGTACACATGCAATGCTAGGCTACACCATTCTTCAAAACTCTTCACGCCCCCTCTTGCAAGCAGCGGCAATTATCGCAAAAGAGCACCATGAAAAATACAATGGTACAGGCTATCCTCTAAACATCTCTGGAGCAAATATTCATATTTATGCCCGTATTGTCGCTATCGCAGATGTTTTTGATGCGCTCAGCCATGACCGCTGTTATAAAAAAGCATGGGAAGATGAGGCTGTTTTTGACTTTTTTAGAAAAGAGCGAGAAGAACACTTCGACCCCAAATTAGTCGATCTCTTTTTGGATACTAAAGATGAGTTTCTTGCCATTCGAGACAGCCTAAAAGACACCATATATTTTAGTGCCTAGCCATACATACTCTAGACTCTGCAAATAAGGGTTATTGATCCATGTTCAAAATTTTATGTACGCTATTTATTTTTTTTAATTTTGCCCATGCTTGTGCATTATGCAACAATAACAAAGTCTCTTTTGTACAAGCCTCTATTAAAGCTTATGTGGCAGAAGAACAACTGCAAAAAATAGAAGTGACATGGCAATTTAGCGCTAGTACCTCTGCGGAGATTGTAAAGCTTTATCATATTGAAAAGCAGATGCAACCCTCAGATCAACTCAAAATCTATGATTCTTTAGAGCAATACCAAAAGCCCTCTTTTATGACTTCTATTCAAATCAATGGGAAAAGCACTCATGTTGAAGCCAAAAATTTTGATATATTTCTTGAAAATAAACTGGTAACGATTAGATTTGAAATTCCATTAAACTATGCACTTCAAGATAAGAACACCGTCGAAATAGTCTTTATTGATTCAGCCAGAACAATGGTTTTTTTAGAAAATATTGACCATACAAGCATCATCAACACGACCCAGTTTAAAACGCGAAAAGACAATGGCATTAAAGTCATTCCAGAAATTATGGCGACAACAAATTACATCAAACTGGATATTTCAAAATTTTAAATTTCGACTAAGACACCTCTAAAAATAAAAGGCTTAAAATGTTAAAAAGTGTATTTTGTCTCTCTTTTCTGGTTTCAGTGGCAAGTGCGTGTGCTCTGTGTGGTGGCAGTTTGGCATCGCTTATCAATGTTTCAACACATACCCTCTTTACAAACAATGCTATTCAAAAAATAGAGGTTGTTTGGAAATTTGATGAAACGCTTTCAGCACAACTGATAAGCCTTTATGACACGAACAAAAATGCACGTTTTGAAGAGGAAGAAACACATGCGATGTTTGACATTTTAGAAAAAGCAGAAAAACCGCATTTTATGAGCATCATTACACTCAATGATATACCCATGCAAGCTTTTACCGTTAAGAATTTTACCGCAGAAATAAACAACAAAATGGTGCAGTATGCTTTCGATATTGAATTAAATGCACCTATCAAGGATGCATCAAAACTTGTCTATTATTTTTTTGATTCCACCCGCTCGTTGGCTTTTTTTCACACCCCAGAGAACATCACTTTTGATAACAAAACAGATTTCACCATCAGCAAAAGTTTTGGATTTAAAATTCTTCAAAACACTATGTCTGTTGTTAACACCATATCGTATGAGATCAAAAAATGAACCTTTTATCTGGAACAAATGAACAGCAAACCAATGTTATCATTGCATACTTATCCCACCTGTTGCAGAGTCTGTCTGTTCAACTGGGTGAACTTCTTATGCAGATTAAAAATGGAGACAGTTTTTTACCTATTTTAATCCTCTTAGCAATCTCTTTTGCATATGGCTTTGTTCATGCCTCTGGACCAGGGCATGGTAAGACACTTGTAGCATCCTACTTTTTAGCCAATGACAAAAGCTATAAGAATGCTCTCTTGGTGGCTTTGCTCATTGCGGCAGTTCATACTTTTTCAGCATTTCTTGTCACGATGATTGGGTATTTTATTTTCAAAACGCTTTTTTCAGTTGCTATCATCAACATAGCAACCTTTGCGACGAAAATATCGGGGCTTATGATTCTTGGGCTGGGTTTGTACTTTTTCATCCAAAAAATGAAACATTATAAAAACCTCAAAAAACAGCCACAATGGGGCACACATCCACCGCTTTCTTCTTGTTCGTGCGCAAGCTGTAAAAATCATAACAGTAGTGAATTTGCGCTTATTCTATCCGCAGGCATTGTCCCCTGCCCTGGAACCATTACCATTTTTTTATTTTCGATCTCGTTAGAGCTTTATTTTATTGGCTTTTTAAGTGCTGTTTTTATGAGCCTTGGCATGGGATTTGTCATAGCCTTAACTGCAGTCGTAAGCACCAAAGCAAGAAATAGCTCAAAAACAAAGTTTTCAAAAGTCTTTAAATGGCTCGATTTTGGAGCTGTTGGAATTATCATCGTTTTAGGATTAGTATTGCTTCTTCTCTAACATAAAGCCCTATAGAAGGGCAGTAATACTCTGCCCTTTTAAATTTGATGCATCATCCTGTGCTTGCCATTTTTGATGCATCGTTTTTTCTTTTTAGATCTTAAAGTTTACACATCTGCCTAAAGACTTTAAAAATCTCCTCGGCATTGACCTCAATGCCTTTTTCATCACACAATTTTTGAACTTCCAACGCAATTTCGATTTGCATATTTTTGGTCGTTTCAATGCCATAAAACTCTTTTAAAACATACGCCACGCCACTTTTACCCGACTGCGAATTGATGCGCACTACATCACGATAATCCCGCTTGATATCCTTTGGGTCAATTATAAGGTACGGTACGTGCCAATAGCCATCTAACGCCGCCACCTGATACTCCATGCCCTTCTTTATTGCATCCTGATGCGTGCCCGAAAAAGCCGTGTAAATCATCGAACCTATATAAGGGTGACGGGGAGGAATGGTACTGTGTGTCAATGTGATGATCTCCTGCAAAATCGTATCGATGTTGTAAATGTCTAACATCGGGTCAATCCCTTGTGAATAAAGATTGAACGCCAACGTAATCAAATCAACATTGCCCGCTCTCTCGCCATTGCCCATCAATGTCCCCTCAACTCTTTGCGCTCCCGCTAAAATCGCCATCTCAGCACTGGCTACGGCTGTACCTCTGTCATTGTGCGGGTGAACACTCAATATTACGGCATCGCGCTCCAACATCTGTTTGCTCATCCACTCGATTCTATCGGCATAGATGTTCGGTGTACATGCCTCTAAGGTGTTCGGCAAGTTGATAACCATCGGTGCATTTCTGGTTGGCATCCACTCACTGATAACTGCATTTACCACATCGCGCGCAAACTCTAATTCCGTTTGTGAAAAGCTTTCAGGTGAATACTGAAACATCACATCACCTTTGAATTTTGCCGCCTCTTCTTTGATGATACGTGTACCTTCTAATGCTAAGGTAATGATCTCCTCTTTACTTTTATTAAAAACCACTTTACGTTGATTGTCCGCTGTGGGATTATAAAGGTGCATTGTTACTTTTCTAGCCCCTCTCATCGCTTCAAAAGTACGTTTGATGTGTTTCTCGATGGAAGGCATCAATACCGCAACACGAACATCCTCAGGAATCAAGTTTTGCTCGATCAATGTACGACAAAAGTCAAAATCCATTTGCGATGCACTAGGATACGCGATCTCAATCTCTTTGAAACCCATCTCCACCAATTTTTGAAAATATGCCAATTTTTTGGTCGCATTCATCGGCTCAATCAACGCTTGATTGCCATCGCGTAAGTCTGTACTAACCCAAATAGGGGCTCCAGTAATAATATTACTCGCCCACTCGCGGTGCGTTAAATGAACTAATGGGTATGGTTTGTATTTTTTAAAAGTTTGTGCCGTTTGCATAAAAATATCCTTATATGATTATTATAATGAGCCAAAATGCTCATATTTGCCTTGAATTAGGCATAAAATCTGGTACTTTGCCAGAAAAACAACAATGCAAAATGATGAAAATTGTGCTAATTAGGTAGAGGTATCCTCAGGGCTAAAAAGCCAATTTAAAAATCAACAATGAAAAATAAAAGGGTGAGTGTGAAGTATTAACGGAGCTTCAGGAGGAGGACGACGAGGACAGATGCGTTAGAAAATTGCGCTATTGTCTGAGGTTGGTATATGGTTTGATGGGATATAAAAGTTGCCATCGGGTCTCCTTTAAGAAAATTTGACAAAAGTATAGCACAAAATTCAAAAAGCGTATATGCAATTTGAATAATGAATAAGAATGGTTGATTTGCTATGAGAAAATTAAATTTCTCATAGCGTGTCTTGATTGGAGATACTCCCTATTTTAGAGCTTTATTTTCACTTCAAGCCAAAAATTTCTACCAGGTTCTTTAATTTTTTCTTCTCCTGTGTAGCCAACAAGTGAACTAATTGGATCCGTTCTACTTAAATGCTCCGCATAGGCTTTATCAAAAATATTATCGATACCAGCAGAGAAAATAACGTTTTTACTGTATTTATAGCTACCATTTACAGAAAAAACTGCAAAACCCGGAGTTTCACCCGTATCCATGCCCATCATTACGATATTTCCATTACCCACATCGTATCTATCTTGTTTGGTAGCAAACCTAGCAAGAACACCTGCAGCGTAGATATTGTCCTCATACATCGCCGATAGTTTTAACTCTAATGGTGGTTGTTGCGCCAATGGTTTATTTTCTGTATCATTTTGACCATGCACATACGATAAAGCACTAAGTACTTTATAATTTGGTGTGATTTTGTAGCCAAGCTCCATCTCTCCACCATAGAGTGTAGCATCAACATTGGTAACTTTTGAGTACGACGTAGTTCCCATGCCATAAGGAACAGTTAAAGGCTTACCATTGGTACCAAGCCATCTGGTTTGAATATAATCATCGACTTTGCTATAAAATGCCGACAACGATCCAAATACATTTCCACTGCTCCAATGCGTTCCTATATCAAGCTGATTTGTTTTTTCAGGTTGTGGAATAAATGCCCTTGCTGCATTTGATTCTAAATTGTAAACCGTTCTTTCCCAATAATCTGGAAATCGTTCACTATACCCAACACCCACATAGTAGGTCATATCGTTTATTTTATTTTCATAACGTGCAAAACCACTGGTAAGCGTCGCTTCATCTTTATGCAAATAGTTAGGATTGGCAATGGTTAACATACCAAAAGTGGCTCGTTTATCCGTTACTTCGTGTTTATCGACTCTTAACCCAGTAATAATTTTTTGATGATCATCTAGCTTAAAGGTACTCTCATCAAAGATACCCATTTGTTTAAAATCAAAATCCGTAACACGAGGAGATGCAAACATAGCATCATCAGCAGCACTTGCTGAAGCTCTCATCATAGCAGAACGCCCTGTATGTTCGTCTTTTTTAAAGTCGATCCCTGTAATATTTGTGGCATTGAGATTAGGAATGGTCGTTGTAAGTTTTATTTTTCCACCCTCAGTTGTTCTATCTGGATTCATTGCAGAGTATTTTTGACTTCCCATGACTACAGGCGCACTTCTTAACGTATAGTTATCCATAATATGATCGACATAGTTATGGTACGCTTGAAATTCCAATTGCTCGACATTGTCTGCCAAGTCATATTCAATCACTTTCAAACTTAAATTTTCTCTCTCCAGTTTAGATGCATCCATCGTTCTATCGGCATATTTTGCTTCGCCATCACCCTTTGATGCTGAGAGTTCTATAACAGTGTTATCATTTGGTGTAAAACCTACGGTTAAACCTGTATTCCATCGGGTATATTCGGAATTAACCGTGTCGCCATTGCCATCTTTATAATTATTGGAATGAGAACGTGTAGCGATCATTTGAGCGTAACCTTCGCTAACACCACCACTTACATCAACAAATTGATCGCTTCTACCAAAACTGCCTTGTTTGAAGGATGAATACAGATTGTAGTCTGGATCAGTATAGTGTTTTACTTTTTTCTCAAATTGAACCGTTCCTGCTGAAAAGCCTGAACCATTGAGTACCGTTTGAGGTCCTTTGATGACGGTTACTTGATCATAAGCTTCGGGGAAAATATACGCTGTTGGTGGATCCATTCTGCCGCCACAGCCACCATAAATTTCTTGCCCATCTATCAAAATACCAACGCGTGATCCTGACATACCCCTTAAAACTGGGTCACCATCGGTGCCACCTTTTCGGATGACAGAAAATCCTGGTATATTTTTTAAATAATCCGCACCATCACTCGCAGGAATGGGTTGTATTGGATTTTTTGGATCCGTGATCACTTTTAAAGGCTCTTGCGATTCAGCAATGCCCACAACGCTAATTTGTTCTAATTCGATTACTGTTTGATTGTGCCCAACAACCTCATCAGCATACAGCAAATTTGAACAAAGTACTATTGATAAAAATACTTTGTTTTTATTCATTAACTACCCCCTTTAAGAATATATTTAATATATAAAGCAACTGTTAATTTTGTATTAAATGAAGTAAACGAAGTGCTCTAGTCTGACGAAAAAAGCAATGATTTTTACAAAGAGAAACGTGGATAGGATAAGACTTTACGAGAGAGTATGGGGAGAGTAGGCGTTTTTACATGTAAAACGCCCGTATATGTCACACTTTAAAAAGTTGGTAAATGGAACTAAAGTCCTCATCGCCTTTTCCCATCATTTTCATTTTGGAAAAGAGCTCTTTGGTGACACTTGCGGTGTAAAGTGGGCGGTTGAGGCTGTACGCCAAGTCTTGCAGACAATGCAAATCTTTGGTGATCGCCGCCGTGCTAAAATGTGGACTAAAGTCTTCATCAATGAGCTTTTGTGTTTTAGCAGCCAGCACCAGTGACTTTCCGCCACCTGCTCCTAAAATCTCTAAAAGCTCTTTTTTATCGATGCCACATGCTTCACCTAGTGCCGTACACTCCGCAATGGTCGCCATAAATGAACCCAAACAAAGGTTGTTAATCAGCTTCATTTTTGCCGCAAATCCAGCCTCTTTGAGATGGAAAATCGTTGAAGCAAATTTCTCAAGAAGTGGTTTACATGTAAGAAAGACACTCTCACGGCCTGCACAAACGGCGGTCAATTCACCTTTGCTCGCAGGTACGACACTGCCTAAAACAGGTGACTCGAGGTAATTGCCACCCTGTTTTTCAACCATAGCGTGAAACTCAATCACATCGTTGAAGTGGTTGGTCGTAAGGTCGATGATGGTTTTGCCTTTGAGGTTTGCACTTAAAAGTCCATTTTCCATCGTTAAAACATTTCGTACACCATCAGAGTCAAACAGACACATAAGCACAGTATCACACTTCTCCATCAAAACTTTGGGTGAGCTTTCACACACAAACCCTTTGGCTTCTGCTTTGGTACGTGTTCGATTCCAAACGATGACCTCTTCACCCATACTCGTTAAGCGTTTTGCAATGGCTGAGCCTAAATTTCCTAGTCCGATAAAACCTATTGCCATGTTCATTCCTTGTGGTAATTTTTAGAATTATAGTCTAATTTAGACACTTTATCAATATAATTTTTCAAAAGTTGTGTTATGATTTCCACATGAAAAAAGAACTTAAACCTTATGTCGCCTTGTGCGATGCCATCGGCAAACTGTTTTACCCCAATGTTGAAGTCGTCATGCACGACTTGGAAGCTAAAAAACTCGTTCACATTGTCAATGCTTTCTCCAAACGTCGCGTGGGTGATGCGATGATTAGCGAACTCAAAGACCTAAACAGCATCAAAGAGAACTGGGTCGGACCATATGATAAAACCAGCAGTGAAGGCAAACGCCTAAAAGCTGTGAGCATCATCGTGCGAGACGTGGAAGAAAAACCCATCGGGATGATTTGCATTAATTACAATACGGAACCGATAGAAACGCTCTTTGAGTCGCTCAAAGGCTTTTTACATGTCAACGACTCTGCGCCTAAACCATCGGTACTTTTTTCCCAAAGCTGGAGAGAACATACGGATGAAACGATAGAAAAATACTTAAGCAGTAAAAACATTGCCCTCTCAGGTCTTTCAAATGACGATAAAAAAGAGTTGGTCATCTTCTTGGAAAGTGAAGGCATTTTCGCCATTCGCAATGTTGTTGGGTATATTTGCTCGGTTTTAAATGTTTCGAAGGCTACGATTTATAATTGGTTGAAGACGGTGAGAGGGTAAGCTCTCTTCCGCTTTTATTTTGTTATATTAAGGTCTACAATTATTTTTCCATCTGTTGGAAATGTAATAATTTGACTTCCTTTATCATTAAAAAATGCGATTTTATCGTTATCATAAGCTATCAGAACACCTTTTGCTACTTCTTGACTATCTTTGTCCAAAATTTGTATACAAATATTTGCTTGACTATTTTTTGGTATATAGCAACCGTGTTCATGATATTCATTTATTGTTTTGGCAGCAATTTTTTCACCTACTGACTGTGGTCCCATATACAAATACAATACAAACATTAAGAACAGTGTTAAGACATATATAAACAACGTAAAAAGGTAGACTCCAGCAAATGTTGTCGTCAGTAGTTGTGTAAAGAATTTCACTTTAGTAGATGAAAATATTTTGTCTAAAAATGGAAAATTGACCAATATAGATTTTTCATTTTTAGGACGTAATGCAAAGAAAACCATTATTCCTATGACGAGTGCTGCACTTATAACAATAGACAACATATTGCGTTGTACAATCTCATTTAGCCCTGAAAATCCATGTAAAGCAGCGATATAGGAATAAAAATAAATGTCTTGAATTGATAGAGGAAAGAAATTGCTATTCAACCCAAAGTATCTCATATAAGAATCATAATAAGCTTTTCCAATAATATATGCAATGATTGTTAAGCCAAGCCCAACAATCGTTAAAATTGTTTGTAAAGAAGGCTTATTTTGATTTGATCTGAAATTTAGGATTTTTTCGTTTTTTACTTCTTTCTCTTCCATGCTTTTTACCCCAACTTCCATATCTTAAACCGTCTGTTTTTAATCGTCGTGGCATTGAGTCCATCAAACGCTTTATCGGCATATTCGCGCGCTATAGCGACGTAAGAAAACTTCTCTAAGATGTCGATTTTACCGATGAATTTCGCTTCGAGGCCTAAGTCTTTGGTCAGCGTTCCGAGGATGTCACCTGCACGCATTTTATGCTTTTTGCCTGCGTCAATGCAGAGCGTGATGTAAAGGGCTTTTTTAGGCTTGAAAAGTTTTGTGTCTAAGTCGCCTATGGATTTACATGTAAAGGCAAAATTTGCCTCTGTGAGCTCTTCAAAGAAGCCCTCTTCTCGTGGTGTGACAAAGCTGACTGCCATGCCTTCTTTTTCCATGCGTCCTGTTCGACCAATTCTGTGGGTGTAGATTTCCATCGTTTGAGGCAGTTCGTAGTTGATGACCATCTCCACATCTTTGACATCCAGCCCACGAGAGGCAAGATCGGTCGCTACGAGGATTTGGGCACTGCCGTTGGCAAAGAGAAGCAGGTGTTCATCACGATCGATCTGCTCAAGATCACCATGTAATGAGAGCGCATCAAAACCCTCATCTAAAAGATAGCCTTGAAGTTCGGCAACCCCGATTTTCGTTTTGCAAAAGATGATGACCGACTTGGCATCGCTTTCCAGTAAAACGCCTTTGAGTGCCACTTCTTTTTCGCGTGGCTCTACGGTATAACATACTTGCGTAATGTTCGGTGAAGTGTGTGCTTCTTCTTCGATGCTGATGCGAATGGCATCGGTTTGCACTTCGTTGCACATACGCTCGATCTCTTTGGGGAAAGTTGCCGAAAACAGCAAAGTTTGACGTTTACTTGGCATTTTAGAGATGATCTTCTCAATGTCCTCGTAAAAGCCCATGTCGAGCATGCGGTCGGCTTCATCGAGAACGAGCGTTTTGATATGTTCAAAGTTGATGGTTTTTTCTTGTAAATGTTGCAATATACGCCCCGGTGTTCCAACCACAATGTGCGCACCATGCTCTAGGTTGATGCACTGTGGCACAAAACGAGCACCGCCACATAGGGTGACGATTTTGATGTTATGAGCAAATCTAGCCAAACGTCTTAGCTCTGCACTCACTTGTTCGGCAAGCTCACGCGTGGGGCAAAGTACGACTGATTGGATGCGCATAGAGTTAACATTCAATGCCATCAAAAGCGGCAATCCAAACGCAGCAGTCTTTCCACTACCCGTTTTAGCTTTGGCAACAAGGTCACGACCCGCAAGGGCTAAAGGAATACACTCTTTTTGAATCGGTGTCATAGAAACATAGCCCAAATCATTGAGGTTTTGGAGCATTTTAGGCTCGGTGATAAACTCGTTAAACATAAATACCTTTTTTAAAAATTTGCTTTTTGATCCCAAAGCTCTTTTGTGAAACGTAAACAACGGTTACGTCCACTCTCTTTGGCTTTATAGAGCGCTACATCAGCGAATTTAATCGCCTGCCAGAAGCCATCTGTATCGTGAGGGAAGTCGCTAATGCCCATACTGATGGTCTTTTTAAGAATACCATCGGTTGTTTTGAAGTTAAACTCTTCCACCGCTAGGCGAATCTTCTCAGCGACTTTTACACCGTAATCAACCTCGGTGTCGATGAGCAAAATTAAGAACTCTTCACCGCCAAAACGAATCACAATGTCTGACTCTCTCACACACTTTTTCAAGATGTGCGATGTCTCTTTTAAAACGCTGTCACCAACGTCATGACCATATTTATCATTAACTTGCTTAAAGTAGTCCATGTCACACATTAAAAGACTGATCTGTTTTTTACGTCTGAGCGTGCTTGCGATGATTTGATTGCTGTGATCTTGCAAGAAGCGACGGTTGTAAAGTCCTGTGAGACCATCGACCAGTGAAGATTCACGAAGCGTGTTCATCAACCGCTTTGTCTCAATAACGGAAAGTGAATGTTTGATGTAACTCTCCGCTTTAAATATCTTTTCATTGACGCGGTCAACTTCTTCTTTATCGAACACAAACTGCACAACAGCGCCCGCATGACCTGAGACAATGAGTGGAACACACACATGTTTTTTGCCACCTTCATGTATAAACTCTCTACACACACCCTCATATTCAAAAGAGGAGACTTTATGCCCCGTTTTTTGAGCACGACATAGGGTGCAGTTGTGTTGTATCTCTTCATTACAGACTAAAAACTCTTTTTCATCACTCATATGCGGATACACAACACTCATTGTACCTTTGGCAGCATTGACATCAAAAATGCGGTAATTTCGTATGCCTGCCTCTTTTTCAAAAACTTCACCCAGCCTTGTGTAAACTACTTCAAGTGAGCTGTCCTCTTCAATGACTTTTTTGAAAACGGTAACGCCATAGACGGTATCGACCAGTTTGTTGAACTCTTTGGAGAGTGTGCCTATCTCATCTTTGGATCTGATTTTGAGTTTTTTACTCAAATCTACCTCGCCCGTACCGATGGAGTGTATTTGATGGATCATCGACTCGATGGGGCGGGAAAATGCCTCTCTAAGCCATCTTGTAAAAAGCATCAATAAAATAATAGCAAATACAATCACCACAGCCATGGTATTGATAGAAAATCGGATGGTGTTGCTCACTTGCTGGCTGTACCCTTGATAAAGCCCATTGATGCGGTTGGAAAGCTCTTGTGTTATCTCTTGAGTTGTCTCTACATGTAAAGCCAAAAATTCTTTCATTTTTTCAATATCAGAGGCAACCACCGTACCTCGTTTTTTTTGTACAGAGAGTACCATCTCATCCATGGCATTGATCTCATTCGAAATGGCTTGAAGGGCACGCACACTTTCCGTGTCATCTTTGGATAAAGATTGGATAATCATCTCAAAAACATTGCCCGTAATGTTACTTTTTTGACCATTCATCAACGACTCGGAAAGCCTATTTTTCATTTGAGTAATGGGCCCTTTTACAATCAAAAAATTGTTATCGACCTCTTTGCCATTGATCATACGCTCCAAAGAAGAAAGCTCTGGTTGAATAGTAAAAACGACTTTCATATAAGGAAGTGTGGTTTGCGTAATTTGAGAGTAACGATAGTGTATAAAACTAAGCGATGCGACAGCAACACAGCCAATAATCATAAACCAAAAAAATGTTCCTAGTTCAAAAAGAAGAAATTTCTTACGAATCGGAAGATTCACAAAGGTAATAAACTGTACAAAACGCTGCCAAAAACCTGTCACTTTTTCCATCGCTCATTTGTCCTTTTTTTAAAAAAATCTAAATAATAAAAGATAAAATCCTAGCATAATTTTAACCTGTATGCTCTTTGAACAACAAAAAACTTATTTCATTTGGTATAATCTATTCTTTATAAAATCCCATGACTTTTTTCATCCTCTTTAAAGCACGAAAAAAGTTAAACAAAAGAGTCCTATGCAACGCTACCCTAACTTTAAAAGTTCTATTGCGTCTCGTCTTTTTGGTGCTTTTGCATCTAAAGAGTTTCCAAGCACAATACAACGCACCATCAATCAAACCTACACATCAATGATGAAAGTTGATTTGATGGAATTTGAAGAAGCGAGTTCTTACAAAAGCCTTAACGCGCTTTTTACCAGACGTTTTAAGAGTCGCCGCCTTTTTAACATTAATGAAAAAACCGTTATTTCTCCGTGTGATAGCCTCATCAGTGCTTATGGAAAAATTGAGAATAGTCTTGCACTGCAAATTAAAGGATTTTCGTACGATGTCAGAAGCCTTTTGGGTGATTACATTTCCAAAGCAGAAAAAGATCGTTTGGATGAAGGTGATTTTGTAAATTTTTACCTCTCTCCTCGTGACTACCATCGTTACCATACGCCTATTGATATGCGGGTCACTAAAGCCGTCCATATTCCCGGTAAGCTCTATCCTGTTAACGTGAAATGGTTAAAAAAGGTTCAAGGTCTTTTTGTTGAAAATGAACGTGTTGTGTTAGAATGCTATACAAAAGACAATAAACTTTTTTATATGATTTTCGTAGGTGCACTTAACGTCGGAAAAATGGCATTTACGTTTGATAAAACCATCCAAACCAATGCCAAAGCAAGCCTCCAACAATGTTATTTTTACAACAACCTTCACCTCTCAAAAGGAGAGGAACTTGGACATTTTGAAATGGGATCTACCATCGTTATGCTTTTTGAAAAAGAGTCCATTAATCTTGAAGTTGATGGAATTTCACATGTAAAATTTGGACAACCTATAGGGGGACTACGCAATGTCGAGCACGCAGATAGCATCACTCAAACAAATGAGCAAGGGGATGACGCTTCTTTACATTGAAGATGATCCGCTCGCAAGAGATGCTGCCAATAGCCTTTTTTCAGAATTTTTTAATGATGTCATCGTAGGCTTTGATGGTGAAGATGGCGCACGTTTGTATGCGTCACACCATCAAAAAATCGATCTTGTCATTACAGACATTACGATGCCACGCGTAAACGGCATTGAGATGATTGAAAAAATACGTGCCATCAACCCAGAAGTCGCCATCATTGTGATCTCAGCGCATAACGAATCACAGTACCTCACGCAAACCATTGAAGCAGGAGTCGATGGATACTTGCTTAAACCTTTGGGTGTTGAACAGTTGGTTAAAACACTGGGAAAAGTTCTTGAAAAACTGCACCTTCGTTACGAAAATGCAAAAAATGCGCTCTTGCTCAAACAGTATGAGAACATTACCAATACCAGCTCCATTATCTCCAAAACGGATCCTAAAGGTGTCATAACATTTGTCAATGAGAAGTTTTGCCAAATTTCGGGCTTTAAAAAAGAGGAACTCATTGGCAAATCACACAATATTATTCGTCATCCAGATATGCCCAAATCTGCTTTTCGTGATCTTTGGAAGACTATCAAAGAAGATAAAACGACATGGCAAGGCATTGTAAAAAACCGCGCCAAAAATGGTGATACATACTATGTGAAAACCACCGTTCAGCCCATTTTAAATCCTTTGGGAAATGTTGAAGAATATATCTCTTTGCGACATGACATTACTGCCATTATGAGCGATAAAAAGCAACTTTTTGATTTTTTAGAAGCAAACCGTCTTTCAGTACTTATCTTAGTTCAGATCGAAGACTACACCATCTTGGAAAAGTTTTACGATAAAGCGAGTGTTGAAAAAATCGAAGATGCTTTTGGAAAGAACATGCTTTATTTGATGCCCAATCGATGGGGTTTTCAAAGAGTGTATCATCTTGAAAATGGTCTTTATGCTTTTGCGATTGATCGGCGAAATTGTCGCGCAAGCAAAGAGGAAATTCACGCCGTACTGGAGCAGTTTTTAGCTAATGTCAAAGAGTATATTGTCAAAATTGACGCCATTGAGTATGACATCTCTGCGATTTGTAGCTTTACCTATGGCATTTATAAAATTTTTGAAGATGCAAAAATCGGTATTGAAAATGCTATACAAAACAAACAATCTATCGTCTATGCCGATGGGCTTTCTGGCATTGAGTATGACAATGCTCTCAAAAATATCGAGACGATTCATATGATCAAAACAGCGATTGACAATCGCAAAATTATCTCGTATTTTCAGCCAATCGTAAACAATATAACCCAAAAAATCGAAAAATATGAATCCTTAGTGCGTCTTGTAACTGAGGATGGGCACCTTTTAACACCATTCTATTTTTTAGAAACGGCAAAAAAAGGGCGTTATTATTCCAAAATCACCAAAATTGTTTTGGAAAACTCATTTGCTACACTTGCTAAAATTCCTGAAGCTTCCATCTCTATTAACCTCTCTGTTCACGATATTGAGCGTGATGAGATTACAGATTACATTGACAGCTTGTTGACCCAGCATGAAGATGAAGCGCATCGCATCATTTTTGAACTGTTAGAGAGTGAAGACATCAAAGATTTTTTAATGGTCAAGCAATTTATCAAAAAGGTCAAAAGCAAAGGCGTTAAAATTGCTATTGACGATTTTGGAACAGGCTACTCCAACTTTGAACGACTGCTTTCGTATGAGCCTGATATTCTTAAAATTGATGGCAGTTTGATTAAAAATATTCAAAATAACCAAGTCAACCAGCATATTGTCGAGACAATGATACTTTTTGCTAAAAAACAGCGCTTAACCACCGTTGCCGAGTTTGTTGAGAATGAAGCAATTTATAAAATAGTGCGCGATATGGGAATTGATTATTCTCAAGGCTATTTTTTCGGAAGGCCAGAACTGTTTTAGAAGGCTCTTTTAGCTGTAAAAGAGCCTTATTATTCTAGAACTTATAACTTGCGCTAAATCTAAACTCGTCTTTATCTTTAGCCCCAGCTTTATCGCGATTTTCTTTATCGTACATTACTAAGAAATTCAGCCCTTTAAGAGCACCAGCAAAAGCGTAATTACCAGTCAAGGAAACATAAGAAGCCTTACCATATGAAAGGTCGTCATCATCCGTTACGGTATACGCAACATTAAGCGTTGTGGTTGGCGTAAACGCATAACCTAAGCCAATTGCGTACGCATCAGTATTGGCAGGGTAACTGCTAGAGAGAATGATGGTTCCTGTATAGGCAAGGTCTGCACCCCAACCGATACCTGGTGTCACTGTCGCGTCTTTACTCACCGTACTATAGGCAACATATCCACTAAGAGCACCGTAACCCACACTGGCTTTTAAGCCTAAAAGATCAGAGCTTTTACTTCCTGTAATGTCTTTGTCATTATAATAGTATTGTGCGGCAAAACCGTAATTTAGGGCATTGATACTAAAGGCATACGCAGCTTCAGCATACGCCATTGCCCCTTTGGTATTGATGTCTTCTGCATATGCTGCTGTTAACGTCAATCCCGTGATCGATTTGTTGACCGCGACTAAGGTATAAGCGCCATCTTCTAGGAGTGGTGAAGTGCCATAAGGATTACTGTAGTTTGTAAACTCGCCAATGTGTCCAGCGCCATTGGTTTGTGCTTGAAACTTTTGTACATAAGCTGCTGTGAGTGTGGTATTTGGTAGGTCTGTATTGACAACGCTTGCACCCTCAAACGACTCTTTGACGATACGATTGCCCAACGAGGCGATAAGCGGTGTGTTGAGAAACATACGTCCGACTTGAACGGTTGTTTTACCTGCACTGTACGCAAGATAGGCTTCGGAGAGTTGTGCACCTGAACCGTATTCATCCCAGCCAAACTGTGTTTTGGCATTGGAAGTTGCAAAAGGAGCACTGTTTGATTGACCTGTGAGACCTACACTAAATCCACCCAGAGAGCCTGTGACGTAGCCCAGAGTCACACCTGTATTGAAAATAGAAGCACTTGGAATTGCGGGATTTCGATCACGATCCCAGTAAAACGCTTTTAATTCACCGCTGATTTTTCCTTCTTTGAACGCATCTGCTAAAGTATCTGCGCCAAAAGAACAGGTACTAAGTCCTGCAACACAAAGAACTGCCAAGCTAAGATTTGCTAATTTCATACGTTTCTCCTTCGTAGTAAAACACTTTATATAAAATGTTTTTGACGTTAATTTATGCCAAAAAATGATGTGTCGATCGCTCAGCTAAACACATCATGACAGATGCATAAACCCATCTGCCTTATTCTTGAATATACCCGTTAATAAGACAATTAATTTGAAGCTTCAAGAAAATTTTAAATAAAAAAAAGAGCAAAATAATCGAAGAATAAAAGCGTTTTTTTGACGAAAAAAATAGGAGAAATAAAGAATATAAAGAATATAAAGAGAGGTAATAGACGTATAAAAGAGGCGGCTTACGCCACCTCTTTCCAAATTCGAACTTTCCACATATACGCTATTAGGGTAAAAATAGCCATAAATCCAATGAGATTAAGACCTAGATCTTCACGTTCAGCCTTTTTGCGATCACCGACATGTTCCATATATGCGATCACTTGTGCTTGAGATGCTTCTGTAAGCCCTACACGAGGCATTGCAATGCCTTCAACCATTTTCAGCGGTTCATTAATGAATGTTGTGAGATATTCCGCTTTTTTGGAGCGAATCATCATCGACACATCAGGTGCTTCAGCGCCTAAGTAGTTTTTCATAAACACGCTTGATGTCTGTGCTTTTGTGCCATCGTATTTCATACTATGACATCTGCCACACGCCTCTTCAAAGACCATTTTATCAGTAGGTTTTGTGGCGACAATGTTTTTAAGATATGCCACGATATCAGCAACCTCTTGATTACTTAAAAAACTGTAACTTGGCATTGCATAGGGCTTGGCATCACCAAATTTATGCGAAAGTTTGGTCGCACTTACAGGGTCTTTTAAAAAGCCAGAAAGGTAGTTGTTATCGTAAATAACTCCCGCATGGCTTAAGTCTGGTGGAACAACGCCGTACGCACTTGCCGCATCGTCATTGCTCATCGGTGCTTCAAAGCCTAAACTTTTAATACTATGGCATGCAATGCAATTCGCTTCAACCAAGGTTTTACCATTTTCACTGTTTCCATTAAGCGCCAAGGGTTGTATATCTTTAAAACTAAAATCTGCTGGTGCAACGTGTGGGTGCATTTGCGAATGCGCATAGGGCTCAACACCCCAATACGTCAATGCCGTAAAAAAAATCACAATGGCTAAAATTTTAAGCTCTCTCATTGCACCTCTCCTTTTGCTTCATGTTTGGTGATGAACGGTAGGGCAATGAAAAGCCCTAAAAAGATAATGGCTGCAAAGAAGCCTACCCACGCATTCACCCCTGTTGGAGGCAGTTTGCCATAGACCGTAAGGACGATCATGTCGACAACCAAGATCCAGAACCAATACTTAAACAAAGGACGTTTGTGAGCAGGTGCTGTATTCATCGTATTGCGATCCAAGAATGGTAAGACCATGAAAACAATGTTAGCAATCACAAATGCGATCAAGCCAATATCCATCGCGGCAATGCCTGCAATGTCAAAAAAGAAACCACGAAGCACTTCATAATTCCACAAGAAATACCACTCAGGGTAGATATGTGCAGGCGTCTTCATCGAATTTGCAGGCTCAAAATTGATCGGGTCCATCGCAAAATCAAAGTGATAACAGCAAAGGACAAAGAAAAATGTCATAAAGGCACCTACAACAAAGAAATCTTTGGAGAGGAACACAGGCCAGAAAGGTACCACTTTAGACTCTTTTTTGCGTCCTTCTAAAAACTTTTTCGCTTCTACATCAAAGTTAAGCTCTTCGGAGTCTTGATTATTGACGTGTGGAAAACGAAGCGAATAAAAATGCACCGCAATCACTACTATAATGACTAAGGGTAAAAGCACCACATGAAGCATGAAGAAACGTGTTAAAGTAGCATCCGCAACCACGTAATCACCACGGATCCAAATAACCACATCATCACCAATGACAGGAATACCACTAAAGAGATTGGTAATAACCTGCGCTGCCCAGTAACTCATCTGACCCCATGGAAGCATATAACCGCTAAATGCTTCTGCGGAGAAAGCGATGAAAAGCACCATACCCGTTATCCAGATCATCTCTCTACCTTTTTTATAAGAGCCATAATAAATGCCCGTAAAAAGGTGAATGTATATAATGAGAAACGTCGCAGACGCTGCAACACCGTGCATATGACGCCACAACCAGCCATACTCTACTTCTTGCATAATGGTGTAATTGACACTGTCAAACGCTAAGTTAATGTCGGGTTTATAGTACATCAATAACAAGAGCCCCGTTACCAATAGCACACCAAAAAGCACCACTAAAACCACACCCATTGCCCAAAGGAAATTGATGTTTTTAGGTATCCAGTATTCGGTCATCATCACACGCATAAACGCTTTCACCGCTAGACGTTGGTCGAGCCAGTCTATCAAGCCTTCGCTTTTTCGAATTTCAGCCATGCCTTACTCCTACGCTTTTTTTGCGATTAATTTTTTGTACTCTTCGCCTTCTTCACCGAGGACCAAAGACTCGCCTGCAATTTTAAAGGGAGGAATATCAAGAGGACGAGGAGGTGGACCAAAGGTGTTGATACCGCTTGCATCAAACACACCGCCATGACAGGCGCAGATAAAGCTTTTTTGTTTCGCATCATACGATGGAATGCAGCCAAGGTGCGTACACAGTCCGATGACAAGTGTAAAGACTTTTTCGCCAATGACCACATCGCGTTTCGCATTTTTTGCAGTGTCGGCACTTTTACGTAACACAAATATAGGCTTTCCTCGCCATTGAAAACTACGCGCTTCGCCCTCTTGTATGGTTGAGACATCCACCGTTACAAAGCCAGCCGATTGGACACTTGGGAGTGGATCCCAACTCTTTTTCATTGCACCAAGCGCACAGACACCACCCACAGCCGTAACGCCTGTGAGTGCCATGCCAATAAAATCACGCCTTTTTTGACAGGTTTCCATATAAAAGCCTACTTCTTAACGATAAAAGAGGCAAGCTCTTCAATCTGTGCATCACTAAGCGTGGTGACTTGTGCTTTCATAAGGGCTTTTTGATCTTTACCGTATGAGCCATCTTTATAGCCTTTCATCGCTGCAATAAAATCTGCCTTAGGCATATCTTTGATGATCAAACTTTTGTTTAAAGCGGCTTTTTCACCTGAAGTTCCATGACAGGCAACACACTTGGTATAAAGTGGTGTTGCTTGTGCGCTGATCGCCAATGAGGTGGCAATAATAAGTGATTTTGTGATGATTTTCATCTACTCTCCTTTTTAATTTTAGGAAATAGTAGTGAAATAAAGTGGCAAAAAAATGTGGAGGCATGAAATAATAAATCTAATTTTATTCTTTAAGCTAATGGTGTTTAATTTTAATCGTAAAGAGCGCACCTTCTCCGGTATTTTTAACAGTGACAATGCCATTCATATTATTTTCTATAATCATCTTCGTCATATAAAGCCCAATGCCTGTGCCTTGTTTAGCGTGTTTTGTTGTAAAGTAAGGCTCAAAAATGCGCTCTATATACTCCTGTGCAATGCCACCACCATTATCCTCAATCTTGATGAGCGTGTATTTTTCACCATTTTTGACACTCATACGAATAAAAGGATTTTCAATATTGCGATCCGTCAATACATCTTTGGCATTTGAGAGAATGTTCAAAAGCGCTTGAGCAAACTCATTGGGGTAGCCAAGGACTTTGATCTCATCTGCCGAATTAAACGAAAACTCAATAGAATGGTAGCGAAGAGAGGCTTGAATGATGGAGCTTGCCCGCTCACACGCATTGTTGATCTCAAAAATCTCTTTATCTTTGGAAGGCTTGAAAAAGTTTTGAAAGTCGCTGATGGTGTTGGACATATACGCGGTGATGCGGTTACACTCCTCGATCTTCTCCGTTAGAAACGCTTCATTAAAGTCATCAAAATGCTGTCTTACTTGAATGATCATCAAAAGGGCATTGATTTCACCTAAAGGCTGTCTCCATTGATGGGCGATATTGCCGATCATATTACCCATGGCGGCGAGTTTGCTCTGTTGGATCAAGAGCTGTTCTTGGCGTGTGCGCTCATCGATCTCTTGCTGAATGCGAAGCTCTAGGTTGTCGAGCATTTCATTCATTACGGCTTTAAGCAAATTGAGTTGGTCAGAGTTTCCAGATGCGACAAGTCTACGATTAAGATTGCCTAGTTTTAGGTCTTCCACAACATTGGTCGCATCTTCGATGAGTTTGCTATCTTGCTCTAAGTTAGATTGAATGATCTCAATATTTTGGTTGATTTGTCGTGCCATATCGCCTAGTTCGTCTTTATTGGCAAGGGGGATGTGAATGCGTGTAGCCTCTTCTGTTGAAGGTGACTTCAAGTAATCGAAAAACTCTCTAAGCCCTCGACGTACAAGTAAAATAGAATCTACAATATTTTTTGCAATAAAAAAGCCCACCAAAAATGTTAAAAGAACGATAATAATCAACCAAACCGCGATAAAATAGCGCGAATTAACCGCTTCTTTATTGGCTTTCGCATACGTTTCTGACGAATGGGTCAACTCGTTTTGCTGTAACACTTCAAGCGAATCCATGAGTGCGTAAAACTGGTCACGCTCAACCGTATTGGCATTGATAAACGCCCCCTCTTCAAAGTCATCTTTGAGATAGACTTGATTGGCTAAGATGAGCGCTACATAATTTTTCCATTGGTAATACACCGTAGAAGGAAGCTTGCTAAAAGGCTCTTCCATTTGAGTGTGCATCTCATTGATTTTGTTAAGAATATCCTTACGCAAGTCTTCGTTGGGCGCCATAATGAGGGAAAGCGATTGTTCCCTGAGTTTAAAGAGTGGCAAAATGTAGCTCTGCTGAATGGTTTGCACCCGCTTAGAGCCTTCAAATACATTGTTGACATTGACAACACCTTTGTTAGTAATGTCAAACGCCAAAAAAGAGAGCGTGACAATCGCACAAATACCCAAAGACGCCATCAGAAAAAATTTATACCGCATGGAAAGATACTTAATCATAATCAAACCTTAATGGAAGCATCGGTGCTTCACGCTCTTTAGGATACTGTGCGTTATTGCGAATCGACCAATGGTACTTCGTCAGCTTTGCCTTCCATAAAGGCATCATCAAAACCGATGAAGGCTCATAGCGCACCTCTTTATTGACCGCTAAAACGATGTTTGGAGATGGTACAAACAGCATATATGCCTTTTCATAGGCTCTTTTAACGATTTTTGAAACCACCTCATCAAACGCCTCACTTTGAAACTCGACATCAAAGAAACGCTCAATGTACTCTTGCATCACATCGTCTTTATCAATGGCCGACCATTTATCAGAGATACGATATGCAAAAAAGGCTGTCCAAGGGTTGTTACTACTCCAGTCATCATTGCCCCACGTTAAGATGTCCCATGTTTTAGGCGATGCTCTGTTGGTTAAAAGTTGCTCGTAAATCTCTTTTTCATTGGGCGTGGTCGTATAGCGAAGCGTTACGCCGTATGTTTTAAGCTGATGCTCAATACCTCTCCACAAAAACATAAAGCGATCCATCGTAATGACATCCAGCTCCAACCCATTCAAAATCTTTTTGAGTTTTCTCTCTTCTTCAGGATTTTCACGAGTGCTCTCTCCCCATGTCGGAAGATACTTGGTTGCTCGTTTGACGGAGCGATAATTCACCGAAGCTTCTGTAGGTGCTAGTTCACCCTCTTTTTTATAGACAAAATTGAGCAGATTGGCTTGGTTGAGTGCCTTGTTTAACGCTATACGAATGTTTTGATCTTTGAGTTTACTATTTGGCTTTAGTAGGTTAAAGTAGATCGAAATACTGTGCGTTGAAGGCTTAGTATAGAGCCTTGCATACTTTGAAAGTACGGTTTCAACTTTTTTATTGAAAGGGATGGGCGTTATATCTAAACGCTCCTCTTCCAATGTCATACTGACCGATTGTTTTGATGTAAGCTCTGTATAAATGGTAATGTTTTCAATGTACGGCAATCCCACTTCATAATAGTTTGGATTGGCTTTAAGCTCTAAAATAGGCGTTTGAACCCGTCCCGTCGCATAGCCTTCTTTTAGTATGTAAGGTCCAAGTCCATAAGGACCTGGACCTTGCATACTGTTACATGTAGAACCCTCTTTCGTGCTCCAACCATAGCGCTTAAGATAAGCAGATGTATAAAGATTGATGGAGGTAAGGTCGCTAAAAAGAAGCCCATAAGGCTTGTGCAAATGAATACGAATGGTATGTGCATCGACTTTGGTTACGCCCTTGAGTCGTTTATGAATGTCTGAATAAACAACAGGATCTTGCATAAAATAGGTAAAATTTTCTACCACAGAATCCGCATTAAAGGGTGTTCCATCTTGAAAGAGTACACCTTTACGTAAGGAAAATTCATAAGTGAGATCATCTATTTTTGTATACGATGTTGCCATCATATACTCCCAGCCTTGACGATTTCCACTGGAGCGTACCAGTGTGCCATTCACCAATTTGGAGACATACAGATAGGGCATAGTGGGTAAAAAAACTTTGATGTGAGAGCCAGAAACACGTTCGTTAATGAGGATAGATGCGGTGTCATCACTGCGGTAATAAAAGGGATTTTTCCATTCTTGCGCACATCCAATGCTCACAAAAAACAACAGCAAAAGAGAGAATCTAGCACATCTCAAATCGATACCCCACTCCCGATAAATTGGTAATAAAATCTTTCGGCAACTTCTTGCGCAAATTTCGCACCAAGGAGCGAAGCGCACTATCGGTCATCACATCATCTTGCCATACATGGGCTTGGAGTTCAGCATAGGTGACAATACGTTGTTTATTATGAAGCAGTAACTCTAAAAATCCCGATTCTTTTTTATTGAGATGAATGATCTCACCCTCATAGGTTAAATGCTTATGGTCAACATCATACAAGTAGCCACATGGAAGTTCATACACAATGGTATGCGTTTGAACGATGCGCTTTAAGCAGCGAGAGAGCGCTTCTAGTAACCCATTGAGCGTAACAGGCTTGATGATGTACTGCTCTAAATGCAGATCAACCACTTTGAGCAAATACTCTCTATCGGTATGCGCAGAGATGATAACAAGCGGTGTCATTTCATCGGTTTTACGAATCTCTCTTACAAGATCCACACCGTTCATAACAGGCATTAAAATATCGGTAATCACAATGTCTGGATTTTCAGTTTTATAAAGTTCTAAAGCAATTTTGCCGTTCTCCGCTTCGATGACTTCTTTGGTATAGTAGCGAAGCGATGCGGCAATGTTTTTACGGATGCCCTCTTCATCTTCGACATAGAGAATAGTGAGCGTCTTCAATCGTTCCAAAAAAAGTTTATCCACGTTTGATGCTCCTTATTTAAAGCAGAGTTCTTACAGAACTCTTTTATCACGTTTTTTAGGCAAAGCCCAAAAACCTACGCTACGCCGCTGTGGCGCTAAGCTTGCCTCTAACGAGGCAGAAAAGTTTTGGTAATCTCATTTATTCATTTTGGCTTCTTAGCAGTAAAACGAATCTTTGTATTTGCAAGACTTGCAACCAAAATACCGCCTCAGCTCCCTTTATACATCAGGTTCACACGAACCGACATCTCATAAATGCCCTCAACCAAAGGCTTAATGCTCGTTTTAGGGTACCAGCCTTGCACTTCAGGCTCACTCTTGGGTGATTTTAGGGTATCCACAAAAACACTTACCATATAGCCGGAGGGGAGTTCAGGCTTTTCGAGCTGTATTATAACGAAGTTTTCTTCGCCTACTACGTAGTTTTTAGGCTCTATAAGCGTAACGTTTTGATGAGACAATGCCTCAAAAAGAGGGTCACCAAAACTACAAGTACTCGGGGGAGGATTCCCCCAAGCGTAAGAAAACACAACACTACAAGCGAACACTAAAGTAAGAAGTGTTGCTCTCATGAGATTATCCTTTTGGAAGTCTATAGACCTCTTTTGGCATCGAAGGGTGGATAAACCGCGTCGTCGGTTTCGTCTCAGCGTTGATCGCATAGTCAATGCCAATCGGTGCAGCATTTGCATACTCTTTATACTTTGGATCGTGAAGATCAATAATTGCGATTGCGCCTACAGGGCAGGACTGAACACACGCCGTTGTTTTTCCATCGGCTTGTCTCTCCCAACACATACTGCATTTCTCGGCTTGTCCCATCTTTTCATTGAACTTTGAAGCGCCAAACGGACACGCTTTCACACAACCACCACACCCAATACAGATGGTTTGGTCATGTTTACAAATGCCTGTTTCAGGGTCTTTCGTATGCGCGCCCACAGGACAAATCGCCACACACGCTGGATTTTCACAATGGTTACATGCCAGTGAAAAATAAAAGCGCTCCATAGGCATCTGTGCGTTTGGTGCTTTTTGATATGAAACTAAGGTAGGTAAGATATTGTTATTATCCATATGATACTCCTCCGCTCCGATCTCACGCACTTTTCGCCACAAAATCCCTTTATCTTGATGATACTGATTTTTACAGGCCATTGCACACGTATTACATCCTAGACAGATACTGCCATCGACTAAAAAAGCTTTTTGCATCACAATCTCCTGTTATAGTTTTCTAAAGTTGACAAAGGTATCGTGCAGTGCAACGCCAGGCGCACCTGTCTTAAACGCACCCATGTCAGAGCTGGTGTCATCGACAAGCTCATTGACGTTATAAATGTTGTTGTTATACCACTGCTCATACATCAAAACCGTACCTGCTTGAACATTGTCCGTGAGTTTGGCTTTGAGTCTTAAGAGTCCTTGTTTATTAAAGACCGCTACGGTGTCGCCCTCTTTGACCATTTTCGCTTCGGCATCATCAGGATTGATGTACACGTAAGGTTCAGGATGCACATCTTCCATCCACTCTAAGTTTTGGAATTGTGAGTGCAAACTCCATCTGCTGTGAGGTGAGGTCATACGGAATTTATCGTACGGTTTACGCACTTCAAGATACGTTGGCAAGGCGCTTCCAAAAAGCTCCAATGCTTTGTCCGAGTAAAACTCAAATTTACCACTTGGTGTTTTAAACTTGCCATCGGCATAAGGGATTACCGCTTTGGCTTTGACCGGTCCATTTTTAAGCTCTTCCCATGATTTGATGCCAAATTGCTCGTAAATACCAGGGTTAAACTCTTTGACCATCATCGCTTTGGTATCAACACTTTGAGGGAAGGTACAAGAGCCCGCTTGAAGTTGATTCATACGTTTTGAGAGCATCGCTGCGATTTCAAGGTCTGATTTGACTTCAAAGAGTGGTTTGATCGCTTGCTCATTGAGTGTCAACCAATAGTGCCAGTAAGAGACGTTCACATCATACTCTTCAAATTGCGTCGCAACGGGGAGAACGATGTCTGCCCATTTAGCGGTTTCATTGAAGAACTGGTCTGCAACCACAACAAGGTCAAGTTGTTGGAAAGCACGGATGAGTTGATTGCGGTCAAAATCTTGTGCAAAAACGTTTTTACATGCAACCCAAAGGAGTCTTACTTTTGGCTCTTTCGCATTGATCAGCTCGCGCGCGGTTTTGTTGATGTTCAAGAAACGATCGGTATAGTTTGATTTTGCATCTTTTCCTTGGGCAACATCACCTTTTGCCGCTTCAGGACCTGTGTAACCCACACTACCTTCTGGTTTTGGCATGCTGAGCGCTGCGTAGTTAAAGCCCCATGTATTGAGGTGTCCATAACGAGCCCCTCCTGCGTATTTTCCGATGTTTCCAGATACGGCAACGAATGCGTCAATCGCACGGATCATCGAACCGCCATTAGTGTGGCGTTGCATGCCATAACCCATCCAAATCGTCGCAGGTTTCGCTTTGGCAAACGATAAAGCCAACTCTTTGATCATCGCTAAAGGAATGCCTGTGATTTTGGAAACGTTGTCTAATTTGATCTCTTTATCAAGATACGCTTTGTACTCTTTGTACCCTTTTGAGTTCGCATCAAGCCATTTTTGATCGTGCAAATTGGCGTCAATAATAATCTTCGCCATTCCAAGGGCTAAAAGACCATCGGTGCCCGCTTTGATCTGAATGTATTGACTCGCTTTGGAAGCGGCTTCGGTAAAAACAGGGTCAATGACAACAACTTTTGCCCCTTTTTTCTTGGCTTCATAGATGTATTTCATCGAGTGAATTGAGTTACTCGCAGGATTCACACCCCACAAAATAATAAATTTACTGTCTTTCATCTCTTCAGGATCGTTACACCACATATCGCCCATATCGAGGTTTTGCGCATCAATTCCTGCTGGCCAACATGGCGTTCCCGCAAGTCTGGTGGTATAACCAATCGAGTTAAACATACCCTCAATACCATAATGCGTAATACCAAAGTTACCAGAGTATTTTGTAAGTGCTGCACCTAAAAGCGTGCCGTCCTCTTTTTTCATCTCCAACAGTTTCTTCGCGATAATGTCCATCGCTTGATCCCAAGAGATGCGTTTCCAGTTACCTGAACCTTTACCACCCACTTGCATCATCGGGTATTTCAAACGTCTGGCAGAGTAAACTCTCTTAACATATGAATTGCCCTTGACACAACAGCCACCTCTGGTGTACGTCGATTCAGTCGCACCCTCAATAAACTGCATCACGCCATCTTTAACGTAGGTTTTAATGCTACAGGTGTCGTAACAGTTTCTAGGACAGGCGTTGCGGAAGGTTTGATAGCTCTTCTCACCTAAATACGGTATTTTAGTATTAAGATCTTCATTGGCTTGGAGAATGCCTCCGGGGAATGAAGACAACACACCACTGGCGGCAAGCCCTTTTAAAAAACTTCTTCGGCTGATACCATTGTTCACAATGGACTCAACGTTTTCCTTTGAGTAACTCATGCGGTAACTCCTTGTGTAGTAGTTTCTCTTATCAATAACGATTTGAGCTGTGATAAAATAAAGGTCATGGCTTTAGAGTCATGCTCACTCTCCTTTAAGGCTCTCTCGATAAAACGAGGTACCCAAAGATTCATGTGTTCATGTAAAAAATAGTGACGAAGTTCACTTAAGTAGGTTATCCCTTTAGCCTCTTCAAGATAGAGTAGTTGGTAATAAGCATCCAGCTCAACGCCTAAATAATCATCGGGAATGATGTTTTTAAGCGGATTCGTAAAGCCCATCGTTTCGTACAATTCCCTTACATGTAACGTACTTTTTGACATCACCACATCAGGATCATCAATGTAAATGGAAGCAAACGGATCGGCAATAGGCTCCATGGGACCTATAAAATAACGATTGAACTGTACCTCAAGATCCTCTTCAGAGATTTCAATGCATGAGTGAAGTGCATCAAATGCTCTCTTTAGCTCTTGAGAGTTTTGAGCATTAAAGATGTCACGAAGGTGTTTAACGTCATCCAGTCTTAAAGTATTTTGCGATTGAATCGTTTGCATCTTAAACTCTTTTTTTAATTTATTTTTTAACCAACTAAAGAAATGGTAAAGCAAAAAAAGAGCAAAAAAATCGCAAAATGGTTTACATTTAAAATCAATCTACTCTTTTTCTTGATGCTTTACATGTAAAGCGTTCTTTTAATTTTCTTCCAATGCAAATTCTCTATAATACGGCATATAAAAATAAATCAAGGAAATACATTTGATAACTAAAATAGATATGAACTCACCCGAATTTATGGCAGAATTTGAAAAAACAGAGGTATTTACCGACAAGGTATGCGAGCAATTTGGCTTTGCTTATACCCCACTCACTGAAGTCAAAGAGTCCATACAACAAGGCTTAACGCGCAATAAACTCATCTACGGTAAGCGTTACTGCCCCTGTTTTATGGTCATTGGAGCCACACCTGAAGAGCAAGCAAAAGCCGACAACCGCTTGTGTCCTTGCACCCCTGCCCTCACTGTAGAAATTCCAGAAAAAGGCAAATGTCACTGTACGATCTTTTGCACCCCAGAGCATGCACAAGAACTCGCTCAAACGGAAACCATGGAAGAAGTAGCGCATACGCACACGAGGGGTCTTAGCAAAGAAGAGTGTGAAGGCTTGATGAAAAAAGAGCAACTCGATGGCAATGAGCTTGAAGCACTCCTCGAAGCCAGAGAAGATGGCAAGGTAGAGTTTAACCTTGTCGATACCCGCGAATGGATGGAGTGGATAGGCAACCGCATCGTAGGTACAGACTTCTTGATCCCCACAACCAGTTTTCACACAGCGCTAGAACAACTCAGTGGCAAAGAGAACACACCTGTTATCTTGTACTGCTACAGCGGAAGCAGGAGTGCATATTGTCAACGCATTTTAAAACACATGGGTTTTAAAATGGTACTTAACCTAGAATACGGCATTATGGCATATGATGGGGAAACTGAGAGCGGAGAGTAAATAAAAGACTTCATACGCACTCAAAGAGTCAATTTAACTTTTTGAGTGCGTTATAATTTTGAACTTACTGTTCTTTCGTAGCTTCTATCAACTCATCACGGTTAAGTTCTATTTTATTCCCTTGATCGTTATAGTCAAAGCCTTTGACTATTTTTCCCTCTTTAAATTCGATGGTGCGGATCAACTGACCTGTTGGGCTGTAAAGCTTTGTGATGCCCTCTGGTTGGTTCTTTTTAAACGGGGTTTCGCCTTGGAGTTTGCTCGTTGGGTAGTAAAACTTTCCGACACCGTCTGCTTCGTCATTGACAAAAAAGACTTCTGTTTGCAATACACCTGATTCGTAGTACTCTTTTTTGAGCCCTTCGATTTTATCATTTTTAAAAGGCGTTTCACTTCTCAGTCTTCCAGATTCGTAATAGAGTTTTCCAAGACCATCACGCAGACCATTTTTAAAAGGAGTTTCACTTTTGAGTTGTCCTGATTCGTAGAAAAACTGTCCAACGCCATTGGCAGGTTTGAGCGTTTTAACCTCGATTAAAACACCATCTTCGCGAACATCCAACTCTTCGAATGTGTAATTTCGCTCAGCCGCAAAAAGTACCAATGCAGAACACACTAAAGCAACCCATAATTTCATGAATAACTCCCTAAAAAAATTTGAAATAAAAATGAAGAATGTTTACATGCAATGCGTTACATGTAAACATTTGAAGCGGTTTATACGTTAAATCTAAAGTGCATGACATCGCCATCTTGAACGATATACTCTTTACCTTCTAGGCGCATTTTACCCGCCTCTTTTGAACCAGCTTCGCCGTTGAACGCAATAAAATCATTGTACCCAATGACTTCAGCGCGGATAAATCCTTTTTCAAAATCGTTGTGAATAACAGCCGCAGCCTTAGGGGCTTTCCAGCCTTTTTCAATTGTCCAAGCACGAACTTCTTTGACACCTGCGGTGAAGTATGAAGCAAGACCCAGTTTATCGAATGCTAAACGAATGATCTGTTTAAGACCTGATTCTTCGATGCCAAGCTCTTTTAAGAATTCTTCGGCTTCTTCTTCCTCGAGTGCTATCATCTCTTCTTCAACTTTGGCACACAGAACAACAACGTCCGCACCGACTTCTTTTGCGTGTGCTTTAACAATTTTAACAAAACTATTTTCTTCTAAAAGACCTGCTTCATCGACGTTTGCACCGTAAATGATGGTTTTGTTGGAAAGAAAACGTAGCTCTTTATCAAGTGCTTGGAAGTTTTCATCCTCACGGCGTGCAAAGGTGCTAACAGGTTTGATGTCATCAAGGTGTGCTCGAAGCTCCGTGGCGATCTCAGCCATTGCTTGCGCACCCTTTTCAAGTTTGGCTTGACGTTTCAGACGGTCTAGTTTTTTATCGAGTTGTTGAACATCAGCAAAAATAAGCTCACTCTCGATAATTTCGATGTCACGAAGCGGGTTGATGCTGTTTTCAACGTGGGTGATGTTCTCATCTTCAAAACAACGCACCATGTGTAAAATGACTTCTACTTCACGAATGTTTGATAAAAACTGATTGCCAAGACCTTCACCCGCACTCGCACCTTTAACCAAACCAGCGATGTCCACAAAGTCCACCGTTGAGTGCTGAATGCGCTCAGGATTGACGATCTTGGCAAGCTCTTCAAGACGAGGGTCTGGTACTGGAACGACAGCCTTATTTGGCTCAATTGTACAAAAAGGATAGTTTGCAGATTCTGCATTTTGCGCTTTAGTGAGCGCATTAAACGTGGTTGATTTTCCGACATTGGGGAGTCCTACGATACCGACACCTAAACCCATAGATTGACCTTTATAATTAACTTTGAATGCTCAAGTTTACCTTAAATCGTCTTAAAAACTGACATCCTCGCGCAAAAGCGCTTCTATGGAGATAGGTGTTAGGCTTTACATATACAGATTATTTCTCTTTCAAATAGGCTTCAAAATGGTCAATATTGAGCATGATGAAGCAGTACGAGACGTAAATCGTAATAGGCCAGACACAGAGCCACAAAACCCCTGAGGTGTAATTAATTACTTCCATGATGACTCCTAGTAATGATGTGAATCAGCTTCAATTTCAGCCGATGTAATTTTTGTTTTATCCATAGCTCGCCATACAAAATAGATGTAACCAAGGACAAACGGAACACCCAATGAGACATAACTCATTGCGGTAAGCGTGTAGTGTGAAGAGGAGCTGTTTTCGATGCTCAAGGAGCTTGCTAAATGTGAAAGCGAAGGATAAATAGGCGTTGCGTTAAAGCCTAACAAACAAAGAAGACTTGTCACGACTAAAATCGTACCAAGTCCACTCAGAAAAACACCTTGTCTACTTTGTTTAAATAATGTGTTAACGATGGCGTACACAACTAAGAGCGTACCGCTGAGAAAGGTGACTATCAACACAGGGGTTGCTAAAAAGTTTTTCAAAAATTTAAACGTTACAATAGAGACATCTCCATTGGTTGTGTACTCAAAACCACTCATCACTAAAAGCATCACAATGACTGCCACAAAAAACCCTAGAAATAATAATGCATCTTTGACAAGTTGATGTTTTGTATTGATTAAAATATCTTCATCATTAATGTTATTGATAAAATAAAGCTCCGCTTGTACACGCGCTAAAAAGAACAAAGTCAGTCCAAAAGCAACATTGAAAGGATGAAGTGCCGCTTCTAACCCATAACTAGGAAGTGTCCAAGCAGAGAAATTCATCGTATCTCGTACAAAATTCCCTCCTGTAAACAGGCTTCCAAGCGCTATGCCGATTAAAATAATTCCCACACTTCCATTGATGTATAAGAAGGTTTCATAGGTACGTTTGCCTAAAAAATTGTTGGGTTTCACGCGGTACTCATAGGAAACCGCTTGAATGATAAAACAGAACAAAATCGCCATCCAAACATAATACGCTCCGCCAAAGCTCACCGCATAAAACAGAGGAAATGCCGCAAAAAGAGCTCCGCCAAAAAGGACCAGTGCGGTAAAGGAGAGTTCCCATTTACGCCCTAAAGAGGCAACTAACATGTTGCGTTGGTGTTCATCTTTAGCAACGATATGCAAAAGCGTCTGCCCACCTTGCACAAAGGTAATAAAAACAAACAGTGCCCCAATAAGGCTCACCAAAAACCACCAGTACTGTTGTAGACTTAAAAGAGATAAACTTCCAAACATCTTATGCCTCCTCAGGTCCAATTGTAATTTGTTTAAGCATGATTTTCACTTCCGCAATTAAAAGTGCGGTAAAGATAATCGCAAAAAGCCCTAATGTAATCATGACAGAGATCGTATCAATGTGCGAACTTGCCATACCCACAGGAAGCATGCCTTGAATCGCCCACGGTTGTCTGCCTACTTCGGCGACAATCCAACCAGCTTCGCCTGCAATGTAACCCAAAGGAATCGAGAAAAGCCCGGCATAAAGTAGTAATTTTTTCGTCTCAATCTTTCCGATCATACTAAAGTAGAGTACAAAGAAAAAGAGTGCCAAAAACCAACTCCCTAAGCCCACCATGATGTGAAAGCTGTAAAAAGTCAAAGCAATAGGTGGAATGATTTTTTCGGGTTTATCTAAGTAGCCGTACCCCAAATAAGCTTCGTTGGTCCGAAAAAGCGCTAAAGCATCTTCTTTTCGTTGGCTATCGCTTAAAAGTTGCGCCTCTTTATAGTCACGCAAAGCACCTAGGGCAATTTTGCCTTTATCCAGTTTGCTTTGAGCGGGTTCAATGGAGAGTTTTTCATTTCCAAGTACAAGGTCATCAATGCCGGGAACAAACGCATTAATATTGTGAAATCCTAAAAATGAGAGTGCGTAGGGAATTTCTATCGACCAGATAAATTCATCTTGAGTGTCACCAATCTTTTTGTTCATGTTTAACTGCCCGATCGCCACAATGCCTGCACGATGTTTACCATCGTAAAGCCCTTCCATGGCGGCAAGTTTGGTTGGTTGACTTTGTGCTATTTGATGGGCGGACTCATCACCCGAGACAAGCAAAAAGATTGATGCTAAAAATCCAAAAGAAGCACCTACGATGATGCTGCGTTTGGCAAAAAGTTTATGGCTATTCTTGAGTAAAAACCAACTGCTTACCCCTACCACAAAGAGGGAACCCATCACGTAGCCACTGCCAATCGTGTGTAAAAATTTGGAAACCGCGTTGGGATTGAACAGAACATCTGCAAAGCTTTTCATCTCAAACCTCGCACTTTTAAGGTTAAACTCCATCCCCACGGGGTGTTGCATCCAACCGTTCGCTACAAGAATCCAAAGGGCTGAGAGGTTTGAGCCAATCGCGACAAGCCACGTAGAGAGCAGGTGCATTTTAGGTGAAACCTTCTCCCAACCAAAGAACATCACGGCAAAAAAGGTCGATTCTAAGAAGAACGCCATAATGCCCTCAATCGCTAAAGGTGCGCCAAAAAGATCACCTACAATCCATGAATAATTCGACCAATTCGTACCAAATTCAAACTCAAGTATAATGCCTGTAGCTAGGCCTATCGCAAAATTGATTGCAAAGAGTGTCATCCAAAATTTAGTTAATTTTTTCCACTCAGGATTTTTCGTCTTGACATAGATACTCTCCATGATAGCAATCAAGAAAGAAAGCCCCAACGTCAGTGGAACAAAAAGCCAGTGATACAAAGCAGTGAGCGCAAATTGCGCGCGTGATAACTCAACAAGAAGGGTGTGATCCATCGGAATGCCTTTTATTTTTGCATCAAATGTTCAAGAACAGACTCTGCTCTTTGCGTGTCATTTGAAAAGTGTATATGAAGAATATTGGGGAAGAAAAAGAGTTTTAAAACAACAAAAAAAAGGAAGAATTTAATGGCAATAATCGCCCAGAGCTGTTTTCCAACACGCATCTGTTTAAATCCATCGCGATAGAAAAAAATGATCTGTCTAAACCAGTCCATTTTTATAACCTTTTTTTCTTATTATAATAAGTAATAGCTAATATTAATTAAACGAAACGCCCCAATATCACTATTGAGGCGAAAAAGTAGATGTATTTCAGCCTTAATGATGTGCGCAAGTATGATTTGGGTCAATCTTAACCGTTTTGCCCGCTAAAAAATCTCTTAACGCATCTTCAACTGTTTCGTTTTTGTCATCAAAATAAACAGCAACATTAACAGCCAAAAACTTTTTCAAAGGCTCTCCACCAATGCCCGAAACCACAAGCGTATCAGCCCCTAAAGCTTGTATGTTTGCCACAGCATTCGCACATCCACCCGTTACATGACCAGGGTTTTTATGTACTTTGACCTCTTTTACCACACCCTCTTCTACAGTCACTGCTGTGTAAAACGTTGCTTTACCAAAGTGTGCGCCTCTTTTTGCTCCAAGCCCTTCGTCTTTCATCGTTGGAAATACAATAACCATCTTCGATCCTTTAGTATAATTTTGAACATATGACCAAAATGATACTCTCATAGTGAGCATATGTCAAGTATTTTAAATCATGTTATAATGTGTCATTAAAATATAAAGGACAATTATGGCACGCCACAAAAGTAAACGATCCATTTCGTTTCGCCCACCTTGTAGCCATTTTGTTCCATATGAACGTACCTCGCACGAAGAATCCATTTCCCTTTTAGCCGAAGAGGTTGAAGCACTTTATTTGATGGATTTATTGGAGTTGTATCAAGAAGAGGCTGCGCTAAAGATGGAGGTTTCTCGCCCTACATTTGCTCGCATCATTAAATCAGCACGCAATAAAGTAGCTTTAGCACTACTTGGAGGTCATGCTTTGCATCTTGAAAGCTCGAAAGAGCGTTATACGGTTGCCTTGTGCAGTGAAAGCGAAACCTCGCCCTACACAGCTTTAAACCCTAAAGGCAGATACATTCATTTTTTCACGCTTGAAAACCATCAGATCTGTGAGCACCGGATAATTTCTAACCCTCTGCTTATCAATCAGACAAAGCCTTCTTCCGTCTTAAGTGAACTTTTTGTCAAGCAGCGGGTGAATGTGTTTATTACAGGAAATATTGGGCAAGGGTTTAAAAGCACTCTCTCTACAAAAGGAATCCCTGTGCTTTTAAATGAGACAATAACAAACGAAGCAATTACAGCACTTTGGTAGATTAATCTACCAAAGCTTTCGTCCACAATTGCATAATCGCATGAATCTCCTCTTTAGGCGCTTCCATAAATTCAATCACAAAACGGTCTTCAAACTCGCAAATACCAATGCTTCTTGGTCGTACCGCAACTATTTTGGTATTCGGTATGGCACTTCCAAAACAAAAAATAACATTTTGAACATCTTTTAACCCTTCCATGATTTCACCGTTAAGGGATTTGGTGTGGGCATAGTGATCAAAAATGGCGATAAACTGCGCCACGGGATGCGCATTGATCTTCTCTTTAAAGTAGTCAACGATTTGAACCATCGTTTTATGGCGAGCGTCTTCTTTCATCAACGTGAGCGAATGAATAGGATACTGATCTAAAAATAGTGTTTTTTTCATAGAGTTTTCCTTATAAATAGGTGGTTATTCTTGGACACACACTTCACCTTTGAGCATATGCGTGACCGTTTGGTAAAGAACAATAGAAATCACCACGGTTGTGACACCCACCATCACATAAGAGAGGGCTAAAAGCATCGCATCTTTGCTTTCATGGTACATCAGCATAGCGCTTATGCTCATAGCAGCCAGAGGGAAAACAAATGCCCACCATGAAATGAAAAATTTTATTTTGACAAAATTTTTATACATGAAAGCCACCAAAAGTGTAAAGAAAAGTGCTAGATTAAAGAGCATGGTTGCGAAAAAATCGATTACACCAAACATTTTATAATACGCAATAAAGCCAACCGCAGGAGGAGCGATGAGGATAAAAAGTGTGGGCATAAACTTCACCGCTAGTTGATGATGAAAAATAATACGATTGAGCAAAATGGCAAAGAGAATCACCCAAAAAAAGATGCCACAACTAAAAAAGTACATGAGCACGCCTTGGCTCGCAAACCCAATGCCACCAACGGGAACAAGGACATTGCCAACGACAGGGATAAACCATGCAGGATTTGAGTGGTCTAACTCCTGATTGTGATTGATCCAAAAAGAGATGGTGTGCATGGTTAGGTAGAAATGAAGGGCTGTTCCTGCATACCAAAAAAGAGCCGAAATATTGACATTGACCTCTTTGTAAATAATCGCTAACATTAACATCGAAATGGAAATTGCTGCAAAAAAATTAAGCCTAATGGGATGAGAAAATTCTTTTTTCACAACAGGTGTGTATTTGATGTATTTTCCAAGATAGATGAAGGAAATTACTGCAAAAAGTGTGGTTGACAGCACCATTAAAACTGTTCCTATCATCTCGCTAAACCCTAACCATAATGCCGCCTTTTGGTACATCATCGTTAAGCCACACATACCCATGACCATTGCATACATCATGATGGGGAAAAATTTTACTCTGCTATTTTCGCACGCAAGTACTTCGTCCATTGAGACTCCTTATTATAACTTTTAATAAATATAATTATAAGAATATAGTTTTATTAATTATAAAATCATAAATAAAAATGGCTAGGTATTGGTGTTAATAAAGTCAAGAGATTATGCAATAAAAAATAAAGGATGACAGATGAAGAGGTCACGGCACTTTGGTAGACTAATCTACCAACTCTTTTGCCCACACTTCTATCTCAGCATAAAATGCCTCGTTAGCGGTATCTGAAAATTCTATCACAAAGCGATCTTCAAACTCACAGATACCGATGCTGAGTTGGCGTACTGCTGCCATTGTGGTGCTTGGGATAGCATTTTTAAAACAAAAAACAATATTTTTAGCATTTTCAAGCCCTTTCATCATTATGCCATCAAGCGCTTTCTTCTTCGTATAATGGTCAAAAGCTGCTATAAAATGTGCCATAGGATAAGTGGTTATTTTCTCTTTAAAATACTCAACCATTTGAGCCATACTCTTGTAACGAAGCTCTTTTTTTACTAATGTGAGCGAATGAATTGGATTTTGCTCCAAATGAAGTGCTGTTTCCATACAAATTTCCTTTAAAATATACTATGTAGTGGCGAATATCTTTCACGTAAAATGCGTTTACTGAAAGGACGATAGGGTCTGATTAAAGAGTACGAGAGTAAACAATCGCCTGCATAAAATTCACCTTGATTAATGAAAACAATGCGATTGCGCAAAGTAGCAAATGCTAGAATCTAACGAAAGGTAGCACACCTAGTGATCTAGTTTGTCAAAAAGAAGCGTGGTATTGTTACATAAAAATACAATATCCTACAGCATAGCAGAAAATTACTTCGATCTTAACATGGCTTTTATACTACGTAAAAGTTAAAATCAACACACTGTGTTTGATTAAAAGAGTGTGTCGTTTAAAATGTCATTCATAATTTGATCGCTTGAACACGCTTTTTCACGTGCAAGTGCCTCAACTTTATGCACAATATCACTTTGCAAATAAAGGACAACTCTTTGCGTGTTTTCTTCGTGATTTTTAAGCGCATCATACTCACGTTGCATCTGTACTTTTAAGGCATCTTCCATAGGCGCACGTAAGGATTTGTACTCGATGAGTACGCCATCTTTGTAAACGCCCGAAACTTCGGCATACACCCAGTAATAACCGCCATCTTTACGACGATTTTTGATATATCCTTTCCACATTTCGCCTCTTTGTAAAGTTTCCCAGAGGGATTTAAAGATGGAGTGAGGCATGTCGGGATGACGTACGATGTTATGAGGTTTGCCGATGAGTTCGTCGATTTCATAACCTGAAATGAAAGCAAACATTTCATTGGCATAGGTTATTTTGCCACTTAAATCGGTACGTGAAACGATGAGTTCATCGCTAGGAACAAACGTTTCTACAAACATTTGATACGTCGTTTGCATGAGGAGTCCTTAATGAATTTTTTTCTTCAAATCGCCTTTATAGACGATGTCTTTAAGCGCAATATTTTCATCATTTAAGATAGGAGGGACGACCTCTGATAACTCTAGTTTTGCTCTCTCAGCATCCAGTTCATCTTCACTGTACGCCATCATCATATCGGCGCAGATGACGTGAGGAATCTGCTCGATCTTTTTCATCTTAGACATCTCTTCATCGATGTTCTCACCTTCGATGGTTACAACAATTTTTCCCTTTTCCACATCGTGAAAATGGTAGTCACAAAAATCGCTCGCCTCGCAAATCGCGATAATACCTTCAACGAATTCTGGCTTTGCTTGTATCACTATACTTGATATATTCATGGGAGTCTCCAAATCATAATAAATTGATCGTCACTTGCACTTACAAGCTCTCGCTCACTTGCAAAAACGATGGTGTTGAGCGTACTTTTTTGCCCTTTGAGCGTATGAACTTTACTTTTAGTTGCAAGATCAAAAAGGACAATATCATTTTGTTCATTAAAGGCAAATGCACCCCATTTTAGGCTTGGGCTAAGCGCACCTGCATAGATAAGAAAAGAGCCATCAAAACGCTCATACGCACCATTGCTAAGGTCATAAACAATGCCTCGCCTGTCTTGTCCTGCACAGAGCACTTTCTCTTTTTTAAAGTCAACTTTGTAGACGTTGTCGACATTGCCACCTTTGAGCACTTTGATGATTTTGCCACTCTGTGCATCAAAAATGGTGATTTCGCCTGACTCACACGAGCTAGCAACCATACTCTTCGTCTCGTTCAAAGTAAAATCGCTAAAGTGCGAAGAGGAAGGCTGAATGCGGTAAATCTCTTTTTTATTTTTAATATCCCACAACAGAAGTTCATTGCTCAAAAGTGCGACTAAAATGCGGTTCTTGTCAACAAATTTTGCTTTAGAAATAAACAGATTGGCATGTGCGTCAATAAGTATTTTAGATTTTCCCTCTTCAACAAGGTAAAGTTCACGTGCCCCACTACTGGCCTGAACCACCGCTAGAAGCGTATTATCTAACATATCGACCGAGAAGATTTTGGGAGCAACTTCATCGCCTGTAAAGTCTTTAATTTTAGGAAATTGTGTAGAAGAGAGTTTTGTGGCATCGCTTAGTTTATACATCTCAAGCGTTCCCACACTGGTTCCAGCAATAATTTTACCCTCATAAAGTGCTATTTGCTGTACGTTTCCAGCTGCTTCAATGACACTGCGAGGACTGAGTTCTGCACTCGTAAGCAGACTGGTAAGAACACTTAAGAGTAGAAAATACTTCATGCTTTCTCCTCACATTTGATAGTAATAGCACTGCTCGGACAAATCCCGACACACATGCCACAGCCATTGCACACATCCATTTCTATATGGGGGCGAAAAAGCCCTAAAAAAAGAATGGCTCGAGGTTCACACGCATCCAAACAACTGTTGCACAAGCTTTGGTGCCATGCCATACATGTCATTATATCAATTTCAGCTTTTACAGGTATCTCTTTTTTGAAAGCAATGTCTAAAACACTGCTAGGACACGCATTTGCACAGGCGTCACAAAACGTACACCCTCGTTTTGTAAAGTCTAAGCAAGGGGTATGAGCAGCATCGAGGAAGATAATATTTTCTTCGCATGCGTTTATGCAAGGTGACGCTTCACATGTAACGCATATCTCAGAAAATTCATACCCCACTTGATGGTAAGGTGGGCGCACAACACACAACTCATTTTGAATTTTTTGTGCGCTTTTTTTACCAAAAAGAGAGGTAAGAACCCCTCTTCTGCTGCCATTTGTCATGGTTATCTCACGCCTTCATTGAGTTTGTCAAGAAGATTTGAGCGACTTTTCTCACTCTCGCCACGATACTCTGGTTTAAAATTATTTTGAACCAAAGGCTCGTTCGCAGATTGAGGCACATGACATGCTGAACAGTTATAACGAGCTTGACTCATCTCCGTCAACACTTTTTGAGTTCTCATATCAAAAAAGTGTGACTTTGGAATCGGAGTCGCTTTCACTGCCTCAGCAACTTCAGGCAAGTGACACCCCGTACATGCATTGCTCTCTTTCGTCATATCCAGCATTCCCTCTACGTCATGTGGAATCAACGGAGGTGCGTTTTCAAACGATCTTTGAATCACTTTAGATTCACCTGCAGAGACGGTAGAATATGATGTTGGCTCTCCTACAACAGTTTTTTCGCTGTAGAGATCCACCTTTCTAAGCCCCAACTCTTCTTCATTGTACGATTGGGTCACAGCACATCCTGTGGCAACAATAATACTAAATAAAGAACCCATTATTAACGTTTTTGTACTAATCATTCTTTTTCTCCTACATTTGTGTTAATGTAATTCCTCACACCAAAAGAGAGTGCATCACTCTCACACACCTCAACGCACCTGCCGCAGTTGGTACATTCTCCAGAAACGATGGCACCACTACGTTTAGAAATAATGCCAAGGACTTGTTTCTCAGGACAAATATCTTTACACGCCATGCACAAAGTACATTTTGTGTGGTTGTGTTTAACACGTACCAGACTTAAGCGCCCAACAAGGGAGTAAAACCCGCCTAAAGGACAGATGTGCCCGCACCAGCCATTTTTTACAGCAAAAAGATCAAACAAATAAATACAGAGTATAGGAGCAACGCTCATGCCCATACCAAAGATGATGCCTCTGCTTAATAACCCAATAGGACTAACCATCTCAAATGCTGCAACACCCGTGATAAACGACAAGATGAGGCTAAGGGCTAAGACCCAGTACCTTACATTCTTGCTCAACCAGAGCTTTTTCTCAATGGATTTATCCAAAAGTAAAACTCTGCGTGTCCAGGTTGCTGCATCTGTGACAATGTTAAGCGGGCAGACCCATGAACAAAAAGCACGACCACCGACAACGATGTAAAAAAGCAAAACCAAAGCACCACCGACAAGAACATCCAGTCCTAAAAGCGCCCCTGCTGAAAACATTTGCAAAAGTGCAAATGGATCGGCTAAAGGAAGCTTTTTCATGACCAAAGAGGAGCTTAGGTTACCGCTTAAAAGCATAAAGCCGTACACATTGGCACTCACATACAACCCAAGGATACCCAACTGAGACAAACGTCGTGCCATCATAAAACGGTGGCTTCTTATCCATTCTCTCATTTGAACATCTCCTCATTCGTGTTGAGATAGTCTGTCGCAGATTTCTCGCTACGTTTGGTATGTGTCGTGACATCACTGCTCGCTTTTTCTAAGCGCTTCTCATCGCCCTTCTCCCAGCCCTTGATGTAGTGTGACCCGATAGCCCCTTTGGCAATGTCCAAAGGCAACACATGAATCGCTGCTTTTTCGGTGACACACGCCCTCTCGCACAAACCACATCCCGTACAGGTAAGGCTGTTAACGATAGGGGTCAAGTAAGCATGTTTGCCCGTTCGCTCATTTCGTCTATACTCTAACTTTATCGCACTATCCATGATTGGACATGCTCGGTAACATGCGTCACACTGAATACCCCAAAATGCGATGCACGACTCAACATCAACGACGGCAAGTCCCATACGTGCTTTGGTGATGTCAAACTCTTTGACACCCTCAGTGATTTTAGAGACACTCTTCGCATCCAGTGCTCCTGTAGGACATACAGGCACACACGGAATGTCGGTGCACATATAACACGGTACCTCTCGTGGGTTGAAAAAAGGCGTTCCCATAGGCTTAGTGTCACCCGGTTTGGCTAAATGCAATGTGTGGTACGGACAGGCTTCAACACACTGTCCACACTTAATACACAAACGCATAAAGTCAATCTCAGCAACTGCCCCAGGAGGTCTTAAAATCAGCGGAGCTGATTTTGCCTCTTCCAAATACCCTGTCCAAACCATACCACCAAGTGCTGCAAGACCACTTCCTTGAGCTATCAAGGTAAGAAATCTTCTGCGCTCCGTGATTGCGATTTTATTTGTTTTTTCCATGTTTTTGATTACGCTTTATAAAGTTTAACCGCACATTTTTTATAGTCTGTCTGTTTAGAGATCGGACATGTTGCATCTAGGCACACTTTGTTGATGAAAACTTTCTCATCAAACCAAGGAACATACACCAAACCTCTTGGTGTTCTGTTACGTCCACGAGTCTCAACACGTGCTTTACATGAACCTCTACGACTCTCGATCCAGATAAGCTCACCTTGTTTAAAGCCTTTGACTTTGGCATCTTCTGGGTGCATATAACAAAGTGCCTCAGGAACAGCACGGTAAAGCTCAGGTACACGCATTGTCATTGTACCACTGTGCCAGTGCTCTAACACACGACCCGTACTTAACCACATGTCATATTGAGCGTCAGGCATTTCACATGGATCCATGTAAGGTCTAAAGAAGATTTTCGCTTTATTTTTAAGAGAGAATGTCTCTTCGGTTGTTGGTTTTAAAAGATCGCCACGTTTGAGTGCTTTTGCAGCATCACCGTAGAATGCGAACTCACCGTTGTTTGCTTTAGCAGCATACGGATCGTACTTCGCATTAAAACGCCATTGTGTCTCTTTACCATCAACAACTGGCCATTTAAGTCCTCTTACTTTGTGGTAAGTGTCAAAGTCAGCCAAGTCATGTCCATGACCTGTACCAAACTGGCGGTACTCTTCCCAAATTGCTTTTTGTAAGAAGAAGCCATAGCCTTTCCACTCTTTACCATCACTACCCATAACGCCACGTTTGTCACCAAAGACTTCCGTGTTGTCAAAACCTTCACCGATAGGGTCTTTTGCTTTAAATGATTTAAAATAGTCATTGGCAAAAAGAACATCGTAAAGGGTATCGGTCTCTTTATAACCCATAGCTTTCGCCGCTTCGATAACGTTTGGTAATTTACCATCTTTAATCGGTTGCTCGCCCCATACATCAGCGATGGTAAAGCGTTTTGAAAGCTCAACCCATTGCCATGTATCGCTCATTGCGTCACCTACTGGGAGAACTTGTTGTTTCCATTGTTGTGTACGACGCTCTGCATTACCGTAACCGCCCCATTTCTCATAAATCATTGCTGAAGGCAAGATAAGGTCAGAAACTTTAGCTGAAATTCCAGGATACGCATCTGAACAGACGATGAAGTTACCCTCTTTACGTGCTGCTTTGATCCAGTGTTCAGCATTGGCTGTATCTTGGTATGGATTACAGACGTTAACCCATGCAAATTTAATTTTTCCACTCTCGATTTGTCTGTGGATAGCCATAATATGTTGGTAACCCATTGGGTTTAGTGTGCCCGCAGGTAGTTTCCAAACTTTTTCAGTTACTTCTCTGTGTTTAGGAATAGAAACGTCCATGTCGGCTGGAAGTCTGTGTGTGAATGTTCCCACTTCACGAGCCGTTCCACATGCACTTGGTTGTCCTGTTAGAGAGAACGCGCCATCACCTGGTTTTGCTTGTTTGCCAAGAAGGAAGTGCACCATGTACGCTTGTTCATTGACCCACGTACCGCGTTGGTGTTGGTTCATACCCATTGTCCAGAAACTGACTACTTTTCTACTTTTTTCGATGTAAAGGTTTGCAAGTGTTTGAAGTTTTGCTTTGAAATCTGCAAGGCTCTCATCTGGATTACCTTTTGCAATTTTCGCAACATAGTCAAGTGTATAAGGAGCAAGTCCTTTTTTGAAATCTTCAAAAGAAATTTCCCAGTGAACGCCTGCAGCTGCAGCTTTGTCCATTTTCATGGTATCGCCCGCTTTAACACCTAAGTGTGCAAGACCTGGAGCTTCTTTCTCAGAAATAACTTTTGCATCTTCTTTTTTGATAATTTCGATTTCTTTTTCAGAGTAGCCATTTTTACGAGCATCTGCTTCGGTTCTCATACCGTAACCGATGTTTGCAAAACCTGTTGCAAAGATGGTGTTTTTCTTAACAAAATCCCAATCAATTGCTTCTGGGTGATTGTAAACAATCTCACGAGCGATGTAGTTCCAAATCGCAAGATCCGTACTTGGAGAGAAGATAATCTCAGTATCCGCAAGGTCAGAACTTCTGTGCGTGTAGGTTGAAAGGTTAACCACTTTTACATTCGCATTGGAGAGTTTACGATCACTGACGCGTGACCACAAAATTGGGTGCATCTCAGCCATGTTCGCGCCCCATGTCACAATCGTGTCAGTGAGTTCGATGTCATCGTAACAGCCTGATGGCTCATCGATACCAAACGTTTGCATAAAGCCAGCAACCGCTGAAGCCATACAATGACGTGCATTTGGATCGATTGCATTCGATCTAAAACCTGCTTTCATAAGCTTAGATGCAACATAGCCTTCATGAATGGTGTATTGACCTGAACCAAAGACACCAATGGCTTCAGGACCACCCGCTTTCATCGCAGCTTTCATGTGTTTTTCCATCTCATCAAACGCACGTTTCCATGAAACAGGTTTGAATTGACCTTTTTTGTCAAACTCACCTTTGTCGTTCATACGTAAAAGTGGTTCTTTGAGACGGTCAGCACCGTACATAATTTTGGCATTGAAATAGCCCTTGATACAGTTAAGTCCACGATTTACTGGAGCTGCTGGATCACCTTTGACTGCGACAATTTTACCCTCTTTGGTCGCAACCATAATACCACAACCGGTACCACAGAAACGGCAAACGGATTTGTCCCAACGCCAACCGGCTTCTGCTTGCTCACCCGCAGCTTTTAGCTCGGCAGGTACGCTAATACCCACAGCAGCAGCAGCGCTCGCAGCGGCAGTTGTTTTTAGAAAGTCTCTTCTTGAAAGCGACATATTGATACCTCCTGATTTGAGTTACGAGGTCATTCTATCACTTAGCAAAAATCCAATCTATGACTTAAGTCAATACTTTAGTTTTATAAATTTAATTTTGTGGGGATTTTGGGTTTACATGTAAAATGCGATTGATTGATTTGTATGGGTTTAGGACAGAGAAAATACTATCTCTTTAATCTTATCTCTATAATTTATTAATGAATGCTCTTCCAAGCTGGCTACCTATAGCAATTACAGAAATTGTTTGATCAATATTTTCAACAAAGTCCTTGAGTTCAGATACCATAAATACGTTTGCTCTATCAAAGCTTTGTTCAATTTTTGGTAAACTACCCATCGTATCAATAAGAGATATAAATCCTTGGCGACCCTGCAAAGCAGATTTTTCTACCTCTGCTAAGGCATCAAGAAATTCTTCTAACTGTACTTTTGCATCACCTTCAACCTCTATATTACCACTAAGCATATACTCAAGGCTATTTTCAACATTTTTAAGTAGATATCTATATTTTTCATTATTAGGTTTTATGAATGAACTATATTTTTCCAAGTGTGTTGATAATTCTCTCACAATATCTCGTTTTTGTTTCGTTGTATAATTACCTGAAGTTATTTTTTTTGTAGTTTTCTCAATTTCTGGAGTTACCTCATCAGATAATTTGAATCCAACTTCTGCAATAATCTTACTTAAATCTGCAAATCCATCTTCAAGATTAACCCTATGGTCAAGTAAACCCATTTCACCATCAAGATTTTCAGGCATAACCTCATTTGATGTTATTGATAGTTCATTTGATTGACGATTAATATTTCCAAAATCTTTTACAGGATTACCAAAAGGAAGGTTACTTTTAAATGCTTCAGTAGCAAATTCAAATAACTCTTTTTTTGCTTTAGCCATTTTTACGAAATTTAGGCCATATCCAACCACTCTATATGAGCGTAAATCGAAAGGAAGTTCATTTATTGCTTGCGTTATCAAAATAACTTTTTTATCGAGAGCATGTGCAATACCTAATTCATAATAAACATTTGGATTTGAACCAGTGAGATCGGCAATAATCAAATCACTTGTTATAATCCCTTTAACAACATCACTCATTATATTGTTTTGGCTTTTTATATCATCTGCTCTTATAACAATATACCCAGCACGTTCTAATTCTTCAAAAATTAGATGTTTATAAACATCTTTAAATTCTTCAGCAAAGGGCATAAGAACAAACGCATTCAATTTTTTCAATGTAATCTCCGAGTATAGAGGTCAGGACTAATTTTTCAACTTTTACATGTAAAGCTAAGTCTATTGATAATTCTATCAAAATATTAAAGCAATCATTAAAGCAATTTAGGAAAATATAAAGATTAAGCAGTTACAAGAAGAACCAGTGGCATCTTTGTCACTGGTTTAAAAGGAAGCGTTAGAAAAGATTAAAACCTATACAAATTAGAATTTGTAGTTCGCTCTAAATCTCATTTCACTTGTATTTTTTGTAGATGCTGTTTCTACTTTACCATCTTCATACTCTAAAGAGAGTGTTAAACCTTTAACAGATGGAAGGTCGTAAGAAACTTGTGCTTCTAAATACGTAGACTCTGTATCAACACTTACACTATTCAATACTGTTACTAAAGCGCCAGCAGTATGTGTATTATGTGTATCTTGATTGATTTTGACATATTTACCTAAAGCTTTAAGTCCTGTAACACCCACTTTTGAGAAGTCATAGCCCACTTCGACTTTGTAGGCATCTGTATTTTCACCAGACGTTGCATCAAGCACCTTTGATCAGTGGAGCAGTCCATTTTCTGCTCCTGAAGAACAGATTAGTCACTCGATACGGTACTGTACTAGTTCACTAAAGCCAATACGCCCTTGGTATATAATTATGCCACCTTCAACATGGAAATTATCGAACGTCGTCGCATCTGTGTTCATAAGAACTGCTGCTTGGAACGCTTCTTTAATCATACGTGAATCAGAGCTATTAACCAATTGAACTTGCAATAAATTGACGACCCACTTTTGCCGTTTTGCAAAGCTATTTTCACGCTATGAACTTATTATAAAATTTTTCCGATAAAAGGTTTTGATATCTTTTACAAAAAAACACCAACTAAGGGGATGTTATGGCAGTAAAGATTACAGATATTTGTATCGCATGTGGAGCCTGTATTGATGAGTGTCCTGTGGAGGCTATTGTAGATGATAGCGATAACCCAACAGGGGCTGATGTGTATTATGTGTATGCAGACAAATGTGTTGAATGTGTAGGTCATCATGCATCACCTGCATGTATGGAAGCTTGTCCAACAGAAGGATGTATCGTTTTAGATGCATAATTCGTTGTGTTGTTAGTTTGACTTTCAGCGCAAACGATCTTCATCTCATAGGCACTTTTCTACGTGCTCATGCTAAGGCAGTTGAAACTGCCTTTTCGTTTACTTTAAAGTAACTCAAATGGTCATTTCTCTTTTTGTACACTAAAGAAGAATTTTCAATCTTTTAATAGGTGAAAAACATAGACTTCTTTCTAAATTTCTTGCCCTCTTCTCTCTCAGTTCATCTAAGAAAAAAGCATGTTTTTCACCCCACAAATATGCTAATTTTGCATAATAAATATGCTGAATTTGCACAATAAAAACCTCTTCGAAACTGAATTTACCATTAATATAACATGCCAATATTACTCACTTTGTGTGACATTTTATGACTTTATATTAATTTAAATTTAAATTTTGTAGTCTTATGTGTTTATAAAGATTAGTCTAAAAAATGTGATAAAAATTGTTCTTTTGAAGAGAATTTTTTCACCAGTCTGCTATTTGTTTTTCTGCATCATGCGACTCAATAAGACTCTATTGGTATAAATTTATTATTGATTATCATGCAAGTGATTGCCACAGAAAAGGGTATGTTTTGTAGCAATCACTTAATGGTTAAGCGATTGAAATTTTTAAGGAGGTGCTATATGAATGAGAGTAGACGTGGCTTTGTTAAAAAAGCTGCTCTTGTGAGTGCTGTCGCGACAGTGGGTGTTGTTGGCGTACACGCAAGTTCTTCTAAGAGTACAAACGGCGTTGTAAAAGGAAAGTCTCCTAAAAAAGAGATGACCTATACTAAAACACAGGCATGGGAAGATTATTATAAATCTGCTATGTAATTCAAAGAGGGGATATCGCGTATGGAAAGTACAACAGCGCGTGCTCTAACAACGACCGTAGGTCGTAGGTCTTTTCTCAAAATGGCAGCAGTTGCTGGTGCATTTGGCGCCACTTCGGGCTTTGCTAGTGAGAATGTGACAAGAGCCGCAACAGAGGAAGAGGTTAAAAACCCATTTCCTGGAAGTAAGAAAGTAAAAACCATCTGTACATCATGTTCAGTTGGGTGTGGTGTGATCGCAGAAGTTCACAACGGTGTATGGGTTCGTCAAGAAGTTGCTCAAGACCACCCAATTAGCCTTGGAGGACACTGCTGTAAGGGTGCAGATATGATCGATATGGTCAGATCAGAAGTACGTCTTAAGTACCCAATGGAAAAAGTAAACGGTCAATGGAAACGTCTCTCTTGGGATGAAGCCTTTAATCGCATTGCAACAAAACTAGCAGAAATTAAGAAAAAAGATGGTCCTGATGCAGCTCAATTCTTAGGCTCAGCAAAAATGAGCAATGAGCAAGCATACTACTTTAGAAAGTTTGCCGCGTTTTTTGGAACAAACAATATAGATCACCAAGCTAGAATCTGACACAGCTCCTCAGTCGCCGGTGTGGCGAATACATTAGGATATGGGTCTATGACAAACTCGTTTGGAGACATCCAAAATGCAAAATCTATCTTTATTATCGGTTGTAACCCTGCGGTTAACCACCCTGTAGGTTTTGGTCATATACTAAAAGCAAAAGAACGCAATAACGCAAAAATCATCGTTATCGATCCACGCTTCACCAAAAGTGCCGCAAAAGCAGACTACTTTGCACAAATTCGCCCAGGAACTGACATTCCGTTTGTATACGGTATGCTTAACATCATTTTCAAAAATGGTTGGGAAGATAAAAAATACATCGATGACCGTGTTTACGGTATGGATGAGATCCGAGCAGAAGCTGCTAAATGGACACCGGAAATTGTTGCGGATGTCACAGGCGTTTCAGCTGAAACTTTAATCGAAATTACAACCATTTACGCGAAAAACTCTCCGGGTACACTGCTATGGGCAATGGGTCTTACTCAGCACACCGTGGGTACTGGCAATACACGTATTGCTCCAATTCTTCAAATGGCACTGGGTTACATGGGTAAATCAGGTGGCGGTACGAACATTTTAAGAGGTCACGACAACGTTCAAGGTGCGACCGATATGGGATGTTTATCTGACACACTCCCGGGTTATTATGGTCTGGTTGAAGGCTCATGGAAATACTACGCACGTATGTGGGGCGTAGAGTACGACTATATCAAATCACAATTTAAAAATGTCGATTGGATGGGCAAACCAGGCTTTACCTTAGCCAGATGGTGGGCTGGTGTACTTGCTGGCAAACCAGGCGAAGATGCGATTGAAAATGCAGGTACAAATCTAAAAGCGCTTGTCGTTATGGGTTGTGGTATTACCTCAACGTCACAAAACCTCAAAATTCAACAAGGTCTTGATAATTTAGAGCTTTTGGTTATTGCCGATCCTTTCGTAAATGAAGCGGCTATTTTGACCAATCGAAAAGACAATCTTTTCATTTTGCCAAGTGCGACACAATTTGAGAGCAGTGGTACGGTTTCTGCAACCAACAGAAGTGCACAATGGCGTTATAAAGTGGTCGAGCCTCTGTATGAGAGCAAGCCCGATCAAGAAATTATGTTTGAACTTGCCAAGCGATTAGGTTTCTATGAAGAGTATACCCGCTCGATGATGATGCACCTTAAAAGTGATGGTTATCTTGAAATGACACCGGATAAAAAAACCTTCCAATGGCCTGAAGATGCGACCATTGAGATTTCTCGCACCCTTAGAACCATCGGTATGATGGGCTGGACACCTGAGAGAATTCAAAAACATACCGATAACTGGCATATGTTTGATGAGATCACGGGTGCTGGTAAAGGCGAGATGAAGGGCGAGTATTACGGTCTTCCTTGGCCTTGTTGGAGCGTTAAACATGGCGGTACACCAAACCTTTACAATGTTGATGTTCCAGTCAGTGAAGGCGGTATGGGCTTTAGAAATAACTTCGGTTTGGAAAAAGATGGCGTAAGCCTACTTTCGGGTAAAGGTTCTGCGCCTATTGGTTCAAAAGTCGATGGCGGATACCCTGAAATTACCAAAGAAAATATCGAATCACTTATCGGTAGAAAACTAAGCGATGCAGAAAAAGACCTCTGTGGTGCAAACTGGAAAACATGTACGAGCGGTAAATTGGTTGATTTAGCACTTGAAGCTGGCTTGACGCCATATGGTAACGCAAAAGCGCGTGCCGTTGTATGGACATTCCCAGATCGCATTCCTCTTCACCGTGAGCCGCTTTATTCACCACGTCCTGATTTGGTTGCCAAATACCCAACGTATGCCGATAAAGCAAACCATTTCCGTGTAACAACCAAGTATGCGTCTATCCAAAAAGAGAAAGACTATACCAAAGAGTTCCCAATCGTCATGACAACAGGTCGTTTGGTCACTATGATGGGTGCAGGTTTAGAGAACAGAGCATCAAAATACATTTGTGCGCTAACGCCTGAAATGTTCTGTGATATTCATCCGGACTTAGCCAGTAAACAGGGCATTAAAAACGGTCACATGATGTGGGTTCACTCACCTGCTGGCACAAAGATCAAAGTGAAAGCAAAGTACTCGTATTCGGTTCAACCCAATATGGTCTTCTTACCGTTCCACTTCGGTGGCTTTATGCAAGGTGTTGACATGACGGGCAATTTCCCAGCAGGAACAAAACCGTATGCAAGCGGTGAATGTGCCAATACGGTCGTAAGTTATGGTTATGACATCATTACGCAGATACCTGCATCTAAAGCGGGTTTATGCCGCGTTGAGAAAGCGTAGGAGGTGAATGATGGAAAACGCTAGAATGAAATTTTACTGCGATGAGAGCAGATGTATCGAGTGTGATGGTTGTAGCATTGCGTGTGCTGAAGCACATGAACTGCCAGCTGGAATTGCACGAAGAAAAGTGATTACGATTCATGAGGGTATTCCGGGTAAAGAAGTTTCGACTTCGATCGCATGTATGCATTGTACCGATGCTCCATGCCAACAAGTGTGCCCTGTGGATTGTTTTTACATCAGAGAAGACGGTGTTGTGCTTCACGATAAAAACAAATGTATCGGTTGTGGATACTGCTTGTATGCGTGCCCTTTTGGTGCGCCACAATTCCCAAGAGAGGGACTTTTTGGCTCAAAAGGAACAATGGATAAATGTACCATGTGCGCAGGTGGTCCTTTAGCGACCAATTCACACCACGAGTTTGAGCTTTACGGTCAAAATCGAATCGCTGAGGGCAAAGTACCCGTATGTGCGGCGATGTGTTCCACTAAAGCACTTCTTGTAGGCGATGCAGAATCTGTGTCCAATGTCATCAGAGCGCGTGTTGCAGCTCGTGGCGGAAAAGGTATGAGCTCATCTTATGGATGGGATAAAGCCTATAAAAACCAATGAAAGGAATAGCAATGAGAAAGTATGTTTACGCACTCATTGCGCTTCTAGGTTTAGCTACGGTGGCATTTGGTGCTACCGATAGCCAAATCTGGGGTGAAATGCGCATTCAAAATATTTTAGGATACGGACAAGAAGAGACGCTTAAATTGGGCGCTTGGTTTACTTTATTGCAGAGCAAATACTTTGCATGGGTCTTTTTAGGCGTTTTAGTGGGTGTGCCATCAGTCTTTTTCTTACACTATAAAATTGTAGGACAAAAAGTATTTCCACACAGCCATAATAAGCATTATGCCTTTAACCTATTCCATAGAACGATTCATCAAGTAGCAGCGGTAAGCTTTATGGTGATTATCCCTACAGGATTTATCATCGTTTTTGGTGACTTTTTTGGTGGTGGAACATTGGTAAGAATGGCAAAAAACCTTCATGGTATTTTTACGATTCCTTTTGCTATTGTCATTATTCCTATGGCGCTTATGTGGATTAAAGAGGCTATTTTCAATCTTGAAGATATCAAATGGTTCATGATCTTGGGCGGTTACCTTTCTAAGGAAAAACGCATTATCAATGCAACCCAATTTAACGCAGGTCAAAAAATGTGGTATTGGGTTTGTGTTCTTGGTGGCTTAGTGATGATCCTAAGTGGCGCAATGATGTTTTTCTTAGATTTCAAGATTGAGATGTTGCATAACCTTACGGGGCTTAGTCACATTGATATGTTACGCGCTTCTGCTATTGTTCATAACGTTATGGGCTTTATTTTAGTAGCGGTGTTCTTTACACATATTTATATGGCAGCGGTTGCGATTAAAGGTGCAATTCACAGCATCATCACGGGTTATGTTGAAGAAGAGGAAGTTAAGTTCCTTCACAATGCGTGGTATAAAAAGCTCAAAGAAAAAGGCAAGTTTTAACACGCTTGCATACTCATTTTGTCTCTCGAGACAGAAAAAGCGGTTTATGTACAAAGAAGAATTCCTTTAAAAAGGGTTCTTCTTTTTTTACACCTAGCACCTAGTGAGTGTGCTAATCGTTAAGCGTATTGCTCTGCATTTTATTTAAAATTTCCAAAGTCTTCGTAACGTCATAAAGAGCGTTATGATACTGCTCTTCATCAAAGTCTATCTGATAATACTGACACGTCTCAATCAGTTTTGGATTTTTGATAGCACCCCTAACATTGGTCGCTCTGACAATTTTTTTATTCTCTTTCATTGTGCAAAAATGCTTTTCAAAACAGACCAACGAGCCGATATGTCGTAATTCAAAGGCTATATTATGCGCTACAAGTGTTGTAGCATTGTGACAAAACGCGACAAAGTCCACATCATCTTCAAAGTACGCTTCATACGTAGCATCTTTTCGCAATCGTTTAAGCCTATCGGGGGAAAGTTTATGCACTGCTAGGGCATGAGGATTGAGCTCATATGCTGAGAAATAGTACCGATGGAAGGTATCAACCACGGTATATTCGTTCTTGATTTTCTGAACACGAAAGGCGGCTACTTCGATTACATCGTGGGTATTGGCAGAGTTTGTTTCAAAGTCTAAAATAATCACCGCTCCCCTTTATGCACATTAACACCAACAACATCTGTATTTGTCCCAAACAATGTCATCGCCTTTTATTTTATTGAATTCTCGTAACACTTTTCGATCAATCACAAACGTTTTATGGGTCGTTTCAAAAACAAATTCGTTCCCAAATTTTTCTTTTATGATATCCGCAAGCCCCACTTGAGGTAAAGAGCCATTTTTCTTTATTTCTTCTAGCATATAGCCAGCAACATCTTTGACGGTCATTATTATTTCCTTTTTTCCTTACCTTGTAAGTCTATTACATGATACAAAAAATATCATTAAAGAAGGAAAAATGAGCATGGAGAGAGAAGTATTAGAACATCTAAAAACAGTATAGACCATGCTATTGATGCGTGTGAAAGTGCTAACATAAGACAAGAACACAGTTTTTCTTTGAGAGAAATGCGCTCAAGACTAAATTTTTAACTTTTACCATCTATATTACCCTTTTTTCAGCAAAAATTCCCGTCCGACTTTCACCATCGGTACACCATCGTAAGCGATGATGTCGGCTGTGGCGCAGGTTTCACTCCATTTTTCGGGTAAAAATGAACCCGTGCCGATAATGTCGATGGGGGCTTTGGCACATGCCATAGCGTGGCATTTTTGTGGGGTAAAACCCGAAGAGGCGATGATGCGCACTTTGTGAAATCCTGCGTTATCCAAAGTCTCTCTCATGCTCCATATAGCCGCGGCTGAAACACCCATGCCGATAAGGTCGTGGAGTTCGGCTTCCGTGCGGTATTCGCGCAACGCATCAGGGGTGTGGCGTTCTAAAACTTGATAGCTTTTTTGTGTATCGAGCCCCTCTAAAAAACGTCCACCGTGCGTATCGAGGCGCACACCAACTTTTCCTTCATGGGCTAAGGTAGCAAATGCGTGACAGACTTCCAAAGTATCGGTGATTTCACGACCAAAATAATCCGCTAGTATAGGGAGATTTTCTTCGGGGAAACATTCATGGAACATTTGAGCTGCTTTAAGTGTTGAGCCTGCGTACCCAATGAGGGCATGAGGAACTGTGCCTAAGCCTTTTTCACGTCCAAAAAAATGCGCTGTCGCATCGGTTGCATTGCCTATAAAACCTGTAGCTTTTAGTTTGCGTTGCGCGGCACGTGAGCCAACCGATGCGCCATATGCCATCATCTCTGCCATCTCTGTACCTGCACAGTGGCGCGCATCCATGGCTAAAAAAGAGACCTGAGGTAGTGTTTCACACATCTGATACGCGTTATACGCGGCGATGCACGCCGAGCCTAACTTTTGTAAAATGAGCGTTTCGAGTTCCACCAAAAGCGCAAACGAGCCACTAAGGTACAGCAAAGGCTCACCTGCACCAACCCATTCGCCCTCTTCATGTGTTGTTTCGATGGTGACGCTAATGCCTCGATGTAGGGCTTGTGTTTGTATCCATTCAACCGCTAAACGATGAGCGGAGAGGACGGGACGACGCAAAAAGAAGGCGTAGGTGACCGCTTTGTCGCCAAAATGTTCAACGATGGTTTTGGTGTTAGAAAAGTATTTGTCGCTCCAAAAGGGAACGTCTGTAACGCTAGGTATTTGACTATTTTGCATACAGTTCCTTGAAAGCTTTAAGGCTAAATTTTATAAGCTATTATATCGAATAAAGTTCTTGCAAAATGCTGCAATACGCTTTTAAAGCAAATGAATTACCCCGTTGTGCAAGCAACGCCACAACTCTCAACACTCTCTCTTTTCACTGCTTTTATTTGCGGGGATTATTTTGGAGCATTTAGTTTAGGGATGTATTAAAGTAGCCTGTCCAACAGAAAGATATATTGTTTTAAATATGTAATTAAAATGAGGCAGTTTAAACTACCTCATCATTGTATAGTTATCCTATCTTTAAGAATTTTATGTATTTAACGATTTCCAAATAAAACTTTTGCAATTAAATCAACTTGTTTGTCTATCATAGGAAAGATTTTTGCTTTAAGTTTTTCATTATCTTCCGATGTTCTTTTAGCGATTGGCACTGACCAATGTGCATCTGAGTCAATTTTTTCACGTTGCCAAAGAATTTCTGCACGAACCTTCTTCTCACTGTCTTTAACAATTTTTTCACCATTGAGTGTATATATGTCTGTTTTACTACCAAACTCTACTCTTTGAGATGAAAGAGCTATAGTAATATCTGAGCCAAGCTCAACGATGCACTCTAAATTATGTTCTTTCATAGCATTGTATATTTGCTTATCATAAAGTTTTTCTGTCTTTCTACTTGCCTCAAGCATGAACTCGACAATGATCTCTTGTGTTAATTTTGGTTGTTTAAGTAAATCTAACTTATCAACTTCTCTTTGAAAAATAGTTCCCTTTGACTCAAAATTATCTATTTTTTTAACATTGGTATATTGACTTAATTTATTGATAGTCTGCAGTTCATATTGATTTTTAATCTGAACCATTTCAATGGATGCATTTTTATCAAGCTCCAAACTTACAATACCTATATTAGGTCGTTTTTTCAAATCTTCATCTGAAAAAACAGGTGCATTAAGAAGTTTATTTGCAACCATCATAGGTACACATGCTTGTACAGTAAATGCAATTACAATTAAACACATCATTTTTATAAAAAAAATTTTCTTCATTCAAAACCTTTTGTGTAATTTTTTATTTTTCTTATTCTAAAACTAATTTAAAATATCGGACACTCTTTCCCATAGCAATACTGGTTAAATTTCTTCTGATCGCATTTCGTTTCCATCAATGCCAAAAGCTTTACAGGCAAAAACTCTTCAGACAATGATGAAGCGATGTTAAGCGCTGTCCACACTTCTCTGTGACAACACCGTGCCGCTTCGTACTCAGCGATTTTCCCCAGTACAGCGTGCGTTACTTTTTGAGCCGTAGAACGTGCTTTTTTCGCCACGGGTGAAGACTCTAATACAATAGCAAAACCGATGCCAACACCGCTTGCCGCACCACAAATTCCTAAAAATCCACATGCGCCACCCATCATACTTGCACCTCGTAAAAGTGCTGTTTTAAGTGCATTTTCGGGAAGTTTTCCACCACTGTTTTTATAGGCGGTTACGATGATGGCAGGTACCATCGCATGATGTTCTGGCCCGTGTTTTGGGATGCTGGGGTGTTCTCGGATCTGCCTGAAAAGTTTGAGCATATCGCGCTCTTTGGATGTTTTGCAAATGTGTTCTATAACCGCTAAAGCTTCTTTGGCATGACACGCATCGCAGACATAATGACCCTCTTTACATGTAACACTATGGTGGCTTATATTTCCGCAGTAATAGCACGCTACTTCATTCGCAGTTGCGCCATAAACAAGCTCTGATGTGCAGACCATGCAGTTATGGCTCTGCTTTGGAGGGGAGAGACTAAAGGTGACTTTTGCCGTTGGTTTGGGGCTGAGCAAAAGGTTTGACTTGGATTCAGGAGGCGTGGCGCAGCAACAACTCTGCCCTTCTTGATTGCGCACAGCGCCATTCTCATCCAAGAGAAACACCTCACGCTCTAATAATTTTGCCAAAGCCTCGTCAATGCGTGTTTTTACCCCTTTAAAAAGAACGATGCCATTTTCCAAAGTAAGGCTTTCACCCACACCTTTATAGATGACATCAACCTGCTTTTGGCTCTCTGGTTTGCGTGCGACAAAAGTGAGCGAGTAAAAAGAATGTCCTTGCACTTCACGGTAAAAAAAGCGCTTCAAAAGCTCAACATTTTCAAAACCACTCTCACGAAGTAGCCCTAAAAGATGGGCTTGTGTAAGTGCTCCACCAATGCATTCACCGCTCAGTTTCGCATCGTTGCGAATAATAGCACTTGCCTCTTCATCGCAGATGACATCTGACACGACAAGCCTTCCACCTTTTTTAAGGACTCGAAAGATTTCAGAGAAAAGTTTGCGCTTGTGACTGGAAAGGTTGAGCACACAGTTGGAGGTGATGACATCAAAATGCTCTGCTTCAAACGGTAAGGTTTCAAGATAGCCTTTGGTAAAAGAGAGGTTGGTGTAACCCAAACCGTGTGCAACCTCTTCCGCCCCACTTCGTGCGATGGCAAGCATGGAGTCTAACATATCGACCCCCACGACACGTCCACTTTTCCCTACCAATTTGGAAGCGATAAAACACTCAATGCCTCTGCCAGAACCAAGGTCTAGCATCCATTCGCCCTGCTTTAGGTTTGCATCTAAGATAGGACTTCCACAGCCATACCCGCGAAAACGCAAATGCGTAGGAATGTGCGAAAGATACTGCTCTTCGTAACATGCAGGATTGAGGATGCTTTCCTTGTCTTCTAATGCCGCGTCATGGTAAAAGGCTTTCACAAGGCGCAACGACTCGCTCTCACCCGTGGCAAGCAAGCAGTTGGCATGGGTATGCGCCACGCCCTCATTGGCGCCACAACTCTGCAAGATGTCACCCATTTCAAGGCATAAAGCGGGTTGTAGAGGTAAAGACTCAAAACGCTTTGCCTCTTGTGTTATCAGCCATAGGGCAAGCTTTTCTAAAAGTGGTTCATACGGATCATCGCCCATAAAGGTTTTCGCATGGGCAAAACTGTGGTCTAAGTCGCCACCTCCAAGTAAAAAACGCAGTGGAGAGCTGAGCGATGTAACGGACTGTGACGCAATAGCCCGAGCTACAGGGCTTTCAAGCGCCTCAGCGATGCTTTCACCTTCCATCAAAAGCTCACCCTCACCGACCATTGCCGCACTGGGGTAAAAGTGCCCATCAAAGCCTAAGGCAAGCGAGTTTCTACCCGAACTTGAACCATCGTGTACGGTGCCTTTTGGAGCGAAGATTTGTGTTTTTAGCGCTTCAAAATTGTCGATAACAAGACCTAATTTTTGTGCTGTTTCATACGCTTTGATCAATGTATCAAAAAGAATTTCATTGGAAATCCCACCCTCGGTTTCGCCACGACCACGAGAAAAGTACCATAAAAAATGTAAATGCGATGCTCCAAGCTCACGTACCAACAACGTTATGGCATCTAAACTGAGTATGTTCAAAGGGTGCAAACAGACCGAAAGTGAAAAACGGTAGCCCTCTTTTTGAAGCCAAACGATGTTACTTTCAAGCTTCGCAAAACTTCCTTTGCCACGCAGAGTATCGTGCTCTTTTGGCAGACCATCAAGGCTGATTTGAAAGTGCAATCGCTCTTTTGAGAAGCTTTTACCTGCAAAGACTTTTTCAAGCAATACACCGTTGGTCAGTATAACAACTTCGCTTCCCTCATAACGTAAAATGTCTTCCACCAACGCAAGCAGTTCAGAATGCACCAACGGCTCACCCCCGCTGATAATAAAAAGCCGACAGCCCAGTGTATAGGCTTCATTGACATGCGAAACGATTTTTTCAAAACTAAGCGTGTCTTTTTCCATCGGAGAAGAGCTAAAAAGGCAGTGCGTACAACTGAGATTGCAACGATTGGTAAGGTGTATCCAAAACTCTTGAAGCGGTGTTTTTGAAAGAACTTTTGGCAAATAAACCAAAGGATTGGGACTTGAAATGCGATGTTTTAACTGCTCATAAGCAAGGCTTTTTTCCGCACTTTGCAAAAGGGCATCGGCATGTGAATTAGGCACAAACCAATCCGCACTATGGCGATGAACATAAATGGGACTCTCTTTAAAAACAATTCTCTGCCAATTATTTTTCATATGCTTCTAACCTCTTTTTGACACGTTGTTTTAAGACCATCGAAACCACAACAAGTACAACCAATAAACCAACCGAGATGTAAAATTCTTTGCTTCCAAAACTGAGCGATTGCGCACCGATGTTCGCATACACAAAAACACCCGGAAGCATTCCAAAGAGTGTTGCAAAGAAAAAATCGCGGTAGCGAATGGTTGAAAATCCTGCACTGTAACTGATGATGTTAAAGGGTACGATCGGGACAAGGCGCAACATCAAAATCATCACAAAGCCGTGCTTTTGAATGTTTTTATGAAAATTAACCAGTTTTTCATGGGCAAGCTTTTCGTGCATTTTAGTGCCATACAACCTCGCAAGGTAAAACGAAAGCGTGCCCCCACACAATGCACCTAAAACGATGTAAACACTGCCCCATGCAAAACCAAAAATAAGTCCACCTGAAAGTGCCAAGATGCCATCGGGAAAGAAAATGAGTGGTGCAAGCGTGAAAAGAACAATGAACATAAGCGGTGCATACATACCAAAGCTCTGAATAAACCTTTGAATCGCTTCAACTTGAGCATAAGAGAGTACGCCATTTTTGTAAAAGACGAACATCACAATGCCAAAAGCTAAAAAGAGCATGACTTTTTTTATGCTTTATCCTTTAAAGCGTCTATTTTTTGGCGTGAAGTAAAACGGTTGTACCATTTTTTAAGCGTGCCTTGCTCTTCTTGCTTCATTGAAAACGTAGGGTTAAAGATGAGATCGAGCAGATGCACGCCATTTTTGCCTCCATGGCTCATAGACTCAGCGCAACTTTGGCAGTAACTCACGATGCTCTCGCACGTTGTTTGGTGTGCTCTTGTTTTCATTTGTTCATACGCCAAAGACGGATGGCTCAGCTCCAACATGCCACCACTTCCACAGCAAAGCGTTCGCTCACGATTGAAGGTAAACTCTTCGTAAGGCAAACCTATTTGCTCTAAAAGTGCTCGAACATCGGCATGTATGACTTTTTCATAGCGTGTCGGGCAGGGATCATGCAGTGCCATTTTTGAGGCATTTGTGTAGCGATTTTTTGCCGTTTCAGGTAAGCCTATTTCACGTAACAGCGAATAAAGCGAAACGATCTTGATGTGTGGGGCATACGTTTTAAGGCTCATAAAACAGTTCTCACACGCAGTGACAACCGTGGTTGCACCCATCTTTGCAAGATCATTTTCAAGCTGAGAGTGGTACGTTTGAAACTGTGCCATGTCGCCCATCGCACGTGTCGGTGTGCCACAACATTGTTGGATGATACCCATACCTGAGCATTTGGATTGTAAATAGTTAAAAACGGTATGAACAAGGCTTGGAGAGTACGAGCTTAGCGCACATCCAGGCATAAATGCCATATGGGTGTACTCTCCTTTGGTAAACTTTTTTGTAGTAGAAAAAAGTTTTGAAAAACTACTTTTTTGGTGAAATATCACGCCACCATAGCCATACTTTTTCAACACTTTTTTATCTTCCGCATAGTTCTTTTTAGATGCAGTAAAAATCGCTCCAAAGTCAATGTCACGAGGACAGGTATGTGCGCAAAGCCCACAATTGGCACACGCAAATGCCATATCTGAAGTTGGAAGTTCCGTCGTGAACTTTATCAGCAATTTTTTAGGAGATATGGTAAAGCTGTACAGCATTGGACAGCCCTTCATACAGCACCTGCAATCTACACATTCACTCTCATAATCTTTAATTTTACGCTCCACGGTACACTCGCTTGATCAGGTACACCAAAATACTCACGGCAAACAAGCTCAGCAGTCCATATACCACCGTTTGTGCCCCACCCGTTAGCATTTCACCCACGTAAGAATAAACCAATGTTGCAGGCAGTTGTCCTATACCTGTGGCAATTAAAAACGCTCTAAGCCTCATCGAAGTCAGCCCTGCGGCGTAACTGACGACATCAAAAGAGACAAACGGCAAAAGACGTGCAATTAAAATCGCATAGGTACCATGCTTGTCAAAAAAAGCATCCACACTCTCAAGTGCTATTTTACTGGTGAGTTTTTCCACCACATCTCGCCCTAAAAATTTGGCAATGTAAAAACACAAGAGTGCCCCTACCATAGCACTAAACCATGAAAGAGCCGCACCCCATAACCAACCAAACAGTGCCGCATTGGCAAAGGTAATGAGAAATGCTGGCAATGGTGCCACAATGGCTTGAAAAACCATCAAAAAGAAAGAGATCAGCGGAGCCAATACGCCAAAAGAGAGAATGTACTCTTTGATCTTTTCGATGTCCAAACTTTGAAAAAGCGAAATCAAATCAAAAAAATAGTCTCTGCTTTGTGGACAGGTAAAAATGAGAGTAAGCACGACACCGCTTATGAGCAGTATCGCGATTTTAGAGGGGTTGAGCATTATTTTGCGATAACGTCACTAATTTTTTCTCTAGGCCAGCCTTCTTGACCATTTTTAAGGGTAAAGAGTTGCTCTTTTTTCAAACCTTTTTCAAGAAAAAAGTCATACGTTCTATCTGCACCACCCGCACCTCTTGGGCAGATAATAACCACTTTTTGATCAGGTTTGATGTTAGGAATAAGTTCTGCTAAACGTGCTTTTTCAGCATCTGTTTTGACAGGATACGCATAGGTAGCATGGGCACCTTGAAGATGCTCTTTTTCAAAACCTGGTTTTTCTTGAATATCTACGATAACCACTTTGCTTGCGTCTTCACGTACCAATTTTGCAGTCTCTTCTGCGGTAATATAATTGTAATTGCTAAAAATTCCCGCCATTAAGGCACCTTGGAAGAGTACCGTTAGGGCTGCGGCTCCAAATAGTTTTGTTACGTTCATTGTTTCTCCTTGAATTATGATTATTTGTCTAACACATCTTTGATTTTATCGCGTGGCCATTCGTATTGACCACCTTGGAGTGTAAAAAGTTGCTCTTTTTTAAGCCCTTTTTCCAAGTAAAAGTCGTACGCTCTATCCGCTCCACCACCGCCCTTTGGACAGATGATAATCACTTTTTGATTCGGTTGAATGGTAGGAATAAGTTCTGCTAAACGCGCTTTTTCATCATCCGTTTTGACGGGATACGCATAGGTTGCAAGTGCTCCTTTTAGATGCTCTTCTTCAAAATCACCCTTTTCTTGAATATCCACAAGCAGAATGGAAGAGGCGTTTTCGCGTATCAACTTCGCCGTTTCATCAGCTGTAATATAGTTGTATTTTGGGTTTGGTTTTACACTGCCGCCACATCCGATGAGTACTAAAACAACCAAGAAGTTGACACATAACGATGTGAGTTTCATTGAGACTCCTGAAAAAAATTTGCACGCAAAGTTATAAAATTGAGGTATCAAAAAAGCAGTCTCATGTCATTTTTGATGTACGCTTAAACCTTAAGCCATTACATGCATTTCATTGGTATGATAAACTTTTGCGACTTACAAAAAGGTTAACACGGTCAATGTTCTTTGACTGCTTTTGCTATAATAATATTTTACATGTAAGGAACGAAGCACGTGCAAACTGCAAATGATGTTATTCACTATATCGATACAACACCATCTTTAAACACTTTTTTTACAAAACCACCTTTGAATATCAATGAAATTGGCGATGGTAATTTAAATTTTATCTTTCAGGTACAAGATGCGAGCGGTGCATCACTCATTATCAAACATGCACCTCCGTACTTAAGACTTTTAGGGGAGAGTTTTCCACTACCACAAGAGCGTATTTGTGTTGAGATGCATACTATGAGCTATTTTCAAAAAATTGCCCCCTCATACACACCCAAGCTTTACCTTTGCGATGAAAAAGCTTTTGTGCTGGCGATGGAGTATCTTGAGGGGTATGAACTGCTCCAAAGTGCGCAACTGAAACAAACCATAGACCTGCATCTATACGCAAAATTAGGCGATTTTTTAGCACGACTTTACAAACATGCACCACGTCATATGGAAGAAGGCTATTATGAAGAGGCTACGTTAAAAAGCATCAGTGAGCATTACATCTTTCGCTATCCTTACATCCAAGACCACCCTGCCCTTGTTGTGCCTGATTTTTTTACACCTCTGTCCAAAAGTGTACTTTTTCACGAAAATCTACAAACGCTTTTAGAGCTTTTTTTAACACACAAAGAAGCCCTCATTCATGGTGATTTGCATACAGGTTCCATCCTCATAAAAGATGCTAATATCGCTATTATTGACGCTGAATTCTCTTTTTTTGGTCCCCTTGGATTTGACATAGGTACGCTTTTAGCACACATCCTTTTTGGTGAAATTTACGCACTTTATGAACATAAAACACTTCATTATCGAAGCTCTATTCGTACACTTTGGCACTATTTTGAGCACCAAAGTGCCCCAACACCGCTTCCTCTGTTACAACAGAGTGTTGGCTTTTGTGGGGCAGAACTTTTTCGTCGTTTGGTTGTACCAGCTAAAGCGAAACCCCTTGAATCCATTAGTACAGAAAACGGAAAAGAAAACGCTTATAAGCTGTGCGAAAAACTCAGCATTGAACTGATTGAAAACTTTCTACGGGTAAAGTCTTTGGAAGATTTTATGCTCATTTTGGAAAAACATTTATGTCTCGAAACGCATTAATTTATTTTATGAAAGCCCCTGTGGTTGGGCGTGTAAAAACACGCCTTGCTCAAAGCATTGGGGGTGATTATGCCGCCACACTTTACCGCATGATGTGCAGGCATCTGCTCTGCGTCAAACTACCACAAGACACCGATGTTATCATCGCTTATGACGATGATTTGCATGCGCATTTACCCACTTATGTGAAACGGAAGCAGTTTTTTTTCCAAAGTTCAGGCGATTTGGGTGAACGCATGTACGATGCGTTTCAAAATGTTTTTTCTCAAAATTATCAAAGGGTCATTCTTGTTGGCTCAGACATTCCCGACATCACAGAAGAGATTTTACAAAAAGCCTTAACGCTACTGTACAAAAACAATGCCGTCCTCTCCCCCACACGTGATGGAGGTTACTACCTTATTGGATTTCAAGCAGATTCTTTTTGTCATAAGCCATTTCAGGGCATCACCTACAGTAAGGAGGATGTTTATGAAAAAACACTTGCAAAGATGCATCATCTCAAAGTCGCTAAAACGAAAATGCTTCGTGACATCGACACACTGGATGATCTACGTGCTTTTGCCTCCAAAAGCTCAGACACGCCCTTAAGCTATTATGCGCAAAGTCTTTTAAATATACTTCCTCGCATCAGCGTCATTATTCCCGTCTTCCATGAAGATGAAACCCTTTTGAAAACCATAACGCACTTGCGAACCAATGCTCACCTAGAAAATTACGAAATTATCATCGTCGATACGCATGAAAAAACGACGGTCAATCGTCTGCGCTTGGACGAGGTACGACTTGCGTTTGCGCCCAAAGGAAGGGCATCTCAGATGAATGAAGGTGCGCGTATAGCCCAAGGGGATGTTGTGCTCTTTTTGCATGCAGACACCCTTGTACCCCACCACTGGGACACACTCACCCTGCAAGCATTAGATGTCAAAAAAGTAGGGGCATTTTCCTTTGGCATCAACGATCCGCATATCGCGCTTTCTTTCATTGAAACCATGGCAAATTTTCGATCATTCATCACCAAAATTCCGTATGGCGATCAAGCACATTTTTTTGAAACAACCTTTTTTAGGGAACTGGGAGGTTACGCTCAAATCCCTCTTATGGAAGACGTAGAGATCATGAGGCGACTGAAAAAACAAGGTCACAAAGTCGCTCTTTTAAAGCCAAAAGTTTTGACATCCTCCAGAAGATGGCACAAAGAAGGCATTGTTTATACAACACTTCGCAACCGTATCGTGAGTTTTTTATATTGGATAGGTGTTGAGCCAAAACATTTAATCAAACACTATAAACCTCATCAAAACTAAATTCTGTATAATAGACTTTTTGTCTAATTTAAAACTTTAGGAAAGTCATGTTACACGGTATCTTAACCCTTTTACTCTTCCAATTTGTCGGAGAGTGCATCAGTAAACTTTTTGAACTCAAAATTCCTGGCGCCATCATCGGCATGGTATTGCTTTTACTTTTTTTAGTGGTACGAAAAGGGAGCTTTCATGCGCTCGATACCTCTGTTTTTTGGCTATTGCGCTATTTGCCGCTTTTCATCATCCCCGCAGCCGCTGGTATCATCACACAATTTGGAACTATCTCCAACGAACTTTTTGCCATCCTCGCATCGCTCATTTTTGGGACGTTTATAGCCTTAGCATTCAGTGTGAAGCTTATGGATATTTTGATCTCACGCAAGGAGAACAAATGAATGTTGATGCGCTCATCGCTTATGTGATGAATACACCTTTATCGTGGATTATGATCACCATCAGTGCCTATAAAATCGGCATACTCATTTATGAAAAAAGTGGCAAACACTCTTTGCTACAACCCATTGTCATCGCATACATCATTATGCTTCCCATTCTTATTTTTGCTCAAATTCCTTATAAACAGTACTTTGACTCTGTTTTTATTCTTCACTTTTTTTTAGGACCTGCAACGGTTGCGTTGGCACTTCCTTTGTATAAAAATCTTAAATTGATTCGTGCTTATTTTATGCCTATCCTCGTGACTCTTTTTGTGGGTGGTACGTTTACGATTTTAAGCGCTGTTGGTATTTTGTGGCTTTTTGGTGCTTCAAAAATTACGATGCTCTCTATGACAACAAAGTCTGTCACCGCACCTATTACGCTGATTACCGCACATGACATTGGCGCGAATGCTGCTTTAGCCATTGGATTTGTGGTAATCACGGGGCTTTTGGGAGCGTTGTTTGGTACATTTGTGTTTAAACTGCTACGCATCAAACATGACGCAGCAAAAGGGTTTGCGTTGGGGCTTATCTCTCATGCAGTAGGAACAGCAAGAGCTTTTGAGATCAGTGAAAACGCTGCGGCATTTTCGGCATTAGCCATGGGGTTAGTCGGTGTATTTATCGCCATTGCGTTGCCGATTGTAATTGGGTTTTTATAAAAAAATTAAGCGTACTTGGTCATCATCTGTTTGAAAATATCGTAAAGTTCAGGGAAAGTCTCAAAACCTTCAATACCTAGAAAATGCCCTCCACGAGGGATTTCAAACAAAGCACTATCGAGTTTGACTCCCAGAGCTTTACTCACAGAAGATGGCACATACATATCGTTATCGGAGAAGATGACAGACTTTTGAAGGGCACTGCGCGCCAGTTTCTCATAGTCAAGGGAAACATCGACAAAAGCATCAAGATTGGGGAAAACTTCGAGGGGTTGATCGAAGGGAGAGACTAAGATGAGACCACCCAGAGTGAAGCTTTCTTGGAGGTCATTTAGATAGTGTAAAAGTGCTACACAGCCTAAACTATGCGCGATAATAAATGTTTCATTGTTCGGTGTACCAAGTTTGTCACGAAGTTTTTCAAGCCACGCTTCAACGTGAGGAGATTCTGGTGTTGGCATACGCAATACCTCTACGTTTATACCATGCACCGCATGAACTTTTTCAACAAACCACGGAAACCAATGTGAATTTGGTGAAGCATAATAGCCATGAATAATAATCACTTTTTTCATTCAAGCCTCTTGGTGTATCTTTACAAATATGATACCCCAAGAGTTTAAACGAATTGTTACTCAATCTTTTTTTCGTCCATTTTATTGCCACTCTCAACCATTGCATTAAGGCTTTTTTTCAACTTTTGCAACATACGGTTAACATGGATGAGATTTTCAGCAGACTGGATGGCAATGTCTTCGGTTGCATTGACATTTTTATCAAATGTTTTCTTTTCACTTTCATCAATGCCCATATCTTCGATAACATCTTCAACTTCAAGGGCAAGTTGTTGAAGTTGAGAAACGGCATTTTCTGCTTTTTTGAGCGCATCTTCGGAGTCTTTCATCGCAAGATTGACTTTTTGAACAAAAAGCGAAATGTGCGTTGATGCTTCTTTCAGCTCATCTTCGCTGTTGGCAGAGAGCGTTACATGTTGCGCTGAAAAGCTACTTATATCGCCGTGTGCTAGCTCTTTGGCTTTTTGCACAAAACCTTCTAAATGCTCGATGATCTCTTTGGTCATTACAAACGCATAAACCATAATGATAAAGCCCACCAACAGCGCGATGTATTGAAACTTAAGAAACATATCGTTTTTGGCTTCACTGTGGTCGGTGTAGAGCCAAACCGCTTCATCCATTGCATTGAGGAGCTGAACATTTTTTTCGTGCACAAACGCCATATGCTTGTTGATCTCACTCTCCACAGCGATGATATGATCTAAATAAAGCGTATACTCTTCCCAATAAGCATTGGTCTCTTTGACAATGGCATATACGTCAGGAGCATTTTTAACCGCTGTGTCATCTAAGAAACTCTTAATCGTTTTGTTGTAAAGCGCTTTTGCATCGGCATATACAAGTAGGTCTTGGGCATTGGCACTTCGTAAATATCGGCTCACATAAAGTCCCATTCTTTGTGAAAGCATCCGCTGGCGACCCGAGAGGTCAATGTGAACATTGCTAAGGTTGGCACTCACCATACGTTGCACAACTGAATCAGAAAGCACCAAAAGTTTTTCGATGCGAGGGGTGAGGACTTCCATATCAGGGCGCACATCTTCAACCCCTATTTTTAGGGCTTCTACTTCAGCACGAAACGGAAGCCAAAGTGCCATAACCTCTTCAAGTTTTGATTTTATGCGATCATTTTGAGGGGCGTAAATACCTTTGGCATCATTCCCATACAAGAGATCTTTGAGGCTGTTTTCAAAAAGATTGACAGCCGTATTTAACTCTCGAAAATCATTGGTATGGCGGTGAACAATAAAAAAGATCTCCTTGCTCATCTTTTGAGAAAGCATACGCTGTTTTCCAGCAATGTTGATGATGTAAGAGTCTTTTTTACTCATCTGATTCATCATCACGGTTAAAGAGATAATAAAAATAATAACAAAAGAGAGCAATCCTCCGGCAAGACGCATTTTTGCACTAATAGCGGTTGGTTTTATCATGGTGTCCTACTCATAAATATCTTTTAGCTCTTGAATATTTAAAATAACAATGTTATTTTTTTCGATCTCAATGGTTCCATTACGTGTTAACTTGTTTAAAATACGTGAAAGTGTCTCTGGCTGAATATGCAACATATAGGCAATTTCATGTTTTTTAAGTTTATTAAATGTGTCCAGCTCATTAACCAGCATATGCGCTACCTTCGCAGTTCCATCAAAGACAACATCTCGACTGATGATACACTGCATCTGCTGAATCATCGCAAAAGACTCTTGCAAAATCTTGGTCATCAAACGGTGATTGGAATAGATCATTTCACGAAATGGCTCACTTTGAATGGAAAGTATCGTGCTGTCTTCCAAAAATTCGGCATTTGCATAACAGCTGATAAAAAAACTATCTGTCAGCTTGGAAACATTAAAAATAAGTGAATTTGAATAGAGTTTGTAGAGGAAAATTTCATTATCGAAACGGTCAACCTTGTAAAACTTGACCGAACCTTGAATGATGTAATAAATCGAATCTTTGGTATCTTTTTCATAAAAAAGTACGTCACCTGCTTTATGGTGACGTACACTGCAAAACGAGGCAATTTTTTCGATGTCTTCACTTTGAAGCGTCCCAAACAATGGCAATGAAGAGACAATTTTCACTTGCTCGTTAGACATCAAATCTCTTTAGAATTTATTTACTAAATGAAGCGTTTTCGACAATGATCTTGTAAAAATAACCTGAACCAAAGTCCTTATCAACACTCACTACACCTGAAGCTGTTACGATATCACCAACTTTTGGAAGCTCTTTTGAGGTAAAGACGATGCGTCCTATTTCACTTCCCTCACCTGTGCCATCTTGAATGTGAACCCAGTTGCGCCCCATAATATTTGGACTGGCTTTAACAACTTTTCCTCGAATCGCAATCGTTTTATCTTTTAAACTAACACGTTTTTCCCATACTTCTTTAACACTCATCGTATCTTTTTGTTTGTATGGAGACTCTTTGACCTGCTCGTTAATGAGTTCTAAATTGCCTTTTTCAGGAACATTTGTACGATGTTGTAAATTGGAAGCAAAAACAATCTCATCAAATTTACGGTTCAGCGTTTTACTCTCAAAATCTTTAATTCTCATCTCTTCAGTGAAACGAACCTCAGTCCCTTTTTCAACCTTTATACCTTCAACAGCAACCCAATACTTTTTCTTGGTATCATCAATTTGCAGGTAAGTATAACCGCCACCGTTAAGAGTATCAACAACCGTTCCCTCAAAAACATCGCCTGCATTAAGATTGCCGATGAGCGCTAAAGAGAGTGCTAGTAATTTTATTTTATTCATTTGGTTCCTTCAAGTGTTTATTTTTTATTTTTAAAACGCTTTTAGAGCAAAACTTTAAAAGCTACGTTAGCCACTAGGGCACTAAAGCTTGATGCTTACACATCAGAAGACTTCATTAAAAGTCTATTTTTATACGATATTATAATCAGTAATGCTACCACAAAATTACAAATATAAACCCATAAAGGGATTGGTACAGGATCCCCTGTAGCGTAAGAGTGCATCCCTGCAAGGTAGAAATTTACCCCAAAATAGGTCATCAAAATAGAGGCAAACCCTAAAAGTGAGAGTACCGCAAAAAGATAGTGCGAATAAAGCCGTGGCACAAGTCGCACATGTAAAATGATGGTGTAAACTAAAATAGAGATGTACGCCCACGTCTCTTTAGGATCCCAACCCCAGTAACGTCCCCACGACTCATTCGCCCAAACGCCCCCTAAAAAGTTACCAATCACCAAGAGGCTAAGCCCTAAAATAAGGGTAATCTCATTGATAGCGGTAAGGTGTTTAATGGTCGCAATCGTTTGGTGAGAGCTTTTACATGCAAAAAGAATAAGCGTAAAAAATCCCAGCGCACAGCCAAGAGCTAAAAAGCCATAACTCGCTGTAATGATGGAGACATGCACAGAGAGCCAAAAAGACTTTAACACCGGTACAAGGTTGGTAATTTCAGGGTCAATATGCCCTAAATGGGCTACAAACATAAAGATGCCCGACATCATCACAGACCCTGAGAGCGCAAAAAGGGAACGACGTAAAAAAAGCATACAAAAGAGCAAACACGACCAAGCAATGTAAACGATAGACTCATAGGTATCACTTAACGGGGCATGACCGCTGACATACCATCGAAGAGCCAAACCACAGGTGTGAATGACAAACAGTGTAGCTACGATGCCAAAAAGCACTTTATCGATTTTAGCTGGAAATTTTTGAGGAGCAAAAACACGCCCAAAAGCGACGACTAAAAGGACTAATCCTAAAAGAACATAGATCAATGTCAGACGCTCAAAAATCATCAGCTTATTAAAGAGTATTTCCATTTTAATGTGCGTATATGATGGCATTATATCAGCGCCATATTTGGTTTGAAACTCTGAAAATGTACCAACATACGAGAGTGCTTTGGCGTAATTGCGCTCAAAAAGCGCTCCAATAAAAGCAGTTGAACTCTCTTGCAGTTTTTCAGCTTCAACACCTTCTAATTGCGCAAACATCTGCTCAAATGCTACCCATGTATGGCTTGCATCATTAGCTTGTGGGAAGATTTTAAACAGCACGCCTTGATAGAGCATAAAAGCGATGCTTAAACGCTCATCGACTTTGATCAGGTCGTTCTCAAACGTACCACGCTGGCTTGGGCGCAGTGCCAATGCTTTTTGAAGCTCCGCGTCTAACTTATAACGATGTCCTTCAAAAAAGTCTTCAAAAGAGGCTAGTTTTTGATCTTTGGGTAAACCTATAAACGCTCTTAATTTGGGTGTTTTGGTCTGAATCATCGGAAGCTTTTTCCATACAGATGGATGAGAGAGCATCCCCAAAGCAACTTGCATAGCATCCATGTTGTAAAGACTATTTTTTCCACTGAGTTTGTACAGTACTTCTTGACTGAGTGTATCAAAAGGCTTCATTCGCCCCATACGTGACTGTACGACAAGCTTGCCAAAGGCATCACTTACCTCTTTACTCTTACTTTGGTGCTCATCCAAATAGTTTTGCACATACTCGCTGTGTGAGAAAAGTGGCACTTGCGCAAACAGTAAAAATGCCACAATGAGCGTGCTACTTTTCACCTGCGTAATTAATTTTCGAAAACGTGATTTTGGGTCGAGTAAGTTTAGGATAAGCCCTAAAAAAAGCAATGCATAACCCACATAGGTCACCTCAACGCCAGGGTCTTTGGTAACAGAGAGAATGGTTCCTTTTTCATCGGGATCATAAAAGGTTTGGAAAAACTTGTACCCTTTATAACTGAGTGTGTGGTTCATGTAGATATGTGCATCAAAGGTTGTATTGCCATCTTGTATGCGAACATCGCTATTGTACGCAGAAGGTGCGCGACTACCATAGTAGCGTTCTAACTCAAATTTGTTCAAATGCAGCGCAAAAGGAAGGGTGATTTCACTGTTTTTTTCGGTCGAGAAGATCACATTGGAGCTTGCACCTTCACGAATCTTCATAATGCCATCAACACCCAAATAACGCGTCAGTCCAGAGCCTATGAGAATAAGAATAAAGGCAGCATGAAAGACAAATTTGCCTCTATGTGAAATCATGGAAGATCGGTAGAGTACGATTGCAAGATTTAGCGCGCCAATGCTCAAAAGCATTTCGTACCAAATGGCGTTATACACATAATGACGCGCAAATGCTGTGCCAAAATCGTTTTCAAGGAATGTTGCGACCGCCGCACCTACCGCTAAAAAAAAGAGTAGAAGAAGCGTTGTTTTGTAAGAACCAAAAACTTTGAGCAACACGTTTGTCCTTGGGAAATAGAGTATAGTGTGACACACTAAAAGTGCCTATTGGAAGCTTTAGTATATCACAAGGGAAGAGAGATTTGAGTCTCTCTTCCTTTGTTTAGAAATTACTTCTTATTTTTATCGAAGTAAGAAGATTTACTGTCCACTGCTGGATCAAGAGCTACAGAATTTGGAGCAAGTCTGCCTTTAGCAGATGCCTCTTTTTTCCACTCTTTCTCTAGAGTCTCTTTAAATTTAAGTTTTTCAGCAATGAGAGCAGGCATATCGACTTTTGCGATTTTTTGTGCTTTCTCTTTTGTGTTAAACTCAGGAGCCATGAAGTCCATAACACCATGTTTTGCAAGTACGCTTACAAGTTTAAGACGTGCTTGTTGTGCTTGCTCATTCGCAGATGCTAAGAGTCTTAAGACCTCTTCTGGAGCATGGAAGAATGCACCATGTCCTGCAATAGCCATATCGCCTCTCCATTGTGCATGACGGATAAGTGTACGAATTTCTTTCAGTTCATCATCACTTGCACCCGCTTCCATTGCACGACCTGTCTCGATGTGCGCTTTAGCAATATTGTCAAACGCGATATCCATCAAGAAGTCTTTTCTCTCGACTTTTTGGTTTACGATATCTTTAAGTTTTTGTTCGCTCTCTCTATGGCAGTTCATACAACTTTTATCCATGTTTTTGAGAGGACTTCCAACTTGGTGGTCTGAATATTTTACGGAACCTTCTTGGGTATAAGGCATGTGACAATCAGCACATGAAACGCCTTTTTGTCCGTGAATTCCTGTTCTCCAAAGCTCCCAATCAGGGTGTTGTGCTTTGATCATAGGTGTTTTAGAAATACCATGTACCCAGTCAGAGAAGTTGATCTCGTCATAGTATTTTTCCATTGATTCAACACTAAGACCTTTAGCATACGGAAGTGTTACAACCATAGCTGTTTTATCAACGCCTTGTGCATCTTTCCACTCAGTTTTTTTGAAGTAGTACTCTACGTGACATTGTGCACAAACAAGTGAACGTTTCTCTTGGTGAGTTGACTCTTCAAATGTTTTTAGCCCTGCTGCTTGTAAACCACGATTTAAATGTGGAACACGAACACTTAACTGCGCTGTTTTATCATCGTGACATGTTGCACAACCGACTGAGTTAACCACTTGTGAGCCGTATTTTGCCCATTTGCCAGTGTAATACTCTAACTCACCATCTGCTTCGATCAAACGAGGAACATCAGGAGACTTACATGTCCAACATGCTGTTGGAAGAGGACCCGTTTTTGCATCGGTTGGAGCACCCGTACGAAGGGAGTTCACATTATCTTGTACCGCATAGTAGTGACCACGTGGTGCATTATAGTCTTTAGAAAATGGGTAACCTGCCCAAGCAACTGCAAGGTATGGTTTTTTAGCAAGCATATCTTCAAGATGATCACTCTCTTTTGTTTTTTTCCAAGAGTCAAACTGTCTTGGATAGTACTTTGCCCACTCTTCACTTTTTTCTTTACCTTCGATACCCGCCTCGCTTGGAGCTTTAGCAAGTTCGACTCTTTGTTTCTCTTTTTCCGTTACATTACCAGCCAATAATGCCATTGCTCCGATAGCAACCAATGAGCCAACAAGTAACAATTTGAACTTCATCATTATCTCTCCTTTTACTTAACTTCTTTGACACCTAAGTTATTAGGTGTTGTTGTAAGACCTCTAACTTTACCATGCGGTACGCCTTTATGACACTCCCAACAACGTCTGCCCGTTGCCACGCTTGGATCATCATAATTGTGATTTGCATCAGCATTTTTAACCATTTGTGATGTTACACTCGCATGACAAGAAATACAATTCTCCTGTACTCTTTTCGCTCCATCATCGCTGATCTTAATGGCATTTTTGTACGTATTGAAGGTAAAAGCAACACTATGGTTGTAACCATCTCGTGCTTTTGCAATGTACTTATTAACCATATTGTCACGTGGTAAGTGACAATCGATACAGCCAGCCCGTTCAGCATGTGAACTGTGTTGCCATGTCGCATATTGCGTATTCATGACGTGACAGTTTATACAGGCTTTAGGATCGCTGGAGAGATACGATAGCGCTTTAGATGCATGTACCATATAGGCAAAAAACCCAATGGCAACAACAAACACAAAAAGTGCTGCGTACTTTAGGAAATTACTATTTTTCACATTTCCTCCTTTGATATTCTGTGTTGCCTTAAAAAGAGGGCAACAACGCCTAACCAGACCCAAAATACACGATAAAGAACTCATCGTGCGCCAAAAGACTCACAACCTCCTAATTATTAATTTTAATTGAATGTAATAATCTAGTGAAAGCTATGGGGTATTGTATAAAGAAAGGCGAAAAAAAACCTTGACCTATGTCAAGCATGTATATGAAAAAATTATAGTATTTCTTCTAATTTTTCAGGAGAAAGTACCCGAATATTGTGTTTTTCGTCAAGCTCAATAAATCCAGAAGACTTAAACTTAGAGAGCGTTCGAGAAAGCGTTTCGGGAGTAAGGTTGAGAATGGAAGCTACTTGGGTATTTTTGAGCGTTTTGAACAGCTCTTCGTTTTCCAAGATAAATTTCGCCACTTTGGCATCAGCGGTTAAAATAACCTCCTTTTGAATCACATCAATGAGGATTTTATGCTTTGCAATGAGCGATTTTATAATCTCAAAAGAGATTTCGGGGTTTTTGAAAAAGTCCTTTTCAAGGGCTTTGTAGTCTATGCGTAACACTTCACTGTCACTCATAAACTCAGCCGTCGCAGGATAAGGAATATTTTCAAAATTGGCAAGTTCCGCCACCAAACCACCCGGATAAAACTGATGTAAAAAGATCTGCTGACCTTTGTGGTTGGTTTTGTAAACTTTGAGCGTGCCTTGAAGCAGTACATAAAGATAGATAGGAGCATCGCCTTCGTAGAATAAAATCTCCTTGGCGTGATACTTTTTGATGACAGAAATCTTCTTGAGTTTTTCGAGCTGTTCGTCGTTCAGTTTTGAAAAACATGAAACATTTCTAATTCTATCCATAATCTAGTCCTTGTAGTGTAGAACTGTAATGGTATCAAAAAATCTTTACATGTAAGGCGATAACCTTACATGTAATCTAAATCTTAATAAACATACCCAATCTGAAGTAGCAGTTTTGTAGCGTGATTGGTTTCACTCTCCACTTTTTCACCACCAATCACTCGAGCAATTTGAGCTTTCACAAAGAACTCTTTATAGCTCGCTTGATAGCCTAGTCCCATATCGGAGAGTTGTCTACCATCATTGCCACTGATTTTATTTTCCATCGTGGCATATCCTGTGTCTGCAAAGATACTGGCTTTATGGTTTATTCCCTCATAACTTGGAAGGGTATAGAAGAGTTCCGCTCCTAGAAGGTAACCATTTTCTGCGCTGTGTTCACTATCGGGGAACGCTCTGACACCATAGGCACCACCTAAGGAGAAGTCTTCTGAGCCATCTAAGTTTTTATGGCCCAATGCTTTTTGAAATTGCAGGTTTGTGGTAAGGGAGTAAAGAGGATTAAACTGAACTGATTTTTCAATACTTCCGCTTACCTTGGTATAGTCACCATTGGTCTTTGCACCTGCTTCATCTAAAGCAAGGAAACCGGCATCTTTAAATCTGAGATCACCATGGGTTAGATTGATGGTAGCGGTTGTTGTACTTGGTAAGTCAAAAAAGCTAGAACTACGGTTATAGTTGAGTCCTAGTATGGCTAGATCTGCTTCTTTTTTATTGATAGTACCAACGTTTCTCATTTCATCTTTCATCTGTTTATGATCGTACGCTAAAGAGACACTCAGGCTCTCTTCTCTCGTACGAATGAGGGGGTAAGAGAGTTTCGCTTCTAAGGTATTTGAGGTTCCAAGGGCATCTAGTGCTTCATACCCTTCCGCTAAAGAGTACGTCGTGCGTGAAGCGGAGAGTTCACCTCTTAAACCATTGTCCATCAAAGGAAAGCTATACGCTACTTTTCCATTTTTCAGATCACTCGTTGTTGACATAACGCCATTAAGGCTTAGTTTGTCACCATAGCCTAAGGGAGAGAGCGCACTGAGCCCTACATTGACTCTGTAACGTCCTGTAGATTTACTGCCGTAGTTATCGCTTAGTATATAGGCACTGTAAGGATTCGTCGCTTCCGTGGCAATATCAAAGTCGCTCGTTCCCTCTTGTGCGCCTGGTTTTATATCTGCTGCTGTGACTTTGACACCGGGGGTATCATTGATGATCAGCATGGCACGTTCAATGGTATTGGAAGAGACGACGTTATCGCCTTTAACATCATCGAGCATTCCTTGAACTCTTTCATTGCTGACAAGGGAGCTATTGTTCAGTTTAAACGCTCCATAGTTTCCCTCTATCACGGCTATCTCTAAAATGCCTTCACTCATAGCTTGTTTAGGAATATACGCCCTTGCAACAAAGTAACCTTGTTCTCTATACGCTTTCGTGATAAGGGAGGTGATCTTTTCAAGTTCACCTAGGGTATAGCTTTTACCAGCATAGGGATTTATCAAAGAGAGCAGTGTTTCATTGTTTACATGTAAAGCACCACTGAGTTTAAATCCTTTGATTTCAACACTTTTGCCACCCATATCGCTCATCACGGGTTTGAGTTCTTGCGTAGGGAGTGTTGGGATGACATTGTTCAGCCCCTTGTCAACTTCTTTAGGCATTTGGACTTGTTTTTCCATATCGCCACTGGTCGGAGGTGCTCCAAAAAGGAAAGATGCCGTTGCTAGCGATACTAGTATAATTTTTGTTCTCATTGGTTTCCCTTATCTTTGTGCCATAAAAAATTGTTGCTCTAAACCATCAGGTAAATGCACACCACCGTTAACCAATTGGATTTGTGAGTTTTGCCCTAGTGGGATTTTCAAGTCTCCAACATCTGCTCCTTGCATCATCGCTCTGGCTTCTGGTGTTCCTACAAGCTGACTTGCGACATCTGTACTTGGTATGGAAACCAGTTGTACCATTTGCCCGCCAACGCTAAATTGTTGGGGTGCTTGAACGGGTGGTGTTGGTGGTACAAAATTTGGAAGTACGGGTGGTGTTATGGCTGTACCATTAACAATCGCTGTTACATCTGGCGTTTGCGTTTGATTGGTTGGTGTTGGCGGTGTGACAGGCGGTGTTGATACAGCAGTGATATTTGCTGTCGTAGTAGCCGTATTGGCTGCTAGCAGATAATTACCCACAACTCCTCCATTTGTTCCATCACTGAGTGTGTAGCCTATAGCAGTGACGGTTTTACCATTACCCTCAGTAGCCGTGTCAAAACTAGCCGTACCGTGACCAAGGCTTAGGGTTTCAGTTCCAACCAACCCAGCTAAACTTCCCCAATTCGTCATCACAACACTGTTTGTTCCATCGTAGGTTTTATTATCAGCACTAAGACCTGTGATGGTGAGTGCTTTAGGGTTAATAGTGAGTTTCCCTGCGGTATTACCGCTACTGGCTTCATTATAACCATTGCGAATGATGTCAATGTGAAGATTGCTGTACGTTCCTGCATTGGTATAGCCTGTCACAACATTGCCACTGTTATCTAAAAACTTATAATCCGTACCCAATACCCATGTACTATGACTTGCACCAAAAAGTGAACTTGCATTCCACAAGTCACTTAAGGTGTAAGCGGCTCCTTTGTAGGTGTTGCTTTTATCTGAAAGGGTGTAATTCACTGTTTCAGGTAACATCGTCCAAACATGCGCTCCACCCATACTTAAAGTAGGGGTTTCACTTGTGCCTGTCACTATATCCCAACCTGCATCTTTAAAGGTGCTAAAAAGTTTAAGTTCAGCGGTTGTTTTACCCGTAACACCTGTTGAACTACCATTTCCTACACCATCGGTAGGTTGCCCACTGGTTTGTGTGTTCCAGAAGCTATTGGAGATAGTGCCATACGTTTTAGAGCCTACAAGTCCACCGATATTTATGCCAGTTCCAGTCACCGAACCTGAGGCATATGCGTTGGAAATGGATCCAGCCTCAATTAAGCCTACAAGTCCACCGACACTATTGCGTCCAGTCACAGAAACTGAAGCATATGCGTTGGAGATAGATCCACTGTAGTTATCTCCTACAAGTCCACCGACACTATCTTGCCCAATCACCGTTCCTGTTGTATAAGCATTAGAGATACTTCCAAGGTTATACCCCACAAGTCCACCGGTATAAATATTCCCGTGAATATCAATATTGGTCAGACCGATATTTTGAATAGTAGAACCACTACCAGCAACGCCAAAAAATCCTCTGAAACCACTACTTGGAAGATTGATGACTAAGCCATCGATGGTATGCCCTTGCCCATTAAAATGTCCTTTAAAATGCGTTGTATTATTTCCAATCGGTGTCCAACCCGTGTTGGTATTTGCCGTAGCACTGGCTAGGGCTGTATAACCTGCTGTTGCGCTATTTATGTCATTGGAAAGATTGAAGTAGTAGTTGGCATTTAAGATATTACTGTTATTGATGTTTTGTAACTGTGTCCAGTTGGTGATGGTGTAGGGATTGCCATTGATTCCCATTCCACCTTGAAAAAGCGTTTCGTAGTGTGTGACGATATCTTGGGTTCTTGTTACGCTTGTTAGATACGGTAGTCCTCCACCTGCTTCATAGCCCGCTACTGTAGCACCACGCGCAGCAGTAGGAAAAGACCAAATGGTTGTAAGCCAACCTGCATACGTCGATGATTTCATTATATCTTCGGTGGTTTTGCCCACAGCACCCACACCACCTGCTGAAGTTTGTTGGTTAGAGGTTTTGGTGTCCCAGTAGCTTTTAGTGACAGCGCCAGCGCCAGCAAACGAACCCACAAGTCCACCGGCAAAAGTTGTTCCCGTTACAAGCCCTGTGGCGTAGCTATTTGCGATCGATGATGAGCCGTTACATATGCCAACAAGTCCACCGACAGAAGTTGCTCCCTTTACACTTCCTGTGGCGTAACTATTTGTGATCGATGATGTTGTGTAAGCCGCTCCCAAAAGCCCACCGACTTCATTGCCACTACCTATTACATCCACCATAGCGTAACTACTTGTGATAGTGGATCCATCAATCCCTCCCACAAGCCCACCGACCGTAGTGCCTCCCGTTACACTGCCAGTAGCATAAGCATTGGTGATGGTGGTTCCTCCTAAGGCGTATCCCGCCAATCCACCGGTTCCATTCTGTCCTGTTATATTGGCATTAACAAGGCCAATATTGCGTATTGTAGCGCCATTTGTGAAACCAAATAATCCAACATAGTTCGTAGTTGGGAGGTTAATAAATAAATCTGCGATGGTATGCCCTAAGCCATCAAAGGTTCCTCTAAATTTATTTGCTAGAGTTCCAATCGGCACAAACCCTGCAACGCTGTTTGTGTAGCCTGCTGTTGTATTGTCTATGTTGTTTGAGAGGGTGAAGTATTTGTTCAAAAGCGTGGTGTCACTTGCATAGTTGATGTTTTGCAGTTGTGTCCAGTTGGTGATGGTGTAGGGATTGGCGCTTGTTCCAAAGCCATCCGCAAAAAGGGTTGTTTGAATAGGTCTATCGGCAACGGCGGTGACATTTTTAAGATAAGCCAATCCTCTACTATACCCCTCTACACCACTGCCATATGCCCATACAGTGGTATCCCACAATGCATTGGCGTATAGGGATGGATCTTCCATCTGGATGGTTGTTTTTCCTGTCACGCCTGCGCTATTTCCATAGCCAACACCTAGACCTCCATAGCTTGTTGTATTCCAAAAGCTCTTGGTGATGGTTCCTGCAGAGTTCTGACCCACCAAACCGCCGACCTTATTTGTTCCGCTCACAGTGCCTGTCGCATAAGCGTTGTCAATGCTTGCAGGGTAGGTAAGGCTTCCATCATATTGGATGGTTCCCACCAATCCGCCGACATTATTTGTTCCGCTCACAGTGCCTGTAGCATAAACATTGGTAATGGTTCCATCGTAGATGAATCCCACCAAGCCACCGACATTATTTGTTCCGCTCACATTGCCTTTGGCATACGCGTTAGTAATACTTCCTTGACGGTGATAGCCTACCAATCCGCCGACATTATCTGTTCCGCTCACATTGACTGTAGTATAGGCATTGGTGATGCTTCCATAGTTCTCTCCAACCAATCCACCGACGCCAATCACTCCAGTCACAGTGCCTGTAACATAGGCGTTGGTGGTGGTGGCTCCAAGATTATTGCCCACTAAGCCACCGACACAAAAACGACCTGTTATAGTCACATTGGTAAGTCCTATATTTTTTATCGTAGCACCTGTGTTTGCGTAACCAAACAACCCCACATAATCCGTCGTTGGGAGGTTGATGGTCAAACCATCAATCACATAGTTCTGACCGTCAAAGCTTCCGCTAAATCTATTGCTAGCAGCTCCAATAGGTACAAATCCTGCACTGCTGTTCCATGAAGCAGTGGCTGAAGCATTGATGTTGCCACCTAATTCATACTTTCCTTGCAATGCTTGATTCATCCATTGGAGTTGGTAGGCATTGTAGATGGAGACCAAACCACTGGTGCCAAAGATGACTTTAGTGGTTTTATTGAGAGCATTAAAGTAAACACCTCCATTGGTGGTGTTGGTGTTTTTGATGGTGGCATTGACGGTGATGGCATTATCTGCATTGAGTGTTAATTTTGAAGTACTTGCCCAGATAATATCTGAATTTACAGTAATGTCACCTGCATCACTTCCCGCACCTGTTGTGGTGATAGTTGCGTTACCCGAAGCTAATTGTCCTTCAAGTGTTGTGGCTAAAGCCGCATCAATAGTCACATTTACAGGATCAATCAACCACTCTTTGGCTTTGATGATGGTTCCATCCTTTACATGTAAAACATCTCCACTGGTTTCTATAAACCCGCCTTTGGCTTCAAGTGTGCCTGAAACATTGGTGGTTCCACCATGTGCATACAGTTCGACTTTACCCGTGATGTCATCGATGGAGTTGGCTTCGATGATGCCTGTGTTATTGACCACACCTTTTAAGAGTTCACCCACCGCATTGGTCGTAAGGTACACTTCGCCACCATCGGCGTAAATAGCACCTTTGTTTTCAACCAAAGCATCCAAAACACCTTTATCGACTTTAAGACTAACCAGTGAATTGCCATTGAGATTTAACGTGACTTCTTTGGCACCTACGAGTTCTACTTTTCCAAGGGTTGCTTTGATGAAGCCTTCGTTTTTGACCTCTTTACCAAAGAGTGCGGCATAGCCTTTATCGCTTATGTTTATCGTTCCTTGATTGATGATGGAAGCTTGGCTGTCACCTTTAAAGGCATAGTTTCCATTCATAAAGTCTGTATCGCTCAGATTCATCGTGGTTGCTACAAGTCCTGCGGTGTTGATACTGGCATTTTTGGAAAACAACACACCATTGGAGTTTAAGATAAACACTTGTCCATTGGCATTTAAGGCTCCATCAATGACACTTTTTTCATTACCAATGACTCTGTTTAGAGTCACGGATGAAGCATTGGGTTGTTTAAAGTTGACGGTTTCGGACTGTGCTATGGAGAAGTTTTGCCAATTAATGGCGGCTTTATTGGTGGTTTGGGTGATGTTGGTCACACTTCCATTTTGGGCGATGTTTGCACTTCCTGCTGTCACCACGCCACCGCTTGGTGCGGCTTGAAGCAGGCTCATGCTTGCTATCAAAGCAGATACAACAAGGGAGATTTTGCCGCCTTTGAGGATTCTAAATCGAGAACTATAATCTAAAGAGTGTTTCATCTCAAAATCCTTTTCATAATTATTACATGTAATATAACAAATTGGCGTTTGAAGAGCGTTTGATGAAACTTTAATATAGCTTAATTTTACAGATTATTTTGAATTATTTTAAAAGATCGTTACATGTAAAGGATAAAAGCGGTTGAAGAGCACTCCATCTAAACAGATAAGGGTACTTTTAAAGACATGGATGTGCCATTGTCATGCAGAAATGTAACCTCCGTTTTAAACCGACTCTTCACCAGTGTTTTGATGATATCCATTCCAATACCTGAACTTTGTGATTCTTCTTTAAACCCAATGCCATTATCCGCTACCACGATAGCGATGCACTCTTCCTCTTGAGTGATACTCACGGTTATTTTAGGCGAAGGTACACCCTCAAAGGCGTATTTGATAGAATTGCTAATGAATTCATTGATGATAATGCCAAGGGTTATGGAGTATTGAGCACTAAGATACAGCTCAGGAGAATGTACCTCTTTTTGAATATCTAAAACCGAACTGGAAAGAAGATTGTCTAAAAGAGCATTGAGGTAGTGTTTGATTTCCAATGTTTTGTGCGTTGTGTTTTGATGGAGCTTATCGTGGGCAAGAGAGATCGCTGAAATGGTGTTGTGAATGTCTTCAAGTGAGTGTGATGTGTCGTCTTGCAAAGAGTGTAAAGAGACGATACTTGAGATGACTTGAAGGTTGTTTTTAACTCGGTGGTCGAGTTCTTGAAACAAGAGCTCTTTTTCCCGCTCCATCTCTTTACGTGCTGTTGTATCCCTACTCACACCATGGTACCCAATAACATTTTTAGTGTTATCATAGACTGCTTTTGAAACCACTTCTCCCCAGATAAACGAGCCATCTTTGCATTTATGTTGCACTTCAAATATGGAGTACACATCATTGATGGCTTCTTCTTTTGTTTTCGCTTCTCTTTCTTTTATTCTCGCCATAGCGATGGCAATGCCCTCTTCTGTAAACATCTCAAACACATGACGCCCTATAAACTCTTCAGGTTTAAATCCCAATCTATCTTCAACAGAGGGGCTAAGATAGGTAAAACGAAAATGGCTATCTGTTTTCCAAATGACATCGGTAACATCTTCTGTGAGCTCACGATAAAGTTCTTCACTTTTTTTAAGTTTTTCTTCGGCATCTTTACGATGCCCAACTTCACGTCGTAATGTATAAACCCAATAGCCTATCAATAAAAAGATCACGGCAATAAAGAGGCTATATTTGATCAGTGTTTCCTTGCTTATTCCATGCTTTATATTAAACCAATAATTAAACATAACATCAAACTCTTCTTTGGTAATCGTAGCCATTGCTTTGGTTAAAATAGCCGCGAGAGGTTCATTATTTTTCGTAAGCCCAAACGCTTGGTGGCTTACATATTCTGTTTGTCCTGAAAAGCGTAATGTATCAAAATGGTTTTTCTTAATGACATAATCCACAAGATTGGCATCACCCACATAGGCATCTACTAGCCCATCTAAAACCATTTTTAAAGCTTCCTTTGTATTGGGTGCAGACATAAGAATGATATTGGGGTATTTATTTTTTATAAATTCCTCTACAAAATAACCCTTTTCAACGACGACTCTTTTTTTGTCTAGCTGTTTTAAAGTCCCTATAAAAGTGCCTTTTCCATTGTCAACAATGATGATAGGTGAATCATGATAGGGTTCACTAAAAGTTAGATAAGCTGAGCGTTCTGGCGTTTTGACAATGCTCGTTACCATATCTATCTCACCCTTTTTTGCAAGACCCAGTAACTCTACCCACGATTTATTTTTGACGATTTCAAAATGCAGACCCAGTATTTTTTCGAGTTCTTGCATATAATCTACAACGATGCCTATATGGTTACCGTCTTTATCTACCCACTCATAAGGGGCATAGTCAGAATCCATCCCAACGATGATACGAGGATGCGCACGTATCCATTCTTTTTCATCTTCACTAAGGTGTAGTTGTGCTGATTTTTCAGCGATGGATGTTGCGGCAAAGAGATGAACACTGAGAAAAAAAATAAACAATAGAGTTTTCATGCTATGTCATCCACTTTACATCCTAATCCACTCGAATACTCAAAAATCGTATAGTTTAATTTTTTTCTCAAACGAAAAATCAACCCTCTTCTCGTTGAACTACTCGCCTGTTCTTCTCCCCAAATATAGTACTCAATACTAGACATGGGAACAAACAAGCCTTTGCTGAGATAACACATATGAAAAAGGTCAGACTCTTGTTTCGATAAAACAATCTGTTCGTTTTTATAAAAAAGTGCTTGGGTCTCTTTGTTGTAGTAAAAATCAGGATTGATGTTTTTATGTTGAATCTTTGCAGAGACAAGTTTCAATGCGGCATTGAGATCAAGGTCTTTAAAAGGCTTGGTAATATAAGCAGCAGGGTTGGTACTTAATGCTTTTTCAATCATCGCATCATCACCATAAGAGGTAAGGTATATGACACTAAAATCACTCAGTATTTTTAAATGTTTAACGACATCTATACCTGATTCATTATTTTCAAGTTTGATATCACTGAGTACAATATCGGGTTTATTGGCGTTGAAAAGATTACAAGCATCTTCAAAATTACCCACATGACCTGTGACATCAAAGCCTTTTTTTTCTAAAATCTTCGTAAGATTCAGGGCTATAAGAGGCTCATCTTCGATTATCATCACTTTTAGCATGTAAACCTTTTTACACATATAGAATTTTATAAAAAATACAAATACAATTATATACATTTAGCGTGAAAGGTCTATTAAATCAATATCTACTATGGGTTCTTGCTTCCTAATAAAACTAAAAGAGTACAACTAACCTCCTTTTCAATCAAAATATCTTAAAATATTGTTCTATATTTTAGTTGCTTTACATGTAAGGATTTTTAAAATGAGTGAGAGTAAAGATTTTTTACGCACGAAAGTCGAAGAGGACTTAGCCTCTGGAAAATATAAAAATATCGTTACGAGATTTCCTCCTGAGCCAAATGGTTTTCCTCACATTGGACACGCTAAGTCTATCTGTATCAATTTTGGTATCGCTCGTGACTATGCGGGGCATTGTAACCTCAGAATGGATGATACTAACCCAACCACAGAAGACATGCGTTATGTTGAAGCGCTTAAAGATGCTGTCAAATGGCTTGGATTTGACTGGAAAGATAATGTCTATTTTGCGTCGGATTATTTTCCAAAGATTTACGACTATGCCGTTGCGCTTATTCAAATGGGCAAAGCCTATGTGGATAGCCTAAACGAAGAAGAGATCCGCGAATACCGTGGAACCATTAAAGAAGCAGGTCGTCGTAGCATTTTTGCAGAGCGCAGTATCGAAGAGAACTTAGACCTTTTAGAACGTATGAAAAACGGTGAATTTAAAGATGGCGAGCACGTTTTAAGAGCCAAGATCGATATGAGTGCCGCCAATATGAAAATGAGAGATCCCCTTTTATACCGCATTCGCCACGCACACCATTTTAGAACGGGCGACACATGGTGCATCTACCCGATGTACGACTTTGCGCACTGCTTGTCTGACTACATCGAAGGCGTAACACACTCTATCTGTACGTTGGAGTTTGAAAACAACCGCGACATTTACGACTGGGTTTTAGATGCACTAGAACTTACTCCTCCACGTCCGTACCAACACGAGTTTGCACGTTTAGGCATAAACTATACGGTCATGAGTAAACGAAAACTGCTAGAACTCGTCAATGGCAACTACGTGAACGGATGGGATGACCCTCGCCTTCCTACCATTGCTGGCTATAAACGAAGAGGTTATACACCTGAGTCCATTTTAAACTTTTGCGACCAAATAGGCATTGCCAAAGCAAACTCCATGGTCGATGTTGCACAGCTGGAGTTTTGTATCAGAGATGATTTAAATACAAAAGTTCCTCGTGTTATGTGTGTGCTTGATCCCATCAAAATTACCATCGAAAATTATGAGGGTGAAGAAGCCATTGATGCTTCGTACTACCCACATGATGTCCCAAAAGAGGGCTCACGCAAGCTTCCTTTCTCTCGTGAGATTTACATCGAGCGTGATGACTTTATGGAAAATCCTCCAGCAGACTATTTCCGTCTTAGCCCAGAGCAACCTGTACGCCTTAAACATGCCTACATTATCAGCGTCAAAGAGGTTGTCAAAGATGCTTCGGGCAAAATTTTAGAGCTCAAAGCAACCTACGCGCCTGATTCTAAAAGTGGTTCAGACACCAGTGGCATTAAGACAAAAAGTGCGATTCATTGGGTGAGTGCGAAACATGCAAAAAATGTAGAAGTACGCCTGTATGAGAGACTTTACAAAGTTGATGCACCAGAAAATGTGGAAGATCTCAACCCTGATTCTTTACATGTCATCAAAAATGCTTACATTGAGCCTTCCGTGATTAGCGAAAAACCCGATGTAAGATTTCAGTTTGAGAGACAAGGTTATTTTTACGCTGATCCTGTTGATTATACCGATGCATTGCCGGTCTTTAACAAAATCGTAGGGCTTAAAGACTCTTGGGCGAAAAAGACAGAATCAACCGAAAGTACAAAACCTCAAGCGCAAAAAATAGCCCATGTTGAGGGCGAAGTAGTCCCAATGAACGAAGCAGAACAAGCACTCTTTACGAGATATACAACAGAATTAAAGCTTAATGCAGAAATCGCCAATACCCTTGCGCGTGATGCTGAGCTTTCACGCTTTTACAACGAAGCGCTCAATTCATTCAAAAGCCCTATTACGCTTGCCAATATGATCGCCAATGAAGTCGCACGCGAATTAAAACAAACAAGTGAGCTCACATTCAGCGCAAAAGAGGTTGCTGAATTGGCGAAGATGATCGATGAAGGCGTTATTTCGAATAAAATCGCCAAACAAGTCTTTGAAGAGATGGCACAAACAGGAGAACAACCAAAAGTCATTGTTGAAGCCAAAGGGCTTGTTCAAATCAGTGATCCTGAGAAACTCAAACCGCTCATCGATGATGTCATCGCCAAAAATCCTGACAATGTTGCCAAATACAAAGCAGGCAATACCAACCTTTTTGGCTTTTTTGTAGGACAAGTGCTGAAAAGCAGCGGTGGTAAAGCGAATCCAAGCGTTGTCAACGACCTTGTAGCGGAGAAACTCAAGCATGTATAGAGTTTCCCTCTTTCCTACACGTGATCTGCACCTAAGCGACCTTAGCGTTGCTTTGATGAATTACATCTGTGCCAAACAAACGAATCAACAACTGATCGTACGCATTGAAGATGGCGATAAAGCCCATAATATCGACGGAAAAGACCAAGAGCTTTTAGAGATGTTAGCGCTTTTTGGCATTTCGTATGCTCATCTGTACTATCAAAGTGAAAATTTCAAATACCATCTCCAATTTGCCTCAACATTTTTGGACAAGAAAAAAGCTTTTATCTGCTTTTGTGCCTTCGATAAGGTATCTCCTTATGATGGCACATGCGAGAATCTAAGCAGTGACGAGATTTTAAACAACCCTAATCCCTTTGTGATTCGCATGAAAACGGAACCTATTAGTGATAGTTTTATCATTATGGCGCAGAATAAGTACCCGACTTATACCTTTGCGTGTGCATGTGACGACATGCTTCAAGGAGTCTCTACCATTCTCCAAGATGAAGCACATCTTCAGAACTGCCCTAAAGAAGAGCTTATCCGCAAATCCATAGGCTACGATCAAGCCATTCACTATACGCATCTACCGATGATACATGAAGGTGATAAAAGCGTTCAATGGCTTTTGGATCAAGGCTATATGCCTGAAGCAATTGTGAATTATCTTTTGCTTTTAAGCAGTCCAACACCAACGGAAATTTTCACGCTGGAAGAGGCTATTGCGTGGTTTGACATTGCCACTCTTTCCAAAACTCCTGTGCATTTTGACATGAATAAACTTGGTTTTATCAATCGTGAGCACATCAAACGTATACCCAATATGGAGCTTTCCAAACGCATTGGGTACGCCTGTGATAACATTGGGAAATTGGCTAAACTCTATACCGAAGAGGTCAGTACGACCCATGAAATCAAACAAAAAATAGACGCCATCTTTGCCAAAAAAGAGCCACTTGCAACCTTTGAGGCAGAGAGTAAACTGATTCAAGAGCTCATTTTAAATGCACCCTATTTTGAGACATTTGATGACTTTACCGCCTACTTGAGCGAAAAAAGTGGTCTTAAAGGTGAAGCACTTTTAAAACCACTTCGTTTTTGGCTCTGTGGGGCAGACTATGGTCTAGACCCTGCTTTTGTTTATCCACTTATTAAAAACTATCTAAAGGAGATTGTTAGATGATCGTTTTAGCAACACTGATTGAAGCTTTTGCCACTATTTTGCATACATTGATTAACATCTATATCTGGGTTATCATTATTGCAGCCCTCATTACTTTTGTGCGACCTGATCCGTACAATCCTATTGTACAGATTCTCTTTCGCCTCACCAATCCTGTTTATGCGTTTATTCGCAAACTGGTTCCCACATTGATTGGAGGAATCGATCTTGCGCCGTTGATTGTGATTTTAACATTACAATTTGTTGATCTATTTGCAGTTAAACTTCTTTTTGCACTCGCCAATGCTTTATAAACTTTTTTTAGGCCTTTTCCTCTGCCTTTGTGTTTGCATTGACCTGTTTGCTGATGAGCCTGTAAATTTTACTTTTTTTGACGATAAACCACGTAGTCTTGCGAAAGATTTTTATATCTACGAATACCTCCAACGTGATGAGACCACGCCCAAAGAAGCCAAAGCGCTCTTTGGGATGGTGCATACGATGAACATTCGCTTTTTTCACCTTTTTGCTAAAAAAATGGATAATCTGGAGTATAAGAAAATCTCTAAATGTATTGACCTTGATGTGGGCTCTTTGTTGAAAGAAGATGACGAGTGTTTAAACATTGGTATTAACATCGGTAAAATCACATCACTCTCAAAAAGCCAACTTAAGCTTATCAAGCCCCGTTTAAAACGTAACAATGAACTGGTAAACCTTATTACGCTCATGGAAAGCGAAAATGTTTATGAGACAGCACTCAATAGTGAAGCCAATACATTCTTGACTCTTTTTAATGGAAGCATTACCGCGTATAAAGCTGCGATTTTTAATCAACAAATTATCCCAAAAGAGCAGATAGATAGGCTCTCACACTCTGCAAAATTCAATCAATTTGCCTACAATGTTGCGCAAAATGATAAACTGGATAATGTACAAAAATCACTTTTAACCGTGACACCAGCAGCAGGTGTCAATGCTAAAGCACTCTTTTATCTAGGGCTAAATGCACTCAAATACGATGAAAAAGAACGCGCACTCTACTTTTTTGAACTTTCCAATGAACGAACAAGTAAAGGAGAAGAGAAAGACAAAGCCCTTTTTTGGCAGTATCTTGTGACAAAAAATAAGCACTATTTAGAGCGTATCGTACAAGACAGTGATATCAATATGTACTCACTTTATGCGTACGAAAAACTAGAACTTCCTTATAAAAACATTGTCTCACCTGTTTTAGAAGGAACACATCCTACATTTAATGTTAGCGATCCTTTTGCATGGCCAAAAATAATGAACAGAGTTTATAAAATGAGTGCTGAAGAAGTAGAAACTTTAGCCCAAAGCTTCAAATATGCCAACACATTGCCACATTACAGCTATTTGATGGAGCGTGTTACACACTACTCCAAAAATTACTACCCTATTCCTTATCCTGAAGAAATTGCAAACTATTCAGTCCATCGTCAAGCGTTAATGCTTGCCATTGCACGTCAAGAGAGCCGTTTTATCCCTTCCGTTGTCTCCACATCTTACGCCCTTGGCATGATGCAATTTATGCCATTTGTCGCACGAGATATCGCTAAAAAAGAGAAACTGGAAGAGTTTTCCATCTCAAATATGTTTGATCCACGTATCGCCTATCTTTTTGGAAACATTCACCTTAACTTCTTAGAAAAAAGCTTATACCATCCGCTTTTTGTAGCCTACGCTTACAATGGTGGTATGGGATTTACAAAAAAACATCTTCAAGCGGGAGCATTTTCGCAAGGCATGTATGAGCCGTTTTGGAGTATGGAAACGATGATTAACGAAGAGAGTCGCGAATACGGCAAAAAAGTACTCGCGAATTATGTTGTGTATCGCCATTTATTGGGCGATGAAACCTCAATTAGTAATCTTTTTGAAATTTTACTGACACCCTCTGTGACTGATCGTTTTCGAAACTAACTTCCATATTAATATCTTCTGTTTTAGGAGCTTGGACTAACACATAGTTGGTCCAAGCATTTACTGTAGATACAAGCTTTAAGACAGGTGCATCTTGCTTTAAAGATGTGACACTCAAATTTTCATCAGAACCATTAACCTGAAACCCCGAAAGTTCGGCTTTCTCATAGGCACCATTTCCTGTTGCCATATACGTTCCAACAATAAATTTTTCACTCTCTTGATCAACCAACTCGTGGTTAATCGGATTTAAATAGGTGATGATGACAAATGTTTTAGACGTCTCAGAGTTTTTAATCTCAATTTTTTTAGAATTTACCATTCCATAGTCCATCAATTTTTCATGTTGATCATCCGCTAATTTCGTGGCGCATCCATTCATCATTAACGCTACCAAAACCATCAAAGCATATCGCATCATTACTCCCACTCTTCAGCTCTCATTCTTTTTATCTCATCAAAAGCTAAATCTTTTTTTGCTATAATTTTTTATATTACGATGATAATAACATAAAAAGCAGGAAAAAATGAAATCCTTGGCTGTTGCATTTACTGGACCTTCGGATAGTGGAAAAACAACCCTCATCCTTAAAGTGGCGAACATTCTCAAAAAAGAATACGCACTTGCTATTATTAAAAACGACCCGAGCGATAAAGCCCTCTTCGATGTTGAAGGCAAAGATAGCTGGAAATTTTCGCAAACAGGTGCTGAAGTGGTGGTTACTTCGCCTACACGAACAACGCTTTTTTCAAAACAGCACAAAAGTTTGGATGAGATTATTGCTATGTTAGGCGATTTTGATTTTTTACTGGTTGAAGGGCTTAAAAATCTTCCTCTTCCTCGCATTGCAATTTTTCGCAACAAACTGGATGTTGACTATTTTGACTGTTCTGATGCCATTGCGATTGATGAAAGTATCAACGTCAATGAATATACCATTCCTTCACACATTACGATTTTAGATCTTAATAACCCTGAGCACGTCGTTGCTTGGATCCAAAAAAATGCCAAGAAAGTGAAATAATATGACTGAAATATATGATGCTATAAAACGCTCTGCAAAGCGTATTAAAGAGGCAATCGAGTTTGATGATACTGGCTATTCTGAGAACATCAATTCTACAGGCGATACACAGCTTAAACTTGACATCAAAAGCGATCTCATCATCGAAGAAGAATTTGCAAAAGTAGCTTCTATCAAAGAGATCGTCAGTGAAGAAAAAGAAGGCAAAACACCCCTCCATGCCAATGGAATTTATGGTGTAGGCTACGATCCATTAGATGGCTCAAGCCTTATTGATGTTAACTTAAGCGTTGGATCAATCTTTGGTATTTACGAAGGTGGATACGATGGTAAACATCTTAAAGCTGCTGTGTATGTTGTTTATGGACCACGCGTTGAGCTTGTTATTGCCGAAGACGATGTCAAAATGTACCGAATGAATAAAAATGGTGAATTTGTCTTCATCAAAGAGATCAAGCTTAAAGAAAAAGGCAAGCTTAATGCTCCAGGCTCAACCCAGATGTGTTGGGAACCTAAACACAAAGCACTCATTGACGCTATTTTTGCCGATGGCTATCGTTTACGCTATTCTGGAGGAATGGTTCCAGACTTGCATCAAATCCTTCTTAAAGGTGGCGGACTCTTCTCTTATCCTTCAACCAGCGATGTCCCTAAAGGTAAGCTTCGTATGATTTTTGAGGTTTTCCCTTTTGCATTTGTGTACGAAAAAGCAGGTGGAGAAGCAATTGATGGTAAACGAAGAGTGCTTGATCTCACTCCTTCGCACCCACACGACACAACCCCGTGTTTCTTTGGATCACGTGCAGAAATAGACCGTGTTCGGAAGTGTTATGAGTAGTGAAGTAACCGATATTTACGAGCAAGATTTACAAGAGAAAAAAGTCATCTTGCAAGCGTGCCAAAATGCTAAGAACGTTGCAACATGCAGCGATTGTGAAAAAATGTTTGAGTGTGAAACCCGCAAAACCTATGTCAAAGCCGTTTACGAGAGTATGGCTAAAGGACAAGGTGGCGGATTTGAGTTTTAATCCTTGTCACGTCTTTAAAGCAAAGCTCTAAAGACTGCGTTAACACTGGGTTCTCTTTAGCAGAGAGCCCGCGCACCCTTGGTGCTCCAAATTTTGCAAAATATTTTTTGTAAAATGCTAATCAACTTTTAACAGGAAGAACGATGTCTCAAAAAGCCTATATTACAACCCCTATCTACTATGTTAACGATGTTCCTCATATCGGACATGCCTACACGACCATTATCGCTGATACTATGGCTCGTTACTATCGTCTTAAAGGCTATGAGACCTACTTTTTAACAGGAACCGATGAACACGGTCAAAAAATCGAAGAAGCGGCAAAAATGCGCGGGAAAACACCACAAGCCTATGCCGATGAGATCAGTGGAAAATTCCGTGCTCTTTGGGATGAATTTGACATCAGCTACGATAAATTTATTCGTACTACCGATGCTGCGCATAAAACGGGTGTGCAAAAAGCCTTTCAAGTCATGTTTGACAAAGGTGACATTTACAAAGGCGAATACGAAGGTCACTACTGTGTGAGCTGTGAGACATTCTTTACCGACACGCAACTGGTCGATGAAGACAAATGCCCTGATTGTGGCAAGCTGACTCGTTTGGTTAAAGAAGAGAGCTATTTCTTTAAACTCTCAAAATACCAAGAAGACCTCATCAAATGGTACAACAACGATGAGAAATGCGTACTTCCAAAAGGCAAAAAAAATGAAGTCATCAGCTTTGTGAAACAAGGACTTCGCGATCTTTCCATCACCCGTACCAGCTTTGACTGGGGTGTCAAACTCCCAGCAAGCATGAACGATGATAAGCACGTTATGTACGTCTGGCTCGATGCCCTTTTGAACTACACAACAGCTCTAGGATACGGCACAGATGAGAAAAATATGGACTTCTGGCCAGCAACCATGCATCTTGTGGGTAAAGACATCCTTCGCTTCCATGCGATTTACTGGCCAGCGTTTTTGATGAGCCTAGGACTCTCCCTTCCAAAACACGTTGCGGCACACGGTTGGTGGACACGTAATGGTGAGAAGATGAGTAAAAGTAAGGGTAATGTTGTCAACCCTAAAGAGGTTGCAGACGCTTATGGTTTGGAGAATTTTAGATACTTTATGCTTCGCGAAGTGCCTTTTGGTCAAGACGGTGACTTTAGCCAAAAAGCGCTTATGGATCGTATCAACTCTGACCTTGGGAATGAGCTTGGAAACTTACTGAACCGCATCATCGGAATGAGTGGAAAGTACAGCAATGGCGTCATTAACTCCAAAGATGTCAACGTATACCATGAAAATGAGCTCTCAGCAGTCGATGAGATCTTGAAAAATGTGGAAAATACCCTACAAGAACTTCAAACAAACCGTTACCTTGAAGACCTTTGGAAAGCGCTTAGCATCGCCAATCAAGCTATTACCGTCCATGAACCTTGGGTTAAAATCAAAGAGGGCAAAACGGAGCAAGCACTCGCACTTGTAGCGCTTGTCTCAAATATCTTAGCACGTGTCAGTATACTTCTGCATCCTGTTATGCCAAAAACTACGGCAACCATTGCCAAAGCAATGGGCTTTGAGATTAACACTGCACATTATGACAAAATTGTTGTCCGTAAAGACTTTTTAGAAGAATTTACCATTGAAAAAGTGCCACCACTTTTCCCACGTATTGAAGAAGAACTTATGGCACAACCCACTCCTGCTGTTGTAGAGCCAACCCCTGTTAAAAGTAGTAAAAAAGAGTCGCATAAAGCTGAGTCCATTATTACGATTGACCAGTTTTTTGAGACAGCTCTTAAAATTGGAACCATTCTTGAAGCCAGTATTTTAGAGGGAAGCGATCGTCTCTTAAAACTCAAAGTCGATCTAGGTGAAGCTGAGCCTCGGCAAATTGTTGCGGGCATTCGTGAGTATTACACACCAGAAGAGCTTATCAACACGCAAGTGTGCGTTGTAGCAAACCTCAAACCTGCAACCATCAAAGGACTTTTGAGTCAAGGTATGTTGCTTGCGGCTAAAGATAAAGAAGGACTCTGCCTTGTTCGTCCAGAACGTCCACGCCAATGCGGTGCTTCTATTGGATGAAGATAGACAACTTCGTACGCATCATTGATGGGAAGCTAAGAACAACGCCACCCATCGATGCGTTTGCTACCATTTGCCTTGATGTATCACGCGTTTCACATGGCGATCTCTTTATCGATACAACGGCTTCACGCGATTTTATCCACCAAGCCCTAGAAAAAGGCGCTTATGCCATTGTGACAACGCTTTCTTTTGCCAACGAAGATGATGAGTGCGCGTGGATTGAGGTTTCTTCCATAGAACAGATACTCATCAAACTCTTGCGCTATACGATCACCCAAAAATCACTTGACATCACCCTACTCTCACCTGTGCAAGAAGCGCTTTTAGAGATGATTCAAACGCCTAAAAACATCAAACGTCTGCGTGGTGATCTCTATGCTTTTGCACGAACTTTATTGGGCGCAAAAGAGGAAGAGCGCTTTTGCCTTAGTGATACTATCCTAGCAGCACAAATTGCCCCAGCTGCAAATACAGTTCCCCTATCGTTACAGGTAAAGCCAGTCATTATCGCCAAAGGGCTTTTTATCAGCTCTTTTTGCCATCATGAACGTTACTTTGCTGAGCAAAAAATCCCATCACTCTTTGTTGAAGAATTACTCTGCTTGCTTGAATTTTGTGATGCCAAGGGCATTATGTACAGTTTAGAACATCTTGGGTTTTGCGAGCATTTCTACCCACAATTTATCACCCATGCTTTGTGCAAAAAAGAGTTTGGAAGCAGTGATAAAGCGCTTATCTTTGAACCACTCGCCTCACTTTTGCCTGCAATGCTTACCTCCATGCAAGCTTGTATCGAAAGGGCACATATCTTGCTCTGTCTGCCAAGAAGTTTTCAGCACACCATCCCATATGATGGCGAAATACTTCGCTTTGATCGCATAGAAGAGCTTGCCGTCTTAAGTCAAAAGTCATTTCAATATGCCCTTATTTTAGGCGATAAAGAAGCCTTTGAACCTCTGTTTATCAAAACATTTACCACACAGCTAAGCCTGTTTTAAAAGGAGCTTTTCATGCTACAGATTGAAAACGAATCCAATATACCTCTACATGTAACCATCTTGGAGCAAATATGTACAGAACATACACCCAAAGAGGTTGAACTGGTTATCATCGATGGTACAAGTATGCATGAACTCAACCTTGAACATCGGGGAATGGACAAAACAACCGATGTCTTAAGCTTCCCTGTCGAAAATTTTCCTCATGCCCCCTTAGGCTCTATCGTCATTAACTACGAACTGGCGGAACAAAAAGCGAAAGAACTTGGGCATACACACGAAGAAGAGATAACGCTGTTGTTTATTCATGGTATGCTTCATTTGCTTGGTTTTGACCATGAGGTAGATAATGGGCAAATGAGAGAAGAAGAAAAAGCATGGATAAAGCAGTATAATTTACCATCGAGTTTAATAGTTCGCACGGAGGAGTAACCTATGATTACGATTGGTATTGTGATTTTCCCCCAAGTGGAAGAGCTAGATTTTGTTGGTCCTTTTGAGGTTCTAAGTTATATCAACAAAGTGCAATCCAATAGTACGAAAGTTCTTTTAATTGCCCCCTCACTTGATCCTGTTCAGGCTTTCAATGGGCTTCGTATTCTTCCCGATGTTACATTACACGATTGCCCTCATTTAGATATTTTGCTTTTCCCTGGAGGAAAAGGTCGAACACAGTGGATGAAAGAGCCCTCTATACAAAATTTCATTCACAAACAGCACGAAAACGTAACCTACCTCGCGTCTGTCTGCACAGGAGCCTTTTTCCTTGCGGAAGCTGGAGTCTTGATGGGTAAAGAGGCAACCACGTATCACAGTGCTTTTGATGAGCTTTCTCGCTATGGTGTTAATGTTGTTTCATCAAAAGTAGTTCAAGATGGGAAGATTATTACCGCAGGAGGTGTTAGCTCAGGAATAGAACTAGGATTTTACCTCTTACGAGAGCTTTTTGGAGTGAAAATAGCGCAAGAAGTTGCTCAAAAAATCGAATACACCATCGACATCACAGGACTGTAAGTCATTCTTTACTTCTAACTATTTTCCTTTTGGCGCATCAACTGTAATATAACCCATTTGATAGAGCTTGTCAAATACTTTAGAAGCAATAGGTCCACCCTCTGAGCCACCATGTCCGCCATGTTCAACCAAAACAGTTACGACATATTGAGGATTCTCAAACGGTCCATATGTCGTGAGCCATGCGTGAGAGCGTTGATAATAGTCCATATCTTCTTCTCTCATACGCTTTTTATCCGTTTGTGCGATACCCACAACTTGGGCTGTTCCTGTTTTAGCTGCTATTTTAAAAGGGGCTGTGACATTAATATGTCTCAGAGCCGTACCACCTTGAACATTGGCAACCTCATACATACCATCACGCGTCACTTTTAAAAAACGTTTTTCATTTTCACTGACAATATTAGGATCTACCGGAAAATCAACCAGTGAATCGTTAATTTTTCGTACAAAATGGGGTGTTACGCCATTGCCAGTGGCTAGAAAAGCAGTATATTTTGCAACCTGTACTGGTGTTACAAGAAAGTAACCTTGACCGATTGAGCTAATCAATGTTTCACCTTGAGACCATCCTTTTCCAAAACGTGCTTTTTTCCACTCACGACTGGGGACGGTGCCTGTAAATTCACGAGGAAGATCAATGCCTGTTTTAGCTGCAAAACCTATTTTGGAGAGAAAGGGAGCAATGTTATCAATGCCCGTTTTAAGGCTTGCTTTGTAAAAATAGTCATCACAGCTTTCTTTAATGGCACGCACATAAGAGATCATCCCGTGTCCTTCTTTTTTCCAGTCACGAAAAACCCTTCCCCCAAGTTCCATTGTACCGGTCGATTCAAAGGTAGTGTTTGGGCTAATAATACCAGAGTTCATCATTGCCATTCCAACACCCATTTTCACAACAGAACCTGGAGGGTAGAGACCATTAACCAATTTATTGGTAAAAGGGTGATTAAGATCATTGGCTAACAATGCCCACTCTTCACGTAAAATTCCACTGACAAATTTATTAAGATCATATTCGGGAAAGCTTGCCGCAGCCAATATCTCGCCATTTTTAGCATTCATAACAACCACAGCACCGCTATCATCGCCAAAGAGCGTTGCAATGTAACGTTGCAATTCCAAATCGAGACTGAGGACAAGATCATTACTCACCGGAAGTGTTTTACTGACCTGCTCAATTTCTTGATTAAACGCAGTCACTTTGGTTTTTTTCTCGCCTTTCATACCTTGGAGAATAGTATTGTAGTACTTTTCTATACCTGTTTTTCCTGAGAAACCTACCAGCTTTGCGGTTGCATCTTCCGAAACATCTTGGGTATTGGATTTTCCAACATAGCCTATAACATGGGAGGCCAATGAACCATAAGGATAGTGCCGTTTTGAGGTAATTTTAATTCTGAGATTGTCATGCTGTGCAATTTTTGCAAACTGGGGAATAAGTTTATCATAGGGAATAAATCCGATAACTTCTACATAGTCATGGTTATATGCCGAATCTGCTTTGAGATACTCTTTGGTTAAATCTTTAACGCTAAACTCAGGCAAAACTTCACCTAAAAATGCGATTTCAGCATCCAAAATAGCACGATTGGCTTTGAAACTCAATCTTGGTTTAATACCAATAGAAAAACCTAGGCGGTTGACAGAAAGAGGATTAAGATTTCGATCCAAGATAACACCACGTAAAGGAGCTAATTCTTCTACTTTGACCGCATTTTGTTTGGCAATTTCTTCATAATAGGCATTGGATTTAATGCTTACATAATAAACCCTGACCAAGAGGGCGATCCACACCGAAATGAAGATACCAAGAACAATCTTAATTCTCATCGTGTCACCTTAAACAACATAAAAGAGACAAGCGAATCAATGGCAATATAATAAAAATAATAATTTGAGAAATAAGGGAAAGACTCATTATCCAAATAGGCAAAAAAAGCATTTAGCAAAAAATGCCCAAGATAGGCAATTGTGACATACACTGCAAGAATACAGTTATTGCATGTGATGACATTTTGAATTTTATAAATTGCAAATTTATAAAAAATTGCAAACACAAGGATGTAAGAGAAAAAGTAAAACCCTTTGGTAAGATCATACAGACACAGATATAAGAAACTTAAAAATAGAGATAGGGCATTTTCTTCACGGCGATTAAAATGAATCAGAAGATAGCAAAATATAACGCCTGCAAAGGAAGGGATAAGCGGATAGAGTGAAGACATAACAAGCCCACAAAAGAGCCATCCACTGATCCAAAAAAAATTTAGATAGTTTTGATCAGTGCTATTTCGTCGCATATTGGAAAATGTTTACATTTAATACAATCTGCCCAAATTTTATGTGCAGGCAGTGCTTCTTTGGGTATTTCACTAAAACCAACAGACTCGAAAAATGCTTTTTGATAGGTTAATGTAAAGACTTTTTTAACACCTAAATTTTCTCCCTCAAGAAGAAGACTCTGAATAATCCCTTTACCAATTCCATGTCCACGAAAACCATCTTTAACGACCAAACTTCGAATCTCTGCCAAATCATCCGCATGAAAATGCAAAGCTCCAAATCCAATAATCTGCTCATTTTCTTTTGCAAGAATGTAAGAGCGAATATTGGTTGCCATCTCATCTGAGCTTCTAAAAAGAATAATACCTTTCTCTACTTCTGGCTTGACAACATCTTGCATATGAACAATATCACTCAACTTTGCTTTGGTGTAGGTAATCATGCTTGATCTCCAAAAAGTGTATCAAAAATAGCGCTCAAAGCTTTATCAATTCCTTTTTTACTACTGCTTGAAACCAAAATAGCATTAGGATAATTTTTCTTGATAACACTAATCTCACTCTGTTTTAATTTATCAAGCTTTGTAAAAATACGCAAAATTGTCTGATCTGGTCTTACAATCTCAGATAAATAATTATGCACTGCTTCATCAATCTCTAAAAAAGGATGGCGTGAATCCACAAGATGGACAAACACACGAATAGAAACACGTTTTTTAATGTAATCTGTTAGGTTTTTTTGCCACTCTTCTTTTAGACTATGAGATACTCTTGCATACCCAAAACCAGGGAGGTCCACGAGTTGTGTATGGTATGTTTTTTCATCTTTCTCGATCACAACTTGAAAGAAGTTAATCAACCGTGTTTTACCCGGAGTTGAAGAGCTTTTAGCAAGCCCTTTTTTATTGGTCAGTGCATTAATGATAGAGCTTTTGCCCACATTACTACGTCCAATAAAAGCGACTTCACTCATTCCCTCAGGTGTTGTCTCTTCCATCTTGGAAGCAGACTTCACAAAAAAGGCGTTTTTAACTCTTATCACTGTTTTTTATCCTCAATTTTAAAGATAAATTTCACAGGGCCTGCGCCTTTGCCATCGACATCGTATTGACCGCTGATTTGATCAACACGAATAAAATCACCATAAACTTTTTTATCGGTTTCAATCTCGTGCAAAAATGCTTTTTTTTCAAAGGTATAAAGGCTTTTATTAGGCTCATAAATCATCTTCTCAGCTTCGCCATAATACTTCTTTTGATTCATCGTAATATTGCCTTTAGCCTCGCCAGTCGCAATATAACGAAGAGGTTGCTTTTTATCATCAAATTCGATTACGATTTTTTTAGCGGTGAGTTTATCTCCCTCTTTGATGACAACAACATGCCCTTCAAAAATGCTGATTTTTTTGCTCTCATCGGCAAAGAATTTATCGGCAGTCACTTCTACTTCCGCAGCTACAAGCATACATGAAGCACATAAACAGAGTGCTATAATTTTTCTCATCTATTTTTCTTCTTTCTTTCTGGTTCTTGTATAAATGAATGTATATTAATGGCGCTTATTGTGCCTTCTTTCATCTGATAAACAAATGAAAGCCCATGGCTACGGCTTTGCTGTTGTGCAAAAATAAAGGGTTTTTCACTGCTTAAAATCTCTTTTTGCATATCATAAAAAATATCTTCTCCGTCTAAAGAGACGCCATCATTTCTATAATAGTGTGAATTGGTTTTAAAATGCATAATCTTATTTTGCAACATACCTTCATCAGAAGTCAATTTTCCAATTAACCCTTCTTTGGTTTTATGATCAGCATTAATGACATACAATTTATCAAAATCATTATAGCGTTCTACACGCTCTGCATGAACAACACTCTCAATACTATTTTCTTTGATCTGATAATTTTGGGCATTAAACAGTTCAATGGCAGGGATTAAATTGCCATTACTATCAACTATGTTAATCGTATAGGGTTCTTTAATCATTAAAAAAACCATCATACCAAAAAAGAGAAGCGTTGCATAAGAAAGAAGTTTTACAGCCAAAGGTTTACAAATGCCTCACTCAAATTTTCTTTTTCGACTACAATATCGATCATCTCTCTAACCGCTGCTTTTCCACCCTCTTTTGTCAGTACAACATCAACCTCTTTTGCAACCATAGACATTGCATCAGCAGGAGCAAAAGAGAGTCCAACTGCTCGTAAAAGCGTTAAATCATTGAGATCATCCCCAATAGCAGCAACTTGGTTAAAATTCAATCCCTCTTTCTCTAATATCTCTTGAAGAACTGCTTTTTTATTTTTAACATCTTGATATAAATAATTAATGCCGAGCTCTTTGGCACGTTTATCCACCACACGAGAACTTCGACCTGTAATAATAGCTGTTTTTTTGCCTAATTTCATCCATGAAACGATACCAAAACCATCTTTGACATGAAAAGTTTTAAACTCTTCTGCATCACTGTTGCCATACATAATGCCACCATCCGTTAGACAGCCGTCGACATCAAATACCAATAATTCAATCATTACAATACACCCTTTGTACTGGGGATTCCCATACGCTCATTTTTGACCAAACTTCGACGCAATGCCACAGCAAATGCTTTAAAAGCAGCCTCTAAAAGATGGTGTTTGTTTTTACCACGGCGTGATACAATATGAGCGCTAATGCCCGCATTACTCATAACAGCTCTAAAAAACTCTTCAGCAAGTTCTACATCGAACTCCCCTACTTTACCTTCCATCTCAATCTCATACACCAAGTAAGGGCGGTTGCTAAGATCTAAAGCACACTCAACAGCAGCTTCATCCATGACGACAACTGCATTGCCATAGCGCTCAACGCCAGAAATGGGGTACAAAGAAGCACGAAGCGCTTGACCCAAAACAATGCCAACATCTTCAACACTGTGGTGAAAATCAATGTGTGTATCACCTTTACAGGTAAGCGTTAAATCAATGAGTGAGTGCTTTGCAAATGCTTCGAGCATATGGTCAAAAAAACCAATCCCCGTTTCAATTTTTGCTTGACCTGTACCATTGATGTCTAATGCAACACTGATTTGTGTCTCTTTCGTATTTCTTTGTAATGTCTGCATACTATTCCCTTACAATAAATGAGCCTTTAAAAGACCCTTTTGCAATAAAGTCAGAGGCTTCAGCTTCACTGCCAAATCCTTTGAGCCATACACGGTATATCGGCTCATTTTCAAAAGAGCCTTCTTTAATAATTGCATTGTAGCGATTATTGACATTCATATTGCTTTGAGCAAACCTTGTGGCACCCTCTTTGTTTCTAAACGCGCCAATTTGAATGAGATAATCTGTCTCTACGACACTCTGTTTAGGTGCGCCTGCAGGGGCGACAACACCTGCAAAACCAATAACTTCGATCCCGACAGGTCCTGTTCCATTTGCAACAAGATCGATACGGGTTGCTGCAGTATACGAAAGATCAATCATACGTGTACCTACAAAAGGTCCACGGTCATTAACACGAACAACAATGCTCTTATTGTTTTTAAGATTGGTGACTTTCAGCATCGTGTTCATAGGAAGTGTCTTATGTGCAGCAGTCATGTCATACATATTATAAACTTCACCATTTGAAGTTTTTTTACCATGAAAATCTTTACCATACCAACTGGAAATTCCACTAAAATAATCCCCCACACTCACCATCGTTGGAGTATACGATTTACCGTCAATGGTATAAGGTCGCATCGTAGCCCTGTGCATCGCAGCAGAATCATTAATACTACCACTGCCTTCAGGTGGCGCCATTGTTGGAGTCGGTCTTGGACCACGATAAGCATGACTATCGTTTTTTGAAGCACATCCGTAAAAGGAGAAAAGCATCATAACACAAAGGCTTAATCCACTAATTTTTTGGAATGACAATACTCTCTCCCACTTTCACAAGTGCATTCTTTTTCTTATTTGCTTTAATCAATTGTGCGACAGGAATGTCATATTTTTTAGACACTGTTTCGATGGTATCCCCTGCTTTAATAACATACATTTTTTCAACGCCAACAGTTGCGACAGGTGCGGAGACAGGAACATTGACACCAAAAGGAACAACAATATCCATTTTAGGTTTAAGTGCTGCACTTTTAAGATTATTAAGATCCATCAAAGATTGTGAACTCATGCCGTATTTTTTAGCGACACTTTGAAGAGAATCACCTTTTTGAGTGCTGTAAATAGCATATTTTTGAGGTTGTTTGGTTTGATCAAAATTCTGACTAAAGGCAACTTGACGGTCTTGAGGGATGTAAATATAGCTCTTATCCCCTATGGGTGAAGTAAAAGCATGTTTAAGATGCGGATTATATGATTTTAGCTCATTTTGGGAAATACCAATACTCTCAGCCACATCTCTCAGATGCGTACCATTTTGAACAGAAACTTTTACAAAAGTAGCATTATTGGCACGATTGAGCAAATACTCAGAGCCATTGTCAAGCATAATATCAGTACTACCAGAGACAAAACTCATCATCAAAATTTTACGAATATAAAGTCTGCTCTCTTTTGGAAGGAATTTTTGATTTTCATCTAATAAAACATTGATGTCATCTGTTCCAGCTTTTGCGATAGCTTTGGTAACAGCACCTTCTCCACAATTATATGCAAGTGCTGCTAAATACCACTTACCAAACATGTCATGTAATCGCATAAGATAAGCAATCGCAGCTTCTGTTGATTTGACAGGATCACGTCGTTCGTCAACATATGCATTCTCAACTAAACCATAGCGGCGCGCGGTTTCAGGAATAAACTGCCAAATGCCAGAAGCACGTGCAGGAGAAGATGAATACGGATCAAAACTGGATTCAGTCATGGCTAGGTATAAGAACTCTGTGGGAACGCCTGCTTCTTGCATCTTTTTTTGCAAAATAGGCACAAAACGATCGCCACTTTCTAACGTACGCAAAAAGTGTTTGGTCTTATAAACTTCAACATCTTCTTTCATTGAAATAAAGATGGAATCTTTCAAAAAAGTGTTTGGAAGATCGAAATTTTTAAGGGCGGTAAGTTGTTTGTCGTAGTTATTATCGGTGTTTAAAAACGCATGGAGACTCTGAAACAGAAGAAAAAGGGTTAAAAAAACCTTATACATGCCTCTCCTTTATCTCTTAATTTACTTTAGATTGTAGCCAACTTTATCTTTTCTAAAGCTTTAAAGAGTGTAAAAGCATTTTTTGAGGTCAAATTGTGAAGTTCAGTGACACTCATATTTAAAAGTTCAGCCATCTTTTCTGCAACTAAAAGTGTGTACACTGGCTCATTACGTTCACCTCTGTATGGCATAGGCGTAAGGTAGGGCGCATCGGTTTCAATGAGTAATTTATCACGAGGAATGCGAGGTAAAATTTCTACCAAATGCTTCGCATTTTTGAAAGTTAATACGCCACCAATACCGAAGTAAAAGCCACTCTGCGCCAAATCTAAAAGATGTTCTGACGCATTATAACAATGTAAAACACCTCCAACTTCATCTGCTCCTCCTTGAACTAAAAGACGTTTACTGTCTTCATTAGCATCACGAATATGAACGATTAAAGGCTTTTTAAACTCTCTAGCAAGCGCAATTTGTTTGGAAAAAATATCGTGTTGAGTCTTTTTCTCAACCGCTTTCTCTGCTGCATCTTCAGGCAATCTAAAATAATCCAAACCACATTCACCGACTGCAATACATTTTTCGTCTTGTAAAAAAACTCTTAGAATTTTTTCGTCATACTGTGTGTGATGATACGGATGAATTCCTGCTGCAAAATAGATGTGTTCATAACGATGAGAGAGCTCTTGAGCATACCCTAAATCATCAATATCAGCCCCTGGTATAATAATTCCCTGCACGCCTTGCTTATATGCTTTTTCTATGACAGCATCTACATCCTCACGAAAACGAGCATCATCTAAGTGGCAGTGGGTATCAATGATCATTTAAGCGACTTCCACTCTATTTTTGCCATTTTTCTTTGCAATATGGAGAGCTCTATCGGCTTGATTAATCATCTCTTCCACACTTTCTAAATCGCCAAATGTAACGCCAATAGAGATAGAAATCGTAAGATCTTTTTTATCTTTGGTTTTTACATGCAAGCTAGAAATGGTACTTTTGAGCTTTATAAAAAATTCTAGTGCCTTTTTTTGATCAATATTTTTAAGAACAACACAAAATTCATCGCCGCCTAAACGTGCAATAAAATGATCATGGGTCAAGTGCTTTTTAAGTGTCTTAGCCAGATCAACAATCACAGAATCACCTACGTGATGCCCTAATGTGTCATTGATTTCTTTGAAACTATCTACATCAATTAAGCCTAAAGCAAACGATTCGTTCTTTTTCTTGGCCACTTTAAAATACTCTTGCATCGCATCAAAGAAATAACGCCTATTTGCAAGTCCGCTTAAAAAATCATTTTGTGCCATATCTTCAATTTTGGCTATGTATTCTAATGCATCAAGTGAATTATTGATACGGCAAGCAATCTCTTCTCGCGTAAATGGCTTATTGATAAAATCATTCGCACCAATTTTGAGAAACTTAGCGGAAATAAGATCCGTGTTGGTTCCTGTCATAGCAATAATGGAAATCTCATTTTTACTGTAAAGCTTACGTACCTCTTTGGTGAGTTCAACACCGTCAATCACGGGCATTTGATAATCGGTTAAAATGAGTTTAATATCAGGATTGTCTTGCAAAAAGACCAAGGCTTCTTCGCCATGAGCCGCAACGATAACTTTGAACATTTGGTGTTGTAAAAGAGATTTTATTTGTGCACGTGTTGCAATCGAGTCATCCACTACCATAACTTTAATATCACGGTTCTTATGAAGTCGCTCGATAAGCGTAAAAATGTAATTAACATCATCAATATTGCCTTTATAGACATAATCAATAACATCTTTTTTCAAAATCTTTTCACGGACATCTTTATCCATGGAACCGGTAAGAATAATTGAGGGAATTTTGTGCGATAAAATCATATCGACCACTTCACCATCAGGGGCATCAGGAAGATTGAGATCCAAAAGAGCAACAAAGTAATCGCTGCTTTTTTCAACAAGATTTTGCGCCTCTTCAAAACTATATGCTGTTTCTATATCAAAATCAAGATTGGATTCCATTTTTTTGACAATTAATTTTGACAGTGCTTTATTATCTTCTACAATTAAAATCTTTTCTCGCGCCATAAGTTATCCTAACTATTACATGTAAGTTGATTTTAATTGTAACATAAAAATTTTGGGAGTTTTCTAAAGAGGAGGCGGTGGAGGATCAAACCACCGCCTAAGAAATATTTTACACTACTACATCAATTAAGGAATCATCCATGTTAAGATGTATGCTTGTGCCATTGTCATTAAACCCATTATGGCGACAAGAATCAAACTGTGTTTAACCGTAAATCTAAAGAGATCAGACTCTTTTCCAACAATACCTGCTGATGCACATGCAATTGAGATAGATTGTGGAGAAATCATCTTACCACATACACCACCTGTTGTATTAGCAGTAACCATCAAGGTTTCATTGAGCCCCAGCTGTTGCGCTGTATTTTGTTGCAATCCGCAGAAAAGTGCATTGGATGATGTATCTGAGCCTGTCAAGAATACGCCCAACCAACCTAAAATTGGAGAGAAGAATGGGAACAAGAACCCAGTGTTTGCAAGCACAAGTGCCATGGTTGTTGACATACCTGAGTAGTTCATGACAAAAGCAAAGCCTAAAACCATACCGATCGATAAAATTGCCCATTTAAGTTCAAAAAGTGTTTCACCCATCGTTTTAACTGCAGTAGAAACATTGACGCGCAACACAAACATAGAGATAATCGCAGCAAAGAAGATCGCAGTTCCCGTTGCTGAAATAGGGTTAAATGTATAGATAACTTTAAAGTTTGTAGGCTGAGCCACGATCGGTGCCATTTTATAAATAGTATTACTAATACTTGTAAACTCAAAGTTAAAAATTGTTCCCGCCATAATGGCACCTTTAGCAAAATACGCTTTAAAGGCATTGGTAGTCCAAATAGTAACCATGATGGAGAGAATAATAAACGGTGACCAGGCTTTAAGCACTTCGCCGCCCGTATGCGCTTTTTGTGTTTCTCGCTCAAGTTCAGCAGAAACATGCCCTTTCATGACATTTTTTGGTTTCCAGAATTTCAAGAAAACAGTTAAAGAGATAATAGAAAGGATTGCAGAAGTTACGTCTGGTAACTCTGGTCCTATGAAGTTAGATGTTGCATATTGAGACAATGCAAAACTGCCACCTGCCACAAGTGCTGCTGGCCATACTTCTTTCACACCTCTCCAACCGTCCATCATAGCTACAATCCAAAGAGGAATAAGAATAGAAAGAAACGGAAGTTGTCGTCCAGCCATTGCGCCTACCAAGAAAGGATCAATACCTGTAATTTTACCAGCGACTAAGATAGGTATGCCCAAAGCACCAAAAGCGACTGGAGCGGTGTTTGCGATCAAACAAAGTCCTGCTGCATAGAGTGGTTGAAAACCAAGTCCAACAAGAATTGCTGCTGTAATCGCAACAGGTGCACCAAAGCCCGCAGCACCCTCTAAAAACGCACCAAAAGCAAAACCAATGAGGATTACTTGAATACGTTGATCGTCTGTAATGGTAAGAATGGAGTTACGAATAATTCCAAATTGCCCACTTTTAACCGTTAGCTTGTAGAGGAAAACCGATGCTACGATAATCCAAGCTATAGGCCAAAGACCGTACAAAAAGCCATACCCTGCTGAAGCAAATGCCATATTTGTAGGCATACCAAACGCTACTACAGCGACTATTATGGAAAGCGCCAATGTAATCGTTGCCGCAAAATGACCTTTCATTCTGAACACTGCAAGTGCCAAGAAGAAAAAAATAATTGGAATAAGCGCAACCAATGCCGATAATCCTAAACTACCACCAATAGGCGCATAAACTTGTTGCCAAGTTTGCATACAAACCTCCTCATAAATGTAAACTCTACACGCAGAGTAAAGCAAAGGTATGATATTCGTATGATTTTTACAACAAGCAGAAATGAAGTTTAAAAAAAATGTTACAAATTTGCACTCTCCAAAAGGGATTTCGCGAAAACAATCGCCTCTTCGCTCACATTTTCGCCACTGACCATTCGTGCTAATTCGACAATGCGCTCCTCTTCTCCAAGAGGCAAAACACGACTGACATGTAAAGCATCTTTGATAACCAAGAAGTGCTGATCAGCACGGGAAGAGAGCTGTGGTTGATGCGAAATGGCAAAGATTTGGTACTTGGATGAGAGCGTTTTGAGCACATTTGCAACACTCATAGACTCTTTTCCACTGAGGTTTGCATCGATCTCATCTAAAATCAAAACACCTCCGCTAGAGAGTAAAAACTCATTATGGGTTGCAAGAAAAGCTAAGCGTACACGGTTGTATTCACCTGAACTGATCTTTTTAAGATCGACTTTGCCCAAGTTTACATGTAAAACATCAAACCCTAATTCACATAATGTACCTTCATCTAAACGTAAATGCAATGTTGGCATATACAATTGTGAAAGATAATCATTGAGACGTGCTTCTAAAAGTAATAAATATTTTTGACGTGTTTGACTGATTTTATGGCTTTCAGTAGCAACATTGCTTTGATATTTCGCAACCTCTTTTTCCAACTGAGCTTTCTCAAAAGCAATGTTTTCATAGCGTGATAACTCTTCTTGACGCTGCAGTTTATGTTCTATTGCTTCTTCAATCGAGCCATAACGCTTTTTAAGTTGCGCAATTTTTTCAATACGGTCTAACAATGATTCAACATCGATCTCTTCGAGTGCTTCTAAAGTTTCATTTTGTTTTTCAAAGATAAGGCGTAACTCATTCATGCAAGCATCAAAAAAGCTACTATCAACTTCAATAAGATTCAAAACTTCGGTTACACTTCCTTCCAGTTCAAACACCGCACCTGCTTTTTGCATCGCAGCTTCAATCTTCTCTTTTTTGGAGAGTGATTTTTTAAAACTTACAAGCTCTTCATCTTCACCAATTTTAGGAGAAACCTCATCAATTTTAGCAATTTCAAAACGTGCGAACTCTTTAAGATCTTCTATTTTTTTCTCTTCTGCTTCGATGCGTTCGAGCTCTTCTTTAAGTTTTTTATATTCACCAAAAAGTGTTTCAAATTTACTCACATCTTCAGTATGCGTAGACTCTTGACGCGCGCAAACACCATCAAGTAAGCCCAAAAGACGGCTATTTTCAAATTCACTGTTATCTTTCACGGAAAGGTAATTGACAAAGGTACGAGAGAGTTCCACCATCCCCTTTTTTGAGATAGCTTGTGAATTGATGAAATAACGTGCATTTTTAGCTTTGAGAAATTTAAAGATATTAGGATCTTCTTCTTCAAAACCAAAAGCATCGAGACCCAAATTTTTGCCAACAACCGCCTCAATCACATCGGCATGAACATCGCCATAACCAAATAATGAGAGAAGTCCTTGCATCAAAACGGATTTACCAGCACCACTGGGACCACTAAAAACAACGAGCCCTTTTTTAAACTCTATATCACACTCTGCAAATGAGAGATGGTTTTTCATTAACAATCGCTCTATCACACGTTCCCCCAATGCAATTTCTTTTTCAAAATTTCAAAATAGTCTCTATCTAAACTATGAATAAGCGCAGCACCTTTTGCGGCAATGCGAACACTCACGAGGTCAATGTCATGCATACTGTACGTATCTTGACCATCCACAATAATCATTGTATCGCCATCACTTTCAAATGAAACTTCAAAATCAACGGGTAATACCAACGGACGCTGTGTTAATGAGTGTGGACAAATAGGTGTTAAAATAAGTGCCTCTGTTAAAGGAAACACTACAGGACCACCTGCAGAAAGGTTGTATGCAGTTGATCCTGTAGGTGTTGAGACAATGAGTCCATCGCCGTAATAAGCATTAAAATGCTGCCCATCAACATAAGCTTTAATGTTGCTCATATGCGATATTTTAGACCGAGACAAAACAATGTCGTTAAAAGCAACAACTTTCTCAATTTTATCATTTCTATGTAAAGAGACTTCAAGCATCATACGTGTATCAATACGGTAATTTCCCACAAAAAGATCTTCAATAAAATGGCTGATCTCATCGGTTTGAATATCCGTTAAAAAGCCCAGTTGCCCTGCATGAATTCCCAAAACGGGTTTGTGGAACATAAAGCTTCTACGACAGAGTGAAATGAGTGTACCATCTCCACCCAGAGAGATAAGAAAATCACTTTGCGCACACATCTGTTCAAAGCTGACGCCTGCATAGCCTAAACATTGGGCACTTTTTTCTTCAATAAGGAGTTTCACACCATGTTTGCGAAGTGCCATTTCAATCTCTTGCACATAGCTTACAAGTGTGTTATCGTTGGGTTTGCTCACAAGTCCAACGGTAGTAATAGTCGTTAATTTTTGAGTATGATTGGTTATTTTCATGATAACTCATTCTAGCGTGTCTTTTATTAATCAGTGTTTATGCTATAATTCGCCGATACGACAGACCTCTCAAAGAGGTTAAATACGAGGAGTAATACGATGAAACATCTCATTTTCGTAGCTATGGCATTGCTAATATTTAGCGGTTGTACCTACAAAAACGAAGCACTAAGTTTAGAATCTTACAAAGCAGAGTACCAAGGACCTCTCTCCCGCGATAAGAAAATTGTCTATTTAAGACCCGTCAAAGATCTACGCGTGAAGAAAAATATTATTGGCTATGTTGATCAAAAAAGCAGTAATACAATCAATTTCTTTAGCAACGAAAACTTTGCTGAGAAATACAATGAAGGCTTAGGCTATGCCCTTAACCTTGCAGGTTTTAACACCAATGCATCTACCAACGAAGCCAATTTAGTTGTAGAAGTCTCGATTAAAGATATTGAGCTTATTTACAATGACAAAAACTTTGATGCAAACCTCAAAGGTGAAATTGAAATTGAAGTCGTTGTACGCAAAGGGGATGAAGTCATAACCCAAAACTTTAGACAAAAAGGAAGCAAATGGATTGCCCCTTCATACAGTTCTAAAGATTTAGAACCATTTTTGTACACTCTGTTTACGGACAGCATCGATCAAATCGTTACACGTTTAACACGCATGTAATCTACAGAGGAGAGATGCTCTCTCCTCTCATCCAAACATAATGCGTATCCTTCTTCATGTACACTCTCAATCAAACAAAACTGTATCAATACGTAACTACCAACAGATCATCAACAAACTTTTCTCAAATAAACTAAAGAAAAGCTACATTTAGCTATACTGATACCTTTTAAAAAACGACATTCAAGGGTTCATTAAAGTACCCTTCAGTATAGGAATAAACATTGAGAAGTCATTATTGTACCGATTTAGATGTCGCCAACATTGGCGAAGTTGTAGAAGTGTGTGGCTGGGCAAATAGCAACAGAGATCATGGTGGTGTTATTTTTATTGATCTTCGTGACAAAACAGGTCTTATTCAACTGGTTTGCGATCCTGCAGACAGTGTCTCAGCACACGATATTGCTGCTCAAGTAAGAGATGAGTTTGTTCTCAAAGCAAAAGGTCGCGTACGAGCACGTGGTGAGGGGTTGGAAAATCCACGCCTTCAAACAGGTAAAATCGAGATCGTTGTTGACGAACTTATCGTTGAAAATGCAAGTGAAACCGTTCCATTTGTTATCGGCGATAACAATGTTGGGGAAGATGTACGCCTTAAGTATCGCTATTTAGATCTTCGCAATCATAAATCATACGAAATTTTCAAACTCAGAAGTAAAGCAACCATAGCTGTTCGTAACTCATTGGATGCACAAGGCTTTTTGGAAGTTGAAACACCTATTTTAACCAAATCTACGCCAGAGGGTGCGCGTGATTATCTCGTTCCAAGTCGCGTTCACAATGGTGAATTTTATGCGCTTCCACAATCTCCGCAGCTTTTCAAACAACTTTTGATGTGTGCAGGATTTGATCGTTATTTCCAAGTAGCTAAATGTTTCCGTGATGAAGATTTGAGAGCTGATCGTCAACCTGAATTTACACAAATCGACATCGAGATGAGCTTCTGCAACCAAGAAGACGTTATGAAAGTCACCGAAAATCTTTTAAAAGATGTCTTCAAAGCATGCGGTCATGAAATTACAATTCCTTTCAACCGTATTCGTTTCAAAGATGCAATGGAAAAATACGGCTCAGACAAACCTGATCTTCGTTATGACCTTTCTATGATTGATGTTATTGATATTTTTGCTAAATGTAAAAATGAAATTTTTAGCAATATTGCTAAAGATACAAAGAAAAACCGTATTAAAGCACTTAAAGTACCAAACGGTGACAACATCTTTTCTAAACGTCAAATGCAAGGCTTTGAAGAGTATGTTCGCAAATTTGGAGCATCAGGACTGGGATATTTTCAGATGAAAGAAGAAGGACTTAAAGGTCCTTTAGCAAAATTCTTTGATGAAGAAGATTTACAAGCCATCGTTGACGCAGCAAACCTACAAGTAGGCGATGCGATCTTCTTTGGTGCTGGTGAGAAAAAACTTGTACTTGATTATATGGGACGTTTCCGTATCTTCTTAGCTGAAGCAATGAATATTATCCCTAAAGATCGATTTGAATTTGTGTGGGTTGTTGACTTTGAAATGTTTGAGGTTGAAGATGGCAGAGTCAAAGCACTTCACCATCCATTTACTATGCCAAAAGACATTGACAACACACCTATCGATGAGATGGAATCTATCGCATACGATGTCGTTCTTAACGGTGTTGAGCTTGGTGGTGGTAGTATCAGAATTCATAAAAAAGAGATTCAACAAAAAGTATTTAACCTTCTTGGCATTAGCGATGAAGAAGCACATGAGAAATTTGAATTCTTACTTGATGCGCTTAAATTCGGCGCTCCTCCACACGGTGGTTTGGCAATTGGACTTGATCGTTTGATGATGCTTATCACGAAAAGTGATAGCATTCGTGACGTTATTGCCTTCCCTAAAACCCAAAAAGCACAATGTCTTCTTACCCGCGCTCCAAGTGCAGTAGAAAACGACCAATTGCGTGACCTTGGAATTAGACTTAGAGAAAAAACCAAATAAAAGGAATGTTGTTGATGAAGAAACTATTTTTGATTATTGGAGCCCCAGGCAGTGGTAAAACAACCGATGCGAGTTTAATCGCAGAAAAAAATAGCGATGCAATCGCACACTATTCAACCGGTGAATTGCTTCGTGATGAAGTTGCAAGCGGTAGTGAACTTGGAAAAACGATTGATTCGTTTGTCAGTGCGGGAAACCTTGTACCTCTTGATATTGTTATCAATACCATCGTCGGTGCTATAAAAAATAGCCCTAAAAATGTTGTCCTCATTGACGGCTTCCCACGTTCTGATGAGCAGATGAAAGCTCTTGATGCACTCTTAGCAAAAGAGACAACTGTTAAACTGGTTTCTGTCATTGAAGTTGAAGTCAGTGAACAAGTTGCATGTGACCGCGTCTTAGGACGTGCACGTGGAGCGGACGATAACGTTCAGGTTTTTAATAACCGTATGAAAGTTTACACAGAGCCATTAGCAGGTATTCAAGCATTTTACGGTGCTAAAAACCTCCTTCACAAAATCAATGGCGAGCGTACCATCGAAGAGATTGTAAACGAGATGGAAAGCTTCGTTAAAAGTCATATCTAATGCAACACTTCTACTCTGTCATCATTGGGACTGAGCTTCTCAATGGTCGCAGGGTAGATAAACACTTCGCCTTTATCAATCAAGAACTACGCGATCGAGGACTTCTCCATTCAGGAAGTTTTGTGATACAAGATTCCCCTGCCCTTATTCAGAACTGCTTCAACATGATTTTACAAGACCCAAAAAGTGTGATGTTCTGTTTTGGAGGTATTGGTGCAACACCCGATGATCTGACACGATCTATTGCCAGTGAAGTCTTTACAGGACAGTCTTTAACTTTACATGAGAAAGCAAAAGAGCTTATAGAACAGCAATTTGGCAATGAAGCATATCCTCACCGTATTAATATGGCAATGCTTCCACCTTCTTCTGAACTCTTACATAATGTGGTCAACAATGTCCCAGGATTTTCACTGTTCAACCGTTTCTTTTTCACCCCAGGATTTCCATCAATGGCATGGCCTATGGCGAAAGAAGCCCTTGATAAACACTTCCCTAGTCAACCTAAACTTTACACTGTTTCATTTATCGTTGAATCAACAGAAAATGATTTAATTGATATTATGGAAGCTCTGCCAAAAGAGCTCAACTTTTCCTCATTACCACGCTTTGTTGGCGAAAAACGTATGGTTGAAATTTACCTTGCACATGAGGAACATGCTTTAGTAGAGCAGTGGTCACGCTATTTTAAAGATGCTACGATGAAAAAAGGGAAAACAATCAAGGATTGTTTGTAAAATACTGGTCAAGTCCATCACTAATACCATCAACAAGGTGCTTTTGATACTGTGGATTGAACATATTATCAGACTCATCCGGATTGCTAATATAGCCTACTTCGATTAAGACGGATGGCATAGTCGCTCCAACTAAAACCCAAAAAGGTGCTTCTCTTACCCCTCCATCTTCAACGCTATATTTTTTCTTTACACTTTTAAGCATACTCGATTGTATATCAATGGCAACTTTATTGGAGAGAATAATTTTCTCGCGATTAAAGACATTTAAAAAAGTCTCTTTAGAGTAAAAATCCATCTCTTCCATATTCGATTGGTTTTCTAATGCAGCTACGTTTTTAGAGCGTTCGGAACGATCTGGGGAGAGGAAAAAAGTCTCAAGTCCTTTCATAGAAAGCTTTTTTGCCTCATTAGGCGCAGCATTTGCATGTATCGAGATAAAAAGATCCGCATTTTTATCATTAGCAACTTTAGTGCGGTCTCTTAGGTTGATAAACTCATCACTTTGACGTGTATAGAACACTTTATATCCTCGTGATTTCAGCTCTTTACCCAGTTGTAATGCCATATCAAGCACAAGATTTTTTTCCATACGTTGCTTATAGCCAATAGCACCCGCATCTTTACCACCATGTCCAGCATCGATAACGATCGTTTTGTCGCGTTTTTGCCCTTTTTTACTAGGAGGAGATGATGGTGTAGCCTTACTTGCAACTACAGGCGCTTCTGGTGCGATGGTAGGCGCTGTATAAGATTTAGCAGAAGGCTGTTCAGGTGGAGGTGCAACTACGGGTGCTTTTTTAGGGGCTTCAACAGCCGGTGTCATAATTCTTTTTTCAGTCAAAACCGGTTTTTTATTGAGTGATAAAATGACTTGTGTATCTAAAACACTGACATACGTTTCAAAAGCACTGGGTGCATCTAGAATAATGCGAATTGCATTGGCATTGTATTGACTAATGCGTAAACTTTGTAGCTTTTTAGGTGTTGTAATTGTTAAAGGCGCATTCATAATAATAGCAGGTATATCAATAATTTTTTTATACCCATCGGTAGTTTTCAACACAAAGATTTTGACACTACTCTCTACTACAGCGGAGCCAAAATCAAGCACAATTTCTTCTTCACTGGTTTTCACGTGCTGCAATACGTTTTTACCATTATAGTTTTTAGGTAATGAAGATGATGAAGCTTGCGTTGTTGTTGCATTCATAGGCATGGCATCTGCTTTGTTCTCTTTAGCAGAAACGGCTTGAGTAGAAGCTTGTGGTGCTGAAGGATAAGCATTATTATTACTACTGGTGGTACTACGTGATGCTTCAAAGCTCTCTTCAGCAGCCGGAGGTGGAATAAGTGGTTTAGATGGAGCTGTTTTTTTAGTATCTTTGCCTAAAGTAGCCAATTCTGACTCATATTTTGAGGCATCCAATTTGAGGACTTTGGCTGTTTTAATCAGGCGCTCAAGCGTCTCTTTTTTTAGGTTTTCATCCCCAGAGATAATGGCTTGAATATAAACTGCTTTGAGTCCATGAAAGACACGTAACACTTCATCGTTATTTGCGCCTTTCATTTGTGTATCATACTGCTCAAGCTGTTGCATGTAATTGGGTGCGCCAAAAAGCGCTATACATGTCAGCAACAAAACAAAAAATACTCTAATGTGCTTCCCCATGTACCAACTTTGCAATAAGTTCTTTCACACTGATAATTTCGTTAAGTTTATAACCGTTTGCACCTGTAAAAAAGAGCCCTGTCTCTACTTTCCCCATATATGCATCGCTCAAACTATCCGCAATACAATATCCTACTGCTTTTGCCTCTTGACCTCTATGGCATGGACTTACACAGTTACTGATACAACGAATAGCAGGCCCTTCTCTTTTCTCAACCATCTGAATAAGATTGGTACGAACACCACGTGCAGGGTAACCAACAGGTGATTTAAAAAGTTGAATGTCTTCTTTATGTGCTTTGAGAAGAACTTCTTTAAAATTCTCATCGGCATCACACTCATGTGTTCCAATAAAGCGTGTTCCCATTTGGACACCATCAGCACCTAGTGCCATCATTTTATCGATATCTGAACGATCCCAAACACCGCCTGCGGCAATAAGAGGAAAATCTCCCCAAACTTTAATCTCTTCTTTAATAGGTGCGATCAAATTTTCGAGTTGATACTCTTCCATAGCACATTGCTCATAGGTAAAACCTTGGTGACCGCCACTCAGTGGGCCTTCAACCACAATAGCATCAGGGAGACGATTGTAACGCTGAGTCCAACGTTTACAAATGATTTTTAATGCTTTGGCTGACGAAACAATAGGCACCAATGCCACATCGGGATAATCTGCGGTAAATTCTGGCATATTGGTAGGTAGCCCAGCCCCTGTAATAATAATATCAACGCCTGCTTCACAAGAGTCTTTAATAACACGTTCATAGTCATTGATCGCATACAAAATATTCATTGCTAACGGTTTTGTGCCACAAATCTTACGTGCGTTTGCTACAATAGTTGTTAAAGCTTCTTTAGAATAAAAATTTTCTGTTTCAAAAGGACGGGTATTGATCGTTTTCTTACTGAAGTGTGCATTGTTATAATAGCCTGTTCCAACCGAACTAATGACACCTAAACCACCTTCTAAACTTACGGTTCCTGCAAGTTTATCCCAGCTGATTCCAAGTCCCATACCACCTTGAACAATAGGATATTCAATTGTGTATTTGCCAATTTTAAGAGCATTAAATGACATTATTGCACCTTTAACTTGATAAATTTGCGCTTACCTACTTGGAGGATATACTCTCCACATTCAAGTTGTAGCTGTTCATCGTCCACTTTTTCTTGATCAAGTTTTACAGCACCTTGCTTAATATCACGTCTTGCTTGAGAAGTGGATGATTCTAATCCACAATCCACCAAAGCTTTAGCAATCCAGATGGGTGATTCATTCGATATAAAGGTTTCAATATCTGTTGGAATCTCATTTTGCGAATGTACACGGTCAAATTCGGCTTTGGCTTCAAGTGCCTCAGCTTTACTATGGTATCGTTCAATAATTTCTAAAGCAATCGTCTCTTTAGCGTGTTTTGGATGCAAACTACCCACTTCAACATCTTTTTTAAGTACAGCAATCTCTTCAAGTGATTTTGTGCTTAAAAGCTCATAATAACGCCACATCAATTCATCTGAAATGCTAAGCATCTTGCCAAACATTTCTGAAGGTATATCCGTAACACCAATATAATTACCAAGTGATTTACTCATTTTATTGACACCATCTAAGCCTTCAAGCAAAGGCATCATAATGACCGCTTGCTCTTTGCCGATGTTATACGTACGTTGCATATGACGACCCATTAAAAGGTTAAACTTTTGATCAGTCCCACCCATTTCGATGTCACTTTTCATTGCTACACTGTCATAACCTTGAAGCAATGGATATAAAAATTCACTGATTGAAATAGGCATTTGAGACTTGTATCGCTTCTCAAAATCTTCACGTTCTAGCATTCGAGCGACACTAAAAGTCGTTGTAAGTTCAATTAAGCCACTTGCACCAAGTGCATTTAACCATTCGGAGTTAAACATTACAACTGTTTTTGCTGGATCTAAAATTTTAAAAACTTGCTCTTTATAGCTTTGAGCATTGGCTAAAACTACTTCACGTGTTAATTTTTTACGTGTCTCATTTTTACCGGTTGGATCACCAATCATGCCTGTAAAATCACCTATAAGGAACTGTACAACCGCACCAAATTTTTGAAGTAGTGCCATTTTTTGAAGTAAAACAGTGTGTCCCAAGTGAAGATCTGGAGCCGTTGGATCAAAGCCTGCTTTAACTAAAAAAGTTTCACCCTTCTCAAAATAATTTTTCAATAATGTAACAATACGCTCTTCATCAATAATCTCACTAATGCCTCTTTTGATCTCTTTAAGCGCATTTTGAATCCGCATATCCATATCTCTTATTTCCTTCTTCGATTATTTATAAGCGTCATTTGCCGAAACAAATTCAATCACACGATAACGTCCTTTGAGGTTTTCACGTACTGCGCTAACATTCTTGTCAGGCAATTCTAAAATCATCTCAAAATAATCTGCATGTCCCTCATCTTCGGCTTTTCCAAGCTCTATGGTCACCAGATTGATCTGCATTTTAGCCAAATAAGCTAAAAATGAGGCTAAAGAGCCTTTTTTATTCTCAATACTGACAATGAGTTTGTAACGATCTGGAGCTTCTTTCGTCCATTTTACAAAAATCATAGGCTCATTCTCTTCCATTAATACAGCAGCGCGCTCACAGAGTTTGTGATGTACAAACACATCATTACCTTTTTTAAATCCAACAATATCATCGCCCCGTTTAGGATGACAGCAGTAGTCAAAATAGACATTGGAGATATGATGATTTGAATAAATAACGATATTTTCAAACTTCTGTTTTTTGATGTGATAACGATCTTTTTTAAGCAATGGAAAAAGTAACGTGTCTTGCATAGCATAGAGTTTTAATGTATTGGAAACATCTTGCAAATAGATCGAATCTGTGGCGATTCTAAAGATCTTTTTCATCGCATGTTCTTGTTCAACCCATGCTTCAACTTTATTTTCAGCCACACCAAACGCATGTGCTAGAATTTTAATAGCAACTTTGTGGTTAACTTCTTTAATTTTCTGACGACAATTCGCTTGAATAGTGCTTTTTGCTTTACCTGTTTTAACACTATTAACCCAACTACATCTGTATTTTGGCTCTTTGGATGTGACAATACGAACAATGTCACCATTTTTAAGCTCACTCAACAGTGGCACTTTTTGTTTGTTGACATAAGCTTCATCGGCGTATGTGCCAACTTCCGTATGTACTTCATACGCAAAATCAAGGACTGTGGCACCGCGAGGAAGCGTAAAAATATCACCTTTAGGTGAAAAAACGGCAATATCTTCGCTGTAGAGATTATCTTTTGCTATCGCATAGAAATCTTCAATATTTTCAATTTCTTCATTTTGAGTATTGAGGTCATTGAGCCAATCAAGTTTAGGATTGAGCCCCCCTGATTTATATTTCCAGTGAGCTGCAACACCATATTCAGCTGTTTTGTTCATATCATACGTTCTGATTTGTGACTCAACAATGGATTTATCGTCAAAAACAGTTGTATGAATCGTCTGATAACCATTCTCTTTTGGAATCGCAATATAATCTTTAAAACGTGAAATTAAAGGCTTAAAATGTTGGTGGACAATACCCAAAGCACGGTAACAATCAATAGGTGTTCGCACAATAATACGAATGGCTAAAAGATCCAATACCTCTTCAATGGTCACACCTTTACGTTGCATTTTAAGATAAATTGAGTAATAGTGTTTAACGCGTTTTTGGATCGTAAAATCACTCTCAATAAACCCTTCTTTCAGCATATGGTTTTTGATTTTAGAGATAAAATGGTTGAGACGAAGTTGAAGTTGTTGACCATGCTCTGTGATATAGCCATCAATTTTAGCGTACTCATTTGGCATCACATAGTAAAAACTAAAATCTTCTAAAAGATTTTTAATGGAAGAAATACCCAAACGATGGGCGATAGGGGCATAAACAACTAAGGTTTCTTCGGCAATACGTCGCTGTTTTACAGGGTCAAGTGCAGCAAGGGTAAGCATATTGTGGAGACGATCACACAGCTTGACTACTAAAACACGTACATCGCGAATGGAAGCAATGAGCATTTTACGGAATGTAAGTGCTGAAGCAACCAGTTTGTCATTGGAAGAGGACGGAATAAGCTCAACATCTCGTATTTCGACAATCTTCGTTAAGCCATCAACAAGATGCCCTACTTCTTCACCAAACATTGCTTTGATTTCTTCCGTAGAACACGAAGTATCTTCGACGACGTCGTGCAATAAGCCCGCGACAATCATCGACTCATCACCACCTAAGTATGCTACAAAAACGCACACTAAGATAGGATGAATAACGTACTCTTCACCGCTTTTACGATACTGCCCTTGATGTTTGGCTATCGTAAAAGCAACTGCTTTTTCAACGTTCGGTGTTGGCTTGATGTATTTGTATAAGAGTTCAACCGCTTTATCAGAGCGCTTACACTCTTTAACAATTTCGACTAACTCTTCCAAGTGTCACGCTGCTTATAAGTCAGTAATAGATTCTAATTTGACTTTGCCTTCTGCAATTTCAAGAAGAGCAATGTCTGTAAACTTTTGCTTATTTTTATCTGCTTTAATTAATGGCTCTGCACCATTTGATAATTGATCTGCTCTTTTTGAAACAAGCATCACTAATTTATAACGATCTTGACCGACAAGAGATAAAGCTCTTGCTGTAATTTGTTCTGTTCTTTCCATTTTTTTTCCTTATTTATTTCTAACAATAGAGCAACTTTCTAAGTCACCCTCGATAATTTTGAGTAAATTTCCTTTTGCAAACATATTACATACAACAATTGGGAGGTTGTTATCTTTAGCAAGAGCGATTGAAGTATCGTCCATTACTTTGATATTATCATCCATTGCTCTATCATATGTGAGCTCCGTTAATTTTTGAGCATCTAAGAATTTATTAGGATCTTTATCGTATACACCATCTACTTTAGTCGCTTTGATAATCATATCTGCGCCAATTTCAATAGCCCGAAGTGTCGCGGCAGTATCGGTTGTAAAGAATGGGTTACCTGTTCCTGCTGCAAAAATAACAATACGCCCTTTTTCAAAGTGACGTTGAGCACGTCTTACGATAAATGTTTCACAAATTGCTTCCATTTTAATCGCACTTTGAACGCGTACTTCCATTCCTGTGTGTTCCAATGCTTCTTGCATTGCAATACTATTAATAACGGTTGAAAGCATCCCCATATAATCGCCACTGGTACGCTTGATAATGCCGTCTTTCGCAGCACTCACCCCACGAATGATATTGCCTCCGCCGATTACGATACCCACTTCAATATTATGCATGACCAATGATTTGATTTCATCGGCTATAAATTTCAAAATAGAAGTGTCAATACCAAATCCATTATTACCGGCAAGCGCCTCACCAGAGAACTTAACTAAAACCCTTTTTCTCTTCTCCATATTGTATAAACCTTTCTGCATCTTAGGCATAGAAAACTTCTTTATTCTACCCTAAAAGACCTAAAAAGTTACTTTGCAATCAGATCAAGTGGATCAATATGGAAATTCTTCTGGGTTACTTCAAAGGTAAGATCATTGTCGACACGTCCAATGACGTATCCTTTTTTGATTTTTTGACCTACCTGAATGGTTGGAGCAATTTTAGAGAGATGTGCATAAATAGTATGAATTTCATCACTATTTTCAATAATCACTACTTTTTCCATTGAAGCAGTGTCTTTTGCAAAAATGACTTTACCATTAAGAACACTTTTAACGGTAGCATCAGGCGTTGATGAAGCTAAAACAACAGATTCATTGAAAATTTTAATCTTATAAATTGGATCAACGTAGTCGCCAAATTTACGTTTGATACTATAGCCATCCAATGGTGCAATCGTACGCTCCCCAACATATTTTTTAACATTACTATTTTGATAAGAAGAGCCAATTTGTCGAATGCTATTATCCCCACCACCCACAGTGGAAGGTCCTTTTTCTCTTTTAGAAGCTGCATTTTTTTCTGCTAAGATTTTACTCTCTTCTTGTACTTTAATAATTTTGAGCTGTTCTAGGGTTGTACGAATTTCATCACGCTCTTTTTGTATATCGTCTAACTGTTTTTTATACCCCTCTTTTTTTGCATTGAGCGATAAAACGGAACTCTCCCTCTTTTTTTCTAGTGCAAGTAATTCATCTTTTTTACTTTTAGCACTTTGAATTTCACCATGTATATTTTTAATTTCTTGGCTTTGAGAATAAATTTGGTCGTTGATTTGTTTATAATCTGATGAAAGTTTTCCAAACTCTTTACGCATAATTGTGTCCATCTTTTGGAGCACTTCATCCACTAAAATACCATCTTCATTATCCAAATAATCGCTATCGGAGACCAAATAAAATGAAAAATCCTCTGCAATTATTTTAATGATTTTTTGCTCTAAATCTTTCTTTTGAGAAGAGAGCTGTTGGGTATCTTTGGTCAATTTATCGAGGTATTCATTTTTACGCGATACTGTTTCTTGTGATTCATTGATATTGCGACCGAGATCTTCGATCTTATCTTTGATCTTTTCAATGTCTTTCTCTTCATTTACAATGTCATTGGCAATATCTTGTAATTTTCCATGAATTTGTTTTTCAGTTTGAAGCTTTTCTTGGAGTGTTTTTGCTTTTTCATCAATCTTTTGCGTTGTATTGGGTGCAGCGACTACCACCAATGGCATCCATAAGACCACACCTAAAAACCATGGTTTCATACACGTCCAATTTTACGAGAAACAATTGTGACAGAGACCAATGCAAAAAGAATTGAAGCACCAATGAGTGTACCACCTTGATAAAGAAGATCAAATTCTGGAACCATAATATCAAGTTCAGCAGCAAAATCTTTGACAATGGCTAATCTAGGAGCAACCGTATAAAGGGCACACACAAGAATTGAACTCACCAATGAATCCACCAAAGTCATACGATATAACATGGCACTTTTCATAAAAAAGGAGGCCCCAAAGAGCGTCATAATAGACATTCTACGACTGTGCTCATACGTCCAAATACGAATCTGCTTAAAAATAAGAAGAATCGAAACAAAGGCTACAAAAAAGGCAAAAATATAGACCATTGCTTGAAGAAGCTGTAACATCTTAAACATCTTCTCATGTGTTTTGGCGAACGTTTCAATACGCGTTATCGTGTTAATTCCCATAAGCTTTTGTTTAATGGCTTCAATTCTTTTTTTATTGGGTATGGACTCTAGTTTTAAAGAGTAAAACTTAGGAAGTGCCACTTGTAGAAGAGATAGATTTTTAGAGGACATATCATTTTTGAGACGATCTAAAATCTTTTTACTGCTAATTTCAGATAAGCTTTCAATTTCAGGAATCTGTTTTCTGAGTTCATCTTCTTTGAGTTCTGCAGAAGAGACAATAACAATGGCATAATCATTAACAATTTTTGTCGCATAATCGTTCACGATACTCTTAATCACATTCGTAAATTGAAATGAAAAAAGCAGAACAAAAACAGAGATCATAATTGAAAAATGGCTATTAACTGACCTCATGCAATATGCCACCTTCTAGGAAATAGTGTTTATAATCAATCCCTAATGTTGAGGGAATATTGTGCGTTACAACCAACACGGTTGTACCCAAATGCTCTTTTGCACCCTTAAGTAAATTCCAAATGACTTCACTGGAATAGCTGTCCAAGTTCCCCGTAGGCTCATCGGCTAAAATCAGCACAGGATTATGTGCTAATGCCCTTGCCATGGCAACTCTTTGTTGTTCACCACCACTGAGTTCGTACGGATATTTATTGATTTTGTGCAACAATTTGACATGTTTTAAGAGTTTGTGCGCTTGTTTAATACAAACACTTTTTGAAAACCCACCAATAATAAGAGGCAACATGACATTTTGCTCTACTGTCCACTCATCAATCAGTTTATAGTCTTGAAAAACCACCCCTAAATAACGTCTTAAAAGATTCAGTTTAGAGCTACTGATATTTTTAAAATCAATCCCACAGACGTTAAGATCTCCACGATTGGGGAAAAGCTCGCCGTAGAGTGATTTAATAATGGTTGATTTGCCACTACCACTTTTTCCTGTTATAAAGACAAATTCTTGCGCTTTAATCTGCATACTCGCATCGGTAATAATTGGCTCGTCTCTGCCATAGCTAATATTTAAGCCCGTGGCTTTAATCACATATTCCATGAAACCACTCTTTGATTAAGGTATGAGCTGCACTATTGTTTTTAGTCGCTAAAATTGTCTCAGGAAGGTAGGAAACTTTCCCCTCATGAATTTGTATATAACACTTTTCATTACGTTCATTTGCGCCAAACGAGAGGCGAATGAGACCATTATTATCATCAATTTCAAACAACTCTTCAAAATGGACAAAAAAGCCCTCTCCTCGCAAAAGGTCATCTTTAAAGGTATCGCGAATTTTTTTAAAATCGACCAATTCATCAAAATGCAATGTTCCGAGTTTTGGGATAGGATCTGCTGCAATTTCATTGGTTAAAATGACATCATAAATGTCTTTTTCCATTTTACGCCAGCGGTCTTCATACTTACTGGTTATCTCTAGCTCGGCATTTTTTTTCACATGGACATCGGCACGAGCAAGATGCATCATTTGAGCAAAAGAGAACTCAAAATAAAGCGGGCTATCTGTTCGAAGTTCTAATGTTCCTTTTACATGTAAAACACGTAATGCTTCTTCAATGAAAGCAGCCGAAAAAACACGACGATGTGGTTTTTTATCCCACGGAACGGGAAAATGCACAAAAATACGTCCCACAACAGTGGACGGTAAGAACTCCATAAAAAGGCGTGCATCGTAGTCAACTACGAGAATATTTTCAATGTTCTGAAGCTCACATTGCTTTAAAACTTGCTCAATCGAAGGCTTGTGAATTTCAAGTCCAATGAATTGTATGTGAGGATTTTTCTTTGCTTGATGCAGAAGATGTCGTCCACTTCCAAAGCCAATCTCTATCCAGATTTCACGATCCACATCAAAATGAGTTGCAAAAAATTCTATCTCTTTTAGGTAAGGTGAATGTTTTACTTCTAAAAACTTTTTAGGCTCAATATTAGAGAATATCTCTACGGCTTCGCTTACATCGCGAAAATCCATTAAGATTTTTTGTAAAAAAGAGGCTTGCGTTGGGCGTGTGACTTTGTCACCCTTGACGAGAAATCCACCATCTTCTTTTTGGTGAATACGAATGAGGAGTTGCTCCCCTGCCGTAGAAGCCATCACCAGTTTATTGCCTCTTTTTGAATGCGCTTCGTAACTAAAAGTGGTCTCTTTATACGTACAAGGGTAACATAAAGGTTTTAATGTCTGCGTATGAAAATTTGGCATAAATTACTTTAATTCCTTTGGAATCTTGATAACAACACTATCAGAAGGACTAGAAGCAATACCGTATTTATCAATCGCAATAATATGATATTTATATTCGACACCAGGGAGCGTATCTTGGTCGATAAAATTACTTTCAAAAATACCTGTAAAACTCTGTTTTTGTGTTTTACCCGCCATTTCAAACTCTTTGGTAATGGTATACTTAACTGCATTCTCATCCCCACCCCATGAAATAGAAATGGAGCTACCATCGTGCTTAACAGCACTAACAATAGGGGAACCAAGTGCTGAGAGTGTCATTCCCGTAACCGTTCCCTCTTGTTTAGATTCAAGACCATCCACATCAACGGCGACAACGCGATAATAATACGTTTTGCCATTATCATTAATTAAATCTTCAAACTCTGTGTTAACAGTTTTACCGTAAAAACTGTAGAACAGACTGGATGTTGGAGAACGATAAACTTTATAATAAGCGAAATCACTTGTTGTAGAAGCATTCCACGTCAAAAGAATTTTTTTAGGTAAATCTGAAGTAGCTTTAACTCCAGTAATGCCTCTAGGAAGCGGCTTTGAATGTGCTTCGACCATGTCACTCGGTTTTGAGACAACACCATCAGAAGTTTTAACTTTAATGCGGTAACGATACGCATAGTTATCTTTAATATCTTGATCGATATATTCGGCATTCAATCTGCCTTTGACTTTACCAACTTCATCCCATGAAGTTGATTTATACTCATTACGTTCAATAATATAATACTCTACATTTTCAAGTGAATGCGGTCGCCAAATAATTTTAATGCGAGCAGGAAGATCTGAAATTGCATTGATAAACGACACAGAGTCAACGGAACCTAGTGTTGCAGTTTTAGCAACAGGAGCTGTTGTCGTTGCAGTTGCCACCATACTTAACCCTGATTCATGTTTATCGGCTGAATACGTACTCATTTGATACGAGTAAGTGGTATTGGGTTTTAACTCGGTATCCACATAATGCGAGATATACCTGTCTTTAATGGTGGCAATTTTTTTCATACTATTGCCACTTTGGCGGTACAGATAATACCCTTCAATTTGAGCACTGTAAATAGGCGTCCACTCAAAACCAACTTCTGTGGCACCTGCAAGTATGCGAATACCTTCTATTCGAGGCAAAGAAGCATCAACAATTGGCTCTTTTGGTGTTTCAAGCGTCTTTTCGCATCCAGTGATCATTAAGCTTAAAGCCATCAATGATACTATCCAAAGTAATTTTTTCATGTACCTCTTCCTTACTGAAATGGTGTGTTAAATACGTATCAAAATCATCCCACAATGGAGCATGTATTTGCAATAACTGCCCTGTTCTTGGATGCTTTAGATACAAAATATATGCATGTAACATAACTCTTGGTATTGTACCATTTTGGCTCTTAAAGCCGTATAAACCATCCCCCAAGATGTGGCGAGAAAGGGCGCTTAAATGGACTCTAATTTGATGTGTCCGTCCTGTAAAAAGTTTTGCGGCAATCAACTCTTTTTTACCATCACGTGAAATCAAAAGTTTGGAAAATGCACTTTTGGCTATGCGTCCATCGCGTTTTACTACATCCATTTTCAGGCGATTATTGGGGCTTCTTCCAATAGGTAACTCAACAACGATATTATCTTTAAGTGGCACATCAATCATCGCAAGATAGTATCTTCCCATACTTTTGTCTTCCAATTGCGACGAAAGGCTTAAATGTGCCTCATTGTTTTTAGCGATGACCAGCGCCCCACTCGTCTCTTTATCGATACGATGCACAATGCCATGTCTCTCTTCTCCGCTTATGGTGGAAAGATTGATGCCCTTGAAGTGAAGCCAATCAACCAACGTAGCTTCTTTGACACTTGGAGCGCCATGTACCGTTAAAAAAGGAGGTTTATTGATGACCAAAAGATCATCATCTTCATATAAAATAGGCACATCAAAAGTGACTTCATACTGGCTTGGATTTTGCTCAGCTTCAACAAATTCATAGCGAACAACATTTCCTTCCACCAGCTTTAAACTGGACTTGTTCGTCAGCTTGCCATCCACATACACACCTACATTTTTAATGAGCTTTTCGACTTGATTGCGTGGTAATTCCAGAGCTTCACTCATGGCAGCATCCAGCCTTTTTGACTCTTTACATGTAAATTCCATCTACCCTACTTTCTTCTATTTTTTGATATACTTGTGAAAACGTTCTAAAGGGATCTAGTGTTTCAAATTGATAGGCGCATATTAACACATTTTGATTTTTTAATTCCTATACTCGTCATTCCCGTCATCGTACTTTCCTACTATCTTATCTCGGAAGCCAATACAGCTTTGGCAAATAAACAACTCGTATATTATACCGTCGGCTGTTTCACATTTTTTATATTTTTTATTATTCCTATCAAAAAAATCGAGTGGGTTATCCCTTTTTTTTATTGGGTAACGATCATTTTACTTGTCAGTGTTGACTTCTTTGGTATTGCCAAACTTGGGGCGAGAAGATGGCTTGAAATTCCATTTGTGCATTTTACCATTCAACCCTCAGAAATTTTCAAACCTGCTTTTATTTTGATGCTTGCCTATCTGATCAAACACAATCCACCGGATGAAAATGGCTATGGCTGGAAATCTTTTTTTAAACTCAGTTTTTATATTTTGCTTCCATTTGTACTCGTTGCAAAAGAGCCTGATTTAGGGACTGCAATGATTTTGATTTTACTAGGCTACGGTACGCTTTTTGTCATTGGCGTCAATAAAAAAATTTGGTTAACCCTAGCCCTTGTTGTAGGTATCTGTAGCCCAGTTATGTACAATGGTTTACATGATTATCAAAAAAAACGTATCTCTGATTTTATGTCTGAGAAACCAAGCTATCACGTCCAACAGTCTATTATCGCGATTGGATCAGGTGGACTTACAGGAAAAGAGCGTAGCGAAGCAACGCAAACGCATTACAAATTTTTACCTATCGCGACCAGTGATTTTATCTTTGCCTATACGGTGGAGCGACTTGGATTTTGGGGTGCGCTTGGTCTCATTGTCTGTTATGCTCTTTTGGTCATGCATCTGCTAAGTCTCAATTTTATTCTCAAAGACGACTACTTTGCTAGAGTTATTACCAGTGGGATTTCTCTGCTCATTTTCTTTTACATGAGTATTAACATTGCAATGACCATAGGACTGGCTCCTGTAGTCGGCGTTCCGCTTCCTTTTTACAGTTACGGGGGAAGTAGTTTTATCACCTTTTTCGCTCTTTTTGGCATCTTGGAGAATCTTTTAGCATTTAGATTTGACCCAACCTATCGCTCAATTAAATACTCTCTCTAATGCCCTATTTAAGGTTATTTTTTATCTTCTTTTAACAATAAAAAAGGTAGAATTTCACTCTTTAAAATGGGTCCTTAGCTCAGTTGGTTAGAGCACCCCGCTCATAACGGGGTGGTCGAGTGTTCGAGCCACTCAGGACCCACCACTTGCTTCTTAAGTTTGAATTCGTTTAATTTGATACACAAAGGTAAATGTTATGAAAAAAGGATTACTTTTTCTAGCAGTCGTTTCCCAACTCTCTCTCTTCGCAGGTTTTTTAGATGATCTTATTGGCAAAGATAAAGTCTATTTAGAAGCCAATGGTTTCAAATGTACAGAGTTTTCCTGTGTTACGAAGGATCAAAATTATTTTAATATTAAACTCTTAGATAATGCTATCGAATATGTTGAAGTTTACAGTACCGATAAAGATGAAGTTTACCGTGTAGCACTCTATCTTTACCAAAATGACAAACTCAAAAATAAAGAGATTGATGAAGCATTTTACAAAGCTCTTACCAAACTCAATGAGAAATCAAAACTAGCATATGAACTCTCAAAAGTAAGCGATAAATTTGGCAATGAAGCACTCATTACTATGACAGATGCGAAAAGAGCTTCTGCTTACGTTAACGCTCTTCGTGACACTTACTTTGAAAGTCTAAAACAATACAGTGAATCAGGTAGCCGAAAGTAATCTTTCGACTCCTCCCTGCTTGGGACATTTTTTATTCAAGACTTCTTCTGCATTAACGCCCAATTACATATACTATACTTATTAAACTCTCTTTATCAACCTAATACACTTGTAGTAATAAACTAATCGTAAAATTTACACAGTAAGAATGCTTCTAGGAAATACTCCTCCTAGAAGCTTAGAAAGCAGGTACTTAGATTTCAATGCGACGTGAAACGCCGATAAGCTTTTCTTGCGGAAAATTATAGAAGCTAACGAAACTTGGTGACATATCTTTTACTAATGCATAGAGTTTCCATGCAAAATGTTTTGAGACAATTTCTTCATCACCATAGAAAATGGTTCGCTCATGAATCTCTTCTTTTTTAAGAATCTCTTCCATGTTAAAGACTTCCATGTAGCCAACATGAATGACTAAAAGATCAAGCCCTTCGGCCAAAGATTTAAACTCTGTTTGAATACCGAGTGGTTCATTGGTAGGCTTAACTTTAACAATCACATTTTGTTTATAAAGAATACCATTTTGGAACATGGTTTTTGGAATATATGCAGGGATATTTTCAGCTTTACGTGCAAAAAAGAGTGCAGTACCTTCGATGTGTGATTCGTGTGAATAATGGTCTTTGTAGGCTTGTAAGAAGTTTTCCTTATCAACCGAATGAAAAGATGAATAAAGACGCTCTTGCCCTTGGGTATAAAGAACAATAAATGCCAATGGAACAGCCGCAATTAGAAGCGACCAAAAACCGCCATGAGGAATTTTTAAGAGACATGATGAGAAAAAGATAAAACTAACAGATCCTGATAAGGCAGCAAAAACCATTTTAAACCACTCTTTACGGTACGCAAAGATCATCGTCATCAAAGCACCCGTAATGGACATAGCACCAGCAACTGCTAAACCATATGCCGCAGCAAGTTTGGCTGATTCTTTAAAGACAAAAAGCATGATGATAACACAGACAAATAAGAACCAGTTAATAGACCCTACATAGATCTGAGAACGTAATTCATGGGAAGTGTATTCAACACGAAAATGAGGGAAAATACGTGTGGTCATCGCTTGATACAGTACAGAAAAAATACCACTAATCATTGCCTGAGAAGCAATGACCGTTGCCATAATTGTTAAAATAAGAAAAGGAATATAAAAAGTAGGGGCAAATTCGTGCATCATTTCAAACAAAGGGCTTCCAACGGATTCTGGATGTGTCAACAAAAAAGCACCTTGCCCGTAGTAGCTTAAAATCAATGCTGTAAATGCAAAAATCCAACCTTTGAGAATAGGCAAACGACCTAAATGTCCCATGTCCGCATACAACGCCTCACCACCTGTCGTTGCAAGAATAATATCGGCTAAAATAATGAAGGTAATTGCAGGGTTTGCGAGTGCAAAATTAATAGCATACATTGGATTAATAGCATGCAAAATGGAAGCATCTTGACTAACATACCACAAACCAGCCCCACCTAAGCTCAAGAACCAAATAACCATAATGGGACCAAATGCAGCCGCAACTTTTTCAACACCTTTTTTCTGAACCACAAAAAGAGCAAATGCAATTAAGGCTGCAAAAACCAAAAGTGCTAATTGTGGCAGTTCTGAATACGCAGGTATCAGTAATATACCTTCAACCGCACTCAGAATACTAATAGCAGGCGTAATAACACCATCACCAATCATTAAAGAAAGACCTAAAAAGCCTAAAATAGAGACCATCGTAACCATTTTGGCACTCTTAAGATGAGGCGTTAGCATCTGTATTAAAACAACCGTGCCACCCTCTCCTTTTTGGCTTAGACTCGTCGCTAACCACGCATATTGAATCGTGACGAGAATTGTTAATGCCCAAAATACGAAAGATAAAATACCATAAATACTCACAACAGTCGGTGGAACAATGAGAAAAATAACGGCTAAGGTATAAATCGGACTTGTTCCAATATCTCCATAAACTACACCTAACGCTTTTATGACCATCATCTCATTTTTGATACGCTCTTTTAACGTCATCGCTTAGTGTCCTTTTTCATATGAAAAACTATATTTTTTATTTTTTTTTAAATGTGCAAGCTGTTATTCTAGTGATATCAATATTAAAATTTACTAAAAGTAACAAAAGTGAAAAAAAAGGAAAAGAAGTATGTAAGGTTTAAATACGACTTGAACCTTACATACTATAGATGATAGCTAGGATTTAGATAATGCTTTTACAGCTTTTTCAATTGCTTTTAAAAGAGCATCTATCTCTTTTTTTGTATGTGTGTAATGAATAGTAATGCGAAGCCAACCTGGTTTTTCATCAAAACTTTGACCATCTTCAAGATGAAGCAGGTCATGCCCGTATGGACCAGCACAACTGCATCCTGCTCTGGTTTGAATCCCAAAATGATCGGAGAGATACTGCGAAATGGTATAAGGATTGATTCCTTCAAAATTGAGTGAAAAAATAGGTAATTTATCTTGTGAATATTTGCAATAGAGCTTAACACCATCAATGCCACGTACACGAGAACCAAAATAAAACTTCAACTCCTCTTCAAGAGCATGGATTTTTTCTAGCCCTATTTCATTGCGGAGTTTATACGCGAGTGACGCTTTAATAAACTGCAAAATAGCAGGTGTTCCAGCATCTTCAATGAGCTCAATGTCACTTAAAAAATCATGCGATGTGCGAGAAACATACCCTACCGTTCCACCGCCTGCAAATGTAGGCGTTTTTTCAGTACACAGCTCTTTTTTCATCACTAAAATACCGCATGATCCAACACCACCCAAAAGTTTATGAGGTGAAAGGAAAAGTGCATCATAGTAATTACAATCAATGTTAATGTAAGCAGAAGCAGCCGCTGCATCAAGGCATAAAATGCCGTTATAGCGTTTAATAAGTGTGTAAAGGCTTTTATAGTCGCTAACAATACCTGTTACATTAGAAGCAACAGAAAAAGAGGCAATAATTTCGCGTTCTTTATACGATTCAAGATGTGTCTGCAAAAACGCCATATCGATTTTTTCATCTTGATCTAAAGGTACACGGATGACTTCACATAACCCTTCACGAAAACTGAGTTCATTGGAGTGATGTTCATAAGGTCCTACAAAAACAACAGGAAGATTTTCAGGTTTATGTCCGTAGCGTTTCAGTGTCCTTGGAGGAATGTAAATTCCCATGAGTTCTTGAAATTTTTTAATCGCGCCCGTTGCACCTGTTCCACAAGGAAACAGATAAAAACTCTCATCAATTTCAAGGGCAAACTTTAGATCACTGCGTGCTTTGGCATAATAATTGCTTGTTTTAACGGCATTTGAAGCGACTTCAGAATGGGTGTTCGCATAGGTTTTAAGTATATCTTGCATCTGCTTTTCAATCGGTTTATACCCTTGTCCAGATGCCGTATAGTCAAAATAGAGAAGATTTTTATCTTTAATAATATTTTTACGTATTGCTTGCACGACTTTTATCCAAAAATTTTCGGGTATTATACCCTTTATAAACCTTTAAAGCGATGATAGGAATCAAAAATGATTGATGAAAATTTGCTCAACAGCCTTAGTGCCAAAGAAAAAGAGCTCTTTAAACAAGGGTTGGAAGATCTTATCAACCAAACCTATGTTATTGAAGATGAGTACAAAAAGCTAAATGAATCTTATTCCTCTTTGCAAGATTTTATTCGTCAAATTATCGAAGTGCAACCCAATGCGTTATGGGTTTTTGATGAGGATGGTGCCATCTTTTTACAAAACAGCGAAGCCAAAAAAATGGGTGCTATTTTGGAAGGTTTATCGCTGGATGAAGCAAATGAAATTGATTTTGAAGGGCGATCTTACCTGATTAAGAGCGTCACTAAAAGTGATAAAAAAATCATTACAGCTACCGACATTACAGAAGGAAAACGCCAAGAGCGCCTTGTTTCTATGGGGCAAGTTGCCGCACATCTCTCGCACGAAATCCGAAATCCAATAGGTTCGGTTTCACTGCTTGCATCAACGCTTCTCAAAAAAGTAGATCCTAGTGTTAAACCTCTTGTTACAGAGATCAAAAAAGCGATTTGGCGCGTGGAACGCATTATTAAAGCGACCCTTCTCTTTACGAAAAGTGTGCAAATCAATCCAAGCTTTTTCTACGTTGATCGTCTGATTAAAGAGTGCGAACAGGCCATTTCACACTACTCTTACACCAAAGATGTTGCCTATCATTTTGACTTACCACATGTCGAGATCAAAGCTGATTTTGAACTTCTCAATTTAGTACTTCAAAACTTTATTTTTAATGCGATTGATGCGATTGAAGAGTGCGAAAAAGAGAGTGGCAATGTCAGCATTTCTTTTGTAGAAGACACTGAATGTGTCATCCTACATGTTAAAGATGATGGAAAACCTATTGAAAATAAAAATATACTTTTTGAGCCTTTTAAAACAACCAAAACCAAAGGAAATGGTTTAGGCTTGGCTCTTTCTTTACAAATCATTCAAGCTCACAATGGCAAAATCAATCTACTGGAAGACCCCAAAGGCTTTGAAATTAGAATTCCAAAATAAAACATGAGTATGTAAAGGCTAGACAACCTTTACATACTCTAATTGTGTGATTTTTTCATCAAAACTATCATCGACACCAAAACCTGTTTCAATCACAACATCTTGCAATTTTGAGGTAATGATAAGATGCAATGGTCTGCGACCTGAGCTTTGGCGCACTAACTGATACAAGAGTTCGAGCTTTGTAGTGTCATCACACAGATCAATCAAAAGCACTTTTGGATCCAAGGGTACTTCAATGACTTTGGTCTCAATTTTCTCTTTTTTAGCCTCATTTAGCTCCATGATTTTCATAACGCGAATCTTCGCATTTTGACCATCATTGGTGACTTCTACTTTAAAACAGAGCGGTTTTTCAATATCCATTCGAGAAAGCGCTTCGAGTTGTTTTTCAAAAACAGTCAATTCCATTGAACCATGAAAATCCATCAAAGAGATGATGCCAAACTTGTTGCCTTTTTTACTTATCTTTTCAGTAATACCCTCAACTTTGCCTATAAATAGGGCTTTACTTCCATCTTCAATCTGATCACGTTCGCTGGAAAGGGTGTAATTCATCTCATCAATTTCCGCTCTAAACGCATCAAGAGGATGACCTGAAATGTAAAAACCAATGGTCTCTTTTTCAAGTTCTAGCATTCGTTTGTTATCAAATTCTGGGATATTTTCGATACTTACTTGCACCGTCGTCATCTCAGCCATATCGCCAAAGAGCGAATACTCTGCCATTTTTTTAGCACGACTGCATTCAGCACTCGCATCAATGATCGTATCAATATTTTCTAAAAGAGCTCGTCTGGTATGTCCAAAGTCATCAAAACTACCCGATTTTATGAAGGATTCAAGTACTTTTTTATTCACTTTAGAGCTGTCAATGCGTGAAATAAAATCACTCATATCGGCAAACGGAGCATCTGCTCTTGCCTCTAATATTTTGCTAATCGCAGCATTACCCACACCTTTGATAGCGCCCATTCCAAAAAGGATTGCTTCTTCGCCATCGCTATCCGTAATGGCACTAAATTCGATCAAACTGTGCTGAATGCTTGGTGGTAAAAGTTTAAGCCCTAAGCGTTTCACCTCATCAATGTACTTTACAATTTTATCGGTATTGTCCTGCTCTGAAGTAAGTAACGCCGCCATAAACTCTTGGGGATAATAGCATTTAAGATACGCCGTCTCAAACGTAACCATGGCATATGCCGCGGAGTGTGATTTGTTAAAACCGTATCCCGCAAACTTTTCAATTAAACCAAAAAGCTCAATCGCATGTGATCTATCCAGCCCTTGATTGACGGCACCTTGTGCGAACTCTTCGGCTTTTTGCTTCATATAGTCGATCTTTTTCTTACCCATCGCACGACGAATCAAATCCGCTTCGCCAAGGCTAAAACCACCGATGGACTGAACGATCTGCATAACCTGTTCTTGATAAACAATAACCCCATAGGTTGGCTCTAAGATCGGGCGAAGGGGCTCTGTAAATTCATCAAAGAAGTAGCTGATCTCTTTTCTACCGTTTTTTCGGTCGATAAAGTCATCGAGCATGCCTGATTCCATCGGACCTGGACGGTACAACGCCAAGACCGCAATAAGATCTTCAAAGCTGGTTGGTTTGAGACGCTCATTGAGTGATTGCATACCGCTGGATTCAATCTGGAAAAGCCCTACTGTATCGCCACTTTGAATCAACTCATACACTTTAGGGTCATTCATATCAATCGTCGTAAAGTCAATCTCTTTTTTATAGCGAAGTTTAATGAGTTTGAGTGCATTGTCAATCACCGTAAGGGTCTTCAGACCCAAGAAGTCAAACTTAATGAGATCAACATCTTCAAGGTAATTGAGTGAATACTGTGTGACCAAATGGTCTTCACCGGAAGGCTGATAAAGTGGTGTTTTATGCCACAACTCTTCATCACTGATAACCACACCTGCCGCATGCATTCCTGAGTTTCGATTCAGTCCTTCAAGAGCAAGTGCAAACTTCCACACACGCTGCATTTTAGGGCTACTTTCGATGAGTTCACGAAGTTTTGGCTCTTTTTGGTATGCACCACCTTTATACCCCTCTTCGCCCTCAACCCCAATGCCATTAAGCGTAATACCAAGCTCGTCAGGGATGAGTTTCGCCATAGCATCGGCCTCTGCGTAAGGAATAGCCAAAACACGCGCCACATCGCGAATAACTCCCTTTGCCAAAAGCTTACCAAAGGTAATAACCTGAGCCACATTATAGCGACCGTATTTTTCCACCACATAGTCGATAATTTCGCCACGTCTGCTTTGACAAAAGTCAATATCGATATCGGGCATACTAATACGTTCAGGATTCAAAAACCTCTCAAAGAGCAGGTTGTAGGGCATTGGGTCAATGTCGGTAATAAAAAGTGAATACGCAACCAAACTACCTGCCGCCGAACCCCGTCCCGGACCTACAGGAACACCTCTGTCTTTTGCTTCACGAATAAAATCCCAAACGATCAGCATGTAGCCAGGAAATTTCATATCGCAAATAATTTTAATCTCACGTTCAAGTCTCGCTTTATACTCTTCATGTTTCGCTTCATCCACATGCACAAGACGTTTTTCAAGTCCTTTGCGACAGTGATACGCAAAAAAGTCATCATCGCTCTCAAAACTAAGCCCTTCTTTGGCGGCATACTCTTTCATAAACTTAAATTTTGGAGGCGTAGGATCACCCAGTTTGATCTCCAAATTACACTTCTCAACGATCTCTTGCGTATTGGAAATGGCTTCAGGAATGTCCGCAAAAAGGTCGCTCATCGCGGCAGGAGATTTTACATAAAACTCATGGACAGAGTGACGCAAACGGTTAGGGTCATCAAACTCTTTATTCATTGCAATACACATAAATGCCTCGTGCGCTTCGGCATTGTCTTGTTCTAGGTAATGGGTGTCATTGGTTGCAATGATTTTAATGTTTGTCTCTTTCGCAACTTTTAAAATATCGTCATCAATAAAATGCTGATCGGTAATACCATGACGCATAATCTCGAGGTAAAAATCTTCGCCAAAAATCTCTTTGTATTCAAGGGCTATCTCTTTAGCTCTTTCATAACCACGTGCACCAAATTGAACGTTGCGTTTGTTGTTAAGATTGAGATGCCAGTTGACTTCACCTTGCAGACATGCACCTGAGCAGATAAGCCCTTCTGAATGCTCTTTTAAAATCTGCTTGTTAATACGCGGATAGTAGTAAAAACCTTTAATATAACTCATCGAAGAGAGGTACATCAAGTTTTTATAACCGATTTCATTTTTAGCATACAAACAGAGGTGAAAACGTTGTTTTGTGGTTTTATCACCGATGTCATCTTGGTTATGAATGTACGCTTCCATACCGATTATAGGCTTGATGCCCTCTTTACGCATCGTTTTGTAAAAATCAATCGCGCCAAACATATTACCGTGATCGGTTATAGCAACGGATGTCACGCCTTGGGATTTAAGTTTTTTGGCTAATTTGCCTATTTTATTGGCACCATCCAAGAGAGAGTATTCGGTATGTAAATGTAAATGGGTATAGGTTGTATCGCTCATAGGTTCTCATCATTATTAGTTTTTGAGAGTGTAGCAAAATAGCGCTTAAGAGGGTGTAAGTAGTGCCTTAAAAGCTTTACATGTCATGGCTACATGTAAAGCTTTTACCCAAGCCAAACAGGGATTTTTAGGCTGAAGCTGATTCCGCAGCTTGTTTTTCGAGTTCTGCAAGCTGCGCTTCATATGTAGCGAGCATTGCTTCTTTCATTTGAATATCTTTTGCACTTTCTTCATCATTTTTAGCTGTTTTTTGCTCAGCCAAGATCTCTTTTTCAAGAGCAGCAATTTTCTTTTCAAGTGCTTTGACCTGTGCATCTATCGTTGCACTGCTACTGGATGATGAGGAACTACTGGCTCCTGAAGCTGCACTTGCGCCCCCGCTTTTTGTGCTACTACTGGACCCATTTTTCGTTGTTGAACTCTCTCCCGAACTGGAAGTCGATGATGTCGCAGCTAAGGCTTTGGCTTCATCTGAAATTTCAACGCTATCGACAGGTATGCTCGAAGTTGTTGCGACACTCTCATCTTTTGATTGATTCGATAATGTCGTAGTATTCGTACTAGAGGTATTTTGATTTTGGTCTACCAGAACTTGATTGGTGTACGATGTGTTGATGGTACTCATATCCATCTCCTTCATTTCATTTGCCCCAAAGTTATATCGGGAAGTACGCCAAAAAATGAAGGGTTACATGTAAAAAAATTCATTTTTACATGTAACGTCTGTATTAGCCTAGTTTGCTCATAATGGAGAGTATATCGTTTGTCTTTTCTTGAATCTCTTCGACATCGCTGGTTAAGGTGTTCATCTCTTTTGCGTTTGTACTCATTTTTGCTGAGCTATCAACGATGCCGCCAACAATGACACCAATAGTCGCTTGAATTTGTGTTAGAGAATGGTTAGTTTTATCCGCAAGTTCGCGAATATTATCAGCAACGACAGCAAACCCACGTCCATGATCACCTGCACGCGCTGCTTCTATGGCTGCGTTTAGTGCTAGTAAATTCGTCTGATCTGCAATATCACCGATCATATTTAAAATATCGTGTGCCTCTTTGGCATTTTGAGTCAGTGTATTGAGTGTATCGGCTAAATGCTGTTGAATTGAGCCCATCTCTTGCATCGATGTGGTCGTTTTCTTGACAATACGGTTTAGATCACTGAGTGGCTCATTTTTGATTGTCGCAACAGAATTTGCAAGCTTTTGCGAACTCTCATTGATCTTCGCACTCTGTTCTGCATTTTCAGCAATCATTTGCGACAGAGAACTGCCAAGTGCATTGACACCTTCAACCAACTCTTTAAGCTCTCCACTGGTTGAGATCGTAATGGGCTTGCTAAAATCACCGCTTTGAAAATTTTTCAGTGATGAGAGTGTTGCTTGCATCACTTCATTGACTTTTGCAATCATCGCATCGATTTCATATGAAAGACGATTGGTTAGAAAGTTTGATGAAACATAAGATGTTTTATTGTTCATATATCCGTTGGACATTTTAGAACAAATGATGAGCACTTCGCCCACCACACGAATATCATCCAAACGTAGCTTTTCATAGTCTTTAAACGTTTTATCAATCACACTCACGGTTGAGCCTATTTCATCGTTTTCATGGTCATCCAAATGTTCATCAATTAAGTTCTTTTTATTGGTGACATAAAGCCCAAAGTCTTCCACATAACGCTTTAACTCTGTCATTCTTCGACCGATGAGTTTTTGACTGAGATAACGTGAAATCAAAGAGAAAAGTGTTACAACAACCAAAAGAATAATGCTATTGCGAAGTATCAAATCTAAAAGGGCATCATCTAATTTTTGCTTCTCTTTAGCAACCAACGTATCAATATCATCCGCATACACACCTGTTCCGATAATCCATCCCCACGGTTTAAAAGCCTCTACAAAAGAGATTTTTGCTTGTGGTGTGTCAAAACCTGGTTTTTCCCACATATAATGAACCACACCCTTACCATTTTTAGTAGCAACATCCACCATTTCATTAAATAAAAACTTCCCTTTGGGGTCTTTAGACTGACTCAAATTAGCACCATCTAGGGATGACTTGATAGGATGCATAACCATTTTAGGGGTAAAGTCATTAATCCAAAAGTAACCATCTTCGCCAAAACGAAGCTTTTTAATCGCTGTTTTTGCTTTTTCTTGGTACATTTTAATTACTTCAGGATCACTCATATTGGGATCATTTTGCAACGCTTCATAAAATGAGTTGACCACATGATGCGCAATCTTAACTTTATCGGAGAGTGCTTCGACTTTTTCACGTGTCATGACAGCACGTATACCTTCTAAACGCTCAGTAGCATCATTTTTCATTAAAAAAACAACCACCAATGTTGAGACTAATGCTGTCAATACTAAAGAGACAACAAGCAACATGGTAACTTTAAATTGAATGGTTAATGCTCTCATCTATTTTCCCTCACTTGCACGCATCGTATTATAAAGTTTTGAGTATTTTTCAACCTCATCGCGACTCGCAATTTTGCGAACGGAGAGATAATGGTCTTTTCCAAAAGGAAAAACCGTTGCATAAACCCAATAAAATCTTCCTTTTTTCGTACGATTTTTGACAAACCCTTGCCAGACATTTCCTGACTTCACAGTGGACCAAAGCTCTTTAAACGCGGCTTTGGGCATATCTGGATGGCGAATCATATTATGCGGTTTACCAATTAACTCTTCCAGCGGGTACTCAGAGAATTTAACAAAGGTTTCATCGGCATAAACGATGATGCCTTTTGCATCCGTTTCAGAAACCAGTAAAGAGGTGTCATCCAGTAAAATTTCATCACCTAAGGTTTGCATTTGTATATCCTTAAACTCATCTTTAGCTCGATTATAAGTTTTGTTAGATTTAAAAGTTATTAAAGCTTTCATTCATATAACACCATTTAGGTATTATTAACACCAATATGTTACAATTTACTCAATACCAAATATTACTAAGGAATCCTGATGTTTTTACTCAACAAGAAGATTTTTCTTTTAGTCACATGCCTTGCGCTTGGAACACAAAGCTATGCGGAAGAAGCGAAAAAGCAACCTGCCCCAGCCACGACTAATGCACCTGCCCCAGCAGTTGATGTGTATAAAATTACTTCGGCAAAAGAAGAGGCATTAAGCCTACAATATCCAGGTAAAACCATCAGCGCTCAAAGCGTCACGATCAAAGCCAGAGCCAATGGAATTTTGATGAAAAAATTCTTTAGCGAAGGTGATTTTGTTAAAGAGGGTGATGTGCTTTATAAAATTGAGCCAGACACGTATGAAGCAGCTGTAAACCTTGCAAAAGCCAATGTCAATGCGTTGGATGTTCAAATGCAAAAAGCAGGGAAAGATTGGGAGCGTATCAAATCACTTTTTGAATCAGGTGCTTCAAGTGAACAAGAAAGAGATACCGCATACTGGGCATTCGAAGGAGCCAAAGCTTCTTTAGCGAGTGCGAAAGCTTCTTTACAAAGTGCCACAATCAACCTTGATCGTACGACTATTAAAGCAACAATGAGCGGTATGACAGGACTGAAAATGGTCGATGTGGGTGCTCTCGTAACCGATGGAACTGCACTGGTCGATATTACACAAATTAACCCTTTGCATGTCGAGTTCTCCATTCCTGATATTGATGTCATGAAACAAAAGTACAACATCAAAAATGGTAAATGGTCAAATCCAACCGAGGGCAAACTCAAAGCCTCTTTGCAAATCGGCGATGCAAAGTTTAAAGAGATCGGCGTAGTTGACTTCTTAGACAGTTCACTCAATGCCAAAACAGGCTCACTGAAAGCAAGAGCTACGTTCAAAAATGAAGGCAAAGAACTGCTTCCAAACCAATTTGTGAAAATCAATCTTGTAGGTCTTACACGCAATAACGTCATTAAAGTACCTCAAAAAGCCGTGCTTCAAAATCCTCTTGGAACCGTTGTCTTTGTTGTCGAAGATGGCAAAGCGGTTGTAAAACCTGTTAAAGTCGGCGAAGCAAGTGAAAATGACTACGTTATCGAAAACGGACTCAAAGAAGGCGATACTGTTGTTGTCAATAACTTCTTCAGAATTAAAGCCGGTGCGCCTGTCAAAGTAGATAAAGTAATCAACGAAGAGGCAAAATAATGTTTTCTAAGTTTTTTATCAATCGCCCTATTTTCGCAACCGTTGTTTCGATTGTGATTATTTTGGCGGGTATTATTGCGATCAAATCGCTGCCCATTCAAGAGTACCCCAGCATCGCGCCGCCACAGATCATCGTCTCGGCAACCTACCCAGGAGCAGATGCACAAACTATCGCAACCACGGTAGCAGCGCCACTTGAAGAAGAGATCAATGGTGTAAACAACATGTTGTACATGACCACCACAGCTTCGCCTAGTGGTAACGTGAGCATCAATGTCTTCTTTCAAATCGGAACCGATGTCGCACAAGCCAAAGTCGATGTTAACAACCGTGTGCAGATCGCGACCAACAAGCTTCCTGAAGCAGTAAAAAGACAAGGTGTTTCAACCAGAGAGCGTTCTCCTGACATCCTCAAAGTATTAACATTCACGTCTAAAAATAATGTACACGATACAACGTTTATCTCTAACTATGCCCTTATTAATATCGTGGATGATCTTAAGCGAATCCCCGGCATTGGTGATGTCACCATCTTTGGTAACAAAAACTATGCCATTCGTGTTTGGATTAAGCCCGATAAATTGGCAACCTATGACATGACGACAGCAGAAGTCATCAATGCGATCAAAAGTCAAAATGAGCAATACGCAGCAGGTCAAATCGGTCAAGAGCCAATGAGTAAAGAACCAACATTTACGTACACCGTAAAAACCGATGGAAGGCTTAAAAATGCCAGCGAATTTGAAAACATCGTCCTTAAATCTAACGCAGATGGTTCTTCGTTAAAACTAAGAGATGTTGCCAATATTGAACTGGGTGTTGAGTCATACTACTTTAGTGGTATTTTCAACAAAAACCCAATGATTCCCGTGGGTATTTTTCTCGCTTCTGGCGCCAATGCACTGGAAGTTTCAGACCTTTTAGAGAAAAAACTTGCCGAGATTTCTCCCAATTTTCCTAGTGACCTCGAAATTGGCACGGCGTATGATCCAACCATTTTCGTACGTGAATCCATCCATGAGGTGATTTTCACACTCATCCTTTCTATTGCCCTTGTTGTGGGCATCATCTACCTCTTTTTAGGAAATCTTAGAGCGACATTCATTCCTGTTCTTGCGATTCCCGTTTCTATTGTTGGAACATTTGCAGGTTTTTATGCCGCAGGATTTTCGATCAACCTTTTAACCCTCTTTGGTCTGACCTTAGCTATCGGTCTGGTGGTCGATGACGCCATTGTTGTCATTGAAAACGTTGAGCGGATTTTGAGGGATGAAGATTTAAACGTCAAAGATGCAACCATTAAAGCGATGAGAGAGATTACCAGTCCTGTTATCGCCATTGTTATGGTTTTGTGTGCTGTCTTTGTTCCTGCTGCTTTTATGGGTGGTTTTAGCGGTATGATGTACAAGCAATTTGCGATGACGGTTATTATCTCCGTTACCATTTCAGGTATTGTGGCACTCACCTTGACACCTGCCCTTTGTGCGCTACTTTTACGTAAACATGAGAGTGAGCCGTTTTGGTTTATCCAAAAGTTCAATAAATTTTTTGACTTTGGTACCGAGCTTTTCTCTATTGGTGTGCGTAAAACCATTCGCTTTGGGATGATGAACGTTGCCATTTTTGGCATTATGATTGCGGCTATTATCATGATTACGGCACGTATTCCTACAGGGCTTGTACCGAATGAAGACAAAGGCATGATTCTTATCATCAATAGCCTTATGCCCGGTGCTGCGTTGAGTCGTACACAAGCTGTCAGTCGAGAAGTAAGCGATTTTGCGCTTGCCAATCCTAATGTTGAACGTGTTGGTGCTTTTTCGGGGCTTGATTTTATTATCAATGCTTACAAAACCGATGCAGGCATTAGTTTTATTCGTCTCAAAATGTGGGATGAGAGGCCTCGTGCAGATCAAACCTCTCAAGCCATTGCAGGTCAAATGATGAAAGGGCTTTCTCAAAATAAAGAAGCCATGCTCATAGCAGTAACGCCTCCTCCTATTATGGGTATGAGTACAACAGGTGGTTTTGAAATGTATGTTCAAGATAGAACAGGAGGGAACATCCAACTGCTTGACACCTACGTTAAAGAAATTTTAGCAAAAGCCAGTGAGCGCAAAGAACTCGCGGCTATGCGTTCAACCATCAATACCAATGTTCCGCAAATGCTCATCAATGTTGATACTGAAAAAGCTAAATCGCTAGGCGTTGATACCGCTGATATTTTTGCAACCATTCAAGCCACCTTTGGAAACACCTATACCAATGACTTTAACCTCTTTGGTCGAACCTACCATGTTAACGTCCAGTCAGAGAGCAATTTTAGAGAAGGTGTTGAAAACTACAGTGATGTATTTGTCAAATCCAGCGAAGGACGTCTTATCCCCATTAGCTCACTTGCAAGCATTAAACGTATTGTAGGTCCTTCCATTGTTCAAAAATTCAATATGTTCCAAGCCGCACAAATTTCAGGACAGCCAAGCCCAGGCTACAGTTCAGGTGATGCACTTCGTGTCATCGAAGAGGTCGCAAAAAGCGTACTTCCTAATGGCTATACCATCGCTTGGGCAGGAACCTCTTACCAAGAAAAACTACTGGAAAAAAGTGGTAACACCGCATTTATCTATGCCATTATCTTTGTATTTTTGATTCTTGCCGCACTTTATGAGAGCTGGACAATTCCTTTTGCCATCGTTTTAGCCGTTCCTTTTGCACTCTTTGGAGCAGCTGTCGCGGTTTATTTTAGAGATTTACAAAATGATATCTACTTCCAAGTAGGTCTTGTCACACTTGTAGGACTTTCATCTAAAAATGCCATTTTGATGGTTGAATTTGCGATGCATAAACTGAAAGAAGGATATAGCCTTATCGACGCAACGATTGAGGGTGCGCGTATTCGTTTCCGTCCTATTGTTATGACTTCGTTTGCGTTTATCGCAGGAACACTTCCTCTTGCCCTAAGTTCAGGAGCAGGAGCAAATAGCCGTCATATCATTGGAACAACGGTTGTAGGTGGTATGATTACACTCACCGTTATCGGTACTTTCTTTGTGCCACTCTTTTTCTACCTTATTATGAAAACCAAAGAGAAATTGACTAAAAAAGGAGTCGTTCATGACTCGTAGCATTACCCTTTTATCGTTTGTAACTATCCTCCTTTTGGGAGGATGTTCGCTCAAACCCGATCTCAATGTTCCTAAAATTGAAGCGCCAAAAAGTAGCCAAGAAGCATTACATGTCAACAAAGAGTGGTGGAAACAATTTAATGACGCTAAGCTTAACGCCTTGGTCGATGAAGCTCTTCTTGGAAGTGATGACCTGAAACTTTCAGCCCTTAAAGTACTCAAAGCACGCCAAGCGTATGGGCTGAGTGTTGACAATGAGTTTCCAACACTGAGTGCCAACGCAGGAGCTACTCGCCAGCAAACCAGTAATGAAGCTTCAACCACTAAAAATAAACGCTCAGAGTACTCAGACTATACACTGGGTGGCAGCTTGTCCTACGAAGTTGATTTTTGGGGAAGACTCTCAAGCCAAAGTGAATCCAACTGGGCATTGTATCTGTCAACCGAAGCTGCGCGTGAGACGTTACGCAATAGCCTCATTCACGATGTTGTAAGTGCCTACTTTAACCTAGCGTCGTTGCAAGCTCGTATGGCAATTTTAGAGCAAAGTGCAAATTCCTATAAAGCAAGCTATGAGTTTCGATCAAAACAACAAAAAGTGGGAACCATCAGCGATGTTTTAGCCAACCAAGCATTAGCCCAATACAACAATATACAAGCCTCAAAAGACAGCTTGATGGAGAGCTACAAAATCCAACAAAGTACGCTTGCTATTTTGTTAGGCAAAAGTCCACAAGCACTTTTTGAAACACAAACAACAGAGGCAAGTCTTCCAAATGTTCTTACCATTCCACAAGGCGTACCTTCAACGTTGATGGAAAATCGTCCCGACATTAAAGAGGCATTGGAAAACCTTAGAAGTAAAAATGCCCTGATTGGCGTTGAAAAAGCAGCTTACTTTCCAACAATTAGTCTGACAGGAAGTTATGGGCAACAAAGCGATGATTTGAATAACATCTTAAAATCAAGCGCAAACAGATGGAGTTTTGGACCAAGTTTGAGCGTGCCTATTTTTGATTTTGGACGTATCAAACAGCGTGTTTCCATCTCCGAAACCGATCTTCAATCTTCATTAGTCAGTTATGAGCAAAGTGTCAAAAAAGCTTATAAAGAGGTGCATGACACTTTGGCAAAAGAGAATTTAGCCAAAAGTAGACTTGCATTCCAAGAAGAAGAACTTAAGGCGTACCAAAAAGTCTTTGATCTTTCAACCAAGCGTTTTAACCAAGGCGTTGCCAATCAACTGGAAGTCTTAGATGCTCAAAAAAGTGTTCTAAGTGCCTCACTCAATGTCGTTGCAACCAAACAATACCTCCTCACCTCCCAAGCTGAACTCTTTAAAGCACTCGGTGGCGGTTGGAAAGAGAATGACCTTATAGCTACAAAATAAAGGAATGACCATGAGCCTACTGCTAAGCCCTTATGAAGAAAATGGAATTTTTCTTAAAAACAGAGTGGTGATGCCACCGATGTGTATGTACAAAGCGCAAAGCGATGGCAAAGTAACCCCGTTTCACTTTGTCCATTATACAGCTCGCGCATTGGGTGGCGTGGGGCTTATTATCGTTGAAGCAACAGCGGTAGAGGCTCGTGGCAGAATCAGCGATAACGACCTTGGTCTGTGGGACGACGATCAAGTCTCAGGACATCAGCAGCTCATTCATCTGTGCCAAACGTATGGGGCAAAGATGGGCGTACAGCTCGCTCATGCGGGTCGTAAAAGTTTGTGTGTTTCTTCAACACCTGTCGCACCAAGCCCACTGGCATTTAGCGACACACAAGGCTATAAACTTCCCCATGAACTAAGCCTCCAAGAGATGCAAACGGTGAAACAGCACTTTGTTCAAGCTGCCCTTCGTGCAACGTACGCAGGCTATGAATTTCTTGAGCTTCATGCGGCACATGGCTATTTGTTGTGTGAATTTTTATCGCCTCTTTCAAATCAACGAAGCGACCAATACGGTGGCAGTTTAGAAAACCGTTGTGCTTTCGTCCTCGAAGTAGCAGAGGCCATTTTAGATGCAACCCAAAATGTACCTCTTTTTGTACGTATCAGTGCGGATGAATGGATGGAAAATGGCTGGGGTGTTGAAGAGAGCATTTACCTCTCTCAAAAGCTTCAAAGCATTGGTGTTGCAATGATCCACGTCTCAGCAGGTGGAAATAACAAAGACCAAAAAATGCCAGCCCTCGTCCCTCTTTACCAAGCAGCATACGCCAAAGTGATTCGTGAAAGCGTAAGCATCCCAACCATTGCCGTAGGACTTATTACCACGGCAGAGGAAGGCGAAAAGCTTTTGCAAGGAGGCTTCTGCGATTTGGTAGCGTATGGCAGGGAACTGCTCCGAAATCCTAACTTTGTCTTTTACACCGCAAAAGAAGAAGGTAAACAAGCCTTCATCGAACCTTCGTATTTAAGGGCTTTCTAACACACTAGACACATCATTTAGGACGTTGGTGAGGAGGAAGAAGTACACCTCATCGCCAACATCCGATTATGGTACTCTCACTAAAGAGCTTTTTGACATCTCTATTCTTTTACAGACAAATGCCGTAGATGATTTTTTAAATAATGCCATAGTACAATAAGCACATCATTTAAACTATCACTCAAATAACACAAAGGTGCAAGTGCATATGCGAAAAGAGCTTAAATATGAACTGCGTTATGGAAGAATTCATCCGCTTACCGAACTGCCTGATCGCCAACGCTTTATCAATACCCTTTCCAACGCTACTGCCAACAAACTTGCCCTTTTAAACGTCAATGGTTTTTGGAACTTCAACCACTCTTATGGTTACGAAGTAGGCGACCAAATACTCAAAACCATTTCCCAACGCCTCAAACGCCGCTTTGCACATGCCGTTGTTTTCCATCTAGGAGGCGACGAGTTTGCCATTCTCTCAGGCAAAGAGGTCTCGCATGAACACTTCATCCAAAACATCGAATCGTGCCTGTGGTACTTTGGCTACTCACCCATTGAAGTAGAAGGAGAAAAACTCTACACACCCCTTCGTATAGGTGTTGCTATAGATTATGACAACCTTTTCCTCAATGCTGAATTTGCAATGAAACAAGCCAAACGTATCGGAAAAGATCTCATGATCTACGATGCCAAAAATCCTTCGTTATGCAATCCACAGTCCAATGCCAAAGCCGATTTGACATGGGAAAACACCATTCGTGAAGCGTTGAAAAAAGATCGTTTTGAAGTATTTGCCCAAAGCATTGAGGGCGGGAAAATTCCAAAGTTTGAGTGCTTGGTACGCCTTCGCCATGAAGGTCGCATCATCTCGCCTTATCTTTTTTTAGAACATGCAAAGCGAGCCAATCTTTATGGCAACATTACCAAAATAGTCATCCAAAAATCATTTGCTTTTTTTGCTGACAAAAACGCTGAGTTTTCCATAAACCTCTCACTCAGTGATATTTTAGACCAAAATAGAGTTGATTTTTTACTGGAGAAAATGTACGAATACAATGTAAGCGAACGCCTCACCATCGAAGTAACAGAAGGAGAAGGCATCGAAAATCATCCTGAAGTCATCTCTTTTTTAACACTGCTGAAAAGCCAAGGGGTTAAGATCGCCATAGATGATTTTGGAACAGGCTACTCTAACTTTGAGTATCTGGTCAAACTCCAAGCTGACTTCATCAAGATCGACGGCTCACTCATTAAAACCATCAATAAAAACGCCACCCATAAAGCCGTCGTTGAAGCCATCGTGACCTTTGCCCAAAAAGTAGGAATGCAAACCATTGCAGAATTTGTCGCTTCGGAAGATATTTACCTTACATGTAAAGAACTCGGCATTGACTATTTTCAGGGGTATTTATGGAGTGAACCTATGCCATTTGAGAGTTTAGTGGTTCAGTAATAATGTTTACATGTAAACATTTTAATTCTTTATCTTTTAACCAAAACTGAACTTAGTAAGTCTTCAATCTCTTGCGCAGAACTTAGAATCTTTTGATCACTAAACATTGTCTCAAAACTCATTTTTGGAGCATTCACTCTCAACGGAGGTGGCTGTTTGTATAAATTATGCAATAAGTGAAGATACCCATCTGTAGTTGGTTGTTTTACTTCAAACACGACATAATTATTTAAAGATATACATTGGCACGTCAAAACCAAATTTAAACTCAATCTAATTTTTGCATCGAGTTCTTTCATTACAATATTGACTGAATCATTATTCTTAACAGATGGGTACAGAAGACTATCTTTGTATGGCAGATTCAATAGAATAGAAGAAATTGCGCAACTTCTAATGTATTTTGTTTCTTCCCCAGGGTAAACGATAAAATCGCTCAATTCTAAACCAAATAAACTCATAGAATCACAATAATATCCAGAAGGAATACTTGGTCGTATTACTACGCTACTTCGTTCAAAATTTTCTTTTTCTTTAAGATTATACACAGCCAAAGAAAAAGACTCACCAATTTTGACATCAACCTCTTTAATCGCTGTTTCGTAATCAAGAGCACCATAGAACATGGATTCACCTATATTATTTGCTCGCCCAAGTTTTTTTACAAAGGAAGCAGAAGGGCACCATACATCTTTTAAAGTATTATGTTCATGACTATTCTCAATTTTTCTAACTCTAAAAACAGGACATCTACCAAGATTTGCAATAACAATGGAATAAGAATTGTAGAACTCATGAAGCTCATTCTTAACGTCCTCGACTGTTTTTCCTTCAAAATTGGTTTTCTGAAAATTTTGTAATTTACCTCTGAGTTGATTCAATATTTCTTCTGAAAGTTCCAATGATATACCCTTTTTTCCAACCAATTATTTATTTAGTGAACATTATATAAAAGAACTTCATATTTTTTCAAGCCTAAAACTCCACGAAAATGGTTATATGTAATGTCAAGGAACACAACATGCATAAGCCTCTTAAAAAGGCTGCCTTTATGGAAGAGATACGCGATCGTTATGTCAGTTTTCACAACATAGATTGCTATGAAAATGCCACGCAAGTGCTTGATGCCATGTATGAACTTTTTGAGCTTCATCCTGAAGCTAAAGATGATTTGTGGATTCGGTTTGAAACGCTTATACCTAAAGATTACAAAGCTATTTTTTCGAAGCACGATTCTAAGGATATTTTGTACCACATCTGCTCCCATGTTTTTTATCTCTCCGCTCTTTTTGAGGAGTATGACTTTGAAAAAGGCATTGAACTCATGGAAAAAGCTGAAATGGAGTGCTGTTAAAAATCCCATAAAAAACCACATGGACTTGTTATAATACACGCATATTTTTGTTGGAGTGAAAGATGCAGTATTATAGTTGGATTTTAGCTTTTCACGTTATGGCGTTTATGTCGTGGATGGCGATGCTTTTTTATCTGCCACGTCTTTTTGTCTACCATGTTGAACATGCACACAAAAGTGAATTTGTTGAAGTCGTCAAAATACAAGAATACAAAGTCTACAAATACATTGGTCTTCCCGCATTTTGGGCAACACTTTTAAGCGGTGCTGCCATGCTTATCATGAACCCAATTTTATTTGAGACTGGTACATGGCTTTACGCTAAATTGGTTGTTGTTGCACTGATGATCGTTTATTCGTTTTCATTGGAATATTTTCGTGTAGAGCTGGAAAATGATGAGTGTGTACGCAGTGGTAAGTTTTTTCGCGCATACAATGAAGTACCAACACTTCTTTCCATTTTAATCGTAGCTTATGTAGTTGTAAAAACCTTTTCATTGCTCTTTACAACTATTACCATCGCATTTTTTGCTTTTGTCATTTACATGATTATGCAACAATCTGCGCATAAAGAGTAATTTTTTTAGACTGAAAAAGAACTTTGTAACTTATAATGTTCGGGAGTCCAAAGAAGATATTGTATCTTCTTTGAAATTTCGGTTTGCCCTATTTTTAATTTTATACATCTTGGTATCAGCCTCAACCATCAAGTCATCAAGCAAGCTCTCTTTATTGCCCATCGCCATACCGATAGAAACTCCCAAATATTTTACATTTCCCTTAAGTATCAGCGGTTCTGTTAATGCTTCAACACACTTTGTTGCAACCAAAGTCGCGGCATTAGTGGCACACGATACATCGATATCAAGATCGCTCAGTAAAATCACAAACTCATCGCCTCCAACTCTCGCCAATGTATCACTCTCGCGTATCAAAGCTGAAAAACGCTTTGCCACTTCAATCAGTGCTTGATCTCCTGCATTATGTCCAATAGTGTCATTGATAGCTTTAAACCCATCCAAATCCATAAAAAGCAGTGCCAATCGTGTATTATTTCGTGCACACCGTGCTAAAGCTTGCTCTAATCTATCAACCATCAAAAAACGATTGGGAAGCTTTGTAAGATAGTCATAGTGTGCTATCTCTTTGAGCTCTTTTTGACTCGTAAGGAGCATCGACATGAGGCGATTAAATGCAGCTGTTAAATGCCCAACTTCATCCATTCTCTTTATGGGTAGCGGGTTGAGAGGAACTTCCCCCAGAGACATTTTATTGGCCAACGAAGCAGATGTTCGTAATGGCCTAAAAAATAAAAATAAAAAAGCAAAGAGTATGCTAGGAACAATGATGAGACTAACCCCATGTGCTTGCATGAGGGTTGTTTTAATATTGGCTTCCATAGCAAAAGCTTCACTCGTTAGGATACGAGAAACAGCAAACCAATCTGTGTTTGGGATGGATGCAATCGCTGATAATTCTTCAACACCTTCGGTATTTATCGTAATCCCACTGCCTCTAAAACCTTCTATAGCTTTGTCATGTAAAAGGTTTATTCCATGCTTAGGTGTTGGCTTTAGTATCAGTTCTTTTTTAGGGGCTGCAATAAAAATTTGATTTTTAGCATCAATGAGCAAAAAACCACCTGTTTGACCAATATGATTATTGAGGATACGATCAAAAACACCTGAGGTGTAAAAATTTGCCATTTCCACTACAACAGCACGTATATTTCCTAAATTATCTTTGATAGGCACAGAAAGAGGAAGAATAGGCTCTTTTGAAATTTTACTTAGAAAAGGTGTTCCAATGACAAACTCTTGAGTCAAAGCATGCTTGAAAAAATCATCAACAGCATAGGCTTTTTCGCCCTCCATCATTTCAATACCACTCCCACCAATCAACGTCCCCTCTTTATTGATTACGCACAAAGTATCTACAGAAATTGGGATTAATTCTTGGCGCTCCATAAGCCATTTTTTGAGTGCATTTGGATCTTCGAGCAATGGCAGAGGCAGTAAAGAAGCTATTTTAGTCAAAACTCTTTTGCGCATGGCTAAATCACGTGTTATATCTTGAGCAAGTTCATCAGCAAGTGCCTCTTGATGAAGAGAAACAATCTTAAAAAGATTTGAGTGGATAGTCTGAAAGGAGATGTAATAGCGTACAAATCCTCCTATAATGATGATCGCAAATGCAAATAAAACGACTCTTGTAAGAATACTATTTTTAATTTTGCTAAAACTATCGCATTTCAATGTAAGCAAAGTACCTCTTTTAAGATAGCAAGTAAAATAATTAACTTTAATGATTATAAAACTATCATTTTAAAGTTTTTATTGTACTTGTCTATGCCTTAATTTATAAAGAAAAAAAGAAGCTACTTTTATGCCATTAAGTATACTTGTATGCGTATACCAAAGGAAATATTCTGTGTCACTTTAACAATCTAGAAAGAAAAATTAAAGGCTTTGCCCAACAAGATAGCCAGAAGCCCATGCGAAGTGGAGGTTGAAGCCTCCACAGTCGCCATCAATGTCCAAAACTTCCCCACAAAAATAGAGATTTTCAACCTTTTGCGACATAAGATTTTTCGCATCCAGTTCTCGGACATCCACACCACCTGCGCAGACCTCCGCACTCTCAAAGCCTTTGGTAGCAGTAACATTCATACGTAGGGCTTTGAGTGCAAAAACGATTTTTTTGATCTCTTTGGCACCCAATGATGATGCCTCTTTGAGGGAAATGAGTTTTTCACGCTGAATGATAAAAAGTGCCAGTTTTTTAGGAATGATTCCCTCTAACCACAAAGAGAGCGATTTGTCTTTGGCAAAGGAGAGTCTTTTTTGAAGCAGTGAACTTAAAGCATCTTTACTAAGATTTGGCAGAAGATCAAGCACCACATGTACAGAGTCGCCCTCTACAAAAGCTTTAGATGCCATACGGCTGATATCTAAAATAGCAGAACCCGAGAGTCCATACACCGTAAAAAGAAGATCGCCCTGTACGTTTTGGCGCTTTTGATTGTCGATGTACAGTTCAACGCCCGCGTCCATCTTTACACCACTGACCTCTTTAAGATGTACTTCATCGCTCACCAACTGCACCAACGAAGGGTAAGGTTCAATCACACTGTGCCCTAATGCTTTGGCAAAACCGTAACCACTGTTGGAACTTCCAAGTGTTGGCATAGCGACACTTCCTGAGGCAATCACACATGCATCAAAGGTGTGCGTTTGCTCTTTCACCTGCAAGACAAATTCAACACCTTTTTTGTCGATGCTTGTTACAGCACTCTCCATCAAAAAACTCACGCCCAAACTTCGGGCTTCGTGGAGTAACATATCAACCACGGATGAAGCTTGATGGCTCATCGGGTAAAGCCTACCCTCTTCACCTTCACGCATTTCAAGCCCTAACGTACGAAAATAGTTTTTACATGTGAGTGTATCAAACCGACGTAATGGCTCTTTGACAAAGTGAGGAGATTCACCGTGGTAGCGAGAAAGGGTAATCGTTTCATTGGAAATATTGCATCTGCCATTGCCCGTTGCAAGGATTTTTCGCCCCACTTTGCTGTTCTTTTCAAACACACTGACACTATGCCCTTTACGTGCCGCTTCGATGGCACACACAAGCCCAGAAGCACCCGCTCCGACAATGGCGACACGACTCATAGAAGCATCATACCTTCATCGGTTACACTGATTTTCTTAGCATCGATCAACTTCGTAAGCGCCCGTTTATACGCCTTGCGACTCAACCCGAAACGCTGTGAAATGCTCTCTGGTGTGCTCTTATAATTCATCTCGCATCGCCCACCTGTGGCATTTAAAATTTCTAAGATTTTCTTTGCGGCGACTTCATCACTTTTATCACCGATGGGTTGCAAAATAACATCAATTTTGCCATCTTTGCGTAACGTTTTAATAAAACCAATTTTTTCATCACCCACTTCGATATTCTCAAAAATCTCATTGTGAAAAATAAGCCCATCGTAAAGGTTGTTCACAATCACTTTAAAGCCAAGAGGGGTTCGTTCACGCACCAAACACTTAACTTCTTGTTTAAGTTTGAGCGCTGTCAGATCTTTTTTCAAAAAGTCATTGTACTTTTGAGTGCCTATAATGCGCCCTGTTTCATCATCTAAACTGACCTGAACAATGACTTTCATCCCAACATAAAAAGGGAACTTTTGCAGTGCTTTAGGCACGAGAAGGTCTTTCGGTAAACCCCAGTCTAAAAAGGCACCAAAGGGGGTAACATCGACCACTTCAAAACAGCCAAATTGATCGAGCAGCGCTTTAGGAAAAACTGTACTTGCTACGATGCGATCTTCTGAATCGAAGTAGACAAAAACGTCAATTTCATCGCCCTCTTTCATTGCAAATGTCACGTATTGGTTGGGCATTAACACTTCATCTTGGTCATCACAGATCAGGTAAACGCCATTATCGGTATATCGGTTGATTTTGAGGCGATTTACTTCACCTACGAGTAAGTATTGATTCATTTTATTTCTTTATCGTTTATTTTTATTAAAATTCTATAACACGCAATTAAAGCAAAGCTCTAAAAGCTACGTTAACACTGGGTTTTCCTAGGCGGAAAGCCCGCGCACATTTTGTGCTTTTTTATTTTATTTGGCACTTATCGTGCATATCGCTAAGCTCCATATTTAGGGCTTTTGTGGAAATCATCACTTCCCATAGTGAGATAAAAAGTGAAATACACATCGCAATCAAGCTAAGCCCAAATATCTGTTTTCCAATGCCAAATAGCCCTAAAAAAAGCTCGAACATCGAGAGTGTGCAGAGTAAGATGGAGAGCACTCCAAAGAATTGCATCCATTTGGTCAGTTCTAGTCGGTATTTAAGATTACTAATCTGCTTGTACTCTTCACAATTATCACGCTCCATCGACTGACGGTGTAGCATTCTTATCAGTTGCGCTACCGCCAAAAAACGGTTCGTATACGCAAGCAAAAGCAATGAAACTGCGGGAAATAAAAGTGCAGGTGTTGAAATCTCAATCTCCATATTTATCCTTTACAATAAGTGTTTTTATTGTACCTTAAAACGGCTTTTACCAAACCAAACTTTATGCTTTCCTGCGCTATAATCTAGTCATATCATAGAGGTGGAAACGAAACGAATGCTAGAAAATATTGCGCAAATGCTCTGTTCTAAAGAGAGATTACTGACCGAAATCTATTTCGATCTTCAGCTCTTTTTTGAAGAAAAATATGGTAAAAACACCATCGTTTTTATGGAGATTGGCTCTTTTTTTGAAACGTATGAAGTCAACAATGAAACCCATCAAATCGGCAAAGCCAAAGAGGTCAGCGAACTTCTTAACATCCAACTCACCCGCAAAAATAAATCCATTTTAGAAAACTCTTTGCAAAACCCCCTATTAGCGGGCATCCCATCGGTTTCACTCGATCGCTACCTTGCACGCTTAGTACAAAGTAAAAAATACACCATCGTTTTAGTGCGCCAAAAAGGTGAGCCGCCGCATGTGAAGCGTTACATCTCCAACATTATAAGCCCCGGTACGAACTTCGACTACCTCATCGAGTCCAGTGAAAATTATCTTGTCTCGTTGTTAGTTGACTGCAACCACCAGATTTATTCTGTAGGTTATAGTGCGATTGATGTCACCACAGGCAAAACCATCATCAACGAAGTGCATGGCACAAGAGAAGATAAAACCTATGCGTTAGATGAGATTTTCAATCTTTTGCAAACCTATAAAACCAGCGAACTTGTTCTTACGTTTAACACTGAAAGCATTGACAAAGAGTGGGTGCAGAACTATCTTGAAATTACACCAAGCGTGGCGCATAGCATCAACAAAGAACGTCTCAAAGTGGCGTATCAAAATGAACTTTTTGGGCGCATTTACGCTATTCGCTCCTTGCTCTCTCCTATCGAGTACCTCGACATTGAGCGATACCCGTATGCGAGCGAATCCTTAGCTATTTTGTGCGATTTTATCATCGAGCATGATGCCAACATCATCGAGAAAATGAGTCGCCCTATTTTGCTCGGAAACAGTCGTTATCTCTACATCGGTAACAATGCCCTTGAACAACTCGACATCATCTCTAAAAATCCCTCCGAGATGACACTGTTAAACCTCATCGACCAAACCTCTACCGCGATAGGAAAACGTCTTTTAAAAGAGCGTTTGCTCAATCCTATTTGCGATCTTAAAACACTCAATGAGCGTTTTGATCTCAGTAACCAACTGATCAAAGACTATAAAAAATTTGAGATCGCACTCAAACAAGTGTATGACTTAGAGCGCATTTTAAGGCGTATTGCGCTTAAAAAATTGCACCCTTTAGAGCTTGATTATCTCAGTACATCGCTTGAGGCGATCATCGGTATTCTCAAAGAAGCTGAGCTTAAAAAAGTACCAACACCTAAAAATCTTTTTGATGAAAGCGAAGCACTTTTAGAGATGCTTCAAAGTACGTTTGTACTCGATGTCTGTGCGAAGTTTCGTAAAGATCAGATCAGTGAGAACCTTTTTCTAAGAGGTGTTTATCCACAAATCGACAAGATTGAACAGAGTAAACAAGAACGCTTTGGTGCACTTGAACATATTTCAAAACATATTGAAGCACTGTTTGAAGAGAGCAATCGCACGACGCTTAGCATCGAATGGTTAGAGAGCGAGGGTCACTACATCTCCATCAGTAAAAACCGTTTTGCACTCATTGAAGAGAAGCTCATGCAAAGCTTCATTACCATCGGAGACAAACACTACTTCTTTAAAGATTTCACCTTTAGGCATCTTAAAAACAGCGTGAAAATTTCAGCGTCTTTGATTGAAGAAATTTCACAAGAGATCACACTTAGTAACCTACAAATGATTGCTTTAGTGAAGCAACGTTATGATGAGATGCTAGAGAAGATCGAAACCCATTATGCCCTCACCTTAGAGCATCTTATCTCCTTTGTTGGAACACTTGATGTTGCTCTTAGCAATGCCAAATGTGCCGTACTTTACAACTACACCAGACCCGATCTTCTACCAATGCAAGAAGAAAAACGCTTTATCGAGGCGATTGGGCTTCGTCACCCGCTCATTGAGTCTCGTGAGGAAAATGGCATCTATATACCTAATGACATTTTCTTAGGTCATTGCTCAGCTGACATTACCCACGATCATGTTACCTTAGAAGCCTGCAGCGCCAATGAAGTGCAAGGTGTCCTTCTTTACGGCATCAACTCGAGTGGTAAATCTTCACTCATGAAAAGCCTTGGTATTGCTGTCATTATGGCACAAGCAGGCTTTTTTGTTCCGTGTGCAAGCCTTCGTTTTAACCTGTTTGATAAAATTTTCACGCGCATCATCAGCCATGACAACCTTTACAAAGGGCTTTCAACTTTTACGGTTGAAATGTTGGAGCTCAAAAATATCTTTAACCGTACCACAGAGTTTTCACTCGTACTGGGCGATGAAATCAGTCATGGAACAGAAACCGAATCCGCTCTTGCCATTGTTGCGAGTGCCATTACCAAGATGCACTCATTAGGCTCTTTCTTTGTCTTTGCCACCCATCTGCATCAACTGAGCCACTTGCCACTTATTAGCGAACTTAAAAAGGTGATTTACCTGCATTTAGGCGTAAGTTACGATGAGGAAAATGACAAACTTCTTTATAACCGAAAACTCGAAATTGGCAGTGGTAGTTCACTTTATGGCTTGGAGTTTGCCAAGTCGTTACACATGGATAAAGAGTTTATCAAAACCGCTTATGATATCCGTCGAAGTCTTGCAGGAGAACTGGGTGAAGTCGAGCTTTTAAAGCAGAAAAAACGCAGCAAATACAACAAAAACCTCTACCTCTCCAAGTGCGCACTGTGTGATGAATATGTCGATGAAGTCCATCACATTAAAGCACAAGAGAGTGCCGATGAAAACGGTAACATCGACCATTTTCACCAAAATCATCGCTACAACCTTATACCGCTTTGTGCGAAACACCATAAACTAGTGCATGAGGGCAAAATTACGATTAGTGGTTTTGTCATGAGCAGTGAAGGACTCAAACTCCACTACGAAGAGAAGTAAAGAGCCCATTGGCTCTTTACATGTAAAGCTTTACGCGGTTTTAAACTGCGCCAATGTTGCACTCAAACTTTCCGATAAACGTGCCAAATGTTCCGCTGCACTTGCGATCTCTTCTACACTTCTGGCGTTGGAGCTTGATAAGCTATTGATCTCTTCGATTTTTTGAATGACGGCGGTGTTAATGCGCTCAACATTATGAGATGCCTTAAGTACAACATCATCCGTTGCACTCACTGTCTCTTCCAATAAACTGACCGCGTCACCAGTTTGTGTACTCACTTTCACGGAAAATTCGCCTAGCTCATGGATGCGTTTTGCGTTATGGTTCATCTGTCCACAAATGTCTTGTATGGATTGAACAATGACGTTAATCGTTGCATTGGTTTCTACCAAGCTTTTTTGTGTCCGCTCCGCCAGTTTTCGGACCTCATCAGCCACAACGGCAAACCCTCTGCCATGTTCACCCGCACGCGCTGCTTCGATAGCGGCATTAAGGGCAAGTAAATTGGTTTGTTCTGCAATATCGCTGATCACTTCTAAAACATTTTTGACTTGATCGGTATCGTTGGAAAGTTGATTGAGGCGGTCATTGATGTTTGATTCAGCATGCACAGTATCGTCTAGTTGCGTAATAGTCTGATTCAACAAATCTTGTGCTAACAAAAGACTCTTTTGTGCGGTATGAATGGTCTCTTTCACCCTTATTACATCGGCACTGGTGTGCTCTATCTCTAAAGCCACTTGTTCAGCTTCCTCTGTGGTTTGTTTAACAACTGCCGACTCTTCTTCTGCACGTTTGCCTATTTGAAGGCTCGTACTTGAAAGCTCTTCAGCAACAGAAGCATTTTCAGTGGCATTGTCTTTCGCTTGTGCGATGGCAGCAGTAATCTCGCATAAAAGAGCATTAACCGTGTGCATCGTCTCGCTGATCTCATCGTGAGAAGAAATTTGCAATGACATATTGAGTGCTTTGCTTTGACGCATTTGTTCACATTTTGTTTGTGCCTCGGATACCGAGCGTTGAATACTTCGTGCTATCATTATAAACGCTATAGAGACAATAATTAAAATAACGACTAGTGCTATTTTATTGACCCACTCATCGGTATCTAAACGTGCAAAATTTGTTTTTTGAACACTTTGGGTTAATGATTGTAACTGTTCGACCACTGTATCGAAACGTACGGCACTCTCTTGCGTTAATTTTGTAAGCATTGCATGCTCTGAGCCGTGCTGTTGCTCAAAGGTAGGATCATTAACCCCTTTGCCATACTGTGCTAAAATCTTTACACGAGGAGCATTGAGTGTATGCCATTCTTCAAAATTCTTTTTAATCTCCGCTATCTTTTCTTGATTGACTTTACTTAAAAATATAGTTGCCAATTTATCAATATTTTGAGATGATTTTTGGTAACTTTGTTCATAATGTTCAAGCATTTTAGGATTGCCTAAAAGCTGAAAACCTCGAAGATCCATCATACATGAAAGCACATCCGCTTCAAGACGTTGAAGAAGCTGAAAGCGCACGGCAACACCTTTGGCGTCAGAGCCCATTTTAATGGTATCAAACCCAATAATTCCAAAACCGATACATAAAATCACAAATAAAAAAATCAGTTTGACTTTAATTTTTGACAACATACATCAACCTCCTATTTTATGGCCTTATTATAGTAACAACAAATCTTTTGCTAATGCGTCAGCAACACTTTTTGAACACAACTGTTCGACTAAAGATAATGCAAACAACATTGCGGTACTTGGACCTTGAGAGGTCGTTATATTGCCATCTATAACTACTTTATCCTTTACGTTATACCCTTCAAGACCAATTTTAGACTGAAATCCTGGATAACAGGTATAGCTGTTTTTGAGCACACCTGCTGTTTTAAGCGCATAAGGAGCAGCACAAATCGCCCCAATGGCTTTACCTTTCACATCAAACGCTTTTAAAAGTGCTTGAACATTCTCATCAGCTGCTAAATTGGTAGCGCCAGGAAGACCGCCAGGAAGGGCGATCATATCAAAGTCATTCTCCTCTAAATCTTTCAAAAGTGCATCGGCCATCACAACAATGCCATGCGCTCCTTTTACAGGTAAAGACGCTAAAGCGGCCATAGTAACATCCACATTGGCACGTCTTAAAATATCAACAATCGTTAATGCTTCAATCTCTTCAAATCCCTCAGCTAAAGGGACAATTACTTTTTTTACCATTATTTTTCCTTCTTTTAAACTTTAAAATAGTGCAATTGGTCGTTCAGTTTTTGCGTGACACTGTGGAGATGCTCTGCCGCCCCAGCTATCTCTTCGATATCACGAGCATTGCTGGAGGTAATATGATTAATCTCATTAATTTCATCAACAATTTTTTTAATTTCACGTCCTGTTTCTTCAGACGTATGTGTCGCAAGGGATACCACTCCAATGGCATTACCCATTAGCCCCACGGAAGTCTCAATTTTATGAGAAACTTCAGTCGATTGGACAATCAGTCCTTCAAAAAGCGTTGTATTTTTTGCCATCTGATCAGCTGAATTTGCAATAGATTGAACAATAACGCTTACCGTACTATGTATCTCCACTAAACTTTTTTGAGTTCGTTCAGCCAATTTTCGTACCTCATCTGCGACAACCGCGAACCCTCGTCCATGTTCCCCTGCCCGCGCTGCTTCAATGGCAGCATTGAGTGCAAGTAAATTGGTCTGATCAGCAATATCACTAATGACACGGAGAATATCTTTGACTTTTTCGGCATCTTGAGAAAGCGTCACCATTTTTTGCTGCAGCTCACTTTCAACAACACCTGTTTGTTCAATCCTATTGATTAAAAGACCAAAAATTTGATTTGTTTGCATCAATGATTCATTTGTCTGAGTAATTTCTGTTTGTGCTTTTTGAGAGTTTGCGACGGAACTATCAATCGTATCGCGCGCTTGATTACCCGTTTGCGTTGTACGCTCCACAATTCGGCTCTCTTCTTCGGCTCGCTTACCAATGTTATTGGATGTCATAGAGAGTTCATGTGAGACAGCAGCATTTTCATCGCTTGCATGTATGGCGCCTAACACAATCTGTCTCAAACGTTCCATAAAGGCATTAAGGGCATCTGCAATCTCTTTAAGTTCATCATTATAAGGCGTACTGTAACGGAGTGTCAGATCTCGTTCATTGGTGACAATAGCTTGGGTTAAAGCACGTAGAGGGATTAAAACACTGCGAATAATGAGCACGATTAGAGATAATACTACGCCCACAACCACGCTTCCAACCGCAACATAAATCACTTTTGTTGTCTCAATCGTTGATGTAATTTCTTGATCCAATAATTGAATTGATTTGGAAACCAACGCTTCCGTTTGATGCACAGTATCACGCAGTTTACCATTGAGTCCACTTTTTTCATCTAAACCCAACACTTCATACGCCTTAACAAACTCCACAAAACTCTGGTTGTATTTCTCTAAAAGTTTCACTGAAAAAGCCAGTTCTTCATGGTTTTGAACATATGCCACTGTTTTTTCATAGTTGGCACGATGTTCTTGTGCATACTTTGGAGCAAGACGTAACATAAAATCTTTTTCATTACGACGAAGGGTCAGCATGAATGTTTGCATTTTATAATCTTTGAGCTCTTTAAATCCATTTTCTGCTTCATGAATTGCTTGACGCATCGCTCCTTCAAGTCCCTCTTCAGGCGTAAGTCCTATTCTCTTTTTTTGGGCGACAACTTCATTAAAAACAGTAACATACGCGTGAAGAACTTCTTCTAAACGGACTAACTCCGATGTTTTTATTTTTTGAGTCTCTGCTGTTTTAGAGATTAATTGAAGTCGTTCTGAGAGTTTAGTAGCAGATTCTAAAAGTGCTTTTTCGTATTTAAGATCATTGCGCATCAAAAAATCTTTTTCATTTTTTCGCAACGTCAATATCTCTTCTTTTAAAGAGGTAATATCCATCCTAATATTCAAAAGTTTTTTTTCTTTGTCGTTAAAAATTTTTGCAGTCGTATGAATAGCCGTGAGTCCTAGAATGACAACGCATGCCAAAATAATATTACGTGCTTTAATGGTGAGATTGGTAAACATCGTTGCAACCTCCTAAATAATCGAATTATGAGGTTATTATAGCACTAAAGGAGGAAAGAGGAGGAGACCATAACGCAAGTTTATCGCGTTATGGTGTTTTCAAGTAAGATTATTTTACTTTTTCTAAATATTCACCACGAACGGTGTCAACTTTAATAAGATCGCCCTCTACTACGTGGAAAGGAACTTGAACAACAGCACCACTTTCTAGCGTTGCAGGTTTTTTGCCACCTTGAGTGTCGCCTTTGAAGTTTGGTGGTGTTTCTACGATTTTAAGTTGAACAAATTGAGGTGCTTCAACGCTGATAGGTTGTCCATTGTGGTACAACATATCGACATTCATACCATCAATAATCCAATCCGCTGCTTCACCTACTTGGTCGTGTGTTAAAGCAATTTGCTCGTATGTTACGCTGTCCATAAATTGCAAAAATTCGCCATCATCATACAAAAACTGCATAACTTTATCTTCAAGATGTGGAGTTTCACATTTATCTCCTGCGTGGAATGTTTTTTCGATCACTCTTCCATCGATAAAAGATTTAATTTTACAACGTACAAATGCCGCACCTTTACCAGGTTTAACATGTTGATACTCTGTGATTTTATAAGGGATACCGTTAAATTCGATCTTTAACCCTTTTTTTAAGTCGCCCATTGAAATAGAGGCCATAAATTCTCCTAAATATTAGTTTTCACCATTATAGCGAAAAAAACAAAGACAACAAAATGGCATATTTTTATACAATATATTGTATATTTAAATCAATATAAAGAATATAATTAACAATAAAAAAGATATAATATCTATTATAAAGTTTAAAATATAAATTAATTAGTATATTTTATACAATTTAATTTATATTTAATACGTTTTTATGTATTATCGTACGATGAAAACAAGCGATATCATCAATCTTTTGCACAATGCTATTGAAGCTGAGAATATGGGTAAAAAAATTTCTCAAAAAAAAATGGCAGAAAACTTTGGTATTTCGATGCGTACCTATCAGGAGTGGAGGCTCGGTAGTAGCGCACCTATGGGGATTCCCGTGGTTTTTAATATGCTTGGAATGTTAAGAGATGAAGATATTGTAAGACTGGTACGTAAGATAAATGACGGGCAAAAAGGAACGGTATGACAAATCTATCCGTAAGTGAGAAGTTAGCGTTAGAAGAGGTATTTGAGTGTTTGAAAGATAAAAATTGCCGTAAAATAAGCATTATGAACAAGCGTCTTTTTGTGTACCGTATGATGCGCCTGTTGGTCTCAACGCGTCGAAAACTTTTACATGTAAAACGATAAGTTGCCCTATCTTCTACATGTAAACGTCTTTAAATTGCATTTGTATTATCCATAAGAACAGGAACCACTACCAAAGAGGCAATCACCGCAGCAATTGTCCCAAAAATAAGTGCTACCCCTAATCCCCCAAATATTGGATCTGTTGCTAAAAGCGTACTCGCTAAGATAATTGCAGCAGCCGTAAGGACAATCGGTTTTGCCCGTGTTGCACTGGCCCTTGCAATCGCCACTTTTTTTTCGACACCCTGCTTAATCAATGTCTGCGTAAAATCAATCAATAACAGAGAATTACGCGAACTAATCCCCATCAATGAAATAAACCCGATAAGCGAAGTCGCGGTAAGAAAAAAGGTCGTAGAAGAGAAAATGTCCATAACCCAATGCCCCATGATAACCCCAATGATTGAGAGGAAGCTCCCCACGAGTACAATACCTGAGAGTGTAAAGCTTTTATAGTAAACCACCATAAGTAAAAAAATTAAAATGAGTGCGGCAATAAAAGCACCGCCTAAGTCACGAAAGGTATCCATCGTCACTTTCATCTCACCATCCCAAACAAGTTCAAAAACTTCACCACTCTTTTTATCTTTGAGTTTCAAATCAAAAAGATGACTTCTTGTGATCTCAAACTCATTTTCAAGTGCCTCTTTAATGCTTTTTCGTGCTTCCAAAAGAGGATAAACTTGTGAAACCAAATCTGCTTCAGCAACAATGCTAACCATTTTCCGTACGTTCTTTGACGTAATGGTTGGACTTGAAGCGACTTTTTCAACACGTACCACCTCCGAGAGCGGTACCATCATGCCCTGAGCATTGAAAAGTTTCAGTGTACTTAGTTTTGCGCTCAGTTCCTCTTTCGAGGCATAAGGAAGAGACTTAGAAGGTGAACTGAGTACCACATAAAGAGGAATTTGCGATGGCGAACTGTCACTGTTCTTATGCGCTACATGCATACCTTCAAAACCGAGGTACAAGAGGTCATTAATTTTTTCAATGCTAAGATGAGAGCGACTTACTTTCTCTTTATCTAAAATGAGCGCATATTTTTCGTAAATCTCATCACTCATAATATCCACATCCACGAGGTCTTTAGTCTTCATCAAAATCTGCTTGATACGTTCTGCCAAAGTACCTAGGTGCATCGTATTTTCACCATACAGTTCAACAACAAGCGCTGCCATCGTCGGAGGACCTGCGGGCTGTTCGACCATCTTAATAGACGTTTGAGGAATGAGTCTCTCACAATTGTGAACAATCATTGGGCGTAAACGATGCACCATAGCAAAAGAGCGTTCATCTCGTTCGTGAATGCCACTTAAATTCACCACTATTTCGCTGACATGCTCGCCACTCTTCAGCCCTGAGCCTTTCGCCAAACCTGCATAATCAAGCGGTGATCCCATACCATTAAACACTTCGATATTTTGGATTTCTTTCTCTTTTTGTAAAATGCCCATAATACAGGCATTGACGTGGTTGGTCTCTTGGTAGGAGCTTCCATTGGGCAAATCCACATAGATTGAGAACGTATTGGTACTTTTACTTGGCAACATCTTTGCTAAAACGATTTTAGTCGGAAACATTAACACAGCCAGTACAAATGCTACCAAAGTAAGAAGAAGTACCAGTTTCTTTTTGCGCTCTTCGAGTAAAAGAGCGTGAACAAACTGTTCAAATTTTTGCATCATGCTCTCCTCTTGTATGGGTTGGCTTTTTTAAAAGTTTACGCGCTAAAAAAGGTGTAAAAATATAAGCAATTAAAAGAGATGCCATCATTGCCACAGGAACATTCAGCGGTATGGGCTTCATAAACTCACCCATCATCTGCCCTACAAATGCCATGGGAACCATCGTTAAAATGATGGCAATGGTTGCTAAATTGGTGGGTGCTCCTATCTCGTCGGTCGCTTCAATAAGCAGTTCATCCATCTCTTTATCTTCTGCCTCTTTGGAGTGCAAATGACGGTGAATGTTTTCAATAACGACGATAACATCATCCACCAAAAGTCCAAGGCTCAGTAAAAAAGCAAAAAGTGTAATGCGATTGATCGTCTGATCGCTCATGTAAGCGATAAAAATCGTAATCGCTAAGATCGCAGGTACGGTTAATGTCACAATCAAGCCTTCTCTCCATCCTAGGATAAAAATGAGTAACAGCGCTATAATGACGATAGAGATAAGCAGGTGAAACACCAACTCATTAACCGCACCATTCGCACGTTCGCCATAATTTCGTGTCACAATAGTCCCAATACCCTCTTTTTCCAAGACCTCTTTGGATGCTTCAAGCCTTTGGAGCACATCATTGGCAATGACAACCGCATTGGATCCTTTAAGCTTTGAGATACTCAGTGTTACCTGATCTTGTAATGCCGTAAAGGTCTCGCCTTGTTTATAGCTAATCTGCGCACTCTTTTTATTTTGAATGTCATCGCCCAGATGAATGGCGGCGATGTCCCCTAGATATACGACTGAGCCTCCAAAATTTGCCACAATAAGATTTTGAATATCTTCAATACGCTCAAGCGCATTTTTGACACCAAAGATAACCAGCTTTCCCTCTTGGGTTCTGTTTTTAACCTCAGGTGAAGAAGCGCTCAGTGATTTTAATGCCCCTACAATCTGATCCAGCGAAAGGTTATAGCCGGAGAGTTTCATCAAATCAATTTCAATGTTAAACTGCTCTTTGTGTTCACCTTTGATCTCTGTCTTTGCAACATTGTGCACATTTCCAAGAGAATTTCGAAACGCATCCACACGTTTATAAAGCGTTACGTTATCAACATTTTGCGGTGTTTTTGAATAAAAAGCGATTGAGAGAATCGGTATATCAATGTCAATGTCAAAAGGACGAACCAATGGGGTTGTTGCCCCCTCAGGCAGTTGATCCATATTTTGCATGACTTTGTCGTAGAGCTTTAAATTCGAAGCTTCACGATTTTCACCGATATAATACATGACATTAACAATGCCGACATTATCGCTTGCAACCCCATAGATGTGTTCTACACCTTTGATTTCTTTAATACGCCTCTCAAGCGGACGCACAATCATTTGCTCAACTTCTGCTGCACTTGCCCCTGGCATTGAAACAATAACAACACCGCCACTGATAGAGATTTGAGGATCTTCTTCGCGAGGCATCAACAAAAGGGCTACGACACCCAGCATAATCAGCGTTCCACCTAAAATCATCGTTAACGGATTGCGTAAAAAGAGGCGCGCTAAATAACCTGCTAAATATTTTTCTTTGTATTTCATCGTTTACTCACCTAACCCCACAACAGCGTACATGCCTGGATACGCTTTGACATCTTTACAGGTAAACGCAAGTTTTAGTTTAAACGTATGTGCCATAGGGTTGGAACTAGGAATAATTGCCTCCACTTTGCCTTCACTGATACAACCAATAGAAGGCACTTCAATGCGTGCATTATCACCAACCTTAACACTTTTTAGATAACTCTCAGCAATCTCTGTACTGATTTTCAATGAGCTTAAATCAGCCAGCACAAGTGTGGGCACTCCCGAGAGTGCTAACTCACCTACTTTGATATGCTTTTCAATCACAACGCTCTCATTAGGCGCTTTTATCTTAAGGTATTGGTATTGGTTTTGAACCTCTTGGCGCTTTTGCTTCGCAGCCCTAATCTGCTTCCCAGCTATTTCAACCATAGCCTTCAAATTGGCAGTAGAGAGTTCTAGATTTTCCACTTCATATTTAGAAACCATATCTTTAGCAAGTAAACGTTGATAGCGCTCTAAATTCAGTGCTGCATTTCGGTACTGATTTTCATACATCGAAAATGAAAGCTCCGCTTGTGAAATGGCAAGATCACTTTGTGTGGCTGCCGTATCAACCTCTTTGGAATCAATACTATAGAGCAGATCACCCTTTTTGACCACATCACCCTCATTCACATACACCGCTTGAACAAACCCCATATAGCGACTAGAAATCGTTTTTTGATTATCGGAAATGACACTACCACTGAGGGTTAAGCTTGTTGCATTAAGGGTTATAGAAGTGCCTAAACAAAGAAGTAAAAGTTTTGCATATAATGATTTCACAGCATTTCCTTACTGGCCAATTTTTGTAATTCAAAGATTTTTTCATTGCGTGCATTTTGCGCTTCTCTAAGCTTTAGCACTTTCGTTAGTTCTTCAGATTGTTTGATCATAACATCATTGATGGAGACAAGTTTTTGCTCGTATCTGCCTGCATAATTTTCATAGATAAGATGGGCTAACTCAACCTCTTTTTTAAGATTTTTAATCTCGTACTCATAATTTTGAATCTGCGTTTGGATCTGTTTGAGAGACAACGCAATATTTTTCTTTGCAAGTTCTAACTGCTGTGAGGCTTTAAGATTTTCAACGCGTGCTTTTTCTAAATTATTTTTATCACTTCCTCCGTTAAAAAGGTTCCATTTGACTTGAACTCCTACAGTGTAAGCGTCATTTTTAGAAAAATCATTCATAAACTTATCATCACTGCTTCCGTAATTGGCAAAAGCCCCAACTTGTGGCAAAAAGGAACTTTGCGCTAAAGCAACATTCATCTTAGAAATTTCTACACCTTGCTCCGCTTTTTTAATATCAAGGTTATCGCTCAAAACTCTCTGGTCTGATGATACAAGCATTTGTGCTTCTTCATCACTTCCTTTAATCGCAAATACTGGCTCATCGACAAGGAAAGAAACAAAATGGTATAGAAGTGCTCTGTTCGCTTCAGCCTGATTAATAAGCCGATTTATATCGGATTGTTTGCTCTGTACTTCCAAAAGATCAACCTTTTTGACATACCCCTCTTTCATCATCGCTTCGGTAGTTGCTTCTAGTTTTGCAGTATTTGTAGCAATGATATGCAGATTGTAAAGGTACGCATCCAAAAGAGAAATAGCAAAAAAACTTTTTTTAAGCTCATAAATTTTTTGCAAACTCAACGCTTCTCTATCTAAGGTACTCATAGCTTCTAAGGCTTTGGTGATTTTGCCATACTGCTCTAATTTACCGCCCGTATAAAGAGGAAGGGTATACTCAACTTTGGTTTGAAAATGATTTCTATCTTTAGGATTATTGAGATCTTCTGGGGCAAGCATATAATTACTGCCATTAAACTGTTTAAAGCCAAAATCAGCAAACGTGGCTTCGCGAGATTGTAGTTTATAGCCAAAAATTGACTGAGCATCATTGCTACGAAGTGCTGTTTGAGAAAGATCAATACTTCCATAGTTTTGACCAACCGCGGCTTGATGTTCTAAGGATTTGATTTGCTCATCAAATTTTGCAATCGCAATTTCACTGTTCTGTTCTTTCACTTTTTTAATGGCATCGTCTAAACTTAACGCGCCTTCTGTAGCACAAAGAGCAAGAGATAATACGAGAAAAAGCAAGATTTTCATGCAAAACTCCTATCCTAATTTCATAAATTATAACAATATTATCAAACTTATAATATTTATTTATTTATCTAAAAAGATTAAGTGCATAACTTTAGAAAAAGGTAATTAAATTTTACTTTTAAATTGACTAGTGAAAGCTATAAAATAGGGAGTTTATGAAAAAGAAGTTAATTATATTTAAACAAAAAAGAGTGGACTTTAAAAATCCACTCCTGAATAGTACACTATAAAAAATTATAAAACAGCGTACTCGACCCATACACATGACTCAAGCTTGTTGAGTTCTGCAATGATTTTTTTATCAATATCTGTATCGACCAAGATAACCGCCATTGCAAATTGGTGCGCACCACGACCCAATCTAAAGTCTGCAATATTAATGCCCTCTTTCGCCAAAATAGAAGCGATATTGGCAATAACACCTGGAACGTCATGGTTTTTAAAGATAATCATTTTGCCTTTAGGTTTAAAGTCAAATTTAAAGCCATTGATACCAACAATGCGTTGCTCATCTTCACCAAAGACCGTACCACTAATACTCACAACATCTTTCTCGGTTGTTAATACCAGCGTCACTTGATTTTTATAACCACTTGTGCTTACAGCTACTTCAAATTTACTGTCAATGCCTTTTTCTTTCGCGACAAACTCAGCATTAACATAGTTAATTTTATTTTCATTTGCCTCTTTAAGTGACCCTACAATACCAAATGTTAAAAGTGATTTTGCGTAAGAGCCAATTTCACCTTCAAGCTCAAGTTTGATAGACTTAATCGCTGAACGATTAAGTTGTGCAGCCAAAAAGCCCATTTTTTGAACAAGTTCCAAATATGGCTCAACAAATGGAGGAATATCTTCTGCTTTAATTGGCAAATTAAGAGCATTTGGATAACTGATACCACGCGCCGCACTAATAGCATTTTCAGCAGCTTGAATAGCAATTTTTTCTTGAGATTCTAAAGTATTTGCACCAAGGTGAGGTGTAACACAGATATGCTCAAGGTCTAACAGTGGATGACTCGTAGCAGGCTCTTTTGAGAAAACATCAATACCCGCAAATGCAATCTTCCCACTTTTGATGCCCTCAAAGAGAGCCTCTTCATTGTATAAACCACCACGCGCACAGTTGATAAGACGAACACCATCTTTCATCTTTGCGATCTCTTCATGAGAGATCATATTGATCGTTTCTTTATTTTTAGGTGTATGAATGGTAATAAAATCACATGCCAAAATATCGTTAAAATTTTCAGTATAGGTCATACCGAGGTCAGTTACTTTTGAAGCAGAAATATAAGGATCATAGGCGATGACTTCCATACCAAATGCTTTAGCACGAATCGCTACACGACTACCAATATTACCAAAACCGATAACGCCTAAACGCTTCTCGCACAATTCAATACCATACCACTTCTCTCTATTCCACACACGCTCAATTTTGAGATGATTGTTGGCATTCACAAAACTTCTTGCACATCCTAAAAGATGTGACATGGTAAGCTCAACAGCAGCAATCGTATTGGCTGTTGGAACATTCATCGCGATGATACCGCGTCTACTACAACCATCTTGATCCACGTTGTCAACACCCACACCCGCTCTTACAATCGCTTTTAAATTCGTTGCAGCATTGAGAAATTTTTCATCAACATCGGTTGAACTACGTGTAATAGCAACATCACTATCACCAATGATTTTCAATAACTCATCTTTAGGTAAACGTACAGCATCAATAACTTCAATATCTTTCTCTGCACGTAAGATTTCAAAACCTTTTTCGTGAATAGCATCGCATACAATGATTTTCTTCTGTTTCATAACCAAACCTCGACAATTTTTGATTTAATATCGTATTTTTCAAGCTCTAAAACAACATTTTCGAGTTGCTTTTCACTTTTCTCTTCTATATAGATAATAGGAATTTTATCTTCCTTAATCACCATATATGGCAGGTGCAAAGAAGTGAGTGTCTGTATGATACAAAAGAGTGAGTAGCGATCCGCTCGATCAATCACCAAGCGAAACGACTTTAACTTTTGTCCACTCTTCTGTCCATAGGCATCAATCTGCATAAAAAGCTCATTGACAGGAAATATAAACTCCCTTGCGTCTTGATGAGCCATCTCTTTGATCCAAACTTTTTCCGATGTTTCTTGTTTGATTTCTTGCTTTTTAGGGGAGTCGTACTTGGACACATCTGCAGTTACATCCACCTCTTGGTGTAGGAGTTTCGAAAGAAAAAATCCTACACCTACAAAGAGGAGTAAAAAGAGTGCGCCAAGTACTTTTTTTTGCATCGCTTATTTCAATTGATCTTTTAAAATATCTCCGAGCGTCATTTTCTCTTCTTTATTGATCTCTTTAAGTGCTTCTCTCTCTTTCAGTTTTGAAAGACGTCTAACAGAGAGACGGATACGATTTTTTTTGTCATCAATAAATGTGATTGCCGCTTCGATCTCATCACCAATTTTAAGATCTTCTTCATTCACTTGACCCAAATCTTCTTTACGAATCAATGCATCAACATTGTCTTCAAGTTCAACAAAGATACCAAAGTCTTTAATATCTCTGATTTTACCATGAACGATATCACCATTTTCATGTGATTTCGCGTATTTTTGAATTGGGCTATCTTCAAGCTCTTTTTTGCTGAGAGATACTTTTTCAGTCTCTTCATCAATTTTTACAATTTTAACTTCAACCTCGTCACCTACAGCGAAAAGCTCTTTGCATTTGTTGTTACGATCCCAAGAAGCATCCTCATTGTGTAAAAGACCTTCAATTCCACCGATTTTGACAAAAGCACCAAAGTTTGTAATGGTAGTGATTTCGCCTTTAACAACATCACCCACTTTGAATTTTTTCATGAAATCATCAAATGGTTTTGGAAGAACATTTTTCAAAGACACACGTAAACGTCTCTCTTTAGCATCAATTTCGATAACTTCAACATCAACCACTTGTCCCTCTTCGATGTAATCGCGTGGGTGTTTGATGTTTTTATCCCATGAAATTTCAGAGATGTGAAGGAAACCTTCGATGTCATTACCAAGATCAACAAACGCACCGTATGGCTCAATATTGCTGATTGTAACTTGAATTGAATCACCTGTTTCTAATTCGTCTTTGATCTCATCCCATGGATCTGGCATAGCAGCTTTTACTGAAAGTGAAAGATGACGTTTATCTTTGTCATATTTGATTGCTTTCACAGGAATAACTTCACCTTCTTTGTAAAGAGTACCAGGATTTACTGGTCCTTTGTAGCTAATTTCGCTGTAGTGAACAAGACCATCAATTCCGCCAACATCAACAAACATACCATACGTTGTGATTTTTTTGATGGTTCCCTCTACAACTTCGTCACGATCAATCAACTCTTGAACAATTTCTTTGCGTTTTTTACGCTCATCATCCAAGAATTTTTTACGAGAAATGATGATTGATTCTGTGTCATTGTCAATTTTGATAATTTTAACTTTAAGTGATTTACCCATAAGTGCGTTCATATCTTTAACAGCAGCTTGTGAACGTGGAAGGAAAAATTCAATACCTTCTTTGTTTTCAGCGATAAATCCACCTTTGTTTTTTCCAGTGATTTTAACATCAAGAACCACATCGTCTTCTTCTTTATATTCAGCGATAAATGATTTAATATGACCTTTACGAAGGGCCTTTTTGTGCGAAACCGCTGGTCTTTCGTTTCTGAATCCTGTGATAACCACAGGGATTACATCTCCCACTTTGCATGTTATGTTGCCATTTTCATCTGTAACCTCAGATGCATTCAAGCGTCCCTCAGACTTCTTGCCCACATCAACTAAGATAACATCTTCTTTGATTGCTACAACAACACCGTTGATGAGTGCATCTCTCTCAGAATCTTTGAAAGACTCTTCCAGCATAGCCGCAAAATCCATCTCCTCATGTTCGTCTACGGCGTCAGTATGAACAGCTTTGTTCGCCTCATTTACCATTTTATACCCTTTTTGATTGATTTTTGACACATTTAGCTACATGTAAACATGTAAAAGTTGCCTATTATACTTTAATTTCGCTGATTTTTCCAACTATTTTTTCGATAATCCAATCTGGCGTCGAAGCGCCTGCAGTCACGCCACAAAGCGTTTTTTCACTAAACCAGCTCGGATCTAAATCTTTCTCGCTCTCAACTAAAAAACTGTCCTCACAATACTCTTTGCAAATGCTATGTAATTGCTTGGTATTAGAGGAGTTTTTACCTCCAATAACAATGACAATATCCGCTTCTTTGGCAAGTTCACGCGCCGCATCTTGGTTTTCAAACGTCGCATTGCAAATGGTATTAAAAACACGCACTTCTTTGTAACGTGTCTCTAAATAATTGGTAATTTCTAGAAATTCACTGATTTTTCGTGTGGTTTGTGAAACAACAGCAATTTTATTGCCTTTAAATTGAACTTTGCTCAATTCTTCTACACTTTGAACCACATGAGCACCATGAATGGCATAGCTTTCAACACCCTTCACTTCAGGATGGTCAGCATCGCCAAAGATGACAATTTCATACCCTTCCATACTCATTTTTTCACAAATTTCTTGAGGTTTTGTTACATAAGGGCAGGTCGCATTAATGACTTGAACATCGCTTTTTATGAGTGTTTCAAGATCTTTTTTAGGGATACCATGTGTCCTGATAATCGCTTTACCCACGCCTTCTGCTTCTTTAATGTCATGCAGTGTTTTAACATTAAAATTCTCTCGTAAACGATTGATCTCTTCATTGTTGTGAATAAGCGGTCCAATTGTTGAAGCATTTTTTGTATTTTCAGCGATTTTTATGGCGCGCTTCACGCCAAAGCAAAAACCATAACTTGTTGCAAGTTTAATTTTCATTGCTGAATAGTCCCTATCTCAGAGAGTAACGTTATGAAATTAGGAAATGAAGTATTGATACACTCAATATCCTCAATTTTCATAGGCACTCGTGTTCCTGCAATAGCAAAACTCATAGCGATACGATGATCTCCAAAGCTATTGATTGTAGCACTTTTGAGCACTCCACCGCTCACTTCATAACCATCATCGAATTCATCAACAGTAATGCCACATAAATGAAGATTTTTTACCACACTTGAGATGCGATCACTCTCTTTGACACGAAGTTCCTGTGCATTTTTCACAAGACTTTTACCGTTGGCACAAGCAAATGCAATCGAAAGTGCAGGCAGTTCATCAATCAACCACGAAATATTTTCACTGACTTCTACGCCATGCAATGCTTTGCCAGTGATGACAATATCACCAACACTTTCATAAAGATTTTCTTTTTCTATAAACTGAACCTCAGCCCCCATACGTTCTAATACTTTATAGGCCTCAATACGTGTAGGATTTAAGAGCATGTTGTGCAATGTAACTTTACTTCCAATATTAATAGCAGCAGCAACAGCAAAGAAAAAACCACTTGAAGGATCATTGGGAACCGTTATATGCAGTGGCTTTAATGGTGCAGATTGAGGATGAATCGTTACATGTAGACCTTCAGAAATCACTTTAGCACCCATGCCACGAAGCATTCGCTCACTGTGGTCACGGCTGAGTTCTGGCTCAGAAAAAGTAGAAATGCCATCTGCTTGAAGTGCCGCTAAGATAAGAGCACTTTTGACTTGTGCCGAAGCAATTTTACTCTCATAATTAAAAGCATTCAGTGTTTCGCCACGAATTCCAAGGGGAGCATAGTTACCATTGCTTCTGCCATCAATTTGTGCCCCAATACTACGCAGAGGGTCTGCGACGCGGCGCATTGGGCGAGAGCATAAATATTTATCTCCGTGCAAAACAAAAAATCCTTTGCAAGAGGAAAGAAAGCCCATCAAAAGGCGTATTGCTGTGCCAGAATTCCCACAATCTAAAATAAGGGGAGGCTCTGTAACACTTAGAGGCGGGGTAATGGTCAGTGTCCCATCTTCGGCTGTTTCAACATGAGCACCAAGGGATTGAACAATACTCAAAGTACAGAGCGTATCTTCAGCAGGTAAGTAATTTTTGACAATAGAGGGTTTGTCACTCAGAAGTGAAAAAATCGCACAGCGATGCGAAATTGATTTATCGCTGGCGATTTGATCGGTTGTAAACTCAAAAGAGGCTTTGGGGTTTACATGTAAAGTTTTCATCGGATGGTAATTCCAAATTTTTCTTGAATTTTTGAAAGAAGTGATTCAACCATCGAAGCAATCTCTTCTTCTTCAAATGTTTTTTCCATAGACTGAAATTGAAGTTTTAGAGTAAGGCTTACTTTATCGCCAAGGCTTTCGTGGGCATAGCGATCAATAACAGCAAATTTCACTAATGCTTTGGGTGCAATAGACGTGATAAAACTCTCTAATTCGGAGTATTGCATCGTTGCATCTACAAGTAAGCTCAGGTCTCGTGAGGATGATGGAAGTTTTGAATACTCTTTTGCAATTTTGCGCTTGTATGTCAATGCTTCAAAATCAAGCTCGCAAATATAGGTACGTGCCAAATCAAGCTCTTTTTCGACTTGCACATTCACACGTGCCATATACCCAGCCTCTACACCATCAATGATCACTTTGGCTGCCTCATAAGGGCTGCATAGACCATTGACATCACTGAGGGGAAGAAGTGTAAAGTTCCCCAAAATACTCTGGACTTTACCTGCAAAAGTAAAAAAGTCAATCTCGGTCGGTTTACCATGATTTGCAATTTCAGGAATACCATTTTCGCCACTAAAAACAAATGCTATTTTTTTACTCTCATTGCGTCCCGTATCAAAAACACTGCCAACTTCAAAAAGTGCTACACGTTTTTTGCCAAATTTGAGGTTACTGGAAACAGCACCTAGGATATTTGGTAAAAGGGAACTTCTAAGCGTGTTGAGCTCACTGGTAATAGGATTTGCAACGTCTAATGCTTCTTCTAAAAGAGGCAAGTGGAATTTTTTCGCATTGGCGCTGTCATCAAAAACAAAGTGCAATGTCTCAAAAAAGCCCACAGAAACTGCACGATGGCGATACATTTGTCTTTTTTTAAAGTTTAAATACGGCTCATTTATTTTGAGTTGTTCCGCAAATATAAAAGGCTTTGAGGTGATATTATCAATACCAACAATCCGTACGATCTCTTCACAAATATCTTGGGTATTGACAACATCCGATCTAAATTGTGGGATTTTGACATTGATGACATCTTGCTCAAATGCGAAATTGACACCAAATCCTAAATGTTTTAAAATCTTGATAATTTTATTTTTAGGGATCTCTTCACCAATCATTTGTGTTAGTTCACTTTGGTGAATATTGATAATTTTTGCTTCAAAATCTTGTGTGATTTGTTGAGAATCAGCATAAGCCATAATTTTAGAACGTTTTAAAAGCATTTTAAAGAAATAGTTCAAACCAAAGGCAAGTTTTGGCTCACTGCCTCTGGAAGATCGGTAGAGGTGTTTATCAGCGTTTAATTTTTTATTGGCACTGCGTGAAGCAATAATTTCAGGATGTGTATAATTGGCTTCAACAATAATGCGTTCATCCATTCCTGATGCCTTACACTCAGCCATCTGCATAATACCAGTCAGAGCCACTTTTTGTCCACCTAAACCAAAAATAGCGTCTAATCCATTTTCATCTTTTGCAATCGTAATCTTTGCTTTTTCATCTTTGAGTCCAAAACAAGTTTGATTGTAAGCACGCAGTAATACGCCTGTAACAAACGTTGAATAATCAAGCAATTTACCCAGTAAACAGTTGTTTTCAATCTCTGCAAACCCTAAGCGAAGCTGAATAATTAAAGGCACATCAATCTCTTTGTTATCAAAAACTTTGTACATGTAAGAGCCAGAAAGTGCTTCACTCCCGTGCAGGTGAAGAACACGACCCACACCAGGTTGGTTTTCTTCTTCTTCTTTTTGGTTGAGTGTTTTAACTTCCAGATCAAAATAGACACTCAAATCTCTGGCTACGCCGTAAATACTTTGGCAATCCCCACGATTGGGAGTCAATCCAATTTCAATAATATCATCATTTATCAAAGGATATTCACAAAGAGGTTTACCAAGGACTAGTACACCAATACTCTCATCTAAAATCATAATGCCGTCATTGATTTTTGGAAGACCAAGCTCCGTAGAAGAGCAGATCATGCCACAAGATTCTACATCACGAAGTTTTGCTTTTTTAATTTTAAGTCCACCAGGAAGCTCTGCACCGATCAATGCAACGGCTATCATTTGTCCTGCCGCAACATTTTTAGCCCCACAAACAATCTGTTGAACACTCTCACCTACATCAACTTGGCACACATTGAGTTTATCGGCATTAGGATGTTTCTCGCATGAAACGACTTTTCCTACAACCACATTTTGAGGGATTCTAATTTTTGTGAGTCCATCAACTTCAAGACCAATGGCATTCAGTGCTAGAGAAATTTTATCCGTATCAATCGCACTAAGATCGATCCATTCATTTAACCACTGTTTTGTTACTATCATCTAAATTGCTCCAATAATCTCAAATCACCCTCAAACAATGAACGCAAGTCAGGAATTTGGTGTAAAAGCATCGCAAAGCGCTCCACGCCTAGTCCAAATGCGTATCCGCTGACATCTTTGTAGCCTACAGCCTTAAAAACATTAGGGTCAACAACGCCACACCCAAGCACTTCTAACCAACCTGTATGTGAACAAACGCGACAACCCTCACCTTTACAGAAAATACAGCTAATATCAGCTTCTGCACTCGGTTCAGTGAATGGAAAGAAGCTTGGACGAAAACGTACTTTAACGTCGCCAAACATGTACTTTAAAAAGTCTTCGAGAATAAATTTTAGATTTGCAAATGAGACTTTCCCAGCTTTATCAACAACAAGACCTTCCACTTGGTGAAACATCGGTGTATGCGTGATGTCAAAATCACGTCTAAAGACAGCACCCGGACAAATCATACGAATAGGTGCTTTTTGTTTAAGCATCGTCCTGATTTGGACGGGTGACGTGTGTGTGCGAAGCAACATCGAATCTTTAAAATAAAATGTATCTTGCATATCACGCGCAGGGTGATATTTAGGTAAGTTCAATGCTTCAAAGTTATGAAAGTCATCTTCGACAAGAGGGCCTTCTTCAATCGAAAAGTTCATACTTACAAAATATTCAATAATTTTATCCATCGTATCCATAACAGGATGAAGCGCACCAGAGCCACTTTCTTGATTAAAGAGTGTTACATCCACACTGCTTTTACGCATCTGTTCTTCAATCATCACAGCTTCTAACGTACTCTTTTTTTCATTGAGCCGTTCTAAAAAATTTTCTTTGTTGACATTAAGATTTTGAGCAAACTCTTTTTTAGCATCGCCATCAAGCTTTTTAAGCTCTTCAAACTGTGCCGCAAAATATCCTTTTTTACCAAAAAGAGAGACCCGCATCTTTTCTAATTCAACAAGCGATGTGCACGCAGCTATCGCATTTTCCATATCTTTCAAAGGTATACCTTTCATTCATGAGCATTCATGATGCTCTTAAGTCTATTAGGAAGCCCATTTTAGTCAAACTTTAATTATAAAAGGTTAAAATCCAACGTTTATTCTAAATTCTATCAATACAAAATCACAAAAATAGAGGAGAAGGCGATGACTATCTTTAGTAAAATTGTAAGTGGCGAAATTCCTTGCAACAAAGTACTTGAAAATGAGGAGTTTTTAGCGTTTCACGATATTAACCCAAAAGCGCCTGTGCATATCCTCATTATCCCCAAAAAAGAGTATAAATGTTTTCAAGAAGTTGATCCAAAAATTATGGTGGGGCTCACAGAATTCACGCAAAAAGTTGCAAAACTTTTAGGCTTAGATGAGAGTGGGTATCGCCTAATTACAAATAACGGTAGCGATGGTGGACAAGAGGTCATGCATCTGCATTTTCACCTTTTAGGTGGGTCTAAACTTTCGTGGAATCACCTAAGCGACAGCGATTCGCACAAATTTCTTTAACAGTGAAGAAGAGGTTTTGCCTCTTCTCTCTCACGTTTTAATGACGCGCTTTTATCCACGTTTCAAAAATTTCAATCTGTTGGCATGTCGAAGATATTGATGTTCCACCTTGAGATGTTCGTGCATTCATAGAGTGAACTAAATTAAGGTATTCACTGACATCTGCACCAATACGTGCATCGACTTTTTGAAGCTCAGAAACACTTAACACACTAAGATCTATCCCCAAACTCTCGGCATGTGCAACGGCACGCCCCGTAATAAAATGCGCTTCACGGAAAGGAATGTCGCACTTTTGAACCAAATAATCCGCCAAATCTGTTGCACTTAAATGCCCTACTTCGCAGGCTTGTTTCATACGATTCACATTAATAGTCATCGTACGTACTGCTTCTTTAAGGATATTGAGTGACATATAAACAGTCTCTACACTGTCAAACACACCTTCTTTATCTTCTTGCATATCTTTATTGTATGCCAAAGGAAGTCCTTTTAAAACAGTCAATAAAGAGATCAAATTACCATTAACACGTCCTGTTTTGCCACGAAGAAGCTCTGGGACATCAGGATTTTTCTTTTGTGGCATAATAGAACTACCTGTTGAATACTCATCACTCAACGTTACAAACTTAAACTCATAACTTGACCACAAAATTAACTCTTCCGCAAAACGTGAAACATGCATCATAATGGTTGAAATATTAAAAAGAATTTCTAAAGCAAAGTCACGATCACTCACAGTGTCAAGACAATTCACACTGACACTGTCAAAGCCTAAAAGTTTTGCCACATATTCTCTATCAATGTTATGAGGAGTCCCCGCAAGCGCTGCACAGCCTAGAGGTAAAACATTGTTACGTTGATACGAACTTTCTAAGCGTTCAATGTCGCGTTTAAACATTGAGACATATGCTAGAAGATGAAATGCTAGATTGATCGGTTGAGCATGTTGTAAATGTGTCATACCTGGTAATAACGTATTTTTATGTTCTTTAGCAATATCCATCAAGACATCAATTACCTCTTCCAAAACACTGACAATAATTAAATTCTGTTTTTGAACGTAGAGTCTAAAATCAACCGCAACTTGATCATTTCTGCTACGTGCAGTATGGAGACGTTTACCCGCTTCGCCAATGAGATCAATGAGTCTTGTCTCAACAGACATATGAATATCTTCATGGGCAATATCAAAAACAAAAGTCCCTTCTTCGATCTCTTGTTTAATTTGCAGCAATCCAGTTGCAATTTGATCTGCTTCTACTTGTGTGAGAATCCCTTGTTTAGCAAGCATCGTTGCATGAGCAATCGAGCCTTTTATATCCTCTGCATAGAGTTTTTTATCGAAAGGTAATGACGCATTAAATTCGTCGAGTAGTGCTGCTCCACTTGCGGCAAATCTGCCAGACCATAGCTTTGACATTGAAAAATCTCCTTGATTGTAAAAAAGGCAAAGGAGTGAACAAACTCCTTTGCATGTAAAGTTAAATTAGAGTTTTGGACCAGCGTTAGAAAAATCAGAATCCGCTGTAATATATTTCTTGAAGTTCTCGATGAACATTTCAGCAAGTTCATCTCTGGTTGCGTCATAAAGGCTTTTATTTTCCCATGTATTTTTAGGGTTCAACACTTCTGTTGGAACACCAGCAAGTGCTTTAGGAACTTGGATGTTAAAGACGGGGATACTCTCAAACTCGCAGTCATTAATGCTGCCATCTAAGATCGCATTGATACATGCACGCGTTGCTTTTATACTCATACGTTTTCCAACACCGTAACTGCCACCTGTCCAACCTGTGTTCACTAAATAAACATCAACGTTATGCTTAGCAATTTTTTCGCCTAATAGCTTTGCGTAAACTGTTGGATGAAGAGGTAAAAATGCTTCACCAAAACACGCACTAAATGTAGCTACTGGCTCAGTAACGCCACGCTCTGTTCCAGCAACTTTAGCCGTATAGCCGCTCAAGAAGTAATACATCGCTTGCTCTTTAGTAAGTTTTGACACAGGAGGTAACACACCAAATGCATCGGCACTTAAAAAAATGATCTTTTTAGGATGTCCTGCTTGTAGGCTTGCTTCATGGTTATCGATATGATAGATGGGGTAAGAAACACGGGTATTTTCAGTTTTAGAGGCGTCGGCATAATCAACGATGTGATTGTCATTAATCACCACATTTTCTAAAAGTGCATCTTGACGAATCGCACCATAAATTTCAGGCTCACTGCTTGGATCAAGATTGATACATTTTGCGTAACAACCACCTTCAAAGTTAAAGACACCATCATCATCCCAACCGTGTTCATCATCACCAATTAACTTACGTTTAGGGTCTGTTGAAAGCGTTGTTTTTCCTGTACCAGAAAGACCAAAGAAAAGGGCTGTATCGCCTTTTTCGCCCACGTTTGCAGAGCAATGCATGGAGAGTTTGCCCTCTAATGGCAACCAATAGTTCATCATAGAGAAAATACCCTTTTTGATCTCGCCACCGTACCATGTACCACCGATAATCGCGATATTTTCTTCTACGTTAAACACAACAAAAACATCGGAGTGAAGACCATGTTTTTTATAGTCATCGTTAGCCATTTTACATGCATTGTAAAGAACAAAATCAGGTTTAAAATCGACTAGTTCTTCTTCGTTTGGACGAATAAACATATTTTTAACAAAATGCGCTTGCCAAGCAATTTCAGTGACCACTCGGATACTTTTACGACTTGCCAATGTACCACCACTGTAAGCATCTTGGACATAAATATCTTTACCAGAGAGTTGTTTTTTCACTTTTGCAAAAAGATCATTAAAGATCTCTTTACTTACCCGCTGGTTCATTTTGCCCCATGAGATATATTTGTTAGAAGGCTCTTGATCTACAAAATATTTATCTTTTGGGCTACGTCCTGTAAAAATTCCTGTATCAACGCTAAATGTTCCATTGCTTGTTACACGACCTTCATTATTGGCTATTTCGTGTTTCAACAATTCATCGTAGCTTAGATTATAATGAACCTTTCCAATATTGCTTAACCCTAACTTTTCTATTTCATTCATCTTCGACATAGTATTAATATCCTCAAAACATTGATTTAATATATTAGATAACAGTTATTTTCGGCACTTCCAGTGCTTACAATCTCTGTACTCTTTGGGTCTCAAAATCTGCACCTTGAGACCTCCTCAAATTTCAATCACCTCTAACACCTCAATGCCCAAAGTTGAAGCATTAGTTTTTTAGTGATGGACCTTTCTAAAATTCCTGAATTATTCTAAAGTAACGAGGAGTTGATTATTAACGATAGTATCTCCAACATTAACTCTCACGCTACTGACCACACCATCGGTATGCGCCGCTACTTCAATTTCCATTTTCATAGCTTCAATAACAATGACAGGTTGTCCTTTTGTAACTTTATCGCCCGCATTTACAAGGGTTTTGAAAATAGTACCTGGAACACCCGCTCTGATTTCCCCTGCGCTATTTGGAATGAGTGCCGCATTGCTATTATCTTCACTACAACCCTCTTCAATCTCAATAAAATATTCTTGTCCATTGATAACAAACGCATCTTGCTTATCCGAAGATTTAACATTATATTTTTGACCATTCACGATGACAGTATAGTCTTCAGAAGCATTGCACAGTACGTTTTCTTTATCGGCTTTACCAATTTTTCGTACATTAACTTTTGCTTCACCTTTTAAGTATGCAATACCTTTTTCTTTACATGAAGCAGCAATAAAGAGATTTTCATCGGTTTCTTTTAGTCCCTCTTTTGCTAAGAGTTCTTTGACATGTGCAAGAGATTTACTATCATCTGCATCTGCCAGGTCAAGTGCATTTTTCTTGGTCGGATCAAGTTTAAGTTGTTCACTTGCAAGCGCTACAATCTTAGCATCAGGAGTCACAGGTGTTTTACCAAAGTAACCCAGTACCATTTTGCCATAACCTTCAGCAATTTTTGTCCATGGACCAAACATAACGTTGTTAAATGCTTGTTGGAAATAAAATTGCGATACTGGTGTAACACTCGTACCGTATCCACCTTTTTCAACTACTTCACGCATTGCTTTGATAATTTCAGGGAATTTATGCAAAATATTGTTATCACGAAGCATTTGAGTGTTAGCTGTTAAAGCACCGCCAGGCATTGGAGAAAAAGGAATCAGAGGAGAAACTTGGACTGCTTCAGGTGGTGTAAAATAGTCTTTTAGACAATCTTGCAAAACATCTTCATATGTGAGAATTTTTTCAAGCTCAAGGCCACCAAGATCATAATCTTTGCCTTTAACCGCATGAAGCATTGTTAAAATATCTGGTTGAGAAGTACCACCACTTACAGGTGATGCCGCAAGATCGATACCATCTACACCCGCGTCAAGCGCTGCTAAATAACATGCAACACTTACCCCAGCAGTTTCATGCGTATGAAGACGTACATGCATTCCCTCAGGAAGAAGTTTCTTTGCCATTTTAATTGTCTCATACACTTTTTGAGGGCTAGACGTTCCACTAGCATCTTTGAAACAAACGCTATGATAAGGAATACCCGAATTTAAAATATCTCTGAGTGTTTTTTCGTAAAAGGCAACATCATGAGCACCCACACATCCTGGAGGTAAATCCATCATTGTAACTACGATTTCATGTTTAAGCCCATGATGAACAATTCGCTCGCCACTGTATTTGAGGTTTTCAATATCGTTGAGCGCATCAAAGTTACGAATCGTTGTTGTACCATGTTTTCTAAACATTTTTGCATGTAAATCAATAAGTTCGCGATTGCCAGTATCGAGCATAACCGTATTAACACCACGTGCCAACGTTTGAAGGTTTGCGTCAGGTCCTGCAATGGATCGGAATCGATCCATCATTTCAAAAGCATCTTCATTGAGATAGAAGTAAAGACTTTGAAAACGAGCCCCTCCACCAAATTCAAAATGGTTAATACCAGCATCTCTTGCTGCGGCTACCGCAGGAAGAAAGTCATCCATAAGTACACGTCCACCAAAAACCGATTGAAATCCATCTCTAAACGTCGTATCCATCACATCGATGTATTTTTTCGCCATCTTCGTTTTGCCCTTTTACTGTTTTGATTTTTTGTTGTAAGCTTTGATAGAAGCAGCGCTTGCTGCTACAACTGCGAAGTTATCATTTTGCAATACTTCTAAAGTAGAATTATACACTGGTATATTTCTCATTTAAAGCAAAAAATGCAAAGTGTGTGGAGAGTCCAAATACCAAGGATATACTACTTCCCACAAACAGATTAACTTCCATAGATGTAACCCTTTTTGTTTAAATTTAACTAAAAGTAATAGTCAAAATTTTAGTATTTTATCATTTTATTTATTAAATAAAACCTATGAAAAAGAGCTTTGAAAAGTAAAAAAAGAAGAGTCAATCTATCTATGATTTCAAGATAGATTGACTTTGAGTTTGAGAGGTAATTTCTTATTAAGAAATAGCGCGTTCAAGGAGATAAAAGAGTGAACGATATTCTAAACCACTCTCTTCACTCAAACCAATTTCACAGGGTTTTCCTGTTGAAAATGCTAGTTTTGTATCACTCGGAATGGATGCTTTTAAATGGCGTAGTGCCGATTTATTGAGTTCAGGATAATTAAACCCACGATCTCCTGCAAATCCACAACAGGTTACATCTGCAGGTACTGTGACTTTTGAACTACACAATCGTGCAATGTTTTCAAACTTCTCAGCTAAGCCCATTTTACGGGTACTACAAATCGTATGAATGACAACAGGTTCATCAATTTGTTGAATGGTTAGCTTATCTAAAAGACAATCATGAATAAATTCAATGGGGTCATGTACTTTTAAGCCTGTATCAAAGTACTCCATCATGGTTTTCGTACACGAACTCATATCACATAAGATGGGGTATTTACCATTTTCACTTGCTTTATTGAGTGCAGCTTCAAGCTCCAATGATTTTTGTTTACCTTCCTTCTTATAACCTTTACTTGAAAAAGGCATACCACAACATAGAGGTTTTAAATGTTCAGGGAAGATGACTTCATAACCCGCTTTTTCCAAAATACCAATGATGAGTTCATCCAACTCTTTTTCTTCGCCTTTTGGTTTTGGATTTCCCATTGTACGATTAAGGCACGATGAAAAATAGACAACTTTTTGTTCAACACCAAACAACGTTCGACTGTCTTTAAACGTATGTCCCCCAGGAAGGCTTGTTGTCCATAGTGGCAATTTATTGCCACTAAGTGCGGTAACACCTGCACTCATTGCCTTCATCACACCATCAGGAATAACAGCATTCACTCCTTTGACTGCGCTAAGAACAAAGCTACCAACACCTAAAATGGTTCCATAGTTATTGGCAATCATCTCAGCAATCTTGTGTTGGGTTGGCGTAATTTGATGTGCACGAATCTTTTTGGTTAATGCGCCCGTATCAATACCAACAGGGCAAACCAGTGAGCACAAAGAACAGGTTGCGCATGTTTCAACACCGTCATACTGATAGAGTTCTTGCATCTGCTCAAATGCTTCCATCTCATCCTGATTTTTCAATGTTGTCATACGTCGATTGACAACAATACGTTGTCTTGGAGTCAAGGTAAGCGCATTGGATGGACATGCTGGCTCACAAAATCCACACTCAATACATTTATCGATATAATCATCGGTCTTAGGCATTTCTTTGAAATTTTTCAAGTGCGCTTTTGGGTCTGAATTGATAATAACACCTGGATTTAGAAGCCCTTTAGGGTCAAAAATCGCTTTAATCTCTTTCATCAGAACATAAGCATCACTGCCCCATTCAAGTTCTACAAAAGGAGCCATATTGCGACCCGTTCCATGTTCTGCTTTAAGGCTTCCATGGTATTTTGTTGCAACTTGTTCTGCTACTTCTTGCATAAAATCTTCATAACGCTTAATCTCTTTAGGATCTTCAAACGCTTGGGTAAAGACAAAGTGCAGGTTGCCATCTAGCGCATGTCCAAAAATAATCGCTTCGTTATAGCCGTATTTTTTAAAGAGCTCTTGAAGTTCCAACGTCGCATCTGCTAAAGATTCGATAGGGTATGCCACATCCTCAATGATAACGGTCGTACCACTCTCACGTACCGCACCAACCGCAGGGAAAAGCCCTTTACGAATTTTCCAGTATTTGGTGTACTCATACACATCTTTGGTAAAATGCAGTGGCATTTCAGGCTCAATGTGTGCAAGCTTCTCTAAAATAACGGCAATATTTTTATCTAATATTCCATCGTTTTCGGCACGACTTTCAACAAGAACAGCAGTTGCTGTTGGACTCAGTGTTTTGAGGAAGCTTGGCATTCCTTCTTTGTTTTCAACACTAGCAAGCCCTGCTCTATCCATCATTTCAGCCGCCGCAACATTCTCTTTACATTGTGTTTTAAGTACAATGACCGCATCGCAGGCATCTTTAATGTTTTTGAAAATCATCAAAGCACTGGCTTTATCTTTGTACTCAGGAACTGTTTTAAACGTGATCTCTTTAATAAACCCCAGTGTTCCTTCACTACCAATCATCAAGTGTGCAATGATATCAATCGGATCTTCATAATCAACGAGCGCATTAAGGCTATAACCACAGGTATTTTTGATTTTAAATTTACGTATGATTTTTTCATGCAAATCAGGAGTAGCTTTTATCTCACGAGAGAGTGTGCTAATGCGCTCAACCAAAGCATGGTGGTATTGTTTAAAGTTTTTAATACTCTCTGATGAGCTTGTATCAAGTTCTGAGCCATCATGAAAAATGATCTTCATCGATTCAAGTGTTTTATAAGAGTTATCAGCTGTTCCACAACACATACCACTCGCATTATTAGCTGCGATCCCTGAAATCATCGCAGATCCAATACTTGCAGGATCTGGGCCTATTTTTTTACCATAAGGCAGTAAATACGCATTTGCATCTGATCCAATAACAGAAGGTTGCATCGTAATTAAACTTACCTCTTTATTGACCTTGATCCCTTTCCAGTCACGTGACGTTACGAGTAAAATGGAGTCGGTGATGGCTTGACCTGAAAGACTGGTTCCTGCAGCTCTAAAAACAACAGGCAATGAAAGTGACGAAGTGATTTTGAGGATTTGGCTCACTTCATCAGCATCATTGACCCAAATAACTACTTTTGGGATAAGCCTGTAAAATGAAGCATCCGTCCCATATGCAATTGTATGAAGTGGGTCTGTAAAAATTCGCTTCTCGGGAATAAAATTCACGATTTCATTGTAGAAATCAAGGTAATTTCCGCTTAATGGCATCAAGACATCCTTAATATGGGTTTTCATTGAGTGTAGCAATATGGTATAAAAAACACATGATATTTACTCAAAAATATTTACAGCTATACTAAAAAAGAAAAAAAGTGACACAGTGATATCTAAAAGCGAAAGTGCATTAATAACGAAGAATATACCCCACATCAACAACCGTTTCAATGCACTCAAAAGGGATTTTCTTACGGAGTCTTCGCATTAAAGATCGAATGGAATCTAAGCTTGCAAAGTTACCCTCCCACACCATCGCTTGAATTTTATCAAAAGAAACAACTTTACCTTTTTCACTGATTAAGACATTGAGCAATAACTTCTCTTTACGTGAAAGATGCTCTTCTTTGCATCCTATGCGTAATAAACTGGTCTTAAAATCAAACTGGCATTCATGACCTAGATCCACAATATCATAACGGATATTGCATAATTTTTCTATTTTTATCTCTAATTCATCAATAAAAAATGGCTTTTTTAAAAAGTCATTACACCCATAATTATAGGCATCTTTGATAACTTCAAGCTCAACACTGGAGCTGATGATAATGACAGGTGTTTCATGGTAAAAATCACGTACTTTTTTCAAAATTTCAATACCGTCAAGACTGGGAACATTGATGTCTAAAATAAAACAGGCATAACCATTATCAATAGCAGCATATGCCTCTTTACCATCAATAAATGAATCCATTGTGTAGCCTTTAGCTTCCAATCGCTTCACAATCGTCGCATTAAGCCGTGCATTGTCTTCCAAAAGTAAAATTTTCATTCTCCGCCTTTCATTGAATTGGGAACTAAAATAGTAAATTCTACCGTACTTACACCTCTGTTTTGAACACGAATATTACCACCCATTTTATCTTCAATAATCATTTTTGCCATATATAAACCAAGTCCTGTTCCTTTTTTGCTCGTCGTAAAATAAGGGTCAAAGATAAGTCCTATAATATTTGCAGGGATCAAGCCACCATCATCGCTGATGACAATTTTCGTATGAATAATTTCACGATCTAACTCTATCATGATTTTTTCACCTTTACGTGTCTTTATAATCTTATTTTTAGCATTATTAATGACATTGAGTAAAACTTGTTTAAATTCATTTTCATAGCCATAAACAGGGAAAGTCTCTTCGTCTTTCAGATATTTTACCGTAAGATCAATGTGTGCATAAAAGATCTGTCTCCCAATAATTTCCAACACTTCCAGAAGCGCTTTTTTAGCACAGAAAAGCGTTTTTTTTGTTGAGGGTTTGAGAAAATTACGAAAATCTTTAAGCGTTTGCGACATATATTGTATCTGAATGATTGCATCACGTACAAACTCTTTCATTTTTGGGCTATCCATTTCGCCACTGTTAAAACAAAATTCCATATCTTGCATAATAGCCGAAAGTTCAACCAAAGGCTCGTTCCACTGATGTGCAACACCTGCAATCATTTCGCCCATTTCAGTAAGTTTAGACTGTTGTATTAAGAATTGTTGATGTTGCATACGTTCAGTCATATCGTCCATCACACATACAATACCACCAATAGTACCATCAATATTTGTGTAAACTGCTTTACTAAGAGTAAAAAGCCTGGCCCTCTTTTTAGGAAGATGTAGCATTAACTCTAATGTGTCAGAACCTTTTTTTGCGAGCAATTCAAGGTCACTTTTACGCCGCTCTGCTGCCCACTCTTTTGGAAAAAAATCAAAAATTGTTTTACCAATCATCTCTTCTTTTGTATGATCATAAAGCTTTGCAAATGCCATATTGATACCAATATATTCACCTGCGACATTGGTATAATAAATTGGATTTGGAATCGTATCAAGTAGAACTTTAATAAACTCAAGTTGATTTTTAAGTGCCAATTCACTCTGTTTACGACTACGAACATTTTGCATCAAGAATAAAACAACCATCATGATTGCACTGAAAATTGCTATAAAAAGCCAAATATAGTGCTTATACTCGTCATAAAAAGAAAATGGTTTATTGATTACTTCATAATTTTTGATAACAGTAGATGGATTGATACGATGTAATTCCAATTCCTTATAATCAAACAAATAACGATTGGGGCTTTTTTCTACAATGGGAATATGGTTTGGATCTTTACCTGCTAAGACTTGGTCAACTATTTTAGAAGCCGATTCGGCTTGCGCACTAGCGCTTGTTAAGAATCCGCCTACAATGCCATACTCAAGGTAAAAATCCCATAGCCCATAAATAGGCGTATTCGTAAGTTTACGAATTTGTTCTAAATTTTCTTTAAAGGTAAAGAAACGCCCTGTTTTATCTTTATAAAGTAAGACCCATAAAATGACACTGTTCTTACTTAACTGTTGTGTCTTTTGAGCAATTTCGTCCATATCCATGCTGTCAACATGTTCAAGTTCTATAGTATTTTTATATTTGGGGGCTACCGCATCAATTTCTTTACGAATAGCATCTCCCGTAATCGATTTTTCATTAATAATCAAAACTTTATCAAGATTAGGATGCAAGGTAAGAATTAAATCAATGTTTTTTTCAATATCAACATTTTCAACAACCCCACTAATGTGCTTTATGCCTTTAATAAGAGAAGGCTCAAAATTATTTATACCTAAAAACACAATCGGCGTTTTGGAAAAAAGCTCATCATAGTGGGTTTGTACGAACTCAAGGGCACTGTTATCGACAACCATAACAATATCAAATTTGTGATCGTGAAAGCGTTTCGTGTAGTAGTGGTAGAACTCTTCTAAATATTCAGGAGTGTCAACACGTTTAGTATCCATGTAAACTGTTGTTAAAAAAATATTATCTCGATCAGAAAAATTTTTTTCGATAACTTTTGAAATATCGTCACTCCATTTATACCCTCTATGGTACGAATGTAATACCAAAATATCTTTGGTATTTTGAGCTAAAAGCGAACCCAAACTCAAACATAAAAAGAAAAAAATCTTCGTTATGGACATAAAGAAAAATACTTAGATAATAAAAAAGTTTTCAGGATGCTTGATGATAGCACCGTGTTCCGAGATTGCTTCATCTGCCATATTATAGCGTTCGTTAAAAATAGGATGATGAAATTGTACTTCATCATTAATAATTTCAAAAACCATTGTTTCATAAACAATTTTTTTTGAGTCACCTTCAAAAAAAGAGTGCCTAACATGCATACTAATTGTTGAAATTAAAAATTCTCTGCCATCAAGTTTGATAACATTTTTGAGTTCTAACTCTCTCATCAATACCCTTTCGAGATTAAAAAAATAGAAGTGATAGTAACATAATTCAACACTGAGTTTACTAAAAAAAGGAAGTTTAAAATAAAAGAAGAAAAAAGGAATGGTGCGGTCGGGGGGATTTGAACCCCCACACCCGTAGGGCGCTACCACCTCAAGGTAGTGTGTCTACCGTTTCACCACGACCGCATAAAAGAAGAGCGAGACCTTTAAAGGTCTCATTCGTTTGTTGTGTTAATTAACCAAGAAATGGGTTTTTGTAAAGAAGAATCAAAGAAATAACAAGTGCGTAAATAACTTGTGCTTCGATCATCGCAAGTGCAATAAACATTGTTGTTACAAGTTTACCACCAAGACCAGGATTTCTTGCTGTTCCAGAAATTGCTGAAGACGCAGTGTTACCCATACCGATTGCGCCACCAAGTGCAGCAAGACCAAGTACGATACCTACAGCGAGTGCTGAGTAAGCTTTAACTGTTTCACCCTCACCTGCAAACGCAAACGTTGCAAATGCTACCATTAAAAAAAGAATCTTTTTCAAAGATTGCTCCTATTTGTTTTTCAAAGTCTGTTCGGCTATAATCCCTACTTTCCACTTTGTGAGCGAGATTATAGCCACACAATTGTTAAAAACCCTTTAAAGTTAACGCTCTAGGCCTAGCTCAATCTTATTTCCCGTTTGCTTCAAAACTTTAACACGGACTTTTTGCTCAAGAGCTAGATAATCACTTACTTTATCAACACGATGATCGGCAATTTTTGAAACATGTAAAAGACCATCAATTCCACCTGGAAGTTCAATAAACGCACCAAAATCAACAATACGTTTTACAACACCATCGACCACTTCATCTTGGACAAAAGTGGGGACTGGCTTCTCTTCTCTAGGTCCGCCGTGTCTGTCACCACCTCTTTCTCGACCACCGCCACGACCTCCAAAAGAAGGTTTATTGGTGATTTGAATAATATGCTCTTTTGCAGCCTCAACTTTTTCTTTGTTTTCACCTGCAATTTTAACTTCACCTTTTTCACGATCAAGATCAATCGAAACTTCGAATCTCTCAATAATCTCTCTAATAGTTTTGCCTGCTTGTCCAATAATATCAACGATTTTAGAAGGATCCACACTGAAAAGCTCAAGCTTTGGCAAAATTGCATTATTAATAACTATTTCTTGATTAGCAGCTTCCATGAGTCCCAGAATATGAGCTCTACCCTCTTTAGCCTGGTACAATGCTTCTTTGAGAACATCACGTGAGATACCACCGAGTTTTATATCCATTTGAAGTGCTGTAATACCTTCTCTGGTACCTGCTACTTTAAAATCCATATCACCGTCATGGTCTTCAAGTCCCATAATATCACTTAAAACGGCATGTTTATCACCTTCAAATACAAGACCCATTGCAATACCTGCAACGAGTTTTTCAAGATTAATCCCAGCAGCTTTAAGCGCCAATGCCCCACCACAAATCGTAGCCATAGAAGAAGAACCATTCGATTCCAAAATTTCAGAGACCAAACGAATGGTTTGCAAACGATTCATATCTAAAACAGGTTCTAATGCACGACGTGCCAGGTTACCATGTCCTAACTCTCTACGACCTGGCCCACGTAGTGGAGTAGCCTCTCCTACGGAGAATCCAGGGAAATTGTAGTTCACCATAAACGTATCGTTAATAGTATTTTTTTCTGTTAAAAGATCATACATTTGAGCGTCTTTATCATTTCCTAACGTTACGACTGCCAAAGCTTGTGTTTGACCTCTGGTGAAAAGACATGAACCATGCGCTTGTGGTAATAGATTGGTTTCAATGCTAATAGGTCTAATTTCATTAAGTTTTCTACCATCCGCGCGAACACGTTTTTCAATAATCATTTCGCGTACAATTTTCTTTTTATAAGCATTCACAACACTATCGACAAGCTCTTTACTCCATCCCTCAAGAACGGCAACTTCATCACATAAGATTTTTTTGATAATTTTGCCAAGCTCACTTGCACGTTCACTTTTTGCCATTTGATTAATAGCATTATGAACTTCTTCTTTATAAAATTCATCTACATAAGCAAAAATAGAATCACTTGCTAAATCTTGCTTATAATCAAGTACAGCATCCTCTTTTTTTAACGGCTTAAATGTAGCTTCATATGCAGATGTCGCTTCAGTAATAGCACTTTGTGCTTTATCAATTGCAACTAAAATAGCATCTTCATCAAATTCATTCACAGATTGTTTTGAAATAACACTCTCAGCTAATGTCGGATCTAACATTGGATCAATTGCCATAAGAGGCAAATTCATTGTTTCCATTGATGCGATAGAACGCATTTCGATCATTAAAAGCTCTTCCTTCGTTCCTGCAACATAAAGATCTAGTGTACTTGTTTTAAGAGCCGAGTTGGAAGGGTTAACAACATACTCACCATTAATATAGCCAATGCGCACACCAGCTACTGCTTTATTTACAGGAATATCAGAGAGATAAAGAGCTGCACTAGCCGCATTAAGTGCTGCGACTTGAAGATCAACTTCAGGATCACAACTCAGTACAAAAACGGTAATTTGAGTTGGATAGGCATAACCTTTTGGAAAAAGTGGCCTAAGGCTTCTATCAATAACACGTGAAGTAAGTGTTTCAAAATCACCTGGCTTTGTTTCGCGTTTAAAATAGCCACCTGGAATTTTTCCAACTGCATAGGTTTTTTCAATGTACTGTACGGTTAAAGGTACAAAATTTTCCGCAACCTGAGAATCATCTCTTGCTACAGTTGCTAAAATAACGGTGTTTTTAATCTTAAGTAATGCCGCACCCGCTGCTTGTTTAGCAACTTTACCAAGATCGTAAATCTCTTCTTGATTATTCACTATAATCTTATATTCCACTTTTTATCTCCTTATTTTAGTAACGCAAACATTTTATTATTGTTATAGTTTTTGCTCAGATTCTTTTGCAAATTCATAACCGACACTTCCTAGAGGGTAGAGATTAAACATGAACATAATCCCATCTCTACTGACTGAATCAATACTTGCACTGGTTAATTTTGGCGTTGTTTTCTCTTTATATTGCACAGAATAGTCCCAACATTTCATGGTCTTTTTAAACCCAAAACCCCATGATCTAAATTGATCATCTTGCATATCATAATCGACACTGGTAAAGACATTATAGTGTGTAAAATATTTGGTATCTGCATAGAAAGTTACATAACTATAATCTTTTTTTTGTGTTGTACTTTGATTTACTTTATAAATGGTGTTTTCTTTATATACTTTATCTTGAAATGTATAACGCACCGATGCAGAATAGATATCATCTGCATAATTCACTGAAACTTGATTACGAGACACTTTACTAAATTCATGCGAATAATGAAGATTATGCCCTAAATAAATTCTATCGGTCATATAGTATTTAAGATCATTTTCTAAATCACCATATTTATAATCATAGTCGCTGTAATAAATCTGTTTTAATGTATGACTTACTTTTTTTTCACCATCTTCATTATAGAAAAACTCTTTAAGTGAAAAAGTAGTACTTTTTGCCAATGTATTTAAGGTAATAAAATCTGCAATATAACCATTTTCCTCCTCTTTACTAGGAAGAATCTGATCAATTCCAAAATACATTGTATGATAAAAATTATCATACGGTTTTGATAATTCAGTATAAAGCGATAATTTATGATAATTACGCCAGTATTTTCCTTCACTCTCTTGCGTATCATCATTGCCATAAGCAATACGAGACATATAAACATTCTCAGAAATACTAAGATGTAAATAATCTTCCAAAAGCGAAAAATACAACGTAAAAGGAGCATCTAGCTCATTTTGAAATGCGGTAATGCCTTCTTTACGTGTATAATTATTGGCTTTATAATCGACAGAATAAAGTAAATTATCAACCAATAAAGGGTTGGCAAAATGGTGATAATGAAATGTAGGTAACTCTTGAAGTGTACTATCATTCGAAATTTTCGAAGTATCAATATAATATTTAGCATACAAACCAAAATAATCTTCATCGTGCTTAATATAATAATTTAAACGTGAAGTAGCCAATTTATCATAACTCGAAGTATCTTTACTCATTGTGTTATAATAATCGATATCATTAAGGTAATTAATATCAAACCATAATCCATCTTCAAGTGTATCGTATTTGCTACTTAAAAGAGTGCTTCTATCATAGGTCACTTTAAGACCGTAGTGACTATCATTTTTTAGATTTTCATCTTCAGCATATTGCTTATGCTCACTAAAATAACCCGTCGTTATTGCTCCACTCGAATAAGCTGAATCCACAAAACGATAAGTTCCATGCATACCTTCACCACGACTAGTACGAATTTGGGGTTTTAACTCTAAATCCCAATTTATGTCAGGTGCAAAATAGATAGGCTGCATATAGTAAAAGCCTTCTTTACTCCCCATACCAAATTCGGGTTTTAAGAGTCCAGTTCTACGTGTTTTATCTGTCGTAAAAGAAAAATAAGGAAGATACATCACGGGCATGTCCCCAGCATAAAAAACGGGATTGTAAAGATGCATCCATTTATTTTCTTTATCAAACTCACCACTTGTAAATGCAATTTTCCAGTCAGGATCTTGCGCATTACAACTGGAAACGATGGATTTTTGGGTAACGTACGTATCCGGATTCAAAACAGCATTTTCACATTTTATCCACACATTTGTACTTTCATCGACAAAGAAAAGTGGATCCGATACACCTTTATCGGTATTGAGATTGATTTTTGTATGCCCGCTTCGTGTTGCGTAACTCACACCTTCAAGCATCGTAATATTACCAAAAAGTTCTAAATCACCGTTGGCTTGATCATAATAGGCTTCATCCGCTGTAATAAGATACTTTGGACTATAAAGAACGACGTTCCCAACAGCGTGCACTAGGGTATCTTCTTTACTGACTGTATTTGCTAATACTTCTACATCTTGAGGTGTTTTTTGTGTTTCTGCTGCACATAAGCTTCCAAATGAAAGCAACAGTAGGAAAAAAATTCTAATTTGCATTGATAACCAACGTGTTGGCGACTTTATCATGCCATGTCTCTCTTTTTGGATTTAAAGCTGCCCATATAAAGCCTAAATAAAATATGGACTCACTGATAATTCTAAAGGCTGCTCGACTGAGCGATAATAAAAATGAAGGTTTTTCCAAATCATCAACTGAAATAACTCTAATTTTCATTGCAATTTTACCCAATGTTGCACCATACATCCATACAAAATAGGTTTGATAAATGACTTTTAAAACAACAACGTAGCCAAAAAGGCTATTGATCGCACCAATCATCTCTTCCGTACTCATATTTTCAGGAATCTGATCAAGGTAGATCAATGCAAATAAAACAGAAATCAAAATCTCATCAATCACATAAGCGAATCCTCGCTTTTGAAGCGAAGATAGCGTAATGTTTTCACTCTCAAACTTTTCAATCAACTCTTCATTTGTCATGTTTGAGTGCCTGATATGCAATATCGCTTCTAAATTGTTTACCTGCAAAATGTACTTGTCCACACAGCAAATAAGCTCTTTCCCGTGCCTCTTTGATGCTGTCACCAATACCTACACACAGTAAAACACGTCCACCTGTTGCATAAAGCTTACCGTCTTCAAGGCTAACACCAGCATACGAAATATGCGTATTCTCTAAACCTTCATGCACATTTTTATCGATAATAATCTCTGCAGGCTTTGAATCGCCATACGGATAATTTTCACTTGCCATGACCACAGCAATCGCATATTTATTAAAAAATTCAATCTTTAAATTTTTAAGATTTCCCGTAGCTGCTTTGTAAAAAAGCTCGCTTGCAGGTGTTTTTAAAAGAGGCATTAAAATTTCACACTCTGGGTCACCAAAACGAACGTTATACTCTAAAACGATTGGCTCATTTTTGACAATCATCAGGCCAATAAACAAAACGCCCTCAAATGGAGCATTCTCTTTTTGCATACCTGCCAAAGTAGGTTTAACAACTCTCTCTTCTACTTTTTTATACAACTCTTCATCAATAAGTGGTGTTGGAGCATACGCACCCATACCACCTGTATTTGGACCAATGTCATTATCTTTAAGGCGTTTGTGATCTTGTGCTGCTGGAAGGATTTTATAATCCACACCATCGCACACTACAAATAAAGAAAGCTCATAGCCATCTAAAAATTCTTCAACAACAACGCCAAGTCCAGCATCACCGAAGCTTTTACCGCTGAGCATGTCTGCCACGGCTTCTTTGGCTTCGCCTTTGCTTTGCGCGATGATAACACCTTTGCCTGCACACAGCCCATCAGCTTTAACAACAATGGGAAGTTCTAACGTTTCAATAAAGTCATTTGCTTTGTTTGCATCACTCGTTTCAATAAATTTTGCTGTTGGGATGTTATAACGAGAAAGAAAATTTTTCATAAAAATTTTTGAACCTTCTAGCCTTGCCGCTGATTTAGAAGCTCCAAAAATGACCAAACCTTGGGCTTTAAAAATATCAACAATTCCATCGACCAAAGCTGTTTCAGGCCCTACTATAGTCAAGTCAATACCGTTTTCTTTGGCAAAAACAGCGAGCGCTTCATAATCTTTAAAAGTGACATTTTGTCCAAGTTGTGGAGTAGCACCGTTCCCTGGTGCGAAAAAAAGTTCGGTTACTTTAGGATCACGTTTCAGTGCTAAACCTATAGAATATTCTCTGCCACCACTACCAACAACCATTACTTTCATTAACATTTCTCCAAAAAAAACTTGTTTCGTTTACAGGTAAAACCCAAGTGAGCGTTCCGAGATTGAAGCGGCCCTAATAAGCCAACTTCTGGGAGTCGACCTTTTCTTTAGGCTGCAATCTCTCGCTTTTTGCAAAGTTCAAACAAGACCACAGACACACCAAAAATGTACGCATTCCCTTATACTAATTGTTGGACCCTCATGAAAACGGTTGTCGCTTCACCCAGGCAAAGTAAACTACTAAACTTCTTTAATTATAAATAAATTTAGCTTCTAAAGAGCTTTTGCCAAGGCAATGCAGTGTTCAATACTTTGTGTTTGAGAGACGGTAGTCTTTACATTTTGAGGCAAGGCAGAAGCTGTTTTTTCACCAATGACAACAGCCACATAACTCTCATCCCACGTAAAATTTTCTAAAAAGCAGTGAACGGTTGAAGGGGAAGTAAAAATCAGCTTAGAGTCTTTTGGAGGAGCCTTAGTCGGAGGATAATGTATACATTTCGTTTCATAGACAATGCGTTGTTCTATATTAATGTGATTGTCCTGTAAAATTTCAAAAAGAGAAGAAGAAACCTCTTTGGCACGAGGGAAAAAAATCTTTTTACCCTGGACTAAAGGAATAACCGCTTTTGCAAAATCATCGCCATAAGATCGTTTACAGGTAAAGACTAAATTTCCTCCACAGTTTTGTATGAAAGAGGCTGTACCTTCTCCTATTGCATAGGATTCTTTATCGTGCCACGCAACACCACAACGCTGCAATGCCTTAACACTGTTTTTGGAGGTAAAAATAATCGCATCAAATCTTTCCAAATCAATGGATGTTGAATCAAATGCGATCTCAAAAAGAGGAAGATGCACTACCCCTTCATAGGCTATATCGCTGAAGAGGTAGATCATCGTTTTTATTCCCATTCAATCGTTGCAGGTGGTTTTGAAGAGATGTCGTACACCACGCGGTTAATGCCATTAACTTCATTAATAATACGTCTGCTGATATTCTCCAAAATCGTATGAGGAATATGTGCAAAGGTTGCCGTCATACCATCGGTTGCATCAACGATTCTGACACAAATGGTGTTATCGTATGTTCGATTATCGCCCATAACACCAACACTTTTAACATTAAGAAGTACAGTAAATGCCTGCCAAGTTTTTTCATAATACCCAGTTGAGCGAAGCTCTTGAAGCATAATGACATCTGCAGCCCTAAGAAGCACCAAATCCTCTTTGGTCACTTCACCCATAATACGAATAGCAAGACCAGGTCCTGGGAAAGGATGGCGAGAGAGCATGTCTTTAGGAAGTCCAAGTTCTGCTCCTAAAATTCTGACCTCATCTTTAAAAATTTCACGAAGTGGCTCAATGAGTTCAAACGTCATCCAATCTGGAAGTCCACCTACATTATGGTGTGATTTGATGGTTTTTGAAGGGCCTTTTACCGATACAGACTCGATAACATCGGTATAAAGTGTTCCTTGCGCCAAAAATTCAATACCATTGTGTTTTTTCGCCTCTTCATCAAAGACTTCAATAAATGTCGCACCAATGATTTTACGTTTTTGTTCAGGATCACTCACGCCTGCCAGGCGGCTTAAAAATTTCTCACTCGCATCGACGGTAATGAGTGGTACATTGCGACTTCTAAACATTGCTTCGACTTGTTCACGCTCATTGGCACGAAGCAGACCATTGTCCACAAAAACAGAAACGAGTTGGTCACCAATCGCTTCAGCTAAAAGGGTTGCGACAACAGAGCTATCTACACCGCCACTCACACCACACAAGACTTTTTTAGAGCCCACTTTCTCTTTAATTTTAGTAATTTGCTCTTTCGCAAATGAGCCCATATTCCATGTACTTTCACAACCACAAATATGTTTTGCGAAGTTTTTTAGCAGTTTTGAGCCTTCAGCACTGTGATACACTTCTGGGTGAAACTGAAACGCGTACATATTGCGTTTTTCATCGGCAATCGCAGCATAAGGTGAATTCTCACTGTAGCCGATTTTCTCAAATCCTGCAGGTAATGTTTCAACCCTGTCGCCATGACTCATCCACACAATTTGCCCGCATGTGGTGTCTTTGAAAATCTTATGATCACTCTCAAATTTTAGCTCAGCCTTGCCGTACTCTTGGTGCGTTGCAGGAATAACGCTACCACCAAAGTGTTGTGTTAAAAGCTGCATACCATAACAAATACCAAGAAGAGGCAATCCTAGCGTATACACAGCAGGATCAGGATGGTATGAATCTTTCGCATAAACAGATGCTGGACCACCACTTAAAATAATACCCTTAGGGTTACGCTTTTTGATATCTTCAATCTTCTCGTTATAAGGGACGATTTCACAATAAACACCGCTCTCACGGAGCTTACGTGCAATCAACTGAGTATATTGTGAACCAAAATCTAAAACTAAAATTGGGACTTCTTTCATTTACTTCCTTCTATTAATATAAACCAAGTATTTCAAACTGCACATACCAAATCACAACCGATAAAATATAACCTACGAGCACTGTCCATGCGTACTTCATGTGAGAACCAAACGTATAAATACCTCTAAGTTTTCCCATAACACCGACACCTGCAGCGGACCCAAAACTAATCATACTTCCGCCAATACCTGCGGTCATCGTGACTAACAACCATTGATCAACACCCATGGTTGGGTTGGCTTTTAAAACAGCACTCATCACAGGAACATTGTCAATAAAGGCTGATAGAAAGCCCACGCCAATATTAACCGTAGTCGCACCTGCACTTTCGTAAAGCTTCACAGCTAAATCTAAATACCCTAAGTAGTGCAATCCACCTACAGCTGCTAGTATACCAAAGAAAAAGAGTAAAGTATCATGTTCAATTTTGCTTACAGCAACAAATGTTTTTAACTCTTCATTGTGCGTACGTTTGAGTTGATAACTGTAAAGCTTTAAAAGGGAAAAACCAAACATCATGCCCCACATAGGAGGGATGTTAAATACCTGCTGACATAAAACCGCACATAAGATCGTAAATGCACCCAAATAAATAACGGACTTCCCGCCTTTGAGAATTTTAACACGCTCTTCTGTATGTACATCAAAAAGTGGTTTTCCTTCTGGTACTGAAAAAGAGAGTAACCATCCTGTTGCCAACCAACCTAAAAATGCAGAAGGAAATAATCCAAAAAAATCAAAAAATTCCGCTTTTCCTGCAATCCAAGGCATTAATGTTGTGATGTCTCCAAAAGGACTCCACGCACCCCCTGCATTCGCACCTACAACAATATTAATCGCGCCAGGTACTAAAAAGGCAGCATTTTTTTTCTCAATTGTCAATAAAACTGTTGATAATATCAGGGCTGTTGTTAAGTTATCAGCAACAGGACTGATAAAAAAAGCCAGTGTCCCCGTGAGCCAAAAAAGCTTTTTAAAAGAGTACCCTTTCGAAACTAGTCGATATTTGAGAGCATCAAACACACGTCGCTCTAGCATAACTTCAATGTAGGTCATCGCCACCAAAAGGAAAAAGAAAATTTGCGCGATCTCAAAAATAAGCATCTCAATTTCATGGCTTAACGGCTTAGAATCAAGTCCATTGATAGCATTGTATAAACCAATTAAAATAAAAATAAATGTCCCCACAAAGAGTGCAGGTTTTGCTTTATTGATATGAAATTTTTCTTCTGCAGCAATAACATAATATCCCAATATAAAAATTACCAAGGAGACAATACCCACCCACGTTGAAGTTAGATCTTGACCACTTGAGGCCCAAATAGTATTGACGAAGAAGAGCAATGCCATTATGATTCGCATATATCCATCCCTTGTTGTAAATAGTGTGCGCCAAGTGATTCTTTTCGATTAAGCGCACTGGTAATAATTTCGAGCGATACTAAAAGTCTTAATCTTAACAGTTTTCCTATAGACATGTCTAGCATCTCGTTCACACGTTTTTGTGCTTTTTCCAAAGTATGTGTTTCACGAACAATACCTGCATAAAACCACATCAAGTGGCGCAGTTCATTTTTCAGTATCTTGTCATTTTCCATAATCAACACTTCTTCTGTTTCGCTAAAGAGATGCTGTTTTTTAGGATTAACTATCGTCTGTTTGATTTCATTCGCTACACGAGCTGAAAAGACCAACCCTTCGAGCAATGAGTTACTCGCAAGTCTATTGGCTCCATGAACACCCGTATGAGCGCACTCACCCACAGCATAAAGATCTTTTACCGTTAAGACGTTACCATGTAAATCTGTCTTTATTCCACCCATAGAATAGTGAAAGGCTGGTGAGATCGGAATACGTTGTTTTGGTACGTCATAGCCAATAGTCGTCATATTGAAATAGATACTTGGAAAACGCTGTTTAAAATGTTCTGGTTCAAAGGTACTTAGATCTAAATAAACCTCTTTGCCTGTTTTTTGTTTGTGTTTAAAAATAGCACGGCTCACAACATCGCGAGGAGCAAGCTCGCCCCTTGGATCATACTCAAATACAAAACGTTTGCCATCTTCATCGACAACTTGTGCACCCTCGCCTCGCAGTGATTCACTCAAAAGCTGTTTCCGTACACTGTTCCCAAGTACAAATGCCGTTGGATGAAACTGCATCATTTCCATATCTGTAAGCACAATGCCGTGTCTTAGGCAAATGCCTTGCATGTCTGCACTAATGGTTCGAGCATTCGTGTGATACTCATAAAGCGAGCCAACACCCCCACTAGCGATAATGACTTTTTTGGCATAAAGATTAAAAATTTTATCGTTATGAAAAACACGCGCACCATAGCACTCACCCTCATCAATGAGCAAATCGGTTACTTGCGTGTTATAAAGAATTGGAAAGGGTAATTGTTGCATTAAAAAGAGATGAATATACCGCCCTGTAGCATCACCACCTGCATGTAAAATACGATTAGTACTGTGGGCAGCTTCTTTGGTGTAAAGTAAATTCCCTGAAGTATCTTTATCGAATTGAAAACCCATATCGATCAAACGTTGAATGGCGATGGGACCTTCAGAGCAAAGTACATCCACTGAGGCAGGATTACAATGCCCAGCGCCTGCTTCAAGCGTATCTTTCACATGCAAAGGCACATCAGCGGCATTATTGGCTACAGCAACGCCACCTTGCGCATAAAATGTATTGCATTCCCAAGCATAGTCTTTGGAAACAATGAGCACACTCAAAGATTTTGGCAATGCCAAAGCGGTACTCAGTCCCGCAATGCCAGTGCCAATGATTAGAACATCGTAAGACGTTTTCATTTATTTAATTGTAGTTCGTATGTTTTTAGGATATTTTGTTTCGTTGTTTTCTTTGTAGATAGGAGGACCTTTGAATCCACATCCAAACAGAGAAAAGCCTAAACATGCTATAATTAGCATATGAAAGATTCCAAAAGTATAATTTCTCATCTCGTACAACAACCTTCTATGAAGAAATATGAGCAGATGCGTTGTTATGACAAGTTGCTCAGTTTATTACCCAAAAGCTTCACAAGCATGATACGGTTTGTGTACACCAAAAATGAAACACTCTTTTTTGTACTCAATCATCCTTGCGCCAAAATGGAGTTTAATTATAAACGTAATTTAATAAAGAGTCTATTAAAGGAACTTCTTGCCCATTTTCCAGAGTGTTCGTGCTTACAAGTAAAAGAAGTTCAATCCTTTGTTACGAACCAAAAAAGTGAAGAAGATTCCTTAATTGTCTCTGCGAATTCAGAAATTTTCTATGCAGAACAAGCTACGGGAGAATTTGAAACGCTTTGTGATGATCCTAATCTACGTTCTCTTTTTGATGCCATCAAAGATACGATTGCTAAAAACAGATCATGTTAATCCAAAAACTTAAAAATGCCCCGCACAGTGCGGGAATCTACCAATATTTTAATGCTTCGGGAATGCTGCTTTATGTGGGCAAAGCCAAAAGCATTAAAAACCGTGTTAAGAGCTATTTTCGTTTTTCAGGCGAACTCTCCGCCGCTCCAAATCTCTCGCCTCGTATCGCAAAAATGATCAGTGAAGTTGAAAATGTAGAGTACATCGTTGTTCAAAGTGAACACGATGCACTTATCTTAGAAAATTCGCTCATTAAACAGCTCAAACCCAAATACAACATCCTTCTAAGAGATGATAAAACATACCCGTATATTGCTATCAATCTTGCTGAAAGCTTCCCTCGTTTTGAGATTACTCGAAAAATTGTTAACGATAAGAATATAAAATATTTTGGTCCACTTTCAGGCTCTGCCAAGGCACTTTTAGATGCCCTCTATTTAGCCTTTCCTCTTGTCCAAAAAAAAGGATGTTTGAAAGGGAAAAAAGCGTGTCTTTTTCATCAAATTCATCGCTGTTTGGCGCCATGTGAAGGGAAAGTGGAAACCTCGATTTATGCCAAAATTGTTCAAGAAGCACTCGAATCTTTAAACGACCAAAAAAAACTTGTAAGTCTTTTACAGGTGAAGATGGAAGAAGCGTCCATAAAGCTCAATTTCGAAGAAGCAGCCAAACTTCGCGACATTATCAACTCCATCAAAGATGCATTACATGTCACGCATGTTGAACTTTCAAAACTGGAAGATTACGATGTCTTTGCCGTTGAGATCATGGAAAAGACAGCCGTCATTATGCGTCTGTTTATCCGTGAAGGAAAAATCGTTTCAACCTCACATACACTGATGCACAATGCCTATGGTTTCGAAAAAGATGAACTCTATCAAAGAGCACTTTTTGAGTTTTACAACCCTATGAATCAAACATTTTCAAAGCAAATTCTCGTCGCTGAATCCTTTAGTGAACAAGAGTATATGAGCCACTTTCTCAGTGAAAAATTTGCGCAAAAGATCACGATAAACACGCCTCAACGTAGTGAAAAACTACATCTTACCTCTATAGCACAAGAAAATGCCACATCCTTGCTACTCCAACACAGCACTAAAAACAACAACACCCTTGCCGAGCAGATGCAAACACTCTTTGACCTTATTGCCCTTCCAAAGCGTATCGAGATTTTTGACAACTCACATCTTGGAGGGAAGTCTCCTGTGGGTGGTATGGTCGTATGGGATGAAGGATTTGACAAAGCAAGTTATCGCCGTTATGAGCTTCATCATGCTGATGAATACGCTCAGATGAAAGAGATGCTTGAGCGTCGTATCAATGACTTTTCAAAAGAATCACCACCCGATCTTTGGGTTTTAGATGGTGGAGAGACGATTCTTAAATTAGCCAAAACACTGCTTGCCCCAAAAGGCTTGCATGTCGATTTGCTTGCTATTGCTAAAGAGAAGCGTGATGCCAAAGCATACCGTGCCAAAGGAAGTGCGCACGATCTTCTCTACACCAAAAATCAATCTTTTGCACTTCCTGTAAGCGATAAACGTTTGCAATTTTTGCAAAGACTTCGCGATGAGGCTCACCGCTTTGCCATTACCTATCACCAAAAGAAAAAACGAGGACGAGACATGAGTTTGGAGCTTCAAACCATAGAAGGAATTGGGGCAGCAACCATCAAAAAACTCCTCCTTTATTTTGAAACATTTGAGGCTATCTATAACGCCTCACAAGATGAATTATCCCATGTTATTGGTTCGAAATTAGGCGCTACGTTATACAAGGCATTGTCTAAATAGTGCATAAGGTCAGTTATTAAGTCACTTTAAGATACAATTAACTTTCATCATAACACAAGGATGCTCTTTGATACTGTACGATCAGAACAGTCAGTTTCTTGGTCTTGGCTCTTATGAGCTGGTGCTTTTAGGCTTTGAAGATATGGCAGAATTTTGTCGTTATCATCAAGATTTTAAAGAACTGTTGGTTGAAGAAGAGGGCTATATCTGCGCTTCAACTGCTTTTTCATGGCTTGATTTTCTACGTTACAGTGGTGCACCTGATAAAAAAATTTTAATTCAAACGCATGAAGATGGCAAACGCATCGAAGCAGGTATAAAAATTAGTGAAATCCATCTCAAATCATCTGTAGAAGAACCTACAACACTCTATTATGCGTTAGAGTTAACCAAGCCACCTCATCAAAAATCAGATGAGAGCGATAATGAACCAAGAGAACTACCTGTTGATCCATTTGAATATCATTCTATTGATCAAATTCGCTTAGAAGATTTCGATTTTGAAATCCCCGATAAAAAAACAGATCCTTTATATAATTTTGCATTATGCGCGCAAAAACTAGGCATTGATTTACATACAATGTCACAAAAAGTTGAAACATACCTAGCATCAGTAGAGGAAACGGTTGCATACATCGATACACTCGTACAAAAAGAAGCCCTGCAAGAGGCACGTAAAGAACTTAAAAATCTAAAAAACACTACGCGCGAACTCCGTATTGCCTCACTTTACCGTCCATTGCAAACTATTGAAGCCCTTATGGGACATAGCAACGAACCGCTTTATGTAGAGGCCCTTCTTAACTTAAGAGCTGCCATTAAGACCTTTAAGGAGCAACTTGCATGAAACTACTTTTAGTGCTCAGTTGTATTCTCACATTTGGTTTTTCTGATGCTTTTTATGAAGCAATGACCGCCTATAAAAATAATCAATTTTTACAAGCAAAAACTCTTTTTGAACGCTCTATTCAAGAGGAACATGGCATTCACGGTAACTTTTATCTGGGTAAGATGTACTTACGTGGTGAAGGAGTCGATGTACATCTTCCGACCGCAATTACTTACTTGGAACAAGCTGTTATTAAAGGCAATATCAAAGCACAATGCTTCCTTGCAGAAGCCTACCTTAAAAGCCGTACGAAACGTGATAACGCTATCTTACTGCTTCAAGAAGGGGCTAAAGAGAGTTTTACATGTAAAGAAGTTGCCGCCGTTTTCAAAATTCCACTCAACGATGCGAAATACAGTAAAGGAATTAATCGATGAAATCATCTCTCAACAGAATGCTTCGTCTCCTGAGCCACTTTCCATTGGTCATTTTATTTCTTGTTTCAAGCTATTTACTCTATATCTCGTATATGAACCTTGATGCCTCACGCAAAGTTGAGAGCGCACTTCAGAACACGCAACTGCTTACGCATTTAGCACAAACCCTCTCCAAAGAGCGAGAGTTGAGCGCATCACTTCTTTTAAATAGCCAAGATAGTATTGACAAAGAAGCTTTGCAAGCACAATATGCCCTTGTCAATGAAGCTATGAAAACTTTTCATGATTTCTATCAATATCACCCAATATCACCCAATATTCAAGCCGTGGTAGCATACTTGACAAAACTTGCAGAAATGCGTCATGTTGTTGAAAATGGCACGATAGATTTTAACCGTATGTTTTTTGATTATTACGTTCAAATTAACCGCTTTTTGTATCAAGAAGTTGCCTCTTTGACACGTAAAGCACCAATGATTGATGATGTGGAAAACCTTATTCATGTCCAATTCATTCTTCTTGAAAATCAAGAGTATCTTGCACAAGAGCGTGATTTTATTTCAAAAATAATTACAAGATACCTTCCCTTTGAATCTAAAGAGGTGACATTGTGGATAAAAATGTTTACATCTGCCGAGCCTTTTGAACTCGCCATGATCAATGACACCAACGTGCGTGCAGAGCTTGAAAAAATTCAACAATCTTCAGAAACACTTGAAATGGAAAATAAAATAACTAAAGCCAAAGCAGACATTGTGACAGCTTCGCAAAACGGTGATTATTTTATAGAACCATCAGCATGGACAATGCTTCTAAATCAAAAAATAGAACTGCTTGAACGTTATGCAAAACGTATCCACGATGCACGTAATGAGACATATCTTAACCATTATAACCAAGCACTTGCGCAACTCATCAGTGCCTCAGCGACATGCCTTATCGCTATTTTGTTAATGTTTGCAGGATTTATCCCTTCCAATACTTTTCCAGAAGAACGCACTCGCAAAAACAATGATGACCAAGAAGAAGTTCTTGAAGAAGAGACAACGATCACGCAACCGCTTTATAAAGAGGTTCAATGCAATATAAAAAATGACCACATAAGTATTGAAGAGCCTGATGAAGTGTTGGAAATTTTAGTCTACAAGAAAAGTACGATTGAGACAAAAATCTTTGCAAGTATTCTTTCCAAACAGTGTCAATCTGTTGATACAGCCACAACATACTGCGAATTTCGCCGTAAAGTGATTATGAACCACTACAGTATGATTCTCTTTGATTATGAGATACTGGAAGAAGAAGCGGAAGCTTTTTTAGAGCTTATTCATGAGGTTGAAGCAGCACGTCACCTTGGGCATATTCATACGATGATGTTTGTAAACCCTATCGAAAACGATCCACTCTTTCAACCTGCATTTGATACGGTTCTTTCTAACACTCTCAGTAAGGATGAACTTGAAGCGCTCATGGCAACATTTATAACACGAAATGGAGCCACAAACCGAGCTGTTTAGGGACTATTTCCCTTGATGAATTACCGCATGAATTTGATGATATAAAGAGGTAATTTCCTCTTTTTTCTCAATAAAACTGTTTTTATTTGCAATCAAATATGCCGATGAATCTAAAATAGTCTCAACGACTTTAAGACCATTTTGTTTCATCGTACTGCCTGTCTCCACAATATCAACAATCACATCTGAAAGCCCTACAAGCGGTGCTAGTTCGATAGAACCATAAAGCTTAATAATATCAACCGCCATCGCTTTTTTTGAAAAATATTTTTGGGCGATATTGGTCATTTTAGTAGCGACTTTGAGTTCAGGAGCACTATAATCAATCTCTTTGCCCTCTTGAATCCCGACACACACTTTACACTTTCCAATACCAAGATCAAGTAAGCGAAGTAAATCTTCATCTTTCTCTTCCAAAACATCTAAACCAACGACCCCAATGTCCGCTGATTGATGTAAAACATAGGCTGGAACATCTTGATTGCGAACCAATAAAAATCGAAATCCATCGGCTTCCAAAATTAATTTACGATCATCAAAACGAAAAGCTGTTCCAAAAATTTTTTCAAAAATTTCTAACGTCTCTTCTGCAATTCTACCTTTTGGTAATGCTACTGTTAACATTCTCTTCCTTTTATTCTATATTAATCAAAAAACCTATGCTCCAGCCACTGAGGCATTGAACCTTCCTTTAAAAAGGAGTTTATTCTTCTTACTGATCCAAGTGTGCTTGTTTAATAGTTTTAAGCATTCCTCTAAAAATAAGCGTTCGATCAAAAATCGCATTAGTGAAAAACTTAGAAAAAAACTTTCCATCGCCACCGGTAAAAAAGATTCGTTTGTCTTTACAGGTAACTTCTAAAAGCATAATAATCGACTTAACCACACCATACGAAATAGCATCATTTGTCTTTTGAGGCAAAGCATCCAAAGCAATACTAGGATTAATCTGCAAATCCAACCGTGGAGAAATAGAAGCATAACACTTCTCATATGCGATCAATCCTGGCAAAATAAAACCTCCAAGGTGCATACCTCCTGACATAATATCAATGGTAATGGCACTTCCCGCATCGACAATCATACCATCTTCAATCGTGCAACACGCTGCAACACGATCAATTCCCATCCCTTGGTAAATGGTGTCAAATTCAAAATAAGGTTCTAAATCAATAAAATTATACTTGCTTGAAAGTGAACTCTTGATGGCATCATTTACACAAATATAATAAACTTTCTCTTTGGTCGAAAATTCTTTAAACTGCTTGTGTGAAAGAGTCCACACTTTGCCATCTTGATAAAAATCAGCATTGGAATTGCCAATATCACATAAGATCATCGTAAACCTTCCAACCATTTTCTTGAAGAAGCAGTGATGCTTTGGAGCATAACGGGGCACTTAACAACAGATGTTTATGCTTATAGTTATGCTTTACATGTAACTCTAAGGCCTTACAAAGCTCCAAAATCTCCTCTACGTGTTTACGTAAAAATCGACTCTTTTGCTCAATACGAAAAATAAGGTGGTAAAAAGATTTTGAGTCAACTCCACTAAAAATAGCGAGTTTTTTGCGAGTATGGAGAATTTTTGGATCCACCACGTCCAGAGATGTAAAAACGACCTGCTTGCGACAAATGCGCTCTAACATCTCCTTCATGATGACAACAAAGCCCAATTCCTATTGTTTACGATTGAGCTTGAAAAAATGGTTTTTATAGTAAAGTGAATCGCCTGTTGTAAAGACGTGACTCTCAATTCCATCAGGCAGTTTATAAACATTGGTTGTAATAAGATCTAAATCTGTCGCGATTACGTAACCACCTTTTTCGATCATATAAACAAAATCACCGTAAATCGTTCCAGCAAAAGTTGCAAACTCAAATTTACGCTCTTTAAGTTTTTTGAGATCAGCATCTGTCAAAATCACACGTCCATCTTTTGTAAAGACAAAAACACGATTTTCAAGAACAATTACATCTTTGACTTCCGCATCTAAGAAGTGGATTGATTTTGGGCTAATAGAGACAACTTTACTTTTTGTTGCCGCAACCAAACGATCTCCTAAAACTTGAAGATAGATGATATTGCCAAAGAATTTTTCATTGCTTACCACAACATCACGGATAGGTTTTTTAGTTTGTTCATCAACAATGACCAATTTACCATCTAATGTTGGGAAAACAATCAAGTCACCTAAAAAATGGGGCGCAGCTATACGTGAATCTAAAACATAGACATTGTCTTGTTGAAGGTGCATTAGCTCTTTGCCATCATTATTGATATCGATAAGTACAAGTTCATTTGAGCCTAAAACAAGGGCAAGAACATTTCCTTTAAGTGCTGCTGATGCAACTGAAACGCTACATTCTTTTGAAAAAAGAACTTTTTTATTCGCATCAACAATTTGTACAGCGCCACATTTAGAAGCAGCAACATAACGTCCTTTATCTTCAGCAAGGTAAATAAACCCTTCTGGTAAGACAATTGAAGAAAGTCCTTTTTTAGTAATGACTTGACCATTAGACAATGTAGCACCATCTCTTACGGCATCAACAATAGTACCTGGTAAAGAACCATCATAACTTAACTTCCCAGCAACTGTCTCTGGTTCAAAGTATTGACGTTTTGTGCCACAGCCGCTTACGATCAATAATAAAGTCAAAAGTGAAAAAACAATTTTTGCGTATCTCATTATTTTAAACCTTGGTAGTGTTCTAGATTTTTTGCAATCTGTTTAAGTGGAGAATTTGCCTCAATCTGAGCAAATTTCAACCTCGCCTCTTCTATTTTCTTCTCTTTAAGCAATTCATACCCTTCTTGCAGAAGCACCATACCTGAAAGTAACTCTCCTTTTGGTGTTGCGTTAGCATCAAGTTGTGAAAGCTGATAGGTTGCTAAGTCTGCTAATATAGGATCCTCTTTAGAAAGTGACACGCTTTTAAGCGCCTCAACATCACCTTTCGCCAATGCTGTTTCGAAGATAAACATGCCATACAGCTTTGGATTTTTTGCTTTGAGTGTTTCAAGCGCAGACGAATTGTTTGCATCTTTAAGAAGTGCTTGATATGCAGCATTGGAAACTTTTAAACGCTGCCCTGCCATAACGTCATTGATAGCATATCCACCCGCACCAAAAGCTAAGAGCACTAATGCTGAGATGATATATTTTTTATTGCGTTTAAAAAAACGTTCACTTTTGATCATTCCCTCAAGGAACTGCTCTTCTGTGGTAATTTCTTCTTTGACCGCATTAATATTCTCTTTAAGTCCCAAACACTATCCTTATACAAGCAATTTTTTTAAAAACATAACAAAGTTTATCACAAGAAATATAAAAAGGGACTAATACCATTTCAGTATCAGCAAAAGAGAATTTGCTATAATCATCTTTTAAAAAGATTTAAGGATTTTAAACAGTGAAAATAGATAATGAACTCCTCCAAAAACTAGAAAAACTCTCTTCTTTAAAAATAAGCGATGAAAAAAGAGAAGGTGTCATTAACCAGCTGAGTGAAATTGTCTCCTTTGTTGAAAATCTCAATGAACTTAATCTTGACAAAGAAGAAGCAACCTTTACAACGCTCAGTGGTGGTACACCCTTGCGTGAAGATATTCCTAGTGTAAATCGCGAAATTATTAAAACAATTTTAGACCATGCACCACAAAGCGAAAATGGCTTTTTTGTTGTTCCCAAAATTATCGAATAAGCCTAAATTAAAGAGAGAAAAATTATGAGTTCACTTAACATTAAAGCATTATTAAAAAATGTGGTCGCGTATAAAGCGTCCGACCTGCACCTTGTAAGTCGCAGTGAACCTCAAATTAGAATCGATGGTAAACTTGTTTCTCTTGATATGGAAAAATTGAGTGGCAATGTGATTGAAGAGCTCTGTTATACGCTCATTTCAGACAAACAAAAAAAGAAACTTGAAGAAGAAAAAGAGCTCGACTTTGCCATTATGTTCCCCGACATTGGTCGTTTCCGTGCCAATTATTACTATACGATCAACAGTGAATTAGCAGCTGCATTTAGAATTATTCCCATTAATATTCCTTCACTGGATGATCTTAATACGCCTGTTGTCTTTAAAGAACTTATCAATCGAGAAAAAGGGCTTATTTTAGTTACAGGCCCCACAGGAAGTGGTAAATCAACGACTTTGGCAGCACTTTTAAATGAAATAAATGTATATGAAAATCGACACATCATTACCATTGAAGACCCCGTCGAGTTTATTCATACTAATAAAAAATGCCTTTTCTCACACCGCAATGTAGGCGAAGATACCAAAAGCTTTTCAAGAGCACTTAAATTTTCACTACGACAAGATCCTGATATTATTTTGGTGGGTGAAATGCGCGATCAAGAAACCATTAGTACAGCCATCACTGCTGCTGAAACAGGTCACTTGGTTTTAGGAACACTCCATACCAATTCAGCCGTTCAAACCATCAACAGAATTGTCGATAGCTTTGAAGGCGCAGAACAAGTACAAGTACGTAACATGCTAGCAACCTCGTTACACTCTGTCATTTCGCAAAGTTTACTTCCGAAAATTGGTGGAGGACGAGTTGCGATTCATGAAATTATGATTAATAATGCAGCTATTTCAAACTTGATTCGTGAAAATAAAATTCATCAACTTTACTCCCAAATGCAGCTCAATCAGCAAAAGACAGGCATGATCACGCAAACGCAAGCGATGATGAAAAGTCTCAAAGCCAATCTTATTACAAAAGAAGATGCCATCCGCTACTCAACACAGCCTCAAGAGCTCCTCAACAATCTGGGAATATAAAAAGAAGATTTTACTAATATTACAGCTTATTCAAGCTATACTAAAGCACAAAAAGCTCTAAAATAATGGGTAAAAAGGCACCTATGGTCATGAACAATGGTAATCATATCGCAGAAATGGTTTTTCAACTTGCAGAAGAAACCTTTGCAAAACTTAAAGATTTAAACATTCCTCCTTATCCAAAATATTATCACGATACCTTTGTTGAAACCATGCAAAAAAGCGGCGATGCAGAGATGATTGATCTCTCAAAAAAACACAGTTATCTTTTTTCTAACGCTGGGCAAGAAGAGATGGTCAGCGAAACATGCTTTGGTTTGATGAAAAAAGGATTAGAAGAGTTTGTTAAAACCAATGATAACCTAAAATCTATTTCCGATGCAACAGCGATTAACATCGACAATATCAAAAAAGATTATGAAAGTGTTGACACACGCCAAGTTTTACAAGCCTTTGATAATTTTCAAAGCAGAATTTTTCATGAATTGCAAGCAGCAGATGAAACAATAGTAAAATTGAAACTCGAAGTTGAACGTTTAGAGCGGGAATCAAATATTGATCCTTTAACAAAAGCACACAACCGAAGAGTCTTGGTCAAAGATTTGGAAGAAGTGCTAAGTTTTGGTAAAGACAAAGACATGGATATGCACCTTGTTATGTTTGATGCCGATGATTTCAAACAAATCAACGACTCTTTTGGACACATTGCAGGCGATAAAACACTTATCTTTTTATCCAAACTCATTCAAAATTCCCTTCGCAGAGGCACACGTATTTATCGTTATGGTGGTGAAGAATTTGTGGTTATTTTAAATCGTACCTCTTTTGATGAGGCAACTAAAATTGTAGAACGCATTATCAAAGAGACAAGCGATAGTAAGTTACTTTATAAAAACCATGACATTCATTTAACGCTTAGTGCGGGTATTTGTTCGCATAAACACACCATGAGTGCGGATGACCTTTTGGATAAGGCTGACAAAGCATTGTACGAAGCCAAAAGAAGTGGTAAAAACTGTTTTAGGAGCGCACAATAATGGCGAACGTTTCCATGTTTGATATAATCTCTTTAGCTTTAGTGCTTATTTTAGGAATAAAAGGTATTATTAATGGCTTTATTAAAGAAGTTTTCGGACTTTTAGGCATTATTGGCGGTATCTATTTTGCATCTCGTTATGCCGCAGAAGCGGGCAAAATGATCAGCAGTCATTTCTTTGCATTTAACAACCAAGCATCCCTATACCTTTTTGGTTTCATTGCGGTTTTAATTGTTGTTTGGATTACTTGTATATTTTTAGGTTATCTTATTGCACAAGCTTTGAGTCTAAGTGGACTGAGTATGATCGACAAACTTGCTGGTTTTGTTGTTGGTAGTATGAAAATATTTTTAGTATTTGCTGTTTTAGCAGTAACACTGAGCAATATTGAATTTGTTAAATCACGGATAGAGCCTTATGTCGCTAAAAGTATGATGTTCCCACTCTTCTTGGAAACAGGTAACTATATTGTTAAACTTGATACAAACACAATGTTTGAGAGCCTTCAACCTAAAGAGAAAACAAATCCTTAAATGAGGTCAGAATGAGTACATTTGAAAATCTTGAATACAGCTCTTTACTCACAAGCTTTAAAGAGCTATTGAAAAACAACAGCCTAAAATTTACAAAACAACGTGAAGTGGTTTTAAAAACATTGTATGAAAAAAATGACCATTTTACGCCTGAAGATCTTTATATTTTTCTAAAAAGTACATACCCCGAACTCAATATTGGGATTGCTACCGTGTACCGTACGCTTAACCTTTTAGAAGAGTCTCATATGGTCACTTCGATCTCTTTTGGTGTCGCAGGTAAAAAATTTGAGCTTGCAAACAAACCGCACCATGACCACATGATCTGTAAAAGCTGTGGTCTTATTATCGAATTTCAAAATGATAAAATTGAACAACTGCAACTCGAAATCGCACAAGCGAATCGTTTCATAATTACCAGCCATTTGATGCAATTACGCGGTCTTTGCGAAGAATGTGCTAAAGAAAAGTAAACCCTAGAGAAGAGGAAAAGATTTGATATTTCAAGACCAATACCAACAACAACGTATCGAAAAAGGAAAAGCGCTCCAAGCGATTGGCCGTAATCCGTACAGACACAATATTATAAAAGACACCAGCACCAAAGAGTTTTTAGAATGCTATGAGTACGTCATTGATAGTGAACTCAAACGCGATGAAAACAAGAACAATACCGTTGTAGGACGTATCAAATTTTTGCGCCACATGGGTAAAGCTGCTTTTGCAAAAATTGAAGATGAACAAGGCATATTACAAATCTATTTTAGCCGTGAATCCATTGGCGAAGAGTGGTTTGATGAAGCAAAAAAACTGGTTGAAGTCGGTGATATCATCAGCGTAACAGGTTTTCCATTTGTCACCAAAACAGGCGAACTCTCTTTACATGTTAAAGCGTTAGAAGTCGCAACCAAGTCAATTGTTCCATTGCCTGAAAAATTCCATGGTCTGCAAGATAAAGAATTACGATATAGAAAACGCTACCTTGACATGATCATGAACGCAGATGTACGCAAAACCTTTAAAATCAGAAGTAAAATTGTAAGTGAGATCCGCCATTTCTTTGAAGAGCGCGACTTTTTAGAAGTTGAAACACCGATGATGCATCCTATTGCAGGGGGCGCCAATGCTAAGCCATTTGTTACCCATCACAATGCCTTAGGAGTGGATCGTTATCTTAGAATTGCACCTGAACTTTACCTTAAACGTCTCGTTGTGGGTGGGTTTGAAGCTGTTTTTGAAATTAACCGTAACTTTAGAAACGAAGGTATGGATCAAACGCACAACCCTGAATTTACGATGATTGAATTTTACTGGGCTTACCACAACTACCATGATTTAATGCATTTAACCGAAGAAATGTTTGATGTATTGCTTAAAAAACTCAAACTTCCACGTAAGCTTCCTTATGGCGAAATCGAAATTGATTTTTCAAAACCATTCCATAAAATTGCCTTTAGAGCGGCACTCTCAGAAATCGGTGGCGTCCCTGATGAAATTTTAGATGACCGTCTTCAAATTGTTAAGTATATTACGGACAAGGGATTTAGCGTTGATGCTAACTTTAGCCTTGGTAAACTTTATGAAGAGCTTTTTGATCTTTTTGTTGAAGAAAAACTGATTAATCCAACATTTATTATTGATTACCCTATTGAAATTAGCCCGCTAGCACGTAGAAGTGAAGTGAATCCTAACATTGCAGAGCGCTTTGAGCTCTTCATTGCCGGGCGAGAAATCGCCAATGGATTTAACGAACTAAACGATCCTCTGGATCAATACGAACGATTTGCAAAACAGTTGCAGGCTAAAAATGCAGGTGATGATGAAGCCCATGAAATGGACGAAGACTATGTTCAAGCACTAGGATATGGCTTACCACCAACAGCAGGACAAGGACTAGGAATTGATCGTTTGACGATGCTTTTAACCAATGAGCAATCGATCAAAGATGTTATTCTTTTCCCAGCTATGAAGCCGCTGAATGATAATGATGAACAAACACAAAACGATGAGGAAGAAAAATGAGTATTTTAAAAAATGTTGACCCCGCTGTTTACGACATAATTGAAAAAGAGTTGCACCGCCAATGCGACCATCTTGAGATGATCGCCAGTGAAAACTTCACATACCCTGCTGTTATGGAAGCAATGGGTAGTGTTTTCACCAACAAATACGCTGAGGGCTATCCTGCAAAACGCTACTACGGTGGTTGTGAATTTGCAGATGCTGTTGAACAACTTGCGATTGATAGAGTCTGTAAACTTTTCGGCTGTACCTATGCCAATGTTCAACCAAATTCAGGTAGTCAAGCAAACCAAGGTGTGTATCAAGCGCTTCTTAATCCATTCGACAAAATTTTAGGTATGGATTTAAGCCACGGCGGTCACTTAACACACGGTGCAAAAGTGAGTAGCTCAGGTAAAACCTATTCAAGTTTCTTTTACGGTGTTGAGCTTGATGGTCGCATTAACTATGATAAAGTAAGAGAGATTGCCCATATTGTTAAACCTAAAATGATTATTTGCGGCGCAAGTGCTTATGCTAGACAAATTGACTTTGCCAAGTTTAGAGAGATCGCAGATGAAGTAGGTGCATACCTTTTTGCAGACATTGCACACATCGCTGGTTTAGTTGCTGCGGGTGAGCATCCAAGTCCATTCCCACATTGTCATGTTGTTACATCGACAACACACAAAACACTTCGAGGTCCTCGTGGTGGTATCATTCTTACCAATGACGAAGAAATTGCCAAAAAAGTAAATAGCGCTATCTTTCCTGGCATTCAAGGTGGTCCATTGGTACATGTCATCGCCGCTAAAGCCGTTGGTTTTGCTGAAAACTTGAAACCTGAATGGACAGCTTATGCAAAACAAGTGCGTGCCAATGCAAGAGTTCTAGGTGAAGTTCTTACAAAAAGAGGTTATGATCTTGTCAGTGGCGGTACGGACAATCATATGGTTCTTGTCTCTTTCCTCAACAAAGAATTTAGCGGTAAAGAGGCGGATCTTGCTCTTGGTCGCGCTGGTATTACTGTCAATAAAAATACCGTTCCAGGTGAAACACGAAGTCCATTTGTCACCAGCGGTGTTAGAATTGGCTCACCTGCACTTACAGCACGTGGTATGAAAGAGAAAGAGTTTGAAATCATTGCAAACAAAATTGCAGATGTCCTTGATAATATCAACGATGAAGCATTACACGCAAAGATTAAAGACGAAATGAAAGCGTTAGCAAGCAATTTTATTATTTATGACAGACCAACCTACTAAGGGAAATTATGTACAATATTGACGTCTCTCTCATCAAAATGATTACGGATCACTATTGGATCAAACGTGACAATATTGTCCAAAAGATTGATTTTGGCGGGAGAGTCTTTTTTGATAAGTATGAGCGTATTGATCAGCCTTTGAGCAACAGTATTATCAAAGATCATCTTGATGGGAAAATCACCGTTGCTCACTCGTTGATTAACCGCTTTGACAAAGTCGAAAACATTGTTTTCGACTATAATGGAAGAAATACCGAGCGATTTTGGCATAGGGCACAGCTTTTGCTTAGAGAAGAGGGATTCATCAATTTTACTGCGTATAAAAGTAAAACTGAGGGTCATCTGCATTTGTATGTTCATAAAGGTCATACTACCTTACAAGAGGGGTATCAGATCGCTAAAATGCTCTCAGCAAAGCTTGCGCAAAAGCTTCCACGTGAGTGGAGGATGTTCCCAACGCAGGAGCTTCCAAAAGAGTTTAACATTTTAGCACTGCCTTATGACTTGTACCAAAAAGAGCGAGGCGCTTCTTGGTCGAAGCATATGTAGTCTAACATCAGTCTAAGGAGAAACGATGGAAAATAGAAATGAGCTCAGCGATATTGTATTAGAAAAAGGGGACAATAAAACCCTTAAAATGAAGCGTATCCTTATTTTAGTTGCTTTTTTGATTCTTGTTTTTTTAGTCGCACTTGCAAGCATGAAAGTAGCAAACAAAGGTGAAAAGGATACTTCTAAGTTAATTTTACCACCAGAACCAACGCAAGAGACACAAATTCCGAAAGATGATCAACTCTTTAAACAAGTGCCAATTATTGAAGAGAACCCTAAAAAAGAGAGTTTTGAAGATATGATCAAAACCCTTAAAGAAAAAGAAGCACAAAAACAAGAAGATGCAAAAGGCTCTGATGTCAAACCAAAAGAGACAACAGCACCTGTTACGCCTCCTGTAAAAGAGACAGTGCCTGCAAAGGTTAAAGAAGCGGCACCTGCAAAAGTAAAAGAAGAACCTAAAACACAACCGTTACTTCGTAGTACGGAAGTATCAAGTCCAAGTGCAAGTGCTTCGTCCAAAAGTGGCAATGTAACGCCTGGTATTTACGTTCAAGTTGGTGCTGTAGCAACGGCTCCTGATGCGAAACAGTTGAATGACATCAAATCTAAAGGATTTGAGTGTAAACAATACTCAACGGTGGTCAATGGCAACAACGTAGTTAAACTGCTTATTGGACCTTATGCAACTTCAGCAGAAGCAGAAAGCGCGCTTAGTCTTATTCGTTCAAGTGTTAATAAAAATGCATTTATTTATAGGGTGAAATAAGGTGCTAGCCTCTCGTAAAATTCTTTTCGATCAGCTCACCCCGATTACGATCTTTGCAAAATTGCAGAGCTACTTTGACGGTGAGCTCTGCTTTTTGTTTGAAAGTGCCATCAACAACAATGATGGCAACTTTAGCTTTCTCTTTATTGGTGCACGCGAACGCGTCATTCACCAAAACAATACAAGTGTACATATTGATGAATCAGGCTTTACACATGATTTGGGTACAAATCCTTTTACATACCTCAAAAAACGCTATGCTGAACTGGATAAATCGCTCTATCAAAATCAAGCCAAAGAGTTAGGTGTTGGTTTTGTCGATGGATTTATCGGCTATATCGGTTATGATGCGGTGAAGATTTTTGAGCCACGTTTGAAAGCCCATATGGATCCACTCAAAGATGAAATCAATATCCCTGATATTGACCTTATGCGACCAAAACTCGTCTGTACGTTTTCGCATAAGTCCAATACACTTATTTTAACAACTTTTGTACCAAACATTGCCGAGCAAATGGATAAAATCGAAGATACACTCAAAGAGCCACACATTTATATTCCTATTCAAACGGCTCATGTCGATAAATCCAAAGGCTCTTTTGCTTTTTCTAAAGAACATTTTTTTGACATGGTCGATAAATCCAAAGAGATGATTCGCAGTGGAGATGTTTTTCAGATCCTAATGTCCAACCGTTTTACCCAATACACGAAAATTGATCGCCTGAGTTTTTACCGTATTTTACGCCAAAAAAATCCATCTCCGTATATGTTTTACCTTTCCTATCCTAAGTTTGCCATCATCGGCAGTTCCCCTGAAGTCATGGTAGGACTCAAAGATGGGCATGTTTTACTTCGTCCAATTGCAGGAACACGCAAACGTGGTTCAACGTATGAGAAAGACCAAGCTTACGAGAAAGAGATGCTAGGCGATGAGAAAGAACGAGCTGAGCATTTGATGCTCATCGATCTTGGACGCAATGATCTTGGACGTGTCGCCAAAGTGGGCAGTGTCAAAGTCAAAGAGATGATGCGTGTGGAGCGTTACTCCCACGTGATGCACATGGTCAGCGACATCGAAGCAACACTCGATGTAAAGCATGATATGTTTGATCTTTTTGCAGCCACCTTTACCGCTGGAACGATGACTGGAACACCTAAAATTAGGGCTATGGAGCTTATCAGCGATTTTGAAGGCTTAAAGCGTAGCTTTTACAGTGGTGCTGCGGGTTATTTTGGATTTGATGGTAATATGGACAGTTGTATTATGATTCGTACAGCCTATTTAGATGATGACAAAATCATTTTTCAAGCAGGTGCGGGCATTGTAGCCGACAGTCAACCAGAGCTTGAGTACCTAGAAGTGACCAATAAATTAGGAGCGATGACCAGCTCTTTAGATGACCTTAAAGCGTAATATAACATGTTGCTCTTTAGTATTTTTGGCGATCCTGTTGCACACTCTATCTCTCCACGTTTACATAACACCGTGTTCAAAGCTTTAAAGCTGGATGGTTGTTATATTCGCAAAGCCATCACAGAGCCAGAAAAACTTCTTTCAACATTTCATGCTATGGGACTGGCAGGTGCCAATGTGACTGTCCCGCATAAAGAAGTAGCTTTTGTGCAATGCAATGAAGTACGTGGCATTGCTAAAGAGATTGGTGCGGTGAATACCTTGGTGCGAGAAGGTGAGCGTGTCATCGGATACAACACCGATGCAGAAGGTTTTTTTGAAGCCATAAAAAGTTTTGGCTACATTCGAAATGCTCTCATTTTAGGAGCAGGTGGAACAGCTAAAGCGATTGCTGTGATTTTAAAAGAACGCGATATTGAAGCTACTATTCTCAACCGTTCTGCTTCCAGACTGGCATTTTTTGAGGCGAAAGGCTTTACATGTAAAACATGGGAAACCTTCTCACCCATGCCTTACGACCTCATCATCAATACCACTTCTGCTGGCTTGAAAGATGAAGAGTACCCATGCGATAAAGAGCTTTTAAAAACGATTTTTAAAAATGCAAAATATGCTTTTGATGTCATTTACAATAAACCAACCCCTTTTTTGGAACTTGCACGAAGCTGTCAGCTTACCTGTAAAGATGGCAAAGAGATGCTTTTGTACCAAGGAGTCCTTGCCTTCAATCTTTTTTTCTCCAAGCATTACGACTTTAAAACTATTGAAGCACACATGCGTCCTGCTTTTGAACTCTAAATCTTCCTAAAGGAGAGATAGTGCAACTTGAAAAGACACTAACAAACCCTTATGCACACGACTATCAACTACTGATTAAACATATTCTCAACGCTCCCATTTATTGTGATCCAAACCAAGAAATTGTATACCGTGGTGAAAAGCGTTTTACCTATGCGACTTTTAAAAAACGCGTTCATAAGCTCGCTCATATGCTAACATCAATGGGCGTTAAAGCAGGCGATACGGTTGCTGTGATGGATTATGACTCGCACCGTTATTTGGAGTGTTATTTTGCTATCCCTATGCTTGGAGCGGTGCTTCATACCATCAACATTCGTCTTGCTCCAGAACAAATCCTCTACACGATTGACCATGCCGAGGATGATGTTATTTTGACCCACACCGATTTTTTACCTGTACTTGAGCAGATTAAAGGAAGGCTCGATGTGGAGAACTTCATTGTTTTATCGGATGATGAAAAAATTCCTCCAACCTCTTTACATGTAAAAGGTGAATACGAAGAGCTTCTTGCAAAAGAGAGTGACTTTTTTGACTTTCCTGATTTTAGTGAAAACACACGTGCAACGACTTTTTATACCACAGGAACGACAGGACTTCCCAAAGGCGTTTACTTCACCCATCGTCAACTCGTTCTTCATACACTGGGTGTTCTTTCAACACTGGGAAGTGCCCCAAAACAAGGAAGCTTTCACCAAGACGATGTTTATATGCCGATCACGCCAATGTTCCATGTACATGCGTGGGGATTGCCTTATGTGGCAACGATGCTAGGTGTCAAGCAGGTTTATCCAGGGCGTTATATGCCAGACGTATTGTTAGAACTTATCGACAAAGAAAAGGTCACTTTCTCGCACTGTGTTCCAACCATCATGCATATGCTTTTTAATTCTCCCAAAATAAATGACGTGAATCTTAAAGGATGGAAAGTCATTATAGGTGGGGCAGCTCTTCCGAAGGCAATGTGTAAAGAAGCCCTAAAAAAGGGCATTGATATGTTTACAGGATACGGCATGAGTGAGACCTGCCCTATTCTCAGCCTTGCTCAACTCACACCTGAGATGTTAGAACTGGATGATGAGCAACAAAGTGATATTCGCATCAAAACAGGTCGTCCTATGGGACTTGTAGAGATGCACGTTGTTGATGAGACGATGAAATCCCTCCCCAGGGATGGCATTAGCACAGGCGAAATCGTCGTACGCTCTCCTTGGCTAACTCAAGGCTATTTTAAAGATCAAAAAAACTCTGAAATTCTCTGGCATGGAGGCTACTTACATACGGGAGATATGGCAAATGTTGATGCCAAAGGCTATATAAAAATTACCGATAGAGTTAAAGATATTATCAAAGTAGGTGGCGAATGGGTCTCTTCTTTAGAGCTTGAAGACATTATCAATCAACATCCTCATATCAGAGAAGTTGCCGTTATTGGTGTCGAAGATGACCGATGGGGAGAGCGACCTCTTGCACTTGTGGTTGTTGATGCCAATAAAAGCGTAAATGAAAAAGAGTTGCTTATTCATGCAAAAGAGTTCATTAAAAAGGGAATTATGGCAAGGGAAAGTATGCTTTTAAAAATAAAATTTGTTGAAAAAATTGATAAAACAAGTGTTGGGAAAATCGACAAAAAAGAACTTCGAAAACAATACGCGCACTAAAGTACAAAGGAAGTTTACAAGTAAACTTCCTTTTCTCATTTAAAAATCAAAAAGTTGTCCCAAAAAACTCTCTTTCTTCTTATAATGACCTTGTTGCTCATATGACTTATTGTGAGAATACTCTTTATGATGTGATTTTTCAGCTCGTTCATAGTTTTGATTTACAGGAGTAGCCGCAACCGAAGGGAGAGAACGTTCAATGATTTTATCCAATTCACCACGATCCAACCATACACCGCGACACTGAGGACAATAGTCTATTTCAACACCTGATCTCTCACTCATTAAAAGGTCAACCGTTCCACATACTGGGCATTTCATTGCATTAACTCCTTTTTTACGTATTAATTTTAATTATAACAAGGAAGTATGAATAAATTTTAAACTTCAAAATTAACTCTTATTCTCTTCGGAATACTTTATGCATATTTTCAAGGTTTTATATATGTTTTTTTGTCCATAAGGAGGCCTTCTATGAGTATTCGACTTCGCTTAATCATGGCAGCTATCATAAGCACATTGGTAGTTTTGCTGGTTATTGGCATCTCATTTATGACGATTCAAACCGTACAAATCAAAGGATCCCTCTATACGAAAATAATCCTTTCCAAAGACCTTTTAGCTGACATTCTGCCTCCACCTGAATATATAATAGAAGCACGGCTTGTCAACTACGAAATGCTTAACAGCAATCCCAGCAATATGAGTGAACTCAAAGCAAAATTGAACACTTTGAAAAAAGATTTTATGGAGCGTCAAGCGTATTGGAATAGCAGTGATGCTGAATCTATAATGAAAAAATTGGTTACCAATGAGATCAAAAATTCCGCACTGAATTACTTTGAAATGAGTGAAACTAAATTTATTCCAGCACTTGAAAAAAATGATAAAGAAACCGCACAAACTCTTCTTTTGGGTGAACTTAAAAACTTATATGATCAACACCGACAATACATTGACCAACTTGTTGTAATGGCAAATGAGCAAGCTCAAAATGATGAAGAGAGCGCTAATGGGGCATTGACAAGAGGTTTTATTATTATGAGTTTATCTGCTTTGTTGGGTATCCTTATACTTCTTGCGACTCTAGGTTTGACCAATACGATTATTCTTAAAAATATTAATCGACTTAAAAGTATTGCAGCAGCGCTTGCTTCGGAAAAAGGCGATCTTTCCAGACGCTTACCAATTGAAAGTAATGATGAGATAGCACAAACATCTCAACACTTCAATCTGCTCTTTGATAAATTTGAAAAAAGTGTCTCTTTAGCGCAAGAAGAAGAGACCAAAATTAAAGAAGCACATGAACAAATTCATCAACATATGAAACGCTCAGAGTTAATGATATCACTCACCGATTTGATGAGTGCAGGTGCCATTCATGGAAGTCTTGACATACAATCGTCTATGCAAACAACCATTAATACCTTACAAAATATTTTAAATCTCAACGATCAAACTTCCATTGTGGTAGGAAGAGTTCATCAGGGTACCCATGAAATCATAACTTCTATGACTCAGATCGTAGAAAAAATTGATGATACGCGTACCAATGCTGAAGGTGTTAATCAAAATACCCATGAAATTGAACAGGTCATTGCACTTATTAAAGATATTTCAGACCAAACCAACCTTCTTGCCCTTAATGCTGCCATCGAAGCCGCTCGTGCCGGAGAACATGGACGTGGCTTTGCTGTTGTTGCAGATGAAGTACGAAAGCTAGCCGAACGCACCCAAAAAGCAACCACTGAGGTTGAAGCAACCATCAACATACTGAAACAAAATGCTGAAACAATGGTAGAGAGCAGTGAAAGTACTGAAACCTATGTTAAAGAGTCTGTTAATCAAGTTGAACGTTTCAAGGAAGATTTGCAAGAACTTACAACCAATGCCAATGCTATTCGCCATGAAAATCTTTTTATTTCCTATGATATATTCATCGAGCTGGCTAAGATTGACCATATTATTTTCAAACTGAATGCTTACAGTTCACTCTTTCATAATGAAGAAAAAACAACGTTTGTAAATCATCACCAATGCCGATTGGGGAAATGGTACGAAACGGGTGATGGTAAAAAATCATTTGGTAATGTTGCAAGTTACACTCTTCTTGATGCACCTCATCACACTGTTCACGATAAAGTTGAAGCCTCTTTAAGCTGCATTGCAAAAGGGAATTGTGTTGAAGAATCTGAAACTATCTTGGAAAATTTTAGAATAGTGGAAGCCAAGAGCAAAGAGCTTTTTACCATTTTAGATCGAATGGTAAAAGAAGCCAAAAAGGGATAAACCGAAAATTATACTTTATACCTCGATAAACAACTTTGTAAAACATGCTTCTTTTTAAGAAATCATAAATAAAAAGCGTATTGATACTCTAATTTTATGTTTAAGCATTAAAATAAAAATTTCTTTAAAGCAAGAATATCTACTGTATATTATAAGGAATTTAAAATGTCACTCGTATATTTTTTTTAATAGGTTTATTAGCAATTATATTTCTATTTTATACTCATAATCCCTATTATATGAGCCTTTAAATCAATTATTTGTATAGGAGAAAAATAATAAAAATAAATTTAATATTAATTTATATTATTATTATTTTTTTTAATAACCAATACCAAAAAAACCTTATTTTTATGCTACACTAGCAAATTTTATCCAAATAACAATTCCATATAAAGAGAGATAATGTCTTTTTTTTCTCATGTTTTTAACACACTATTTTCATTTTTTAAACGTTCACAATATACTTCCTTAAGTCAAATTAAGAAAAAATTTCTTGAGCAAGATCATCTCTTTAAACATATACTGGATACGTCAAGCGTAGCTATTTTTCTCATCAATATGGACGGAAAAATTACGCATGCGAATAAGTGCATGGCTGAGATGTTTTTATACCCGATTGATGAACTTATAGAACATATAAACTACCTTGATCTTGTGCATTCAAGCGAAAAGACAGAGAGTGAGCATAGGCTTATCGCTTTACTCTCTAATCAAATTCCTTCAATAGAACTAGAACGTATTTACGTGCGTAGCGATAAAAGCTATTTTTGGGGACGATTTACAGGACGTATTTTCTACAACACTCAAGGTGAAAAAATTGGTGCTGTTGCCGTTATTGCTAATATTCATGATGAAAAATATGCACAACATTGCGAAGCACATCATAAACATCTTTTACAGATGCTTGCACACAAAGAACCTCTCCCCTCCATTTTACATGTCATGATTGAAGAGTTGCAAACCATTGATCTTAAACGCATTTCAGGTAGCATTATTTTAATGGAAGAGAGCAAGCAAAACTTCTACCTTGGCGCAACCTCTCAAGGATTAGATCAAGAAAGTTTTGCTTTACTCAAGCGCACAAAATTGGATGCGACACTATTCTCGCTCCTTCAATCTTTGCCCACTACAATTCAGTCATTTAACTTGCTTGAAATAGGGCTAGAGTGGAGTCAAAAAGCGCAAGAATTTCAACTTAATCCCTCTTACTATTATTGGATTGTACCTATATATACCTCATCTCGTACTTCTCTAGGAGTTTTATTACTTTGCACTATGGATCGCCAAACGCTCAGTAACAAAGAGCGCAAGCTTATTGAAGATGATGTCGAATTTATAGCTCTTGCAATTGAAAAAAGTCAAAATGATGCCAAATTACAACTTGCAGCCAATGTCTTTACCCATTCCAAAGAAGGCATTATTATTACCGATCCCAATGGTACCATTATTGAAGTGAATGATGCATTCTGTCATTCATGTGGTTATGGTATGCAAGAAATTATTGGTCAAAATCCTCGCATTCTTAAATCGGGACGTCAACATCTTTCTTTTTACAAAATGATGTGGGAGAGTATTTTGACCAAAGGAAATTGGAAAGGTGAGATTTGGAATCGCAATAAAAACGGTAGCATCTATGCGGAGATGATCACTATCAGTGCTATAAAAGATACTCAAGGGGAAATTCAGCATTTTGTAGCACTTTTTACAGATATTAGCGGTATTAAAGAACATGAAAAAGAACTCGAACATCTTGCCCAACATGATGCACTCACCGCTTTACCTAACCGCTTTTTACTTAAAGATCGACTATTGCAAGCTATTGCTGAGTCTAAGCGTTATCAGACCTATCTAGCTGTTGTCTATATCGATTTGGACGGTTTCAAAGCAATTAACGATACATATGGTCATGCTATGGGCGATAAACTTCTCATTATTGTATCACAATACATCACGTCAATTATCCGCCAAAATGAAACAGTCGCACGGTTAGGTGGCGATGAATTTCTCGTGCTTTTAAGTGATCTAAAATCTATGGAGATGTGCGAGCCTATTTTACAACGCTTTATTGACATACTGAATACACCCATAGCCATTGATAATATTACCTTAAATGTAAGCGCTAGCATCGGGGTGAGTTTTTATCATCAGGAGATCGAAGATACAGAAAATCTTATCGAAAATGCCGATAAAGCAATGTACCATGCAAAGCAACTTGGCAAAAATCGTTACGTCTTTTTTGAAGAATCGATGCGTTCTTAAGTTTTAGTACGAGACTCAAGTGCTTTGGATAAAGAGAGCATATCGACATTTTCAAGATGTACGCCAGTAGGAACACCTTGGGCAATTTTAGTGAAATGAAGGGTATGGTTTTTGAGCTTATCTTCGATAAATAAGATAAGCCCATCGCTTGCCATTGAAGGAGTCAACGCAAAAATCATCTCTTTAACACCCTCTTTAACAATGCTCTCAAGCCTTTCCAAAGTCTCTTCTTCTAAGTCACCAAGAACAAAATAACGCCCATCAAAAAGCTTATGTTCTTCCAATACAAAAATATCTTTAGCACTTTCAACGATGCAGAGCTTTTGGACATCACGTCTTTCATCCAGACAAATGTCGCAAATTTCATGCTCACTAAGTGCGCCACACCTCTCACATTTACGAATGCTTTTAATGGCACTTTCAATAGCATTGGCAAGTTTCATAGCAGAAAATGTGTCGCTTAATACCAAATGATATGCAAACCTTACAGCGGATTTTCGCCCAACGGTGGGGAGTTTTTCAAATGCCTCGACAAGTTTATTGAACTTCTCTAATCCTCGCATCATACAGCGCATCCTTTGGAAAAATCGATACTAAATTGATGGTACCCCTCTTCATAGCTATAAACCACTTCTAACCCATGTTGTGCAATAATGTTTTTAACAATGTAAAGCCCAAGTCCAAGCCCGCTACCACACGCTTTTGAGCCAGATACAAACGGTTGAAAATATTCATCAACCGACATTTTAAGAGGTTCACCCTCATTAGCAATAATCACCGTTTGATCTTTACTTTTGATAAACACATTGTGATTGAGACTGTGTTTCATTGCATTGTCCATCAAATTCTTGAGTGCTAATGCCATCAGATCAAAATCAACATTCACTTTAAAATCAAAATCACCCTCAACATGGACTTGCTCTTCGCATTTTTTCTCATCTAACATCAAAAGATCAACCGCTTGATCGATAACATGCATGAGCGAATACTCATGAAGTGTAAGCTCATAACGTTTAGATGTGATTTGCTCAATTTTTGAGAACTCTGAAATGAGCATATCGAGTCTTCCAAAAACACCCACAAGACGTTTTTTCGCTGTGGCATCTTCAAGCATCTCTGCTACAATGCGCCCTTTCCCAATGGGCGTTTTAAGCTCATGCATAATGGTACGCAAAAAGAGCTGTCTTGCATTGACCAAATCACTTATTTTTTTAACAGCACGATCAAACTCATTGGCAACTTCACCAATTTCATCATTTGATTCACTTTTACATTCAATGCTTAAATCCCCACAAGCAAATTTTCGTATTTGAGAGCTTAGTGTCTTAAGTGGTGCAATGCTTTTAAAAATAGAAACATACATATAGAGTAAAATACACAATGCAATGACAAATACAACCCATAAACTCTCATTAAAATTTTTGTATTCTTGGCTTTCCAACAAAACACTTGACTCAAAATTATCGATAAAAAGGTAATAGCGATCATTATAAACGATGGATGAAAAACGACTAATGGGAGAGAGCTTTTGAAAAATCACGACACCACTTGCCAGTACCGAATCGCGTAAATGTTTACTCGAAACTTTTTTGAGTCCAAAATTATTGAAGTACTCTTCAATGTCGCCTGGTTGCACGTTGTTTCGATACATGACCAAAAGATAATTGACCGATTGAATTTGGCGTTGTTTCATATTTTCTAAGTTTTTATCACTCTGATGTTCCAACAAAAGAGCAAAAAACATTGCTAACAAAAAAAGTGAGAGAAAAAAGATCGCGCTGATCTTGTTTAAAATTGAATTTTTAATCATCCAACCAGCTTATACCCAATCCCTCGAACCGAGTGGATGTATTCAGGGCTTTTTGAGTCATCATTAATCTTTGCTCGCAACCGTCCAATAATGACATCTAAACTTTTTGAGCCTTTATCTTTGAGGGATTTGCAATTGTAAACCAGTTGTTCACGAGAGATCGAAAACCCATTTTGTTTGATCATGTAAGAGAGTATCTCATACTCTGCTGGTGTCAAATTTAAAACTTCATTTTTAAAAGAAATTTCATGGCGTTTTTCATCTACTAAAAAGACACTTTGACTTTGCTGCTCTTCAGGAGATGAACTTTTTTTATAGCGACGAATCAAGCTTTGAATACGGGCATACATCTCTTTAGGATCATAAGGTTTTGGAAGATAGTCATCTGCACCGATTTGAAGGCCAATGACTTTGTCGCTAATGTCGCTTCTTGCAGAAGAAATGATGATAGGAATATCATACTTTGCTACCACTTCTTTACACACTTCAAGACCATCCATACCAGGCAAAGTAAGGTCTAAGATTAAAAGATCGTACTTTTTAACACCTGCACTAAGCCCTAAATAAGGGTCTTCAAAATTGGTAATTTTAATATTGTATTTTGCAAGATATTCACTTAAAATTTCGGCAAACTCAGCATCATCTTCGATCATTAAGACGTTAATCACTTTTGGTACCTTATGGGTTATTTTTTATAAGGTTAATTATACAGAATTTGAGGGTGTTTTAAAAAGAGAAGACCTCCGAAGAGGTCTTAGGGGATGAAGATTTGAACTTTTATTTACTAGCAGGCGCCGTTGCAGGTGCTGCAGAAGCAGGTTTTTGTGGTTTTTGCGCCATTAAAGTTTTCAGCTCTGCACGTTGCTCTTTGGTTAAAATATTAAACACTTTTTCCATATGGTCTGCTTGTAAAGCAACCATTTTTTCATGCATCTCATTATGCATTTTGATGAACTCTTTTTTATTGAAACTGTCACCGCTCATCATATCTTGCATTTTGGTTGCCATTTTAGGATCACGAAGTTTGGTCATTTCCAGTTTCATTTCACTGTGCAAAACTTCTAATTTATGGCGTTGATCATCCGTGAGATTGAGTTGTTGAAACATACCCATGCCACCTCTGTTACCATGCATCATCATACCTTGTTGACCTTGCATCATGCCACCGCCTTGCATCATTCCCATCTCAGATTGCATCCCTTGACAGTTACCTCCACCAAAGGCGAAAGCGCTGGTAGTGCCTAGCGCAACTAAAGTTGCTAGTGTTAAGATTGTCTTTTTCATTGTGTACTCCTTAAAAGTTTTATGATGAAATAGTACACCCCTGCTATTAACCAGCCTTTAACCGTTTGTTAACGTACCTTAACAACCAAAATTTAAACTACTTTTTGATAAAATCTTGATCTTCAAAAACTTACCTATAAAGAGAAAATAGTGGATTTAGAATATTATGAAATATTGGAAATTACCAAAACAGCAGATGCAGCAGAGATTAAAAAAGCGTACCGAAAATTAGCACTACAGTACCACCCCGATCGTAACCAAGGGGACAAAGAGGCTGAAGAAAAATTCAAAGCGATCAATGAAGCTTATCAAGTTTTAAGTGATGAGCAAAAACGCTCAACCTATGACCGTTATGGTAAGCAAGGACTCGACTCACAAGGTTTTAGCCACTTCTCCGATATGCGTTATGAAGACATTATGGGCGACCTAGGCTCTATCTTTGAGTCAGTCTTTGGTGGAGGCTTTAGCAGTGGTGGTTTTGGCGGAGGCGGATCAAAACAAAATAGAAAATATAACCTAGACCTTGAAGCTGAAGTAACTTTAGCGTTTAATGAAGCCATTTTTGGCACCAAAAAAGAGGTTAGCTTTTCGTATAAAAAGCCCTGCGAGACCTGTGAAGGTACTGGAAGCAAAGACAAATCAAAAGCGACCTGCAAAGAGTGTAAAGGCAAAGGTCAGGTATTCTACCGCCAAGGCTTTATGACATTCTCGCAAACATGTCCTGAGTGTAATGGTAAAGGTAGTGTTGTAACAAATCCATGCCCAAGCTGTAATGCTAAAGGCTTTAGTCAAGTTGATGACAAGGTCACTATTGATATCCCAGAAGGTATTGACAATAACAACCGCATTCGGGTAGCAGGTCGTGGTAACATTGATGAGCGTGGAGCAAAAGGCGATCTTTACATCCTTGTGCATGTGAAAGAAGATGAGCATTTTGTTCGCCATAACGATGACATTTACATTGAAGTGCCTGTGTTTTTCACACAAGTAGCACTGGGCCAAACGATTAAAATTCCAACGATTCGCGGTGAAGCAGAGCTTGAGCTTCCTCTTGGTGCAAAAGATAAACAACAGTTTATTTTCAAAAAAGAGGGTGTTAAAAATGTTCATACCCATCAACTGGGTGGCATGATCGCACAAATTTCAATTCGTTACCCTAAAAAAATTACCAAAGAGCAAAAAGAGTTACTCGAAAAACTCCAAGCAGAATTTGGTATCGAGACTAAGCACAAAGATGAGAAGTTTGAAGGCGTATTTGATAAAATCAAAAGTTGGTTTAACTAAGCAATGCAAGCTTTTATAGAGTATCAAGGCGAAACGCTTTGCTACTCTATTATCACGAACCGTCGTCTTAAACATCTCTACATCAAAATTGACCCTATCAAAGGGGTCATTGTTAAAACGCCCTCTTATACAAAAGAGTATATTCACTCTCTTGTTGTACAAAAAGCCGAATGGATATTTTCAAAAGTCAAAGCCGCACAATCACGTACGACAGTACTAGAACTCTTTGAAACAGAAGGGAAAGTGCTCTATTTGGGCGAGCCTATTTTAATGCATACCAAACAAACACCTGAAACTTTTTACAAAGAGAAAACGGTTCCTTTAGTGACGAGGCTTGTTGAAGAGTGGAGCTTTTTAATGGGTGTTAAGCCTTCTAAAATAAGCTTTCGTAAAGCCAAAAAACGGTGGGGAAGTTGCTCACATACCAATGAGCTAAGCTTCAACCTCAGCCTTGCGCAACTGCCTCTGGAGTGCATTACCTACATCGTCATCCATGAACTCTCTCACATCGAACACAAACACCACCAAAAAGCCTTCTGGCAATGCGTATATGAGTTTATGCCTGAGTATAAACAGTGTGAGAAAATTCTTAAAAACTATTCACCAACGCTTTCCTGAAAAAAATCTTCAATGGGACACTCTAAAACATGCGCTATCTTCAAAAGGTGCTCTAGATTAAAATGTTGCCCCTTATGATAAACCTCAGCTTGAGAGATAAGCCCAACCGATTTATACCCTAACGCTTGAGAAAGAGCCAACTGCGAATAACCTTTACGCTCACGAAGTCTTTTAACATTTTTCCCAATTTTACAATGGAATTTTTCAATACAATAAGTGTCTAAAATTTTAGTCATTTTCAAAACCATCTTTATATTTTCAGCAACTCAAGCTTATTTTTAACGCATCGCTTGAATTACTTTACATACATTTTATTCCTTTCGCGTCACAGAACGCGTCACAGAATGAAAAAATATTTTTCTTTATATATTTATTTTCATTTCAACATAGCAAATAGAATACTAGCTTACGTTACACATAGTAATAACTATTTGAAATTAATTAATCGATATGCTTTAATTAGATGTTTGAAACAAAAAGGAGTTTTTCTTATGAAAAAAAGTTTGATCGTAGCATCATTATTAATGATTGGCACTTCATCTGCATTAGTTGCAGCTGAAACGGGTAATGAATGGTTTGTAGGTGGCGAATTTGGTGGTATGAGTATGCATACTAAAACCTCTGGTTCAGCAAATATCCCAAGCTTAGGAATTAATACGTCTGGGGAATCTAAAGAGACTATTAACAGCACCTATGAAGGTATCAAAGTAGGTAAATATTTTGACTTCGGTAGAATTTATGGAAACTTATCTTATCAAAATAAAAAAGATGATTTATCATCTTATACATTTGGTTTAGGATATGACTACTTATTTAAAAATAAATCTGCTGTTACACCTTTTATTGGTCTCAATGCTTCTTATAGCAAAGGTAAATATGATAATGAAACTGCAAAAGACCTTGGACTTGATAAACCAAAAGGTTTTAACTATGGTCCAGAAGCTGGTTTTCTATACTCCGTTACCAAAAATACAGAGTTAGAAATAGGTGTCCGTTATATGATTAGCGATGCAAAGGATACATTCTCAATAGATGATGGTACAAATCAAGCGGACATTAAGATTGAAACTGAGAAGGTCATTCAATACTATGTTGGGCTAAACTACAAATTCTAAAACTACAAAAGTGTGTCTTTAGCCAACGGCTAAGGACAAACACTCTCTTAAAAAAACAATATTCTAAACCCTATTGCGACTAAAACTACACCGCCGAAAATCTCCGCTTTACTTTCAAGCCATGTACCACTTAGTTTTCCTACATAAACACCGATAAAACTGATAACGAAAGTAGTAAGCCCAATAATCCCACAGGCGAGTATGGGGTTGAGTTCTAAAAGCATTAAGCTAAAACCAGCAGCCATCGCATCTATACTTGTTGCTATGGCTAATGTGAGCATAATTTTATTGGTAATCTTAGCAATTTCCTCTTCCACGCCTTCATTGACGCCTTCGTAGATCATCTTTGCACCTATAAGAAGTAAAAGCCCAAAAGCAATATACGAAGCATAACTGCTTACAAAACCCAAAACACCTTTTCCACCTAAATAACCAATAAGAGGCATGATAGCTTGAAAAATACCAAAGAAAGCTCCTGCCTTCCATGCTAGCGATCTGTATTCACCATTTTGTTTAGCCCCAAGGCCAATAGAAACAGCAAAAGCATCCATACTAAGTGCAAATGCCAACAACAACACTTCTATCATTTTAATTCTCCCCAATTATTGCCTATAGCAATGGAAACTTTCAAAGGCACTTCAAGTGTGTAAATCTCTTCCATCACTTTTTGCGCTTGTGTGGCAAAGGCTTCTGCCCTCTCCTCTTTCACTTCGAAAATAAGCTCATCATGGATTTGAAGTAAGAGTTTTGCTTCATCATCCACCAGTGTCGCCATAATTTTATTCATCGAGAGTTTGATAAGATCAGCGGCACTGCCTTGAAAAACCGTATTGACCGCTTCACGAAGGTAGCCTGCGTATTGCATACCATTGGCATGTTCAAAGTCAAAAAAGCGTTTTCGACCAAGCAGTGTCTGAACAAAACCCTCTTTTTTCGCATTCTCAGCAATACCCGTAAGAAAATTTTTAATAGTCGGAAATGTTGCAAAATAACTTTCAATATAACTTTTCGCCTCTTTAGTAGAAATGCCAATCGTTTCAGAAAGACGTTTTGGTCCCATACCATACAATAAACCAAAATTAATGCTTTTTGCCACACTACGTTTGGCGCTGGCTTCTGCTTCACCAAAGAGTTTTAATGCTGTTTCTTTATGAATATCTTTACCTGTTCTAAACGCTTCTACCATTGCTTCATCGCCACTAAAATGTGCCAACAACCGAAGTTCGATTTGCGAGTAGTCAATGCCGATGAGTTTATAGCCCTCTTTTGCCACAAAACCACCACGAACCTCACGCCCCAATTCTGTTTTAACAGGAATATTTTGAAGATTTGGATCTTTAGAGCTTAGTCTTCCTGTGGATGTTCCTGTTTGCATAAACGAGGTATGAACACGCCCCAAAGAAGACTCTTTTGAAAGTTTCAACAATGGCTCAATGTAGGTTGAGCGAAGCTTGTAAAGCTCTCTATACTCCAATATTTTTGCAATACTTGGATGTTTATCTAAAAGCTCGTTAAGTACATTTTCATCGGTACTGTAACCTGTTTTGGTTTTTTTGACCGTAGGAAGTCCCAACTGTTCAAAAAGAACTGCGCCTAACTGTTGTGTTGAGTTCAGGTTAAAAGTAGCTTCGCACAGAGCAAAAATCTCTGCTTTTAAAGCTTCAATAGCACTATCCGTTCGTTTTAAAAGTGTTTCAAAATAAGCACCATCGACCTTGATGCCTTCTCTTTCCATCTTCATAAGTGTTTGAATAAAAGGAAATTCCACCTCTTTGGCAAGATCAAGCAAATGTGGCTCAAGCATTTCATGGAGTTTGTGGTAAAGGCGAAGTGTCATCCACGCATCTTCACTGGCATATTCGCAGGCTTTTTCTAACGGTACGGTGCTAAAGTTTTCACCTTTAGCCACAACATCTTTGAACTTCACCATAGCGTGATTAAAGAAACGAAGGGCTAAGGTATCAAGTCCAACGTTATTTTCTGGATTAAGAAGCCATGCAAGTAGCATAGTGTCGGCATAAATGTGCACATCTTTAATACCAAAATTGTTTTCTATGACAGCAAGATCGTATTTTAGATTTTGTCCTACAACTTTATGGTTCAATAGCATGATTAATGCTCTTTTGGCATCCGCTAAACTGATCTGATCGCCAACACCTAAGTAGTGATGCGCTATAGGCACATAGTACGCTTCCTGGGCATTGATCGCAAAAGAAAATCCAACGATTTTTGCATTATAAGCATCCAATGAATTGGTCTCAGTATCAAACGCGACAATGGCGTCTTCATCAATCCCGTCTATGATGTTAAAAAGCATTTTAGTATCATCCAGTAAAATCGCTTTAAAGCCCGTATTTACAACCTCTTTTGGTTTTACATGTGACGCTTCATTACGTACACGAGAGAGCATGTGGCGTAGTTCATATTTTTCTAACTCATCTGCAATATTAATAAGTGGGTTATCACACGGGAAGTGAAAAGAATCGAACTTATCGGCAATGTTGAGGGAATCATCCAAGCGTACCAACTGCTTACTCAAAAAAGCATTATCGCGTCCTTCTTCTAGCATGGTTTGTACACGAGGATTTGAAACACGCGCCAAGTTCTCATACACGCCTTCAACACTCTCAAAATCATCCAGTAGTTTTTTTGCACCCTTGGGTCCAATACCTTTAACCCCTGGAATATTATCGGCAACATCCCCTACTAAAGAGAGGTATTCATTGATTTTATTGGGGTAAACACCAAATTTTTCAAAACACTTTTCGGCATCAATTTCCATCTTTTTCATCGGATCATAAATCACAACTCGACCGTCATCAATAAGCTGATAGAGGTCTTTATCATGTGTGACAATGCGCACTTTAATATCATGGCTCTTCGCAAAACGAACGGCAGACGCTATGACATCATCAGCTTCGTATCCTTCTTCCTTGTAACATTTAAATCCCATCTTCTCGATCCACGAGATCGCAACAGGCAATTGTGCTTTTAAATCTTCAGGGGCTTCAGGGCGATTTGCTTTGTAGTTAGGGTCTATAGTGTGACGAAAATTCTTCCCTTTACTGTCGAGTGCAAAGAGCAAATAGTCCGTATCGTGTTCATTTTTTATCGCATAAATAAAATTTGCAAAACCTGTTAAAAGCCCTGTAGGAAACCCTTGTGAATTACGCAGTTGTGGAAGGGCATAATAGTTTCTAAAAAAGAAACCAAAGGTATCAATGATGGTAAGTGTTTTCACAAAATCGCCTTTACGTGTAAGGATTTGTACTGTTTTTTGAGTTTTAAAATAACTTTGATAAAAGCTTTTAGGAAGTGAAAGAAGTGCTTGGCTAACTTTTTTAGCATCTTATTTCTCTTTATAACATGCTAAAGATTATAACGCGGATTAGTTAAAAAGCTAATGAGAGAGGTCTCTCATTAGCCTTAAGTTTATTAACTTGGGATGGTATCTTCAACGCTCTCTGGATGATCCAATGCACGTTTGAATTTTTTCATATCAATTTGTTTGTCCCAAACACCAACAAAAACAGTTGCAACAGCATTTCCACACAAATTACCAACCGCTCTCATTTCACTCATAAATTTATCGACACCCAAAAGAACTGCAACTGTTGCCACAGGAATGGCTCCACCCATAGCAGACAATGTCCCCGCAAGAATGATAATCCCTGAACCCGTTACACCAACAGCACCTTTTGAGGTCACCATTAAGATAAGAATAATGCTCATCTGTTCACTCAGGCTTAACGGTACATTAAACGCTTGAGAAAGGAAAATAATCGAAAGTGCCAAATAGATATTGGTACAGCCAAGGTTAAACGAGTAGCCAGTAGGAATAACAAGACCTGTTGTGCCTCGGCTAACACCTGCAGATTCTAATCTTCTCATTAATGGCGCGAGCGCTGCTTCACTTGAAGAAGTTGCAAAAACGATCAATACCTCTTTAGAAATAAAACGCATAAATTTGAAAACATTGATTTTATAGAACCATAAAATAATGCCTAACACACCAAAGGTAAAGACAAGAACCGAAACAAGCATAACACCCAATAAATTTGCCATACCAATGAGTGAAGCGATACCAAATTTACCAATTAAAAATGCCATCGCACTAAAGCTTGCAATAGGGCTTGACCACATAATCAATGTTAAAATTTTAAAGAAAAAGTTTTGAGCTTTTTCTAATGGCTTTAAGATAGCAGATTTATGCTTCCCACCAAATGCCGAGATCAAGATTGCAAGGACAAGTGCCATGACCAACACTTTAAGGGTGTCACCTTGAAGAAACGGTGTAATAGGATCTGTTGGGATGGCATTTTTAAGAATAGTCCATGCCGACCCCACTTCTTGCTTCACTTGTGTAAAACTTTCAACGCTCGAAGCATCCAAGGAGTCAACCGAAAGATTCATTCCCGCCCCTGGACGAAGAATGTTGCCAAATAAAACACCAATGGCTAAAGCAAATGTACTGACTATTTCAAAGTAAATGAACGCTTTAATACCAATTGAGCCAACCTCTTTGAGACTTTCAAGTCCAACGATACCCGTAATAATGGTTAAAAAGATAATCGGCCCCACCAGCCATTTCAGCACTTGAATAAACCAATCAATACCGGGTTTTGCTTTAACTGCCATTTGAGGATCAAGGATACCGAATGAAACGCCTGCGATAATTGCCACTACAACCCAAAACGCTAGACTTTTAAGGGTGTAATGTTTCCAGTCTTTTTTATGTCCCTTTTTTTTGCTTACACTACTCAACGAAGACCCTTTATACTTTAAACCCATTCCAAGCGCTATAAACGCGTACTTACTGCTACATAAACTTAGATGTATTTGCAAAGTTTTTTATGATATATTCATTTATTATGCCATAGCAAAAGAGATTTTAATGAGATTTTTTAAACAAAAGAGGGAAAGAAGTGTTAAAAAAGAAGATGGCAATGAGGTATTTGTAACACCTCATTGCCTTATTTAAGGTTTGATTAACCTGGAATTGCGTCAGCAACACTCTCTGGGTGATCAAGTGAATATTTGAATTTCTCCATATCAATTTGTTTATCCCAAGCACCGACAACAACAGCAGCAACGGCATTGCCACACAAGTTACCAACCGCTCTCATCTCACTCATAAACTTATCAACACCAAGAAGAACAGCAACCGTTACCACAGGAATTGCACCACCCATAGCAGAGAGTGTACCTGCTAGAACGATAAAGCCTGATCCTGTAACACCAACAGCACCTTTTGACGTAATCATCAAAATAAGAATGATGCTCAACTCTTCGCCAATCGTCAATGGAATATTGAACGCTTGAGAAAGGAAGATGATTGAAAGTGAAAGATAGATGTTTGTACAATCAAGGTTAAATGAATATCCTGTAGGAATAACAAGACCTGTTGTACCTCTGCTTACACCTGCTGCTTCAAGACGACGCATCAATGGCGCTAATGCTGATTCACTTGAAGAAGTTGCAAATACGATCAATACCTCTTTATAGATAAATCGCATAAATTTAAAGATGTTGATCTTAAAGATTGCCATAATGATACCAAGTACACCAAAGACAAATACAATAACAGAAACAAACATAACACCCAACAAACTTGCCATGTTAATTAATGAAGCAACACCGAATTTACCGATCAAAAATGCCATTGCACTAAAAGAAGCAATAGGACTTAACCACATTAAAATCGTTAAAATTTTGAAGAAAAAGTTTTGAGCAGTTTCAAGAGGTTTAAGAATTGCCGCTTTATGTTTTCCACCAAATGCAGAAATTAAAACAGCAAGTACAAGAGCCATTACAAGAACTTGCAGTGTTTGACCATTTAAAAATGGTGAAATTGGATCACTTGGGATTGCATTTTTAAGAATAGACCAAATAGAACCTACATCACCTGTATTGGTGGTGTATTTAGCCACACTTTTTGCGTCCAATGACTCAACAGAGAGGTTCATACCCTTTCCAGCACCTAGTATATTACCGAAAAGTACACCAATTGCTAAGGCAAAGGTACTCACAATCTCAAAATAGATAAACGCTTTAAGCCCGATAGAACCTACTTCTTTCAAACTCTCAAGTCCAACAATACCTGAGATAATCGTTAAAAAGATAATTGGTCCAACCAACCACTTAAGAATTTGAATAAACCAGTCGATCCCTGGCTTTGCTTCGATTGCCAATTTTGGATTGATCATACCAAGAGCAATACCTGCAATAATTCCAACAATAACCCAAAAAGCTAAACTTTTAATCGTATAGCTCATCCAGTTTTTCTTTTTTACAACAGTCTCTGTGTGTTCCAAGAAAGATCCTTTATATTTTAGATGAGTCGATTATAGTTAAAAATTATGTCTAACTTATGTAGGTTTACATGTAAACAGGTTAGTGACATTTATTCATATAAAAAACGTTACAAAAAGGAACAAACTATGTTACTTTTTTTCTGATTCCAATTCTAAAGCCAAAAATTTCCCCGTATAACTTTCAGATTTTTCAGCATCTCTAGCCACATCAAATGGCGTTCCCATCGCTATTATACGCCCTCCATAACTTCCGCCTTCAGGTCCCATATCAATCATATAATCTGCATTTTTAATGACATCCATGTTGTGTTCAATGACCAAGACACTGTTACCCATATCTGTGAGATGATGTAACACTTTTACCAGTCTGTCCACATCAGCGAAGTGTAAACCCGTCGTTGGCTCGTCTAAAACATAGAGTGTATTGCCTGTGTCTTTTTTGCTAAGCTCTTTAGCAAGTTTGATACGTTGCGCTTCACCACCACTTAGCGTCACGGCATTTTGACCTAACGTGATGTAGCCTAAACCAACATCAACCAAGGTTTGCACTTTTTGGTGAATTTTAGGAATGGCTTTGAAAAATTCATATGACTCATCCACACTCATACTGAGTACATCAGAGATGGACTTACCTTTGTATTTGATCTCCAAGGTTTGTGCATTGTAACGATGCCCTCTACAACTATCGCACTTGACCATGATGTCGGGTAAAAAGTGCATCTCTATCTTAATCTCTCCATCGCCTTGACACTTCTCACAACGTCCACCTTTGACGTTAAACGAGAAACGCCCAACGCTGTAACCCCTTATTTGCGCCTCTTTGGTTTTAGCGAACAGCGCTCTGATTTCATCCATAACGCCTGTATACGTGGCAGGATTAGAGCGTGGTGTTCTACCAATCGGACTTTGATCAAGGTAAATAACTTTATCAAGTTGGTCTAAACCGATGCACTCTACACCAGCCACTTTGTTAACCTTTTTGGCACGGTTGAGATACTCTTTGGCAACAGGAAGCAGGGTTTGAAGGATGAGTGAACTCTTACCACTACCACTCACGCCTGTAATCGCCACGAGATTGCCCAGAGGAATTTTCACATCGAGGTTTTGGATGTTGTTGATGGTGACATTGTTAAGCTCTATCCAACGCTCTTGTTTGCGGTTTTCACGGTAGTTAATAATCTTAGTACCATTGAGGTATTGCGCTGTTAATGTATTGCTTTTTAAAAGTTCTTCATTGGTACCTTTAAAGACCACTTCGCCACCAAATTTACCAGCACCAGGTCCAATGTCCACGATAAAATCCGCCGTTTTAATGGTCTCTTTATCGTGCTCCACGACAATGACAGAGTTACCTTTTTTTTGTAAACTGCGAAGGGTGCGGATGAGCTTCAGTGTATCACGTTCATGTAGTCCAATGCTAGGCTCATCTAAAACATACATAACACCTGTCAAACCGCTACCGATTTGCGATGCAATACGAATACGCTGTGCTTCACCACCGCTAATAGTCCTCGCATCACGCCCAAGACTAATGTACCCAAGCCCTACATCAAATAAGAAAAAGAGTCGCTCTTTAATCTCTTTTAAAATAGGTTCTGCGATCATCTTGTGTTGTGCTTTCATCGAAGCAAAGTTTTTCTCATCTTGAAAAAATGCCAAACATTGATCTATCGGGAATTCAAGTATATCAGCAATATTTTTCTTAGCCAAACGTACGCTCAAACTCTCTTTTTTGAGACGATACCCAGCACACGTATCGCAGGTTTTCTCACTCATATAATCGCCTAGCTCTTTTTCATCTTTGAGCATATCGTATGCGATTTTAATGACGCCATCCCATTTACGCGTCAGTTTGTGCTTTTTCCAAAAGAAGGTCGCCTCTTCTACGCCACCGTGCAAAATAGAGCGTTGTTGGTACTCTTCCAATTCTTCATAGGGAATACGTGTATTAATACCTGCTGCTTCGCAATACGCCGCTAAGAACTTCGCATAGAAACTCTTGTTAAACCCGTAAAATATTTTGATTGCACCCTCATCAATACTCACATGTTCATTGATGATTTTTTTAAGATCAAGCGTGTAGCGAATGCCCAAGCCATCGCATGTTGGACATGCTCCTTTGGGTGAGTTAAATGAAAAAGAAAGAGGCTCCAACGGTTCAAAACTAATCTTACAATCAAAACAGGCTAAATGCTCACTGTAGTGAATGTGTGACGTTGGAAGCCCTACTTCATCGGCATTGGAAATGTCAAGTTCGACTTCACCATAACTCTCCAACAGCGCTTTTTCAATGTCGGTTGCAATACGATCCCTGTTTTCATCACGCACGACCACACGGTCAATGATGACTTTAATCGTATGTTTTTTAGTTTTAGCAAGCTCTATCTCTTCATCCAAACGCACCATAACACCATTGATAAGTGCTCGCACATACCCTTTATGGCGAAGTGACTCGATCATATCTGCAAAGCTTCCCTTTTTCTCACGCACAAGGGGCGCTAAGATAGAAAGCTTGGTCTCTGGTGGAAGTTTTAAAACCTGCTCGATGATGTCAGCCACCGACATTTGAGAAATTTCTTTGCCGCAAAGATGGCAGTGCTGTTTTCCAACCCTTGCATAAAGCAAACGCAAATAATCATAAATTTCGGTAATCGTTCCCACCGTTGAACGTGGGTTTTTGCTCGTTGTCTTTTGGTCTATCGCGATGGCAGGCGTTAACCCTTCGATCTTTTCAACGTCAGGCTTTCCCACACGATCTAAAAACTGCCTCGCATAAGACGAAAGGGATTCGATGTAACGGCGTTGACCTTCAGCATAAAGCGTATCAAACGCCAACGTACTCTTACCACTGCCACTCAGCCCAGTAAAAACAACCAGCTTGTTTTTGGGAATTTCTAAATCGATATTTTTAAGATTATTCTCTTTAGCACCGTAAATTTTTATCATAGGACATTTATCTCGCTCAAAATTTTATTGACTGTTAACACAAACATAATGACATACAAGATCAAAAGGGCACGTTTTTGCACCTTTTTTTCAACATGTTGGGATAATTTAACCCCAAAATAGACACCGATAAGTGAGCCAATGCCCACAGCAACACCTGCAGAATAGTCGACTAAACCATTTGCTGAAAGGCTAATAAACCCAGAGATAGAACCAAAAATAATAAAAAAGAGTGTCGTTCCAACCGCCTTTTTAATATCCCAATTCATAAAGCCCACAAGTACAGGCGTTAAAAAAATAGCCCCACCCGTTCCTGTACTAATCGCAATAGCACCGATAACAACGCCCACGACAAAAAGCAAAACTTTCGACTCATTTGGCGTACTTTTTGGCTCAATAGGTGCTGTAAAAAATTTATAAATTGACATCAACAAAATAACAGCAAAAAGAATTAAAAGAGCAATTTGGGGTAAAGCTTTAACAATAAAGCCACTCACAGCCGCACCAAAAAGTGCGCCAATGCCTAAGAAAATTCCACTATTTAGTTGAAGTACGCCACCTTTATAATTGACGTATGAACCAAACATAGAGCTAAATATCATCTGCATGACAGAGATGCCAATTGCCATTTTAATGTCATAGCCAAGATAGATGAGTGCAGGCACTAAAATTGTTCCGCCACCAATGCCAAAAAACCCCGATGAAAATCCAACTAAAATCCCAAAGAATGCGAGCCCCACTAACATATATGCCAACTTTAATTATAAGATGTTAGATTGTACTTGAAGCGCTCTTAATAAACCATTTAAAAGAGTTCCTAATAAACTCTTTTAATCACGACTCTTAAGCAAAGCTCAAGAGCCTACGTTAGCCACTGTGGCACTAAAGCTTGCCTCTTACGAGGCGGAAAGTTTGTGCATTTTGAAATAGAGGAGATCTTCACATGTAAATGTTTTACATGTGAAGACAAAATGAATTATTTACGAGAGAGTTTATACCCAATGGCAAGAAGTGCTATCCATGCAGGAATGAGATAAACAGAAATGTTAATACCATCAATGAAAAGCATAATGACTAAAATCGCCACAAAGAAAAGTAAGCAAAGAATATTGCCAAAAGGGAACCAAAAGGCTTTAAATTTAGGTTCAACACCCTCTTTGATCTTCGCATAACGAAATTTAAGATGCGCAAAACTGATCATAAACCAGTTGACTACAAGGGCAGAAACAACAAGCGCCATCAAAAATTTAAACGCATCTTCTGGCATAAAGTAGTTAAGCACCACACAAAGCCCTGTAATGAGGGCAGAGAAAAGTACCGCATTGACAGGAACACCTTTGCTATTAAGGCTCATAAGCATTTTAGGTGCATTGCCTTGTGCCGCTAAACCGAAAAGCATACGAGAGTTTGAGTACACACCACTGTTGTACACAGAAAGTGCCGCTGTTAAAACGATGGCATTCAGTACATGTGCGATGAAATTTTGATTGATAGTGCTAAACACCATTACAAAAGGCGTTACTTCTTTGGTCATATTCATCCACGGCATGAGTGAAAGAAGAACAGCCAGTGCGCCAATGTAAAAAATCAAGATACGGTAAATGACTTGATTGGTCGCTCTTGGGATGGTATGACTTGGATCATCCGTCTCAGCTGCAGCAATACCGATAAGCTCAAGCCCACCAAAGGAGAACATGATGAAAACCATAGCCATCAAAAAGCCTTTAATGCCATGCGGAAATAATCCACCCTCTAAAGCCCAAAGGTTGCTAAAGTGTGCACTCTCACCACCATTTCCACTCACAAGCAAATAGCTACCAAAAGCGATCATAGCGATAATAGCTGCTACTTTGATAATGGAAAACCAAAACTCAAACTCACCGTAAATGCGAACATTCACAAGATTTACAAGGTTGACTAAAACAAAGAAAAACGCAGCAGAAGCCCATGTTGGAACATTTGGAAGCCAAAAATGCACAAATGTACCAATGGCGGTAAGTTCTGCCATACCCACTAAAACGTAAAGAATCCAGTAGTTCCAGCCTGAAGCGAAACCTGCAAATGGATGCCAGTATTTGTTTGCAAAATGGCTAAATGAACCTGCGACTGGCTCTTCGACGACCATTTCGCCCAATTGTCGCATAATCATAAATGCAATAAATCCACCCAGTGCATACCCTAAAAGTACCGCTGGACCTGTAAGTTGTACGGTTGTAGAAACCCCTAAAAAAAGGCCTGTACCAATAGCCCCACCCAGCGCAATAAGCTGAACGTGTCTATTTTTCAAACCTCTTGAAAGCCCTTTTGTGTGCATAAAATTCCTTCAAAAAAATTAACGCGTCATTGTACCGTTTTTCAAAAAAAATATCACAATGAGGTGATGAAAAAATAGACTGCCTTTTGCGGGTTACATAAAAGTCTCATAGGAGATGTAAAGAAATTTCCCTTCTCAAAAAGGCTTTATCTTCTTAGTATTTCCTTTAATATACAATTTAAATAATTTAATCTATAATGTGCCAACAGTGCATATCAAGGGGAGAGTGAATGAAAGAAGCCGTCATTGAAGCCACACACAATTTTTGTGAAACTATCTTATGTGAACTACCGCAAAAAGCAAACACTTCTGGCAACTATTTTTACGGCTCCGCCATCTCCATTCTTGAAAACGATGTGGAACATACATGGTATCTCTTCTTTGAAAAAGAGGTATTAGGAGATATTGCATACAACCTACTCTTTGAAGAAAATCTCTGTGAAGATGACCTCGATGACCTTTTAAAAGAGATCGCCAATCAAATCATAGGCTCTGCCAAAGTGCTTTTAGAAGAAAAATACCCCAACAATACCTACCATCTCAATGTTCCCGAATTTATGGGCAATGTCTGTGCTCCTTTTCCTATAGAGCTTAAAGATACACACCATTACCTCATCAAAAACAGTAGCTTTGTCATCGCACGTTAACACTTCAATGTAAACAAAAGAAACAACCCTTAAACGAATTCTCTGCATTTTATACCCAACTCTTTTTCTTAAGTCACCTCTTTGTCTAGTTTTGTATAATCAACTTCTTTTAACCATTGTCTGTGGGGGTGCCGAACGTATGGCTGAGATAATACCCTAAGAAACCGTTAATGCGGTTTCACGAACCTGATCTGGGTAATGCCAGCGTAGGAAATAAGGAGATAAACGCATGAGTAAAGTACTCGACAATCTTGAAAAAATAGATTCATCTTACATTCAAAACTTCCCAAGCTCTAAGAAAATTTACATCCAAGGCTCACGCTCTGACATTCAAGTCCCAATGCGTGAAATTACACTCAGCCCTACTTCGCTTCGCGATGGCACTTTTGAGGAAAACCCACCCCTTCACGTGTACGACACTTCAGGTGTTTATACCGACCCTAATGTCAAGATCGACCTACACAAAGGTCTAGCACCACTTCGTGCCACATGGATTGAAGAGCGTGCCGATACCGAGCAACTGGATGATTTTAACTCTGTCTATTTTCACAAACGTCACGATGACACTGAACTAAACGCCCTTCGCTTCCCTAACCTTAAAAAACCACGTCGTGCGCTCAAAGGCAAAAACATCACTCAAATGCACTATGCACGAGCTGGCATCGTCACACCAGAGATGGAGTATGTCGCCATTCGTGAAAACTGTAATCTTGAAGAGGCACGCAAAAACAAACTCTTAGGCGCGCAGCACAAAGGCGAGCATTTTGGGGCAAACTTACCAGAGGTTTACACGCCTGAATTTGTACGCCAAGAGATCGCCGCAGGACGCGCAGTCCTTCCCCTCAATGTCAATCACCCCGAAGCCGAACCGATGATAATAGGTCGTAACTTTATGGTCAAGATCAACGCAAACATAGGTAACTCCGCTACTACCTCATCCATCGAAGAAGAGGTCGAGAAAATGCTTTGGTCAACCCGTTGGGGTGGCGACACCGTGATGGATCTTTCTACGGGTAAAAACATCCACGAAACCAGAGAGTGGATACTCCGCAACTCTGCTGTGCCTATCGGTACCGTGCCTATCTATCAAGCGTTAGAGAAAGTCAATGGCATCGCCGAAGACCTTACATGGGAAGTCTATCGTGACACCCTCATCGAGCAAGCCGAACAAGGGGTGGACTACTTTACCATTCATGCAGGCATTCGTCTTGCTTACGTGCCTATGACGGCGAAACGTCTTACCGGCATTGTTTCTCGTGGTGGGTCTATCATGGCAAAATGGTGTCTGCACCATCACAAAGAGAGTTTTTTATACACTCATTTTGAGGAAATCTGTGACATCATGAAAGCCTATGATGTCGCCTTTTCACTTGGAGACGGCTTGCGCCCAGGCTCACTTTATGATGCCAATGATGAAGCACAATTTGCTGAGCTTGAAACCTTGGGAGAACTCACCAAAATCGCATGGAAACACGATGTGCAAGTGATGATCGAAGGTCCAGGACACGTGCCGATGCAAATGATCAAAGAGAACATGACCAAAGAGTTAGAGGACTGTTTTGAAGCGCCCTTCTACACACTTGGACCCTTGGTTACCGACATCGCTCCGGGGTACGACCACATCACCTCAGCTATCGGCGCGGCGCAAATCGGTTGGTACGGCACAGCGATGCTCTGCTACGTGACGCCAAAAGAGCACTTAGGCTTGCCAAATCGTGAAGATGTCAAAGAAGGCATCATCGCCTACAAAATCGCCGCCCACGCCGCCGACCTCGCCAAAGGCTTTCCGGGTGCGCAAATCCGTGACAACGCCATGAGCAAAGCGCGCTTTGAATTTAGATGGTACGACCAGTTCAACATCGGCTTTGACCCAGACCGAGCCCGTGAATACCACGACAAAACCTTGCCCGTTGAAAGTGCGAAAGTCGCGCATTTTTGCTCCATGTGTGGACCAAAATTTTGTTCCATGAAAATCTCGCAAGATGTACGTGACTATGCCGCTAAAATTGGTGCGGAAGATGTTACAGTAGCCCTAGAAAAGGGCATGGAAGAGCAAGCCCAACACTTTAAAGAAACAGGTGGACAGATTTACCAATAAATCGTTTTAGCCCTTGGCTTTCAAGGGCTAAACTCCTCATTTCTGCGTTACAATACTGCTAAAACAATTTTACATGTAAAGATAAAATATGAGCAAAAGAATATTCAAAAAAAGATTACCCCAATTTTTAGAAGTTCATACTAAAAATAATTTTGCAGAAATTACTTTAAACTGTGGAGCTATTGATTTACTTAAACTTGTTCCTCTCAATAATCAAAATAATTTTCCTTATGAATTTTCTGAAGTCTTTACGGACGATGATTCTGATAGCCTTTGGAAAAGCCCGTATGTTGTACTTTACATTCCCAACCATTCATATCTTATGTATGAAATAAAAGATAAAAAAATTCTTCTTTGGGTTTGCTATACAGAAGATGAGTCACGAAATAATGGTTATATGACTTTATTGCTTGAAAAGTTAATTTCCATGTATCCTAAAAAAATGATTTTTGTTGATACAAATTCAAATGAGTTATTGCATGTATGCAAGAAGCTTGGTATTAAAACTTAATCAGCTTCACTTTTCCTCTTGAAAACAAGAGCTAGCCCTACACTTCTTGCGTTATAATACCACTAAAAAAACTTTACAAGTAAAACAGTTTTATGAAGGGCATGAAGATGACTATTGAAAATAGCGTTACATTGGATATTGCAAAAAAAGAAGAACTACCTAAATTTAAAAAGGAGTTGCAAGCATCCTTTGCAGTGGCAGTCATTGAAACTTTTGATTTTACCTTAGATGGGCCGATTCCCTCAGATGAAGATATTGAAGCCTCTTTCAATGAATCAGGTGCGGTTATTTATCATATACTTGCTAACGGGGAAAAAGTAGGCGGTGCGGTAGTGACGATCAATGGACTAACACACCACAATGCACTCTCTTTTTTCTTTATCTACGTCAATGCACACGGCAAAGGCATCGGTACGCAAGCATGGAAAGCCATCGAAGAAAAACACCCTAACACAAAAGTTTGGGAAACGCATACGCCTTATTTTGAGAAACGCAACATCCATTTTTATGTTAATAAATGTGGCTTTCATATTGTTGAATACTTCAATAAGCATCACATCGATACCCATGCACCATGTGACCACAACCTTCCAGAAGATGAAGATTTTTTTCGATTTGAAAAAACGATGAATGTAACTTAAGTATTATCACAAAAGCTTGCCTCTTTCGAGGCAAAACTTTTAACTTTTAGACATTATGGCTGCTTCATACTTATCAGGAGTGATTTCCAAGCCTGTTTTTTTGTCAATTAACACAATATCTGCAACTTCTTTCGTTTGAATATTGACAATTTGACTCATTGGCTCATTTGACTCAATATGTTTGCTACTCCACTGCATCATCATCATGAGAACAGGCGATAAATCTTGTCCTTGTGGCGTTAAGATATATTCAAAACGATTTTTACTCTCTCCATACTGCTTTTTTTCTAAAATTCCAGACTCGACAAGCCCTTTTAGTCTTCTTGTTAATATATTGGTAGCAATTCCTAAACTTTTTTGAAATTCATCAAACCTTTTATACCCTCTAAAAGCATCTCGAATGATTAAAAGACTCCACCACTCTCCTATATGGTCTAAACATCGAGCAATAGGGCATTGCATATCATTATAGTTTTTATTTTTCATAGCATACTCCAATTTGCTTGCATAATGAAAGTAAGTGTGTTATACTTTCATTATGCAAGTATAACACACTATGGTTAAAAATATGGAGACACAATGAAAGCATTTATGATCAATAAATATGGCAAAAATAGCAAAGGACACATTAATAATATACCAGAACCAGTGGTAGGGGAAAATGATGTACTGGTCGAAGTCCATGCGGCAAGTTTAAATCCTCTCGATTTTAAAATAAGAAACGGCGAATTTAAAATTATTTTGCCTTATAAGACACCACTTCTCCTAGGACACGATGTCGCTGGCGTTATTGTTAAAGTTGGCTCGTGCGTACAACACTTTAAAGTTGGTGATGAAATTTATTCACGACCAAGAGATCATAGCATAGGATCATTCGCCGAATTCATTGCGATACACGAAGACGATGTTGCACTAAAACCCAAAAACATAACGATGGAAGAGGCTGCTTCGATTCCACTCGTTGGATTGACTGCTTGGCAGGTACTCGTTGAAAAAGCTCGTTTAAAAAAGGGAGAGAAAGTTTTTATTCAAGCTGGGGCTGGAGGCGTTGGAACATTTGCTATTCAACTCGCCAAACATTTGGGAGCAACGGTTGCTACAACGACCAGCAGTGCCAATAGTGATTTTGTTAAAAACTTGGGTGCAGATGTTGTTATTGACTATAAAAATGAAAAATTTGAAACAATTTTGAGCGATTATGATGTGGTTTTAAATAGCCAAGATGCGAATACTCTCGAAAAATCTTTAAGCATCTTAAAACAAGGTGGCAATGTTTTTTCAATTTCAGGACCACCCACTCCTGAGTTTGCTGAAGCGTTAGGCAGTCCGTGGTTTGTAAAATTAGTGACTTATGTGTTAAGTAGATCCATTAAAAGAAAAGCCAAACAATTGGATGTTGGTTTTGATTTTGTTTTTATGCGAGCAAATGGAAAGCAATTGAGCGAGATAACCGCTTTAATTGAAGCAGGTGTCATAAGCCCAATTGTCCATAAAATCTTTGCATTTGATGAGATTAATGAGGCGATGGCGTATGTGGAAGAAGGGCATGTTCAAGGTAAAATCGTTATTAAAATCAAAGGAAAATAATATGAAAATGACACAAAATACAATTCTTATAACAGGCGGTGCAAGCGGTATTGGTTATGAGCTTGCGCGTCAGTTATGCACTACCAATACGGTCATCATAACAGGACGAAATCAAGAAAAACTTGAAAAAGTAAAAAAAGAGTTAAAAAATGTTGAGATATATCAAAGTAATGTCTCAGACCCAGCAGAGATCAAAAAGTTGTATGAATATATCTCAAAAGCATTTCCAAATTTGAATATGTTAATGAATAATGCTGGGGTTTCCAAAAAAATAGATTTACAAACCGATACAGATTTAGTAGATCTTACGCTTGAAGTTGAGACAAATCTCAATGGACTTATGCGAATGTGTGTGCAATTTCTACCGCTTTTAAAACAACAAAAAACAGCAGCAATTGTGAATACCAGTTCTATTTTATCGATTGCTCCGATAGCAAAATCGCCTGTTTACTGTGCAACAAAAGCGGCAGTGCATTCGTTTACACAGTCATTGCGTATTCAATTACAAGATACCAATATAAAAGTTTTTGAACTGGCACCACCTGCAACAAGCACTCCTATATTGGATGCATTTTGCGAAGAAGAACGAAAAAATTTGCATGCGATGGATGTAACTAAACTTGTAAGCAAGGCAGTTGATGGAATGCTACAGGACAAATTTGAGATTAGACCAGGGTTAAGTTCGCTCGTTAAAAATATCAATAAAATTTCTTCAACACTCGCTCTCAATATGATGAATCGTTAACGCAATATCCAATGATTTTAGGTTAAAGTATTTTACTTTAACCTAAAAAGGAAAAGCTACTCTCGATAGGTTCTATTGTATCCCTCTAATTTCTTTACATGTAAAAAAGAGAAACCAAAAGAAGAATGTAAAAGTTAAAAATTTATCCCCGACCTCTTTTCTATTTTATTATGTGGTAAAGGGAATATGGGACTATTTTTTCAAGCTTTGCAACGTACTTGATTTTTTTTGTGAATACTTTTATAATGAGTAAGATTTAACTTTGCACGAGGTTTTTATGTCTTTAGAAATTTTTATTTTTTTAGCTTCTGTTCATGCTTTAGCGCTGATTTCTCCTGGTCCAGATTTTGCCATTGTTACGCGTCTTTCAATCGTTTCAGGTCGAAGAACAGGTTTTTTAGCGGCATGTGGTGTTTCAAGTGCTATTGGAGTTTATGTACTGATTTGTATTTTTGGTCTTTCTGTCATAATAAATGCATTACCAAATCTTTCTAGTATTTTATCGTTTATCGGTGCAATTTATTTGGCATGGCTTGGCATCCAATGTATCCGCTCCAAAGGACAACTCCCCGAAGCAAGCACAAACCAACATGGAGGAAAAGCCTTTATTACAGGGTTTTTTACCAATCTCTTAAATCCAAAAGCAATGCTCTATTTTGGTTCAATTTTATCTCAAGTCTTACAACCAAACCTTGAGACATCGGACATTGCTCTTGTGGCAGGCTTATTAATTGGAGAGTCATTGCTTTGGTTTAGTTTTGTTGCTGTCATCTTCTCCTCTCCTCATGTGCTAGGGTGGTTACGAAGTCGTCTTGTTTGGTTTGATAGAGCTGTAGGCGTCGTGTTGTTAGGTATGGCTATCAAAGTTGCCATGTCAACGTCTCGCTCATAATTCATACACAAAAAAAGATAAGGAGTTGAAAGTTTAGCTCCAATTTCTATTTTTCACAATGAACATACTCTTTTGTTCTATGGACTGTTTGGAAAATGCTGGACGCCTTTGTGCTGCTTATCGTAGAGCAATCCTATACTCTACGTTATCTCCTTGCGATATGTGCAGTTCTACAATCTTGTGACTTATCTGTTTAACAGCGTAAGGCATCGCGACCTGTGATAAAAACAAAAGCACCTTTTTCAACACATTTCTCAGCTGTAGCTAAACCTATCCCCCAAACTTCCCCATAATAAGAACCATTTTCCCTTCTAATGATTTTTGCATCTCAAACTCCTTAGGGTGTATTTAGTGTTACTTTCTCTTCTTTGATCGGTAAATTAACAATGGCTGCTAAGAGAGCCAAAGCCATATCTAAGTACCACATCCACGAGTAATCGCCATGGTGATTCATAAAAAGCCCGCCTAACCAAGCACCGAGGAAGCCTCCAATTTGGTGTGTTAAAAGCGTTAATCCAAACAAGGTTGCTAGGTATCTTGTACCAAAAAGTTTGCCAACAAGACCTGCCGTTGGAGGAACAGTTGCAAGCCATGTGAAGCCTAAACTGGCTGCAAAAATGTAAAACGTGAGTTCCGTTTTAGGCGAAAGCAAATAAATGGCTATCATCGCAACACGACTTGCATACATGACGGCTAAGATGTACTTCATACGGTATTTTGTACCCAAATGCCCTGCAAAAAGGCTTCCTGCAATGTTAAAAAGCCCAATGAGTGAGAGTGAAATCGCCGATACACTTGCCTCATGACCGCACAGCGCCACTTCACCGGGTAAATGTGTCACTAAAAAAGCAATATGAAATCCGCAGGTAAAAAAGCCTGCATGTAAACAGAGATAACTTTTATCTTTGAATGCCTGATAAATTTGATGCGATAGTTTTAATTCATCTGCGTGTGAAGCCTGTTTGGTAGCGAGCTTTGCCTCTTTGGATGGCTTTAACACATACGCCAAAGGAATGGTCAAAAGTGTTGACGCTGCCAACGTAAACATGGCGGACACCCAACCAAATGCGCTAATCATCGCTTGCGAAAGTGGCGCAAAGACAAACTGCCCAAAAGAGCCACCCGCATTAATAAATCCACCCGCGAAAGCTCGTTTATTGGCAGGTAATTGTTTGGAAGTCGCACCAATTAAGATAGAAAAACTCCCTGCTCCCGCACCTGCGGCACTGAGGATACCAAGGCTTATAATAAGCCCAAAATCAGACTCAACAAAAGGGGTTAAGGCAAGACCAAAAAAGAGCAACAGTGCGCCTGCTATAAGGACACCTAAAGAGCCTTTCTTGTCAGCAACAGCACCAAAAAGAGGCTGCGCCAATCCCCACATAAATTGCCCAATGGCGAGAGCAAAACTAATGGAGACGATGTCAAGCCCTAAAGAGTGGTTTATAGGTGCTATAAAAAGTCCCAATGATTGGCGCACACCCATCGTGATCGCTAAAATAAGTGCCGATGTGATGATGAGTATCCACGTGACATGTTTGGAAGCAAAAGACATGATATCTCCTTTTATAGTGTATATACACTATAAAATATAAAAAATTTTACTCGTTTAACTTTGTCAGAATTTCCGACAACTCTGCTATATCATGTTTCCCTAGTTTTTGCTCTATCTCATTTTGCGCTTTTTCCCAAAGAGGTTTGCCTTGTATAAGGAGTTGTTTCCCTTTGTATGTAACTTGGATTTCTCTGTTGCGCGTACTAACATCCGAAATATCTTCGATAAGGGCTTGATCAAAAAGTGGTTTGAGCGTTCGCACAAGTGTGGTACGCTCCAAACCTACACGGAGTGCTAGATCACTCACACTGCACATCTCCAATTGGTCTATGTTTAAAAGTAGCGAATATTGATTGATACTAAGCCCTGTAGGCTCTAAAATAGCATCGTACATGGCAGTCATGGCATTGGCAACACGCCTAAGATTAATGCAATAACATGCGCTTTTTTTTCGTTGCACGCTCATGCTCAACTCCTGTTTTCGTGTATATACACCATTTTGGCATATTTACCATACTTTTGTCAAGCCTCATGCCTTTAAATTCTTTTGCAAAGGAAGGCTACATTTTCACTTCACGCCATGATGCGGATTACTCTCACCTCTTGGAATTAACGTATTCATATGTTCTCCACCCACAAAATAGGCTTTTCCAAACCCAAACGTCGCTTCTCCATACACGGTTTTAAACTCATAAAGGTTGAAGTCTGTCATTTTTTTAAGTGTCTCGACCATCTTGGAGTCAAATTTCTCTGAAAATAAGCCCAGTACCATCTCGAAACGCTCACTACCTCGCGCTATTTTGACGCTTTCGCATTGAAGTGAGACACGTTTTCGGGCAAAAAGATTGCTTGTTTTGCTCTCATCTTCTGCAAAAAAGAGTGAAGCTTTTGGGTTGGCTTGAAGATTTTTTGCATGGGTGGCGATGTCAGAAATATAGACGTAAAAACGGTGATTGTCGTGCACATACGGGGCGTAAGAGCTAAAGGGGTGGTTATTTTTGTCGAGTGTTCCAATGATGGCGGTTTGAATGTTTTTTATAAATGTTTGCATACGCTCTCTTTTTTGATTTCATTGTAGCACGAAAGAGTAAATCTTTTGGCTCTTATTTTCGTTACAATACCTTTTTAAAAATCGTTACATGTAAAGAGTCTTTACTATGAATATCGTCATTGCGATCTTGTCAATTTATGTTTTTATTCTCTTTGGGTTTATCGCTAAAAAGGTTTTTAAAGATCAGATACAAGAGCGCGGTATGAGTATCATCACCGTCTATTTTTTGCACCCTATTTTCTCGTTTTGGGGACTTTCTACCAAACCCATCACACTCTCTTTACTGCAAGTTCCCCTTTATTATGTACTTATCTCATGTGTTGCGATTGCGCTTGGGGTTATTTTTGCACGCATTTTTTTCAGCAACGACAAGGAAAAAGCCATCATGAGCATCGCCGTAGCCCTTGGCAATACAGGCAATCTTGGCATTCCTTTGGGCATTGCGCTCTTTGGTGAGGATTCCATCATCTACACCAGTATGATCAGTGTTGCCAATACTTTTATGACCTACACCTTGGGTGTTTTTTTCTACTCAGGAGGTACCTCAAACCTCAAAGCATCACTCCTTAACATCATCAAACTTCCCGTTATCTGGGCTGCATTTATCGCCCTTGCACTTAATTTTGCACACATCACCATTCCTCCTTCCATTTTTAAATCTTTAGAGATGGGTGCGTACTGCATGATCGTGCTTCAACTCATTGCTTTTGGTATGTATTTGTGCAATGTCAAAATCAAAACACTCAACATCAAATTGCTTTTACATGTCAACCTTGTTAAGTTCATCATTGCGCCTATGCTGAGTGCGTGGATACTTTTTTACCTGCTCCCACTTGAGCCTTATGTCTCAGCAATTTTGTTGGTTCAGCTCATTATGCCTTTAGCCCTAAACAACATCAATGTGGCGGCAATTTATGATTGTAAACCCATCGATGTAGCTTCCTTGGTCTTTTTCACCTCGTTTGTTTTCATCCCTTATCTTATGTTTATCAGCTATCTTCTAAACTATTTTCATATCGTTTCACTCTAAAATTTATTTTTTTTATAGCTTTATTTGCCTCGCTTAGCAGTATAATTTCATGTTTATTTTATCTGTGCTATCCAAAGGAAACTGTATGATTGCTAGTCATCTTGGTGTATCTCCACGTATCGACCCTACTGCGTTTATCGCTCCTAATGCTATGGTGTATGGCAATGTCACCATTGGTGCGAACGCTCGCATCTTGTTTGGGGCACAAATTATTGCAGAAGGTGGAACAATTTGTATCGGTGAAGAGTGTGTTATCATGGAAAATACCGTACTCCGAAGCCTCGACAACCACCCGTTAACGATCTCAAACAACTGCCTCATCGGACCTCATGCCCATGTTGTTGGTTGTCACCTAGAAGAAGAAGTTTTTGTAGCGACCAATGCCTCTGTGTTGCATGGTTCACACGTTGGTGCGCGCAGTGAAATTCGTATTGGTTCTGTGGTTCACATCAAATCGCATCTTAAACCAGACAGTATTGTGCCTATCGGTTGGGTTGCCGTTGGCAATCCTGCTTCCATTCTTCCAACCGAAGAACATGAATGTATCTGGCGCATCCAAAAACCACTCAATTTTCCCCTCAGCGTTTATGGACTTAATCGTGATGAAGCGACAACCAAAAAAGTTACCCAAAAACTCTGTGCAAACTTAGCAAGTTTGAAAGAAGCGTAAAAAGATTCATTAGACTTTTTGGTATAAATGAGTGATTTTTACATAATCGTAAAAGTCACTCAACAGTAAATAGCGCATACCAATGTCAGAAAAACGTTTCAGAACAACTACATCACCCGCATTGTAAAGATTTGCCACATCCAAAAATTCGTGAGGATAACGCTTTTTCTCAAATGGGTACTCTAAAAAACACTTCATAAAATTTTCAAAAAGATTGTTAATGATAAGCTCTTTGGCAGGGCTAGGTGTATGCAAATAGTCTTTGACTTTTTCAAACTCCCTGCAAATATACTCTAAACATTGTTGCATGAATCACCACTTAGACAAGCATTGATAGTATGAGGTATAGGCATGTTTATATGCAAAAGAGCATTAAGCTTTGGAATATCAAAACCGCATAACTTGACTTCGCCTATTTGCAACAATGGACGACGAATCAAGATAGGTGTTTTTAGCATTGCATCAATGAGGCTCTCTTTCGTGTAATCCTCAAGTTTAAACGTTCCATCCTTAAGCTTTGGGGCAAAAGGATTGAGCATCTCTTCAAGGCTAAGTCCTTTAAAAAAAGCTTCTAAGGTAGGTTTATCCCACGATGTATCCAAAAGACTACGCACATCAAGGCTTATGCCATGTTCTTTTAAAAGTGCCTTTTGACGGGCATTGCCACTACAACCTGTTTTTTCGTAAAAGATCACCTGTTTTAAGGTATGCAAAAACATCGCTTCTCCTTGCTTTCATAAGACTTATGCAAAAGCTATGCCAAACATCATAGCACTAAAACTTAGCTTTATAACTGACCTTACACACTCTTTGCAACTTTGCACAAAATAAAAAGGCATTAGATGCTAGGCAGATTTTTGAGTCATAGCTAAAGCTATGGCGATAAAATCTAACGAAGCAGATGATGTCTTTTTATTTTGCCCCTATGGGGGGGGTGAGCTTTAATCAACGCATAAGCGTCGTTAAAATGACTTCGATTTGGCTTTAGCCAAACCTTTGTCACTTCGCCTTGCTTCTGCATTAATTAAAGCTCATGCAAAGTTGCAAAGAGTGTGTAAAGTCAGTTAATAAACAATTTAAACAAAATAAACTATAATAAGACGTATATACCAAGGTTTGGAAGAGTTTTTGCTTTGCTAGGTTAACTCATCTTTAAAGGAATAGCATTGGACGCAGTCGATCAAGAATATGTCGCACGCAAACTTCTCTCTGGGTTTGAAAATCTTTTAGATATTAGTGTAGATTTTGTTGCAGAACTTGGTACGACCAATATTACGATTCAAAAACTTTTAAAGCTTGAAAAAGGCTCGGTCATTGACCTTGAAAAGCCTGCAGGGGAAAGTGTTGAACTCTACATTAACAATAAAATTTTTGGTAAAGGAGAGGTTATGGTCTATGAAAAAAACCTTGCTATCCGTATCAACGAAATTTTAGACTCAAAAACCGTCATCCAATACTTTAAAAAAGAGAACGTATGAGAATTTTCTTCGCACTCTTCGTGTTATGGTCATGGGTAAATGCTTCTAATTTATTAACCTACAACGTCTATGAACGAAGCGATCGTGTCGATGTTATGCTCTCCTTTGATGCACCTCATGAAGGTGGTATTTCACAGAAAAATGATGCTACATCTATCACACTAACCATCAATGATCTTGGGTATGATAAAATGATCGAAAAGAGTATTAACTCTAATATTATTCAAGAACTCACCATCATTCCAGAAAAAAACAATACCCTTAAAGTGGTACTCAAAAGCGATAAAAAAGTAAGCGTTGTTGCCTCCAAAACGGTGGATGGCTTCGGTCTTCGTATTCGAAGTAGCATTATGCAAGCACCCACACAAAGTTCTGAGCCTTCTGCAACATCACTTCCAGCATCGTCTTCTTCTTCCACCGATTTCATTGATACCCGTTACATCATTGTTATCGTTGTTTTACTTTTCCTCATTGCATTGATGCTATGGATCAAAAAACGCTTAGGTATTCAAACCATTAGACCTGCATCGGGTGCATCTAATAGTAGCGGTAAATCATGGCTTTTTAACCCAAAAACAGGCTCGCAACAAGAGGTCAATGTTCTGCATAAAAAACAGATTGATAACCAAAACAGTGTTGTTCTTTTTGAATACGGCACCATCAAATACCTTGTCATGACAGGAAATTCCAACGTACTTTTAGAAAAATTCCAAAATGGTGAAGTCAAAAATGACAACGATTTTGAAAAAGTTTTTGAAGAAAATCGTAGACGTTTGGATGAGTATCTCAAACTGCAAGATAATAAACTCAGTACCTACAAAAACAAGGCTTCTGCTGACTACACTCCCATAGACGAGATGCGTTAAGAGAAGATGAATATTGCCATCTCCATTTTGTCTATTTACGCTTTCATTTTGCTTGGATTTATGGCAAAAAGGATGCTTAAAGATGAGCTGAATGAAAAAGGGATGGTTCTTCTCACGATCTATTTTCTACAGCCTATCCTTTCGTTTTGGGGACTATCTAGCCGTCCTATTGATCTTAATCTTATGCAAGTTCCTCTGCTGTATGTCGCTGTCTGTTTAGTCTGTGTTATGGCAAGCGGGGGTATCGCGTATTTCTTTTTTAATGACGCAAAAGACAAGTCTATCGTCACCATCAGTGCTATCATCGGAAATACAAGCAATCTAGGCATCCCTTTAGGCATTGCGCTCTTTGGCGATGCGTCTATCATCTATACCAGCCTTCTCACCGTTGCCAATGTCTTTGTTGTCTATTCTTTAGGTGTTTTCATCTACTCTCGGGGCAATTCAAGCATCAAAGAGTCGTTGGTCAATATCATCAAACTCCCCGTGATTTGGTTTGCTTTTTTAGCCCTTGCATTCAATTTTTTAGATATAAAAGTAAATTCTGCCATTCTACGCTCACTGGAAATTGGTGCGTACTGCTCTATGGGTATGCAACTTCTGACATTTGGTATGTACATTTATAACATGAAACTCAAAAGTATCAACTATAAACTTCTTTTACATGTAAGCCTTTTAAAGTTTCTTATCACGCCACTTATTGCAGGTTTTATGCTCTTTATACTCTTCCCTATTTCTCCTATTGCCTCTGGATTGATATTTTTACAAATCATCGTTCCCTTAGCCGTAACGAACATTAATCTTGCTGCCTTGTACGAATGCAAACCCCTTGATGTCACGGTATTGGTTTTTTTCACTTCACTTTTATTTATCCCTTTTTTAATTGCCGTGAGCTATTTTCTGCAACACTTTAATATCGTGAGTTTCCCTTCATGAACATTAACGACAAAGATGCAAGAGTCAAATACATCAGAGCGCTTGAGCGTTTTTTGGGTAGTTGCGTTAGTGCGCTTAAGAATGAAAATTTTGATTTTAATTTATTTGTCAAACGTGCAGAAAAAGGGCTTAAGACTTTACAAAAAGTTGATCCTATAAGACTCGATTCGACCTATACCAATGGACTGCAAAATTATGCCACTCTCGTTTCAAATAGCATTGCAAACCTAGAAGGAATAGACATTGAAGAAACGCACAAACGCCTCTTAAAAGAGGCGAATTTGTTAGAAAAAGAGAAGTATCGGGGGAGTTATAAAAAAGATAAGCATAAAGCACAAGGCTTTAATGACGGTTATTGAGCGAAAAAAGTCGCTATCGTTTCACGCATCAGTGCATCGTCTTCAATGCGGTTTATTTTATCTCTAAATTCAGACGCTTCACGAAATCCTTTTGAGTATGTATGTAAATGCTTACGAAAAATGGAGTGCCCTTTCTCGCCGTAAAAATCAACCATTGCATCAAAATGCTCTAACACTATCTCCAAAATTTTTGTTTTCTCAACATGAACTAACGCATTTTGAATCTGATAAAAAATCCACGGATTTCCCACGGCACCTCGTCCTATCATCAAGCTATTACAGCCTGTTACCTCTTTGACATGTAACGCTTTTTCATAGCTTGTAATGTCACCATTTGCAATTAAAGGGATACTTACAGCCGCACGTGCTCTTGCTATGGCATGGTAGTCTACTTCCGCTTTATAAGCCCCTGCCCGCGTTCGCCCGTGCATACTCATAAAATCAACCCCTGCACTCTCACATGCTTTAGCGATCTCTTCAGGAATTTTTGTCGTAAAGCCTAAACGAACTTTTGCACTGGTATAGCGTTTATTGGAATATTTTTTAATAGTCTCAATAATTTTTTGCATGTGAGGTAGGTTAAGCAGAAGAGATGAGCCTGCTTCTTGAGAGATGATTTTTGGCACAGGACAACCACAATTAAGGTCAATCCCATCAATGCCCTCAATGTCATTAAGCACCAACACAGCCTCTTTGATAGAGTCTAGGTCTGATCCTGCAATTTGAACGATGTAAGGCGTTTCAAGTGGAGATTTTGTCAACATCTTAAATGTTTTCTCAGAACGGTAACGCAAAGCGTTTGCACTGATCATTTCAGAGAAGGTGACATCCGCACCAAATTTCTTAACAACACTACGGAAAGGAAGGTCTGTAAAGCCGGCAAGGGGAGCAAGGGCTAAAATGCCCCGCTCAAAGTCTATCTCGTGATTCATACGCGTAAAAATTTGTCGATGTCGATACTCTTACCATGATCTCTTAAGAAAAGAACGGTTTTAAACTTTACAAACTCTTCAGGATCTGAGTTGAGTAAAAGTTCACGGATTTTATCAATCATTTGAAGATCATACAGCACATATAAATACGCATCAGCGGCAATAGAACCTTTAGAGTTATACAGTTTTTCAAACAATGCGATCAACGCATCGGGTGAGAGTTTAATTTTAATTTCATGAGCAAGTTCAAGATAATCTGCACGATCTGCATTAAACTGCTCTAACATATCTTCGATCGATTTTATATCCATGTCAAAACTATCATCTGCATCCAAATAACGTTCCATCATGCGACGGAAAGTACGTTTATCTTGGGGGAAGTCATAACGTTTAATTTCATTGAAACTTGCAAAATCAATGAGTGCATCATATGCTTTTAAACATAGCTCACTGTTGAGTTCTTTACAATTTTTGAGTACCTCAAGCGCAAAGCGAGGCTCAATTTTAAGACGATTGATATTATTTTGAATCACAAGAGGATTGGTTTTAGCCAATTTGTATTTTTTAATATCTTCATAATTGCCATTTGCAATACTAACAGCAACAGCACATACTTTAGAGACATCTTCTTCAATAAATGATGTTGGAAGTGTTGCATCAAAACGCATACATTGCAACACTTTACCCACAAATTTAAAACCATCTGTTTTATAAGCGTTGTTAACATCTTCACCTAAAATACGATTTTTAGCAGCTTCTTGAAAAAGTTCAATGTCTTTTTTCAAGGCTCTTTTGTATAAAAAATCTTTAAAGTTATAAAATACCAAATGCCCAATAGATGCAATAACTAATAATACGATAGGAACAACGACCCAAAAAGCTATTGGAAGGCTCAATGAGAGACCAAACTGCTCAAGCGTATAACTTTCACCATTAAAACTATAAACAAACAGTCCAATAGCTAACATATAAATGAGTGATACAAGAAAATAGCGTTTGATTCCCATGGCTTCCTACCTACTTATTTTTTGCTGATTTTTCAATAATTTCACGGCACACAATGCAGTAACGTGCATGTGGCTTAACTTTAAGGCGTTGAAAGCCTATGTCTTCTTCGCACATTTCACAAATGCCATAACTGCCATTTCTGATTTTGTTAATTGCAAACTCAATTTCATTGAGTTCTTTCATCTGTTGTGCACTAATAGCTTGCTCAATCATACGGTCCGTGCTTATAGAAGCATGGTCTGCTTCATCACCTACATCGGTATCTTTAAGATCTTCGATTTCTCTCATAGAGTCTTCGATATTTTTTTTGATCTGGACTCTTCTCTCTTTAAGAATGTCCTCAAAATGCTTTAGCTCGTGCTCTCTCATCCTTTGTTTCCTTTAGAAAAATTGACCTGAAATAAACCTACATTATAATCAACTATTTATGATAGGGATGGTTGTTTTTTATGCACAATCCCCTATAAATCTGCTCAAATAAAACCACTTTCGCGATTTTGTGAGCATATGTTAATCTACTTAAACTTATAATCTTTTGAGTTTGACCTAAAAAAGCCTCTTCAAACCCAAAAGCACCACCGATGAAAAAATTGATGTTGACATCTTGGTCAAAAAGTGCGCTAAATTGCTCACTGCTTAGTTGTGTACCCTCCACGTCCAACGCTACATTATACCCTTTTAAATGGGGTTCGTATGCTTTGGTATAGGAAGAACGAGCTTCTTTTTCACCAATCATTTGTGCTGAGGCTATCTGTTTATTAAAGATCTTGATCTCTTCGACTTTTGCAAACCGAGAGATCATTTTGGTATATTCAGAAGCGATGGCATCCAATGATTTATCGCTACTTTTTTCGATCGTAAAGACCTTTACATTCATGCTTTGAGTCTTAACTCAAATGCATCATTTTTACAATTCTCGCCCAAAAGTTTTAACAAATCTGCCACAACTTTTTTCATGTCAGTACGTGTGACGATCATATCGATCAAACCATGATCCAATAAGAATTCCGCTTTTTGGAATCCTTCAGGTAAATCGGCACCAATCGTTTGTTTGATAACTCTCTGACCTGCAAATCCAACAAGAGCACCTGGTTCTGCCATGATGATGTCGCCTAAAAAGGCAAAGGATGCACTTACCCCTCCCATCGTTGGGTCAGTAAGAATCGAAATGTAAGGTAATTTTACCTCAGCCAATTTGGCAAGTGCAGCGGAAGTTTTAGACATTTGAAGCAAAGAGAATGTACTCTCTTGCATACGAGCCCCACCACTGGCACTGACAATAATCAATCCTTCTTTATTGGCCATAGCGCGATTGATAGCGCGTACAATTTTTTCACCTTCAACGGAGCCTAAACTGCCGCCCATAAACGCAAAATCAAAAACAACAATTTGTGCATTTATCCCATCAATACTGCATGATCCGCAAACTACAGATGAGTTTTTGCCTGTTTTTTCTTGCGCTTCTTCAATACGTTTTTTGTACGATTTTTTATCCACAAATTTAAGCGGATCAATCGGTATTAAATTGGCATCAAACTCAACAAAACTTCCTTCATCACAAAGCTGTTCGATGCGCTGTTTCGCGGAAATTCGCATGTGAAAATTACATTTTGGACACACATTAAAACGTTGCTCGATCTCTTTGTAATACATTAAGGATTGACACGCACTGCACTTAACCCAGTGGCTTGGAGCTTCATTAGGGGTAGATTGTGTTTTTCGAATTTTTGAGAAAATTTCTGCAAATCGCATAGGTTTTTATCCTCTTTTAAAGCTAATTGCTTATAAATAAACTTTTTATTTTATCAAAAATTTCCTTATCTTTGCTTACGAGGAAAATATCGCCCTCCAAAAAAGTGTGCAAATCCTCACACATAAACAGTCCCGCTTCAACATCATAAGAGCGCATAATACCTTCATAAAGAACAAACGAAACGTCGTGTGCGTAGGCTAAAGAAAGCGCAAAGGCACCAGGAGAACGGTACTTTATTTTTGCACTTTGAAGCTTTTCATGTGCGTGAACTGAACAGTAAGAACGCTCAAAAATTCCTACTTTTGAAAAGGCGTTATGTGTCACCAAAGCAAATTTATTTTGTCCAATTTTTCCTTGGCGTAACCCGTCTTCATCTTTAATAAAAACGTCTCCGTTAGCTAAATTTGTAATCATCGCTTTAGTACATTTATCATCTTCAAAATAGGCAATTGAGGTTCCAAAGAAAGGAAGATGTGAAAGCAAATTGTCACTACCATCAATGGGGTCAAGAACAATGCGAGCAGAACAATTATCGCTAGGGATCACGCCACTCTCTTCAGAGATAATCTCCCCAAAAGAAAGAAGATATTTGATAAAAATTTGCTCTGCTTCAAGATCAATGCCAGAGCTACGATCGCCACCCGCACCAATGTCGAAGGATTGATGCTGTGATGCACTCAATCCTTTAACATGCAAAAGATCCATAAGTTCTTTATTGGCACATAGGGCAGCTTCTATAAAACTCACTTAGGACTCTTAGCCAAGTAATTTTTTGATAATGCTATGAGCTGCTTCTTTGCCCTCTTTAGCCGCTGTTACAACAAGGTCTGAGCCTCGCTTACAATCGCCTCCCGCATAGACACCTGATTTGGTTGTTTGATATTCATAACTGACAACAATACAACCTGATTTATTCACTTCAATCCCATTTTCTGCTAAGAATGTAGGCACGGCTGGAGTAAAGCCGAGTGCAAAGATAATGACATCTGCATCCACTCTAAAATCGCCACCTTTAACGATCTCTACGCATTGACGACAGTTTGCATCTTTGGCACCCAAAATCGTCTTATGCATATCAATACCGATGGTTTGTCCATCAGAATTGACTAAAATCTCTTTAGGGGTTACATTGTAAACAAACTCTGCACCCTCTTCAATAGCGTTTTTAAACTCTTTTTTGGAACCTGGCATATTGTATTTGTCGCGTCTGTAAAGGCATGTTACACTTTTCGCACCTTCACGAATAGACGTTCTGAGACAATCCATCGCCGTATCACCACCACCGATAACCACAACATTTTTATTTTTAACTTCAAATTTTTTGTCATAACTCTCATTGAAAAGCTTTTTCTGGATAGAACGTAAAAAGTCAATTGCCATAAAAACGCCATTTGCATTTTCGTTAGCAATATTTGCTTTACGTGGGCTTTCAGCACCAATGCCCAAGAATAGGGCATCATGGCTGTGTGCGATCTCATCAAAGCTAATATCTTTACCGACATGTGTGTTGATATGTAAACTCATACCCGCTTCTTCCAACCAACGAACACGGCGTGCAACAACATCTTTATCAAGCTTAAAGCCAGGAATTCCATAGGTTAAAAGTCCACCTGCTTTATTTTGCTTATCGTACATACTCACAGCAATGCCTGCTCGTAAAAGATAGGTCGCACAGGCAAGCCCCGCAGGACCAGCACCAATAATCGCTACTTTTTTCTTAGTGGTAATACCAGGAAAACTAGGTTTTAACCCTTTTTTGAAACCTTCTTCAGAAATGAATGTTTCAATAGCACCAATGGTAATCGCACCATGTCCATCATTGAGTGTACAATCCCCTTCACAAAGGCGATCTTGTGGACAAATACGTCCCGTAATCTCAGGGTATGGGTTCGTTTCATTAGAGAGATTAAATGCCAAATCTCTCTTCATGCCACTCGTAGCCTTTAACCAAAATGGAATATAGTTGTGTAAAGGACATTTACTATGGCAAAATGGATCACCACACTGAATACAACGATCGGCTTGAGAAGAGGCATCTTCTTTGCTAAAAATTTCGTAAATTTCTTTAAAATCTTTTACTCTATCGCCAGTTGAGCGCTTTCTTGGCTCATATCTCTCTTCATTCACAAAATTTTGCATCTTAGTCTCCTTGCTCCGGATTGAGTGGTACCTTTGTCATATCTTTAGGTCTCACAATCCAAAAATCTCTTACCGCATGGCGGAAATTCTCTAAAATATGTGTCGCTTTATAACTTGCTGTCTCATTGATATGGGTTCTTAGAAGTCGCTTCAAGAAGTGGCGTGCTTCATCCATATCGTCGGTATCAATACGCTCTGCAATAACGAGTTCTTGGTTGAGTTTATCAATAAAATCACGTGTTTCATCATACACAAATGCAACACCACCGGTCATACCAGCGCCAAAATTCACACCCGTATTGCCAAGAATGGCAACAACACCACCGGTCATGTACTCACATGCATGGTCACCAGTTCCTTCAACCACAGCAGTAGCACCAGAGTTTCTAACACAGAAACGCTCGCCCACATTTCCCGCAATGTAAAGTTTACCACCTGTTGCACCGTACAAGCATGTATTTCCACCGCATGAATAATCCCGTCCTTGGAATTTTGGAGCGATGACAATTTTACCGCCATTCATACCTTTTCCGACGTAATCATTCGCTGTGCCTTTGAGGTTAATAGTAATACCACTTGCCAAAAATGCACCCAATGATTGACCGGCAACACCGTTAAGTCTAAAGATGATGCTATCGTCTTTTAGGCCTTTATTGCCATAGAATTTTGCAATTTCGCCACTAATGAGTGTTCCAAAACTACGGTTGGTATTGCAAATACTTTTGTGCAATACAATTTTTTCATCTGGGTTTTCAATGACTTTATAGATATCTTTTAATATCTCTTTTTCAAACTCATTTTTATCAAACGGATCATTGGATTTGCCATTATGCGTATCAGGACCTTCCAGTCTCATAAGCACGGATGAAAAGTCAAATTTTTTCGCAAAAGCATCATCAATGACGCTTAAAAGATCACTACGTCCAATAATCTCTTCTAAATGCGTGTAACCTAAATGTGCAAGAATCTCTCTCACATCTTCAGCTAAAAGTGTGAAGAAGTTGACCAGTTTATCCACGGTTCCTACAAAATGCTCTCTAAGCTTCTCATCTTGTGTTGCCACCCCCACTGAACAGCGGTTTAAGTGACAAACACGAAGCACTTTACATCCAATAATAGTTAAAGAGAGTGTTCCAAACGCATAACTCTCAGCACCCAAGAGGGCTGCTTTAATAACATCAAGTCCTGTTTTTAAACCACCATCGGTTTGAAGGTGAACACTGTCTCTTAAATGGTTTGCTTTAAGGGCATTGTGTGCTTCACTCAAACCAATTTCCCATGGATTTCCTGCAAACTTGATAGAAGTAAGAGGTGCGGCACCCGTACCACCATCCCCTCCAGAGATGATGATTTTATCGGCATACGCTTTAGCCACACCCGCAGCAATCGTTCCAACACCTGCTGTGGATACGAGCTTAACCGTAATGATCGCATCAGGATTGATCTGTTTCATATCAAATATAAGTTGTGCCAAATCCTCAATCGAATAAATATCATGGTGAGGTGGTGGCGAAATCAATGTAACACCAGGGATCGTATAACGTAAGCTTGCAATTAAAGGCGTTACTTTATGTCCTGGAAGTTGACCACCCTCACCCGGTTTTGCACCTTGTGCTACTTTGATCTGAATTTCGGTAGCAGAACGTAAATATTCAGGTGTCACACCAAAACGACCTGATGCTATCTGTTTAATGCGTGAGTTTTTATTGGTTTTTAAACGCTCAGGCGCTTCACCACCCTCTCCTGAGTTACTCATACCACCAATTTTGTTCATCGCTTCACCCAAAGCTTCATGTGCTTCAGGAGAGATAGAACCTAGACTCATTGCCGCAGTTGCAAAGCGTTTAAAAATATCCTCTTTAGATTCTACTTTTTCTAACGCAATCGGCTCACGATCCGATTTGAGTTCAAAAAAGTCACGTACCATTTTAAAACCACGATTGTTAATCAGCTTTGTAAATTCATGGAAATCTTTTTTATCACCCGTAACGGTTGCTTTATGAATCGCATGAATAGCTTGCGGAGCATAATCATGGTACTCTTGCCCATCGATGTATTTGTAGAAACCACCAATCTCAAGAGGAAAGAGTTTTTTGGTAAGATTCAGCTCATAGGCAAGATGATGATTACGTCCCAAACGCTCTTCTACATCTTCGTATGAAAGGCCAGGGATAAGTGAAATAGCACCATCAAAACACTCATGAACAACATCTTTACCAAGACCAAGTACATCAAAAAGTGCTGAGTTACGGTACGATGCAATCGTTGCGATACCCATTTTAGACATAACTTTTAAAAGGCCTTGTCCTAGGGCATGATTGACATTTTTAAGCTTTGTTTTGATCTCGTAAGAGCCCATTTCACTCTTTTTGCACTCATCTAAGACAGTCGCATAAAGTAGGTATGGATAAATAGCACTCGCACCAAACCCGACCATACACGCACATGAGTGCGTATCAATCGCTTCACCTGAGATAGCAACAATGGAAGTGAGTGAGCGAACGCCCTCATCAAGGAGCACTTGATTGACACGACCAATCACCATAATCATCGGCATTGGTTTCAGTTTTGCAGTCATACCACGATCATCAAGGAAGATAATGCGAATACCATCGTTTTTAACCGCTTGTGCAATGTCGTATGCCAAATCTTCAAGGCTTCCTTTAAGATTGTCTTCAAACAGTGTTGAGAAATAGCGGTTTTTATACTCATCTTTATAACGAGGTTTGCTTGGATCGCCAAAAGAGTCAAGAACTTCATACTTTTCTTGCATCATAATCGGTGAAATAGATTTAATACGTACCGCGTGACCTGGATTCTCTTCCAAAATATTGCGGATTTCACCAAAGCTCGTATTTAAACTCATAACCACTTTTTCACGAATCGGATCAATCGGTGGGTTGGTGACTTGCGCAAATTTTTGTTTAAAATAGTCACTGAAATTGCGCTGTACTTTACTAAATGCCGCCATTGGGGTGTCATCACCCATAGAGCCAACACCCTCTTTGCCGTCTTTCATCATCGGCTCAATGACCATGTTTTTCACTTCTTGAGTGATGTTGAAATAGCGTTGCTCAAGTTCTAAGTTTTCACGCACATAGTCTGTTGTTTTAGAAAAAGGAATATCTACAAACTCTTGTAAGTAAACAAGCCCTTTATTGAGCCATTCAGTATAGGTATTGGAACTTTTGAGGTAATCGTTAATGTCATCATTTTTCATGATCTTGCCAAATTTCAGATCAAGCCCGATCATTTGACCACTTTGTAAACGACCTCGCTCAATGATGTTATCTTCTTCAATGTCTAAAACACCATATTCTGAAGAGATAATGATGCGATCATCTTTGGTAATGATATATTTAGCAGGACGAAGACCATTTCTATCTAACACACAGGCAATGTGGCGACCATCGGTTAAAGAGATCGCTGCTGGACCATCCCAAGGCTCAAAATTGATACTTGAAAATTCATAAAATGCTCTCAGTTCTGAGTCCATGTGTGGTGCATTTTGCCAAGGAGCTGGGATAAGTGAACGAACCGCTTTGAAAAAGTCAAATCCATTAATGAGCATAAATTCAAACATATTATCCAAACTTGCGCTATCACTCACGTCATTCGTAGTTAATGGATAAAGTTTTTGGAGTTCTTCTTCAGAAAAAATACCACTCTTGATACATTCACTTTTTACTTGAGTATAGAAACGATTGGCTGAAATAGAATTAATCTCACCATTGTGCGCTAAAGTGCGAAACGGTTGTGCCAATTTCCATTTAGGAAGTGTATTGGTTGAAAAGCGTTGGTGAAAGAGTGCAAATGTTGCTTTAAAATCGTTATCACTCAAATCTGGGAAAAATGTTTTGATATAGGTTGGCATTACCAAACCTTTATACGAAATCACTTTACTTGAAAAAGATGCAATGTAAAAGTCTGATTCGTTTTTAAGTCGTTTTTCGACCATTTTTCGAGTAAGGTATAAAAGTGCTTCAAAACGCTTGGTTGCAACCAAAGAAGAAGAAGTAACAAATGCTTGGACAATTTGAGGCAATGAGTCAAGTGCTAATTTTCCAAGGGCTTTTGTTTTGACGGGAACATCTCGGTACAAAATGACTTTAAGATCATTTTGTTCACAGGTCTCTTCAAAAATTCTTTTTTGCTCATCTGTATGTAAAAAAATCATAGCAACCGCAAACTGAGCTGGAAGATCCACGCCTAGTCTGTGTGCCTCTTTTTTCATGAAGTCAACGGGCATTGAGAAAAGAAGTCCACTACCATCACCACTCTTACCATCTGCGGCAATTGCACCCCTGTGCATCATTCTCTCTAATGCCGTAATGGCGTCTTCAACATTTTCATGGGTTGGAATGTTTTTTATGTTTGCGATTAATCCAAAACCGCAGTTGTCTTTAAATCCTGTTATAAGATCCATTTCACAAGCCTTTTGTGGAATTTTCATCAAAATTCTGACGAAATCTGACAAATTTTTAAGCTAAAAGCGAGCGGATAATATAACAATAATTCTTACATTTCAATAAAAGAGTATTTTTCGATGTTTGAAGAGTTTACATATCTTAAATAAAATTAATTGTCAATAAATTTTATAATATAAAATAGTTTTTTTAATTTTTAAATTTAAGAATAAACACATATAGAGATGCTAAAATTCCCTATGCAAGGATACATCATCAATTTGAATCGTGTTAAAGACGAAGATTTAATTGTCACCATTTTAACGCACTCTAGCATTAAAACTGTTTATAGATTTTACGGAGCACGTCACTCTACGATCCACTTAGGCTATAAAATCGATTTTGAAGTGATTCCATCTCTTAAGTCATCTATACCCCAGCTTCGGTCTATTATGCACCTTGGAACGTCTTGGAACACATATAGAGAACGTATGCTTATCTGGCAACCGTTTATCAGGCTTTTTTACACACACCTCAAAGATATTGCTACCATTGATAACTTCTATTTTGATTTATTAGAAGAATGCTCTGCCATCTGGCATAAACAAAACCCAAAACGTATCGCAATTGAAGCCTATATCAAACTTTTAGCGTATGAGGGAAGATTGCATGATGATTTTATCTGTTTTAACTGCGACGAAGAAATTTCAAGTGATTTAACCCTGATTCGAGGTTTTTTACCCGCTCATAAAACCTGTGCATGGAACCAAACGTTTGAGCTTTTAGATGTAAAACAACTTTTTGAAGAACAAAGCACCATAGCACTCAATGATGAACAAATCGATGTGCTATGGAAGATTTTATTGGAAGGGTTTTAACCTTGATACGTTTTTAAAGCAAAGCTTCAAAAACTACGTTAACACTAAGTTTTCTTCGGCAGAAAGCCCACGTATACTTGATGCTTCATCTTCTTTCAAATTTGGCTTTGCAAAAAAATTACTCTAAGAAACGCTCATCGCTAAAGCTTGAAGTTTGAATATTTTCAAATGCTTTTTTGAGAGAAACAAAAAGGTCTGGATTCTCTTTTTCCATATTGACAAGCATCTCTTTTGTACGAGCGCGCATAACAGGCATTTTAACATCAAAGCGCATTGCAGGGCATGCTTCATCCCCAATAATAGGCATATTTGCATCATTGGCACAATCACGCAATTGACGCTCTCGTACGTGAATGAGTGGGCGAATTACCTGTAAGCCATTTTGAGCTTTGTAAATTGGTGGCATAGAGCGGAGCGCACCATTGTGTGAGAAGTTCATAAAAAAGCTCTCTACCGCGTCATCAAGGTGATGAGCAAGTGCAAGCTTCGCATAACCATGATCAAGCGCATAGGTATAAAGGGCTCCTCGTCTCATACGCGAAAAAAAGCTACAAAAAGAGGAATTTTCACGAATCTTATCTTGCGCAAGATCAAAAATCTTCGTATCAACGATTTCATGGTCAATTTCATGTTCTAAACAGTGATTATGCAGTGTTTGAAGATCTTCACCCATACCATAAGCAATGGTAACCGCTTTAAATTCAAAATCAAAAGGAGCCACACGTTGCATATGTTTTAAAACATGGGCAAGGCTTAGTGAGTCTTTCCCACCACTAAGACCTAGCAAAATTTTGTCACCTTCGCTTATAAGCTTATAGTGTGCATTCGTGCGTCCAGCAATTCTTAAAAGACGTTTACTAATTTCAATCATGGCTACTAAGTTCGTCTAGCATCGCAATAATAAACTGAGCACTCTCTTTGGCTGAACTTACTAAAAATTCATCAAAGCTAAATCCAGCATCCATATCGGCTGCATCACTAATGGCACGAAGTACACAAAAAGGAACTTTAAGTGCATCGCATACAACTGCAACAGAAGCACCTTCCATTTCGGTTGCATCTGCATTAAACGTCGTATGAATCCACTCTTTTTTAACACCATCACAAATAAACTGATCGCCCGTGGCAATAATTCCCTCAAGCAAGTTAATATTTTGAGCGGATGCTACTTTTTTTGCTAATGCCATCAAGGCTTTATCTGTTTCAACATAAACAGAGCCCTCTGGCACGTATCCATGAGGATGTCCAAAAGCAGTGATATCTAGATCGTGTTGTGCAAGTTTGGTAGCTACAAGTAAATCACCTACTTTTAAAGATGGATTGAGAGCTCCGGCAACACCCGAAAAAAGGAGCTTTTGCGCTCCAAATTTTTCAATGAGTGTTGAAGCCGTCAAACTGGCATTAACTTTGCCAATTTTGCTGTAAGCAATGACCAAATCCATTCCCTTGTACGATGTTGTGTAGTAACGATTCTTTGCAAATTCGATTGTTTCATATTTTCCAAAAAATTCTAAAAGAGGTGTGATTTCTTCAACCATTGCACCCATAATTGCTATTTTCATTCTTTTCCTTTTAAAAAAGTGCAAGCACTTCTTCTAAACTTTTCATATCTGTAATACTGTATGTTGGCTTTTGTGTTATACGTTTATTAAGACCTTTTAATACAGAACCGCCAAATTCAATAAAACAGTCCACAGAAGACTCTACCGCTAAAATAGACTGTTTGTATTTAACCGGTGAAATTAACTGTTGAGACAAAAGTGCTTTTGCCTCTGTTTTAGTCTGATAAGCATTTGACGTAACATTTGAAATGACAGGAGTGGTAAAACTCTCTGTTAGCCATTGTTCCAAATAACCCTCTAACGAAGGCTGCGCTGCACTTAAAAGTGGGCAGTGACTTGCTACTGACATGGGAAGAAGAACAGCCTTTTTCGCACCTGCTTCTTTAAAAAGCGGTTCGAGTGAAGCTAAATCATCTTTATTGCCTGCAAGCACAATCTGACCGTCGCCATTATAATTAGCAGCCCATACCTTTTTACCAAGTTCTTGCTCTTTAGCTGCAATCGCTTCGACAGTAGCATCATCAAGTCCTAAAAGTGCCATCATCCCTGCATTAATACTTTCACAAGCGTGCTTCATCAAAAGACCTCGTTGATGGACTAACTCAACAGCATCAAGATAATTTAGAGCGCCTGCTGCACTTAAAGCTGAAAATTCACCTAAAGAGTGACCTAAAGCTGCTTTTGGAGTTACTTTGCACACTTCATTAAAAAGACGATGTGCAATTAAACTAACCAATAAGATAGCAGGTTGCGTATATTCCGTTTGTTCCAATCGGTCATTCTCTTCAAAAAGAAGTGATGTAAAGTCAAATCCTACTCTTTGACTTGCTTTTTCAATCATCTCTTTCGCTAAAGAAGAGTTATCATAAAAATCTTTTCCCATGCCAATTTTTTGGCTACCTTGTCCTGGAAATATAAAGATACTATTGTTCATTGGTTAACCTTTTATCGTTTACATGTAAGCATTTTGCACTGTGTACAATGCTAACATCTAGTCTATTTTTAATCTGTCTTTGTAATCGTTGATTTTTTTACGAAGGGTATTTCGATTGAGTCCAAATTTTTCACTAATCGCAAGTTGAGAACCAAATTTAGCATAACCACTTTTGATCATTGGAACATCAAAAAGATACAAAAGATCGCGGTAATCGTTTCTTCCTCCAATATGCTGGGACAAAAATCGCTCCATCATAGCTAAAATTTCATCTTCACCAAAGGAGTTCATCAAATAGGCATTGTAGACAGAACGTCTTAGAGAATAGCAGTTTTTGCTAAGATCTGGTGAAATTTCATCCAATGAAGGTGCTTCACCAAACTCACCATCAAACATCATACATGCCTCTAGTGCAAATTTTTCCATCAAAGGTGTTACATCTTCTTCACGTTCCCGCAAAGGTGGAATAACAATTTTAAGACTAAAAAATTCATCCATTAATGGTTCACTGATTGGCAAACTGGATGTTGCAACAATACGTGTTTTATGAACATCTAAAGCAATTTTGAGTTTTTTATAATTGGTAATTTTATGAAAGTTTTTGACGATGAGACTGCTGTTTGTTTCAATAAGCGCTAAAAGTTCATTGAAAGCACTCGCATCGACAATAGGTGCTGAAAGGATATGTTTTGCAAGCGTCTGTTTGCCCACACCACTCTCTCCCAAAATTAACGCATTAATTGTAACACTTTTAAGAAGATTGGCTGATTTAAGAGCCTCCATAGAGGCTCTAGACTTTGCTATATAATTAGTGTGATCCACAACATCCGCCACCATGGGAGTGACTTTCACCACCACAGCATCCACCTTCACCGTGTTCATGATCGTGATCGTGTCCACCGCAGCATTCATGTTCTTCATCATGCTCATGAGAACCACAACCGCCTGATCCACAACCACAACCACCGTGTCCACCACCAACATAACCATTTAAGAGTTCATCAGCAGTAGCTTCACGTACTTCAAGAATACTAATTGCAAATAAAAGATCTTTACCCGCTAAAGGATGATTGAAATCGATTTCAACAGTTTCATCATTAAAGTTTTTAACCATAACTTGAACCGTCTCACCGTGCTCACCTTGACCATAAAGTGTCATGCCAACTTGAAGTTCAAGTCCAGCAAATTGCTCTTTTGGTAATGTTTGAACAGCATTTTCATCGTAAACACCATATGCATCAGCTGCCGCCACTTTAATGTCAGCATTCTCACCAGCTTTAAGCTCTTTAATTTTTTCTTCTAATCCTGGAATAATTTGACCTTTTCCAACAATAAAAGAAAGTGGTGCTGCATTAATATTACTATCTAAAATTTCACCATTATCAACATTTCTAAGCTCATAATGGATTGAAACTACTTGATTATCACTAATACTCATAATTTTCTCCCTTAATTTATAAACAAAGGATTTTAGCATATATTTGTTGTATATGCCCTTAGGTGAAAGTTTTAAGTCTATTTTTTGTGCAAAGAAGTGTATAAAAAAAGTTATTTAACTTTTTTTGCTTCAGGAGAATCAGGATAAGTGTCTTTGAGAGCTTTATAAAAACCTTGAGCTTCCTTGGCTTTACCTAGCTTTTCAAACGATGCACCTGTATGATATAAAAGTGTTGGAGTATATGCGGCTTTATCAAATAAAGACATACTTGATTTATAATATTCAATAGCTGAGCTATAAGATTTTTGACTATATGCGATTTCACCAAGGTTAAAATTAACTTTAGCAGGTTTATAATTACGGTTCAAAAGTTCAGTATAAAGGGCTTGGGCTTCTGGATACGATTTTTTTTCAAAATGATCATCTGCTTCTTTAACAAGCGTAGCACTGTCTTTTGTGCTTAATTCTTTCGCAGAGATTGTTTTTGTAGGAGCTGCTGTAGGAGTTTCCTTAGTCGCATCTTTTTTTACTGGCTCAGCTGCTGGTATAGCTGCACCTTTTTTCCCACCTCTAACTTCATTAGCAAGTTGGTCAAATTTATCTTTGGGTACATAATTTTTATTGATTGAATCAATAAGAGTTCCAAGTTCACCTACGACAACCTTGATTTTATCCTGATTATCGTTTTGAATCTTACGACTCTCTTCGACATACTCTCTGAGTTTTTTATTTTCCTCTTCGAGTTGACGCATTTTTTCATCTTGCTTAGCAATTTTAGTCGCGTAACTTTCCATTACAGAACGCATTCCTTCATATTGCTCAGAAACATTGCTACTATCAGCTTTACTACTGCTAGTATTGTCATTAAAAATTGCTGACTTTTGACTATTCTGAGGTTTTTTTTCACTAACACTAACTGTATTACTGTATGAAGAGGAAGAAGTTCCGCTACTAAAATCGCTGGATCCGAATGCTGAGGGTTCACTCGATAGCGCTGCCATAGGCAGCAACGCTATCGAAAATAAAAAAATCTGTTTTTTCATCAAAGCAAAGATTATGGAAGAACTTTAAATTCTGCTCTTCTGTTTTTAGCCCAAGCTTCTTTATTGTGCTCTGTGCTAGCAGGATTACTCTCACCATAGCTTACAACTGTAATTCTATCTGCAACCATACCTTTAGCAACTAAACCATCTTTAACACTTTTTGCTCTTTTAAGACCAAGTGCATAGTTGTATTCGTCTGTACCGAATTCATCACAGTTACCTTCAACTTTGATTGAAAAGCTTTTTGCTTCTGCAGAGTTGAATAATGCAGCGTTTGCATCAATGTTTGGTTGTTGATCTTTTTTGACATTATATTTATCAAAATCAAAATAGATTGTTTTAGAGTTAGCCTCTAAAGAAGCAATCAATTTTTGAAGAGCACTCATACCATCGTTAGAAGCACCTTTTGTATCACCAGTTCCTTTAGTCATATCGACTTCTGGACTTTTTTGGCTACAACCTGTTAAAACCAAAACCGCTACCGCTAAGCTTGTTAAAGCTAATTTACCCATTATTAGATCCTTTTTAAAAGTTCAAATTTAAAAACTTCGGAATTATACCACATTTTTTTTAAAATTCACCAATCAATTGACTGAAGTTTGCCTGTTTTTAATGGAAAATGATAGGTTTTATTCGCATTTAGACGAATTATGCCCAAAGCACTCTGATTTCCAAGTTGTTTTATAAACATAATAGTATCCGGATCTTTAGCAAAACGCGGATAAAGATTCTCTCCTGATGCTGTTAATTGTCTAAGGTAGTCAGTTTTCGTTGAAATGAGATAGAGATTAAACGTATTTCTTCCAAATTCACTATCACTTTCTCTACTGGAATAAACAATATAGTTATCATACGTTGAGATTGAGTTTTTATTTTTTCCATGATAGACAAGTTTTTCAAAACTTTTATCATAAATTCCTTGTGCGAAAATATCAGGTGTGCCTAATCGATCAGAGACAAAAGCAATGCGTTTGTCATCATCAATAAAATTACCATTGACATCAATACCAGGATAATCAGTAATCTTAGTAATTTTTCTAGTTTGCAAATCATAGAGATAAATATCTGGTTGATCTTTTGGTGCCATTGTTAAGAGTAATTTATTACCATCTTTGGAAACATCTGAACAAACAATCATACCCTGACTCGAAACAATACTTTTTCTGCTACCATCTTTTAAGTCGTACTTATAGATAGTTGGTTCTGCTCCACTGTAAGAAGTGTAGAAAAATCCGCTCTGATCTGCATTTGCCCATTTTGGAAAAACATTCAAACCACCAGTTACAATGACTCTTTGGTAACTGAGCGTATAATCAGAAATAACAATTTCACTTTTCTTTGCTTCAGTATAGCGTGCAAATATAACAGACTGTTCCATCCATTTAATAGAAGGAGCTCCTGTTTGATCATTTGCATCTACAACAATTTTATGCGCCAAGAAAGGATTTCTTTTTTTATCAGCAATGCTATAAGACTTTTCAAATGTTGTTACGCCCGTTTTAGCGTTGATTAATTTAACATTAGCCGAAGCTGTATTAAAATCTTGACCTAAACTAAAACGTAAAATCATGTCCACTTTTTTATCCGATAGAAAATTTTCTAGTGGTCCGCCTTCATAGCTACTTTGTAAATATTCATCCAGTACATTAAAGTGACTACTAACACGTAAATCGCCAGCAATAAGTTTAAAAAAACTTTTTCTAAACTCTAAATCAACATTTTTTGGACTTGCATCCTGAACTGCAATTTTTGGAAGTACATCTATCTTCTTTACAATTTCTACTGTTGCATCAGCAGCAAAAGAAAAAATTGCCAAAGATAAGAAAACAACTAGTTTTTTAATCATGTTTTACTCCTTAATATCTTTAAATGCCACTGGCATTTCAAAAAGTGGACCTTTTTCATACTTTGGAAATTCCACTGATTCCATAGTTTTAAGGAACTCTTTGAGCTTAGTGTTAAATTCGTTATTATATGCCAAAGAAGCTATTTTGTAACTAAAAACACCTTTATCACTAATTTGAATCACAACCTTAGCTACATTGCCATTTTCAGTATCTATAGTTTTTTGCCAATTTTCTTCCAATATCTCTTGTACCTTTCCAATAAATGGATCATACTCGCCACCTTTCTTCGTATCTACCAAATGTTTTTGCTCTGAGAAATTTAAAGAATTCGCAATTTTAGATGCTGCACTTTCGCTTTTTTCTTTTGTTTCATCTTTATTAGGTTTGATACGTGTCGGAGCTGTTTGAGTTTTTTTCTGTTCTTTTGCTTCTGGAGGTAACTTTGAGGTATTAATGTCCTCAAAAAGTCCTCTAAGCGATTGGCTTTTTACAGCTTCTTTAGGAGATGAAGCAACTTTTTTCTCTTCAGCAGGTTTTTCTACTGGCTTTACAACGGGTTTTTCAACCTCTTCTTTTTTACGTTCCTCTTTAAGCTTTTCAGAATCATTTTTTTTACGCTCAACCAAAGCAACATTCATTGGATCTTTTTGTGAAGTATAATTTTTGATGGTATCTTTATGAGAGCTTAAAACATAAACAAGACAAATTAAAAGAAAAATATAGAGGAGGATGGACAGAATCCATCCAAGAGAGGCATATTTATTAACACTTGACACAGTATCTATCCATTCGTTTCTAAAGATACGTTAGTAAAACCAGCCTGTTTAATAGTTTTGAGTACAAACATTACATCTTTGTAAGAAAGACCTTCATCCGCTTTAATATAAACAATACTCTTAAGTGGATACTTACTTTTTTGCATCATAAAACTATCAGGAAATTCTGCAAGCATAAAGCTATCATTCTTGATATAAACTTTGCGGTCTTTCGTTACCCGTATCTCAAGTTCAGGAAGTTTACTAACAACTGATGATTTACTGCCATCAGGAAGTTTAATGACCTCTTCATACACCAACGCTGGAGTTGTTACCATTAAGATAGCTAGAAGTACTAGCATAATATCAACTAAAGGGGTAATATTTAGATCAGGTACTTCATCCAATTGACTCATCATTAGCTATCTCTTCTTGTCTCATTGGCAGAAAGCAAAATATCTACTTCTCTTTGTACATATACAATAACTTCATATGCTTTTCTTCGAAGAAATAAATTTGCACTGTATGCAGGAATAGCTACAAAAATACCTGTAGCAGTTGCAACTAGAGCTTCACTGATAGCTGGTGCAATAACGCCTAACGAGGCACTACCAGACTGACCAAGTCCGCTAAAAGTTTCCAAAATAGAAACAACGGTTCCAAACAATCCAATAAAAGGAGCTGTTGAAGCAATAATAGAAAGCATCCATAAACCGCTGGTTGCATTTTTTTCGGCTACATTTTTACATACATTTAGAAGTTTTTCAGAAGCCCCTGCTGCACTTGAACATTTTCGCAAAATCGAATCATCACGAACATTTTTTGCACCCATTAACATTGACTCTAGTGAACTCTTTTCAATAGAAAGCCAATGTCCTAAGTACAAATATCGACTGAAAAAAATACCAAATGTAATAACAAAATAAGCTGATAGCCAGATCAAGATGACCCATGTAAAAAAACCACTTCTTGCAAAATAGTTCAAGAATAATTCAAAAGATGACATAAGATTTAAAATTTCCTTGTTTTTGCAATAGATTCAATTTTTGCAGTAGCCATAGCGATAGCAATATCTGAATCACTAATACTCTCTAAGAGAGCTTTAGCGGCTTCTAATGATCTTGCAACTTCACTTTCGTTAGCACCACCAATTGAAACTGCGCCATCGGCTAAAACGGTTACAGAATTTTCATCTACTTTCACATGTCCCCAATTAATAGCGACAACATCGTGGTTCCCATCTTTTAGCTCAATATCAATCACGCCCGCTTGTAAAAGCGTTACTAATGAGGCGTGGTTTGGAAGAACTCCAAACTCACCCTCTTTGCCTGGAAGCGTAACACTTTTTACATTGTTGGCAAAAATCTGACCCTCAGGAGTCACAATTTCCAATTTTAATGTATTCATTTTTTAACCTTATCGCTTCTTAGCTTTTTAGTTTTGCAGCTTTCTCAATAACTTCTTCAATACTTCCTACCATATAAAAAGCAGCTTCTGGTAAATCATCGTATTTACCTTCCAAAATACCTTTAAAGCCTGCAATTGATTCTTCAAGTGTAACGTATTTTCCTGGGCTTCCTGTAAATACTTCCGCAACGAAGAATGGTTGAGATAAGAAACGCTCAATTTTACGAGCACGATCAACCGTAACTTTATCTTCTTCACTGAGTTCATCCATACCAAGAATTGCAATGATATCTTGAAGATCTTTGTATTTTTGAAGAACCGCTTGTACACCACGAGAAACGCTGTAGTGTTCTTGTCCTAAAATATCTGGATTGAGCATACGTGAACTTGAATCCAATGGATCAACCGCTGGATAAATACCTTTTTCTGCAATTGAACGATTAAGTACAGTAGTTGCATCTAAGTGAGCAAATACAGTTGCAGGAGCTGGATCTGTTAAGTCATCCGCCGGTACGTAAACTGCTTGAACAGAGGTAATTGAACCTTTTTTGGTTGATGTAATTCTCTCTTGGAATTTACCCATTTCACTTGCAAGCGTTGGTTGGTAACCTACCGCTGAAGGAATACGTCCAAGAAGTGCAGACATCTCAGCACCTGATTGAGAGAAACGGAAAATGTTATCGATAAACATCAATACATCAAGTCCCATTTCATCACGGAAGTACTCAGCCATTGTAAGACCAGTAAGAGCAATACGGTTACGTGCTCCTGGTGGTTCACTCATTTGTCCGTAGCACAGTGCAACTTTATCCAAAACGTTAGAGTCTTTCATCTCGTGGTAAAGGTCATTTCCTTCACGAGTTCTCTCTCCAACACCTGCAAATACAGAGTAACCACTGTGTTTGAATGCAACGTTGTGAATAAGTTCCATAATAATAACGGTTTTACCAACACCAGCACCACCGAATAGTCCAACTTTACCACCTTTTGCATAAGGAGCAAGAAGGTCAACAACTTTAATACCTGTTTCAAAAATTTCTGATTTAGTACTTTGCTCTTCAAATTTTGGTGGTTCTCTATGAATTGACCATTTTGTTTTACCAGCAACAGGTTCACCTTGATCGATTACATCTCCAACAACGTTAAAGATACGACCCAAAACTTCTTCACCTACTGGAACTTGAATTGGATTTCCTAAAGCTTTAACACTGATTCCTCTTGTTAAACCTTCACTCATATCCATCGCAATTGTTCTTACACGGTTGTCGCCTAAATGTGCTGCTACTTCAAGAATTAACTTTTGTTTCTTGCCTTCTACTTCATAATTCACTTCAATCGCTTCATTGATTTTAGGAAGGTAGCCATTAAAATCGACGTCAACAACTGGACCCATAATCTGGCTGATTAATCCATTCATTGAATATTCTCCTTTTATTTTTTACAAACAGTTTATTTCATAGATTCTACACCACTGATAATCTCAATGAGTTCAGTAGTAATAGACTCTTGTCGAGCTTTATTATACGCTAATGTTAAAATACCAACACGCTCTTTTGCGTTATTTGTCGCATTTTCCATTGCTTGCATACGTGCGCTGTGTTCAGCCGCCAATGAATCAATAAGTGCATAATACATATTGTATTCAAAATATTTTTGTAACAATGAGTCTAAAATTTCTTCACCACTTTCATCAGGCTCTAATTCCATTAAAGAGCTTGTTTCAAGGGTGTTAATAGGAGTTTGTACTGGGACAACATCCACAATTTTCAACTCTTGTGAAATCATATTTTTATAACCATTATGGATTAGAATAACTTTGTCTGTTTTACCTTCGACAAAATCATCAATAGCACTTTTGATAATTTCTTGCGCTTTTTCATAACTTGGAGATGAACTTACCCCTGCATAAGAGGTTAAAAGTTCTACACCTTGGAAATTAAAAAATGCCATGCCTTTTCTTCCAACAGCACGTAGTCTGACCGTTACTTTTTTCTCTGCGTAGTCCGCTAAGAGGTTACGAACAGCTTTAATGGTTTGAATATTAAAGCCACCACATAGACCTTTGTCGGCTGTCACGAAAATAACATCTACTGTACCTGGAGTTTCATTTTTATCAAAAAAACGACTCTCAACCGCACCATTTTTATACTGGTTGATTTTATAAGCAATCTCAGAGAGTACCTCGTTAATTTTAACGGCATACACACGAGATTGTTTAGCGGCCATTTCGGCTCGTTTCAACTTTGCAGTTGAAACGAGCTTCATAGCACGTGTTGTTTTTTGAGTATTTTGAACACTCTTAATTTTTCTTTTTATCTCTTTAAGGTTTGCCATAGCTTATCCTTACTTAACTGCAAATGTCGCTTTAAACTCGCTCAATGCCTTATGTAATTGCTCTTCAAGCTCTTTATCAATCGCTTTTTTAGCCTTTAGTTGTTCAAAAATATCTGGATATTTTGCTTCAACATAAGAGTTAAGTTCTGCTTCAAAACGCCCTACTGATTTAACATCAATACTGTCTAAATAACCTTTTGCACCTGCAAAGATAACAAGTACTTGCTTTTCAATTGCAATTGGAGCATAAGGAGGTTGTTTCAAGAGTTCAACCATACGTTGGCCTCGCTCTAACTGTTTACGACTAGATTCATCAAGATCACTTGCAAATTGAGCAAATGCTTGAAGTTCACGGTATTGTGCAAGATCAAGTCTCATTGTACCTGCTACTTGTTTGGTTGCTTTAATTTGTGCGGCACCACCAACACGAGAAACAGAAAGTCCTACGTTAATCGCTGGACGAATACCTGAGTTAAAGAGGTCTGACTCTAAGAAGATTTGACCATCTGTAATTGAAATAACGTTTGTTGGGATATATGCAGATACATCACCCGCTTGTGTTTCAATGATTGGAAGAGCTGTTAGTGAACCAGCACCTAACTCATCATTAACTTTTGCAGCACGCTCAAGAAGTCTGGAGTGTAGATAGAAAACATCACCAGGATATGCTTCACGACCCGGAGGACGTCTTAAAATCAATGACATTTCACGGTAAGCAACCGCATGTTTAGAAAGATCATCATAAACGATTAATGCATGTTTACCACTATCTCTGAAATATTCACCCATAGAAACACCTGCATATGGCGCCAAGAATTGCATTGCAGCAGAATCACTTGCACCTGCATTAACAATAATAGTATATTCCATTGCACCGTGCTCTTCAAGTTTTTTAACAACTTGAGCAACAGTAGATTGTTTTTGACCAATTGCAACATAAATACATGTTACATTTTGACCTTTTTGATTGATGATGGTGTCGATTGCAATGGTTGTTTTACCTGTTTGTCTATCACCAATGATAAGCTCTCTTTGTCCTCTACCAATTGGAACAAGTGCATCGATTGCTTTAATACCTGTTTGAAGTGGTTCATGAACTGATTTACGCGCCATAATACCATGTGCTTTTTCTTCAACGAAACGTGTTTCAGTTGCATTGATTGGACCTTTTGCATCAATAGGATCACCTAATGAGTTTACAACACGACCCACAAGTGCTTCACCTACTGGAACACGAAGAAGTTTTGCCAATCTTTTAACAGAAGAGCCTTCTTTAATTTCATTACAACTACCAAGAACAACGATACCAACGCTTGATTCTTCAAGGTTAAGTGCCATTCCTCTCTCGCCATTTTCAAACTCGACCATTTCACCAGCCATCACGTTTTTTAAACCATAAACGTTAGCAACACCATCTGCTACAGAAATAACTTTTCCTGTCTCTTCGATGTCAACATTGAGCTCAAAGTTTTCAATACGTTCTTTAATGATTGAACTGATTTCGTCAGCTTTCATTTTTGCTCCCACAAACTACTCCTTAACTTTCTTTTTATCTATTATTGTTATTAAATTGCTTTTAAGATATGCTCTGTCATTTGAGCTTTAAGTCGCTCAACTGAGAAACTCACTTCTACACCCAAATCATCCAGCTCAACTTTAATCCCTGGATAACTATTTTCATTAACATTCAATTTTATTTTAGCATTGAATTTTTTACTAAAATTCTCTTCTAGCATTGAAATTTGTGCTTGACTCATTTTAAAGTTTGTTGACACACTGCCTTCGAAAGTATTATTTTTCAAAGAGAGTTGATATTTTAACTCTTTGATCACAATAGGGATCAATTTTAATCGATCATTATTACTGAGCAATCTAATGAAATTTTGGAATTTCATATTTTTGTTTTCAACTAAAGATAAAACTAACTCTTCTTTAGCTTTTGAAGAAACATCAGGAGAGAGAACAATGTTATTAAATTTCTCTAACTTAAATGCTTCAACCACTTGAAGTAATAGCCCATATACTTCTGCTAATTCGCCATCATCACATCCACTCATCAGAGCATTAACATATTTTTTTGCTATCGCTCCACTCATTATGCAACCTTCTTATTGACAATTTTAACGATTTCGTCGTTATCAAGAGCAATAGATCCCTCTCTAAACATCTCATCTAAAACTTCACTCACGATTACTCTTTGCATTTTACGACGCTCAATAGTAACACGATCTTCAAATACTTTTTCTAAGCCTTCAATCTCAGCTTCTGCTTCAAGGGCAACTTTATCAGCTAATAAAACTGCTTCTTTTTTAGCAGTTTCAACAAGCACTCTTGCATTTGCTTTTGCCTCTTCAACTTTTTGAAGTGCAATTTCTTTTTTGCTATTAGATTCTTTCAGTTTTACTTGAATCGAATCTAATTTCGTTGCAATTTCAGTTTTTCGTCCAACATACCATTGTTTAGCAGCATCTGCTACATAATAGTACATAATTGCAGCGAAAATTAAAAAGTTAATGGTTCTAGGCAAAATATCCGTTGATCCACCACTTTCACCACTATTGGCTAAAAGCGCTATTGGAGCTAACAAGAGTAAAAAATAATTCATTTTCATACAGTTACTCCTTAAATATGGCTCAGTTTAGCAGCAACACTCTCTTTGAAAAGAGGCATTTGTGCCAACAGACCATTTTTAAACTCATCTTTTTCTGACTCTAACGCTTTAAAAAATGCTACACTTTGAGCTTCAAGATCACTCTTTTTTTGCTCAACTTTTTTTGCAGCTTTTTCTTTAGCCTCAGTCAATGCAGCTTCTCTAATTTTTGCTGCCTCCACTTTGCCCTCAGACAAAATCGTTTCTACTTCTTTATAGTAGGCTACAACGTCACTGGCATTTTTTCCTGCATTTTCTAAATCACGATTAATAGAGTTATTTCTATTGTCGATAAACTCCAAAAGGGGTTTATAAAGCGTTTTGTTAAGAAGTATTAACAAAACTAAAAATACAGTTCCAGTCACCAGTAACAGTGCTGGGATAATATCCAACATATTTCTTGCTCCTTTAGCTCGAGATCAGACTCAATTTTTAAGATTTTTTTAGCACAAACAAGATTGCTGTATCAAAATTTTGCGCGAATTGTAACACAGCAAAGGAAAATAGTTTATTAAATTAACGCAAACAACTAATTATCTTACTTTAATTGCTCCAAAAAAGTATAAATTGCTTCACCGTTTTTAAAATGGATTGTAATTGTATTAGCTTTTGGTGTAGCCTCAAAACCAAGCTCTTTTAGCCTACTTTTAAGTGTTTGGAGTTCTTCGGGAATAGCAGGGCTGGTCTTTTCTTGTTTACCAGTTGTTTCATCAGCGCTTTTGAGCTTTTTAACTAATGCTTCGGTCTCACGAACACTCAGTTTTTGACCTAAAATCGTATTAACAATCGTCTCTTCATCTTTAGGATCAAGTCCAACAAGCACTTTTGCATGGCCTTGAGAGAGAACGCCTTCTGCGAGATATTTTTTAGTTTGATCACTTAGGCTTAGTAACCTTATTGTATTGGTGATTTGTGTTCGGCTCTTGTGAATAATCTCTGAGAGTCCATCTTGAGTTATTTTATACTCTTCAATCAACTCTTTGTAAGCAATTGCTAACTCTACAGGATTAAGATCTTCTCTTTGAATATTTTCAATAAGCGCTAATTCGCGCAGATTTTTCGATTCAATGTCTGCGACAATCGCTTTAATCTTTGTAAAACCCGCAAGTTTCGTAGCACGTAAACGACGTTCACCTGCGAGAAGCATATAACTATCATCTTTAGCAACAACAATAATTGGTTGCAACAATCCATGACGCTTAATTGATTCACTGAGTTCTTTTAATGCTATTTCGTTAAAATGAGTACGTGGCTGATAAGGGTTTGGGACAATACGTTCAACATCAATTTCACGTACTAAATCTTTCGCTTGCTCAATATCTTGTTTGTAAGCCTCTTCTACATCCTCAATAATGGCACTCAGTCCTCGTCCTAAGACTTTCTTTGCGCTCATCACCTTAACTCACTAAAATTGAATTAGCAAGATTTTGGTACGCTTTAGAACCTGGAGATTCGACATCATATAAGATTATAGGTTTGCCGAAACTTGGAGATTCTGCAAGTTTGATATTACGTGGGATAACCACATAAGATGCACTCTCTTTATCAACAAATAGCTTGCTCTTAAAATGCTCTTTAAGGTCTGCGAAAACTTGTTTTGAGAGATTATTTTGGGTACTGTACATTGTTGGTAAAAAGCCCTTAATCTCTAGTGTTGGATTGATCGTTTTTTTAATCAATTTCACAGTATTGAGTAACTGCGCTAAACCTTCTAATGCAAAAAACTCGCATTGGATAGGAATAATCACTGAATTTGCTGCACTAAGTGCATTGATAGTAATACTTCCAAGTGCAGGAGGCGAATCGATAATAATATAATCGTATTGATCTTTAATCTCTTCAATTTTTGTTTTCAAAATAAGCTCGCGCCCTTTAGTGTTGTTGTCGTAAAATTCTTTTTCAACACCCACAAGACCAATATTGGAAGGTGCGACATGTAACGTTGAAAGTGATGTCTCAAGAATGACTTGCGAGAGACGTTTTCTGCCAATAAGAACGTGATAGATGTTGTACTCATAGTCACTTCTGTGAAAACCAAGACCTGTTGTAGCATTGGCTTGAGGATCGATATCGATCAATAATACGCGCTTTTCAGCAACTGCTAAGGAGGCAGCCAAATTGATAGCAGTGGTTGTTTTACCAACACCGCCCTTTTGATTTGCTATCGCTATAATCTCACTCATCGTAAACTGTACACCTTTTTATTTTCTAGCTCTATAGAGCCATCATCACACAATATCGCGTCACGCAACGAGACCAATTTGCCATCTAAATGGAAAGAGAAGTTTCTATTTTGATCAAATTCTATCTTATATTTACTAAAAACTTTCTTCCACGATATTTTTTCCTCAACCTTTTCAATCAAACCTTCGGCTAAAGTATTTGGTGTAACGATGATATCTAAAGTCCCAAAATTTTCAGGTGCAATACGAATATTAAGTCCAATAGAACCTACAATAATCGCACCTATTTTTGAAGTGATCATTCCCCCAACTTTTTTTTCATCACAGTAAAAATCATTGGGCCATTTCAACCATACTTTCGAGCCTTTCTCTTCTAAAATTTCTTTCATTAAAACAGAAAAATAGATAGAGACTGAGGCAAGTGGTAAATCAAATGGCAACTGTTTCTCTTCTACACAAAAAGAAAAAAAGAGATTTCCTGTTTCGCCAACCCAACTGTTACCACGACTTCCCACACCTTTGGTCTGCATCGTAGCTCCAACACCACATGGTGCAAGAAGTGTACCATCTCGTAGTTTTCCAATAAGATATTGATGTGTCGATTCAAGAGAATCAAACCAGTGGATCACCAATGTTAAGCCTTTTCCCACGAATATAATCAAGTGCACTCATCGCATTTTTAGAGACCGGTTGAAGCGTTTTAAGAAGCAACGAGCCTTGTTTACATGTTATCACAACACCATCAGACGTTATTGCTTTAACAACTCCTGAGATTACCTCATTTTCGTGACTAAAAAGACTGAGATCCATGAGTTTTAAACCAGAGTCTATAAAAAGCCCTGGCCAAGGGGTGAGTGCTTTGTAACGGGTAATAATATCTTGAACATCTTGATTAAAAGAGACTAATCCATCTTCTTTTTTTATTTTTTTACAATGCGTTGCATTGGCACTGACTTGTGTAAGAGGAGAGAGTAAGCTGAAATTTTTCAGTGTTGTGATGATAAGTAATGCTGCCAAATCTGCTAGTTTGTCAAATAAGGCAGAAGCATTATGCTCTGGCGTAATTTTCAAATAAGAAAATCCCAACATAGCTCCAGTATCAAGGCCTTCTTCCATCAACATTGACGTAACACCTGCGTACGCATCATTGGCAAGAAGGGTGGATTGGATAGGACTTGCTCCACGATATTTGGGTAGCAGTGATGCGTGAAGATTGATACAAGGGGCAATATCTAGCACTGCTTTAGGCAATATTTGTCCATAGGCCGCAACCACAATAAAATCAGGCTGATATGAAGCTATTTTTACTTGCGCTTCTTCCAAACGTAATGTTTTGGGCTGATAAATTTCAATCGAAGTATTCTGTTCAAGAAGCCATGCTTTGGTATGAGGAGGTGTTAAAAGTTGTTTTCGACCTACAGGCTTATCTTCTTGGGTGATTAAAAGTACTACTTCAATCCCAGCGTCCTTAAGTAGTGCTTCTAAGATAGTTGTTGCATAAGAAGGTGTGCCCATAAAAACAATGCGCATCTTAATCCTTACAGGTAAAGAGTGTTCCGCCGTTATGAACGCCCTCCAACATATAACTTTTTACATCACTGAGATCAAATCCACTGGCAATAAACATTGACTTGCCACGCTCTAGTAAAAAGTCCGCGGCTTTAAGTTTTGTTACAATACCACCTGTTGCAAAAGCAAAATTGGCTGACTTTTCAACTTCAAGCTCTGTTGGTTCAATCTCATGGACAATCTTACGCATAATAGCATCGGCATGTTTATGGGGATCTTTATCGTAATAACCATCAATGTCAGAGAGCAAAATAAGAAGATCTGCCTCAAAATAGTATGCTACACGTGAAGAGAGTTGGTCATTGTCGCCAAAAACAAGCTCTTCGGTTGCCGTAGCATCGTTTTCATTGATAATTGGAAGTATGCCATTTTCGAGAAGCGTATCAATCGTACACTTTGCGTGATAGCAACGTTTTCGTGAGTCAAAATCATCCGCAGTTAAAAGAAGTTGCGCACCACTTTTGCCAAATTTCTCCAATTTTTTATTGTACGTTGCCATAAGTTGTGGTTGCCCTACCGCCGCAATTGCTTGACGATTATGTAATAATTTCTTATCAAGCTTTAAAATAGAATAACCCGCAGCTACAGCACCGGAAGAGACCAAAATAACCTCATACTTTTCCATAAGTGCGACAATAAATTCTACTAAATTAAGAATACGCTCTTTGCATAAACGGTTTTGCTCGCTGAGTACATGCGTACCAACCTTAACTACTACTCTTTTCATCACGAACCTTTGTTATAACATCTGATAGGGCATATTTGATAGGATCAATATTGATCTTTGAAACAGAAGAAATTGGCATAACAAAAAATGGTAATGCACGTTCTCTCTCATGCACATCTTGACAATAAGAATGCAAATCTTCTCGTACTTTATACTTAGAAGCAAACCCATTAGCTTCAAGATCTAGTAACTTCAAAAACTGATCTACTTTTTCATTGGTTTCTTCAGGGCTTAATGTATCACAACGTGTAAGGGCAATCGCATAATCACGAAGCGCTAGTTTTTCTGAAAATTTTCGTAACTCTTGTTTAAGCGTATAGTACTGTTCTTTAAGATCACGGTAATTTGCAAGATCGACCATGAAAAGTAAAAATTTTGTACGTTCAATATGACGTAAAAATTCAATACCTAGCCCTTTACCTTCACTCGCACCTTCGATAATTCCAGGAATATCTGCCATGACGTAAGAACGAAAATCGTCTGTCACAACAACACCTAATTTCGGGGTGAGTGTTGTAAATTCATAGTTAGCGATCTCTGGTTGTGCATTAGAAAGAACTGAAATTAGTGTTGATTTTCCTACATTTGGGAAACCAACCAGTCCAACATCTGCAATAAGCTTCAACTCTAGTTTGATCGCTTTGGTCATGCCTGGACGTCCAGGTTGAGCAAATTCAGGTCTTTGATTAGTTGAGCTCTTAAAGTGTGTATTTCCAAGACCACCCATACCGCCTTCTAAGAAAAGCTTTTTGTCAGTATCTTCTAAAAGATCTAAAAGAATTTCACCTGTTTCAGCATCTAAGACTTGAGTACCAGGGGGGACAGTGACCACAAGGTGCTCTCCCATTTTACCGTACATTTTTCGCCCCATACCTGCTTCACCATTTTTGGCTTTGAGGTGTTGATTGTTTCGGAAATGCGAAAGTGTGTGAGTATTTTTATCAATTTGGAAATAGACATTGCCACCACGACCGCCATCACCACCATCAGGACCACCTTGAATAACATGTTTTTCCCTACGGAAAGAGACACTACCAGGTCCGCCTTTACCAGAGCTAAGTGTGAGTGCTACATTGTCTATAAACATCGTAAAAACCTTTTAATATGTAGAGTAATACCTTTAATCATTACATGTAATCGTATAATCATTAGAGGTATTTTTTTGTTTTTGAGGAGAAAAAAGTAGGTGGAGCGAACTCCACCTGTAAATTACAAACTTGCGGGGATAACAGAAACTTTGTTTCTTATTTTATCTTTACGTTGAAATTGTACAAAACCATCAATCAATGCATAGATAGTGTGATCAACACCAATACCTACATTATTTCCAACATGTACTTTTGTTCCACGTTGGCGAATAATAATATTGCCTGCACGTACAAATTCGCCACCAAATTTTTTAACACCCAGTCTACGTCCAGCTGAGTCTCTATTATTCTGGGTACTTCCCTGACCTTTCTTGTGAGCCATCGGTTACTCCTAATCTTTATGTATCTTAATTGGAGTTTTTAAACTCCTCTTCATGCTCTTAAAGCAAAGCTTTTCAAGCGATATTAGCCACTATGGCACTAAAGCTTGCCAACCTAAATTGGCAGAATTTTCTATTGTTTTTTGTTAAGCTTTAATGCTTACAACTTTTACTCTAGTATATTGTCTTCTAAAACCACGTTTAACTTTTGAGTCTTTACGTCTACGTTTTTTGAAAGTGATAACTTTTTTGTCTTTGCCTTCAGTAACAACTTCTAGTTCTACTGTAGCACCACTGACGAATGGGGCACCCACTTTAAGTTCGCCATTGTTCACAGCTAAAACTTCCGTCACTACGATTTTCTCTTTTGGCTGAGCGTCAAGTCTATCGACATTTAAATAGTCGCCTTCTTGAACTTTGTACTGCTTCCCGCCATTTTTTATAATTGCATACATGCGTATGTCCTTCTTGGGAGAGATTTATTTTGAGGTTGGATTGTACCTAAACCTTCTTTAAGGTAATATTAAAATAAATCCTACCTACAGGATCAAACTAAAGTACCATATCGGTATAGTATTCAATCTGTGCTTTTTTCAAGATACGAATAAAGTTTGTACTTCCCTCAACACCTGCAGGATAGCCAGCTGTGACAATATAAGATTTTTCTTTATCGATCAATCCACGTTCAATACCTTTTTGAAGTGTTTTACCAAGCATCATATTGAGATTACTTGCTTCAATATTCATAATCGGTTTAATACCCCAAGCAATGGTTAAAGAGCGTGCTGTTCGCTCATCGTGTGTAACCGCATAAATGTCTGCTTTAATGCGGTAACGTGCTAATTTACGTGCTGATTTTCCTGAGCTGGTCAGTGAAATCATAGCCTCAACACCTAAACGATCTGCGAGACGTGCTGTTGAAGAGGAAATGATATCGGTTTCATCCAAGAAAGGATAGACTTCAAATTTTCCATATGGGTAAATTGCTTCAATCTCTTTAATAGTATTAGACATAACCTCAACAACATGAATAGGATTTACGCCAATAGCACTCTCTTCGGAGAGCATAACAGCATCTGTTCCATCAAGAACAGCATTGGCAACGTCACTAATTTCTGCTCTGGTCGCCATCTCTTTTTCAGCCATGGAGAGAAGCATTTGTGTTGCTGTAATAACCGGTTTAGAAGCAGCATTTGCTTTGGCAATCAATCTTTTTTGAATACTAGGAACCTTATAGTAAGGTACTTCAATACCAAGATCACCCCTTGCAACCATAATGCCATCACTGACTTCTAAAATTTCATCAATTTTTTCAACCGCATCAAATTTTTCAATTTTTGCAAAAATATGCGCACGTGATTTATGCTCTTTAAGAATTTTACGTGCATGTAAAACATCTTTAGCGCTTTGAACAAATGAAACGGCGACAAAGTCAACACCATGTTGCGCACCCCATAAAAGGTCAGCCTCATCTTTTGGTGTAATGACTTCGATGTTAATTACAGTATTCGGGAAATTGACACCTTTATTGGACGAAAGTTTACCACTGTTCTCAACCTCAGTTACAATTTTTGTGTCTGCTTCAATAACTTTTGCTCTAATATTGCCGTCATAAAGATAAATGTACTCACCCTCTTTAAGCATGTCTAAGATTTGAGGTTGATTGATGCAAAGCTCATACTTGCCCTCTTCAATTTTTTTACCGACAATTTGGTCTTTGGTAAAATATAACTTGTCGCCTACTTCTAAATGAAAGTCTTCTTCTAACTTACCAACACGAATTTTAGGGCCACAAATATCTTGCAAAACACCTACTTTTTTTTGTACATTTTTTTCGGCTTCTCTAATCTTTGCTAATGTGCTTGCATGGTATTCATGGGTTCCATGACTGAAATTGAGTCGAAATACGTTAACACCAGCTCTAATTAATCCCTCTAAAATCTCTACGCTATCACTTGCTGGTCCGACGGTTGCTAGGATTTTTGTCTTTTTATCCATATCTGTTTCCTTTTTCAAAATGAGTTCTATTCTATCACTTTTTTGTTACAAAATTATATCATAAGCGTTACAGGTAACGCCTAAAGTTATGATGAAGTTTTGTACATTGTGTCTTTTCCCATATCATCAAATAAAAGCTTATAAATCTGCTCTGCTCTACTTTCAATATACTCAAAGGAATGCGCCTTTTTACATAATCCTATAAAATGACTCATAACTGCTTCATTAATTTTAATTTGTGCTTTTAGTAGGGCCTGAAGAAGATAGGTGTATCGCTCACTGCCATACGTTACCTCTAAATGATAGGTATCGATCACTTTTGCAGCATCTACTTCCCATACATGCCACTCATAAGGAAGCTTTTTTCGTAATATTTTTTTAAGTTTTTGAGTTGCTTTTTTAAAAACATCAAATTTAATAGTGTAACTGGAAAAGAAAATTAAATCTTCAAGTTCTTTATTTTTTTCTAAAGAAATTTCATTTGCGACATACGCACTGATGGCATTATCGATATCTGCAAAACGAGATTTCATCGGTATTCACACCTCATATTTTTCTTAATTCCTCATTATAGCGTTAGATCCATTCAATAAAATTAAAAGCTTTCTGTGGTATCATCTCTACTCATAATCCTAATTAATATAAATGGTTGAACTAAGGCAATGACAAATACTATCCAAAATTCTATTCTCATTTTTAACTACAACGAATCTATTCTTGAAAATCGCAATACTGTTTTATGTAATACCATTCTAGGACAAAAAGCTACTTTGAAAGAAAAAGGCATTAAAGGTATTTTTATTTCCTTAAAAGATGCACCTTATTCACCGCTTGTTAAAGAAGATCCCAATCTAGCAAACCTCGTTAAACAACTTGAAAAACTCAGTCTCACGATTGATATTCCACTATCGATTGGTGACTACAAACGAGATACTTTTACCTATCTTAGAAAACTTAGTTCCGATACATCGGTAAAACTTTTTCAAAATATTAATGTAGCCCTCCTCTTCTTTAACCCAAAAGCACTTAAAAAAGAGCTTGCCGTACTCATTTATGATGACGATAAAGTAAATGCCGATAAAATCTCAAGTGAACTTGTTAAGCTTGGCTATTCTATTGTCCATGCACATGATGCTGAAGATTTTAAACTCAAAGCATCTGCAAAGAAATACGATATGACTATTACACATACGGCTATCAATCAACTTAAAAGCAAACCTTCAACTTCCCAGAGTTTAGGGCTTTCCAAAGAACTTATTATTAATCTACCTGTCTTTATTGACACTGCGGTTAATTCTCTTGTTACGATTACAGGACTTGAAGCACAAAAAATTAAACACGAAATAAGACCTTTTAATGAAAAAATTCCATCGCAAGTCATTATCGCTGCGATGAAATTTAAAGGCGATATTAGTGGTGTTTTCTTTCTTGTTTTTCCACGAGAACTTGCTTTAATTTCACTTGAAGCAATGCTTGGAGAGGCTGTTGAATACGATGATACAGCAGCGATTGTAGATGGTGTCGCAGAGCTATGCAATATCATTACAGGTGGAGCAAAAGTCATCTTCTCTAACAAAAAACTCAAAGTTCTTTTTGAACTGCCTAAAACCTATCTCTCTTTGCAAGTAGCCCTAAGCGATACACTAGGATCCAATGGTGTTTGGATCGATATGCAATTGGATGAAAAACCTTTTTACATGTTTATCACAAAGTAGTTATTTTTTTTGTAAAAACCGCAATGCCTCTGCAAGAGGAAGATCTTCCTCTTCTTTTCCATGACTGACTTCAATATTAGGAATTACTCCACTAGGCCAAACACTTTTCCCTTTAGGTGTACTCCAACGCGCTGTTGCAAATTTAACCGCAGAAGTGTTGGTGCTCAGAGGGAAAAGTGTTGCAAAGGTGTCTTTACCAAAAGTGGGTGTTCCTATGATAGTCGCACGATTATACTCTTGTAACACAGCAGCAACAATTTCGGAACTACCTGCAGAATCACCATTCACCAAGATGACTAAAGGGATCGTTTTTAAAAAACCGAGTGCTTCAATTTTGTCAGCATACTCGCTCCCTTCATAATCTTGTGGCGTGTTTTTATACTGCTTCTTTCCCTCTTTACTGCGACCTTTTACGGTTAAAATCAGCTTTTCATTTTCTAAAAATAGAGAAGTTATGGCAATACCACTGTTCAAAATGCCACCAGGATTATCACGAAGATCCAATATCATACTATTGATTTTGCGGTGTTGCGCTTCGTAAAGAACTCCGATATCTTCTAACATTTCAGGTAATGCATCTTGTGCAAAGGAGCTAATTTTAACATATGCGACATCGTGTTCAAACATAAATGAACTAATGAGGTCAATGTTAACAACTTTGCGTGTTAATTGAAGCTCAATGGGCTTAGAACTCTTGGCTTTTAGAACAACGAGTTTGATTTTAGTGTTTGGTGAACCTCGAAGCTCCGCAACAACTTTATCAAAACCAAGATCCCGAACAAGAACACCGTCAATTTGGACAATTTCGTCTCCCTTTTTAAGATTTGCATTTTGGGCAGGCGAGTCATCAACAACAGATTTTACAAGAATACGGTTACGTTTTTGTGTAATAAACAGACCAATACCAGCAACTGGCTTAGAGCTTAAATAGAGTGTTTCGTACTCTTCTTCATTTAAATAGCGTCCGTTTTTATCAATGCTTGTTACCATTCCTTCCAAACAGCTATCCATGAGCTGTTTTTCATCAAAAGAATGAATGGATTCTTCTTTAATTTTTTGTACAACTTCTTGATAAAAAAGGTAAGGATCATTGGGAGTACTTCCAGCACTTAAAACTATTTCCATTACGACTAAAAAACAAAAAAACAATCTCAAATATACATCCTTTATCTTTTGAATAGCTATATAGTACTACTTTTATTTTATTTTTCCAAAAGTAAAACTTAAAAAACAACCTTCTCCTCTAGCATAATACGCATTGGTTGCATCAAAGAATTTTCAAAACCTAAGCGCTCATAAAAGCGATGTGCTTCATAATTGTCTTTGTCTGTTAAAAGTGTAATACGTTTGCAGCCAAACTTTTTTGCATATACAAGGCTATGTTCAAGTAACAACGTACCACCGCCTTTGCTTTGCCATAAAGGATCAACAATCATATCTTCTAACATAGCAACTTTTCCACCTAAAGCCGTACTGATCGTCCATAATAAACTAGCCATCCCAATGATATTTTGCTCAGATTTAAGGACAAAAATAGTACCAATGGTTACATCTTCTAAAATCTGCCTCAGTCCATCTTTTTGAACATCACGGTTGGGGATAAACTCAGCTTCTTTGGAAAACAACACGGTCAATAAATCAATCAAACGCTCAATATCTGTGAGCTTTGCCTCTTCAACAACCAGCATAGGACTCCTTTCTCGTACTATAATTGTAACATAGGAACCTTTTTTGCTTGTTATAATCATAAAGCTATAAGGAGTCTTTGATGACTATCAACGATACTCAAAACAAAATCAATACATTGTTTGGTGCAACACCTTCAACAACGAAAACTGAAAACTCCGCCGCACTTTCAACTTTTGAGGAAGAGTTTCAAAAACAACTTGCAAGTAACAGCAGTACAAACTCAAATCCAAATAAACCAGCTGCAACAGAACTAAGTGAATCCGATGCCATGGTAGAAGAGTTCAAAAATACATTGGGTAAAAAAGGTGCGCTGACATTCTTGCAAGATTATAATGCTGATAAAATTCAAAAGATACTGGATGAAAAGAAAGCGGAACTTATGGATAAGTTAGGGCTTAGTGATTCAGCCCAGCCATCACTCACAGGCGATGCAAGAAGTGAAGCACTTTCTACATTAGATCAAATGATGAGTGACTTTCAAAAACAGCTTATGGAAAAATTGAATGCAGACGATAAGCTTTCACAACAAAACACTATGCTGAGTACTTTCTTACAAAAAATGAGTTAACGTTTTTGCAACACTAAAATAGTTTTATCAGGCTCGTCACCAAAAAGCGTGACGGACTTGGTAGAGCAGAGTTTGAACGCTTTTAATTTCTTAAAAAATGAAAGTGCATGAAAATATTGGGTAATGATACCCTCTTCTTTACGGTAAAACTCACCCTCTTTTTCAAACAAAACAATTTTCGTTAAAAGCTCTTTATTGGAGAATGTGGCATCAACGCATAAAAACTGATCGCCTTTGTCTTGGCACATAACGCCTTCCGCTACCCCTTCAAAACCATATAAGGTATTGATATCGCACACAAAATAGCCCTCTTTTGGCAATACTCTTGCAACTGCTTCCAAAAAAGATTCTAATTCGCTAAGCGAAATATAATTCAATACATCTGCAATAGCCACAACACATTCAAAACTTTCTGACTCAAATTCATCCAACTCTTTAGTACTTGCACGCACACCTATAGCAATGGCACGTTCAACCATAGCAGCACTTCGATCAATTCCACACGCTTCAAACTGTTCGCGGTGCAAGTGCTTTAAAAACTTACCATTACCGCATCCAACATCTAAAATAGTTTTTACATGTAAAGATTTTAGCAGTGCCAAATACGTTTGATAGAGTGTTTCATACTGTTCATCGAAGCCAATGAGAGATTCGATTTTTGCGTAAAGATCAAGAGGATTTATCATATGTTAGCTTTATTTGGGGCTTTGAATTCAAAGCCCCAGTAAGATTTAGTCAACCAATTCTTTTTTGAAGAGTGTTTCATCAAATGTTTTGCCTAAGTAGTCACAAACGATTCGAATGTCACGTCTAGCATTACCAAGACAGCTTGTTGCACCTGGACTTGGTGTCATATTAAAGATGATACCCGTACCTGGGTTGATACTTGCTTCGCCAAGCATCAATTTTTTCTCTGTTTTGTTGATAACTTGAGGTCTTACACCACCAAAGTTATGCGCATACTCAAGCTCATCAAGTTGTAATGATGGAACAATTTTACGTGCATCTTTGATGAAAAGCTCTTTACCAAATTTAGGAATTTCAAAGAAAAAGTTTCTAAAGATATAATTTCTAATATCACTATCTTTCATCAAATCATAAAAGACTTTTGCGACTTTTCCATCAAACTGTAATGTTTGCCAGAAATCAAGATACGTACCACCCGTATAGCGTTCCAATTTTGGAAGTACCAATGCGGTTGGTCCAAAACGAGTACAGCCATCGGCTAAAATATCAGGATCACCATGCAATGCTGCAAACGGAAGTTTTGGGTGTTGTACCATGTAAACTTTACCATTGAGCATTTTTTTCTTGGTCATATAAAAACTACCCGCAACTGGTAAACACGCAAAGTCAAGACCAAAACCCATTTCATGAGCAAGGTATAGTGAATGTGCGCCGGCATTAACAACCACAAAATCAGCGGTAAACGTTTGATCTTTGGTCATAACAACGTGCATATCACCCAGTTTTGTAATGTTGGTTACTTGAGAATTCAAAAAGACATCAGCAACTTTACCTTCAACTTTTTGTGCTTCACTAACCAAACTCTCCGTCATAGCACCAAAATCTACGGTACTAAACTCTCCACCTTCAACACCTACACCAATAATGTTATCAGGGCGTTCTTTACCATCAATATCGTAAATAAGCTTTGGCTCAATTTGTGAGAGTTTTTCTTTGTCAAATACTTCCAAATACGGATACAGCTCTTTGAACTCTTCGTATCGTTTTTGCATGTATGCAACTTCAGTATCGCCAACACCAATTGCCATTTTCTGATGTGCAAATAAAATTTTGCCTTCAAGCCCATGATTCACGCAGTATTTTGAAATCATACTGGCAGTCTCTTTAACTTTTTTGGCTTTTTCTAGAGTATAGTTGGTCTCTATGTCACCACAGTGAATGGTTTGCGAATTCGATGTTCCAGCAGAATTTAGTTTTGCTAGACGATCATATTTTTCGACAAGCGCAATACGCTTGACATCTGTATATTTTGCAAGCTCATAAAACAGAGCTGCACCTGAGATTCCGCCACCGACGACCAAGACGTCATAGTGATTTTTTGTCATATTTAACAACTTCCTACTCTAAGATTTTTAGGGGGGGCGATATTCTATTATAAAAATCCTATAAAAACTTTAAATGAAGTTTATTTTAGGTTTTTAAAATAAAATTTTTACTTTACTGCGATTGCTTCGATTTCAACCAGCGCATTTCTAGGCAAGGTTTTTACACCAACCGTACTCCGAGAGGGTTTATGCTCTCCAAAGAAAGAGCCATACACACCATTAACTTTTACAAAATCATCCATGTTTGCTAGAAAAATGGTCGTTTTAACCACTTTTTGTAAACTACTGCCCGCTTCGTTTAACACTGCTTGGAGATTTTCTAACACTTGGGTCGTTTGCGCTTCCACATCACCATCCAAAAAGCTACCATCAGGCTTTAGTGCAATTTGCCCAGAAGTAAACACCATGTCATTCACAACTATAGCTTGTGAATAGGGACCAATTGCAGCAGGTGCATTGGTTGTTGAGACTATCTTCATACATCTTCCTTTTCAAAGTTTTCAATCACATTTTTAAATACAGCTACTAAAGAATCTACTTCATGCAATGGACAACACTCATTGGGAGCATGAATGGTGTCATTCACCACGCCACACTCGACGGTTGCAATGCCAAAACTTCCAAAAAAACGTGCATCGCTGGTTCCTCCAGCAGTCGAGAGTTTTGGTATTGTGCCTTTTACATCTAAAAGGGCCTTGCTCATTGCGCTAACAATCAAAGAATCTTTACGTGTAACAAAAGGTTGTGCACTTTCACTCAAATGAAGGCTAAAATTTATACCTGTTAAAACGTCTTCCACGTAGGTGCGAATTTTTTCGAGATTAGTTTTTGTGGAGTTACGAACATTGAACATGATTTTAAGATTTCCAGGTGTTACATTCGAAACTTCCATACCACCTCTGATGTCCGTAATAACAATCTGTGAAGGGGTAAAGAATTCATCCCCTGCGTCTAATAAATGTCCTGCTAGTTTGTGTAAGATGGGTGCGATTTGGTGTACGGGATTGATTGATTTTTCAGGGTATGCTGCATGACCTTGTTTGCCTATTATTTCGATCACGCCGTTAATGGAGCCTCTTCTGCCTACTTTAATGGCATCACCAAACACAACTTCGCTGGTCGGTTCAGCAACAATCGCATAATCGGGTAAAAAAGAGCGGATTTTTAATGCATTGAGTACTTCAATGGTGCCGTGTTTTGCATCACCCTCTTCATCACTGGTCAAAAGTGCAGAGAGTGTACCATGGAAAGTTTGTGTCTCTTTGAGCGCTTGTAAGAATGCACACACACCGCTCTTCATATCTTGTGCCCCTCTGGCATAAACAATGCCATTTTTTATAAGAGGCTCAAAAGGTTCACTTTCCCAACCATGACCAGGAGGGACAACGTCAATATGACCAGCAAAACAAAGGTGTGGACCTTCGCTAAAGCGTTTATATAAAAAAATGTTTTTCGTCTCTTCAACATTTATTTCAATGACTTCAAAGTCATTCAGATACTCTTTTATAAATGTAAATGCGCCTCCATCGTTTGGAGTGACGGAAACAAATTGTAAAAGTTTTAAAAAAAGTTCTTCTGTTTTCACCATAATACCTTCATTATAAAAGAGTCTTGTTTAGATTTTTGTTATTTTTAAGTTTATGATCTTCTATCAAGCTTTATTAAAGCTTGATCAACGTAGCTCCGAAACCGCCCATATTAATAGGCGCATCCCCATAGGAGACCAAAGCAGGATAAGTACTTAAAAAAGTACGTACCGCATAGGCTAATTTTCCTGTTCCTATGCCATGATAGACCAAAACTTCATCAAAGCCGTTAATCAGGGCATCGCTTAAAAACTTATCAAGTCGCTCCACTGCTTCATCGGCTCTTAACCCATGCAAGTCTAAAATCATCGAACCATTGGGAGTCTCTTTAGAAATAACAACGCCTGCTTTGTGCATTTTTGGCTGATTGCCACTGCGTTTGAGCTTAGAGAGTGGTACGCGAAGGCTAATGCCATCACACTCGATCATTGCTTCTTCTTTTTTAATACTCTTAATCACACCTTTTGAGCTTCCGTATTTGATCTTATCACCAACACTCAAAGCTTCAGCCTTATGCTCAGGAACGACGCGCTTGGTCTCTTGATGCAGTTGGTTTGCTTTATTTAACAAGCGGTGAGACTCTTTGCTGTCTTGAGATTTTATCGCTTTTTTGGCTTCACCAATTGCTTCATTGAACTCTTTGGACATCTTGGTATAAGCGCTATCAAACTCATCTCTCACACGCTCTTTTTCATCACGCAAAGACATTTTGAGCTTTTCCACTTCGTGCAATTTTTCATCTAAGATTTGAGATGTTTTGCGCATTTCAAGTTCAAGGTCAATGTTTTTTTGAATGAGTTCATTGAGTTTTTCTTTGTCCTCACCATACAAAACACGTGCTTCAGCAACCAATGTCTGCGGAATGCCGTAACGAAGGGCAGTTTCAAATGCATAACTTTTACCAATGGTTCCTTTTAAAAAGCCATAGGTTGGGCGTTCACTCTTTTCATCGTAAATTGCCGCTAAAAGTTCCACTTCAGGGTGGGTTGCAAGCAAAGAAGCAAGGCGTTTGTGGTGTGTGGTAATGACGATTTTCATCTCTTTGTCGATGAGCTTTTCGATCATCACCTTAAAAAGATTCGCCGCTTCATCTGCGTCCGTTCCAAGCTCTATCTCATCCACACCAATGAGTGCTACTTTTTTACCAAAAAGTTTACTAAACTCACTCATACGTCCCGCAAAAGTTGAGATGTCATTTTTGACATTTTGAGGATCATCTAAAATAGCAAAAACCTCTTTAAACGAGCCAATGCTTGAGTGTTTGGCATCAATGCGCATCGGAAGGAGGTATTTACTCAAAATGGCAGCAGAGAGTATGGACTTTAAAAGCATCGTCTTACCACCTGCATTCACACCTGTAATCATCAAAACCTGTTTTGAAAAATCAATAGTAATAGGCTTAGGATTGGCAAGTGCAGGGTGAGCAAAGTTTTCAAGTTTGATGACATTGGTTTTAGACGGTAGTACAAATTCCATATCTTTTTCTCTCGCATATGCGACTCTGGCATAGTACGCATCAAAACGATCAAACTCTTTGTTCACAAAAGCCAAAAATTTAAGTTGTTTGGTATATACCGACGAAATTTGCTTCGCATACTTGTACACAAGCTCTTCTTTACGGTCAATAAGCTCACTCTCACGACTCACCAGTTTGGCTAACGCTTCAGGTACGACGTAGAAGAAACCACTGCTACTGCGTCCAATGACATTGCCTTTTAAAACATGGTTAAAACCACCGCGCATCAAAAGTGCTTCTTGATTGTTGATATAGTGAATCTGTTTATCCGCAAGGTAAAGTGCGACTTTTTCAGTAGAAATAAAACGGCGAAGCGTGCTGTTCATCTCATCTTTGACCATTTTAAGACTTTGTGCTATGTTTGCAAATTGCTCATCGACACTGGGTTTAAGCTCGCCCTTTTCATCAAAATAGTTACAAATTTGCGTAATTTCAATCGGAATTAAAATACGCTCCATCCATTCACCAAGATTTTGGTCACTCAACATATTTTTAAGATACTGAATATAGTTAATAATCTGAACAAATGCAAATATCTCATTCAAACGCAATGTACCCATTTTGCTAAGGTGCATCAGGCTTACATCTAATGTTGGAACTTCAGGCAAAGGCTTGAGGCGATCACGCGTAAGGAGTTCATGAATCAATTTATAATGCAGATTTGCATCGCCCTCCATGAAAAGGGGTTTTTCACGTGCTAAAAAGTGTTTAAATCCAGTCGCATAATCAACCAGATCGAGTTTCGAAAAGAGCTTTTCCATTAGTGCTCTAGTTTACATGTAACCATATCGATGACTACGCCTTTATCATTTTTATTTTTATCATTTGCAATGAAGCTCAGCGTTCCACTGACAAATACAAATGTCGCTGAAGAGATTTCACGCCCATCACAATAGAGTGTTTTACCCTGCTTAAAAGCACTAATGAGCAATCGGTTGTGTTCTGTATTTTCACGTGTATGTCCTTCATACCACCATGAAAATAGAGCAAGAAGCGCAAAGGCAACTCCAAGCCCTACTTTTGCTTTTTTGGAAAGCGCACTCTTCTTGGCATAAAGTCCAAATACAATCAGAAAAGCCACTGCCAAAAAAAGTAAAAGTTGCATTACATCACACCCCTGAGTTGATAAGTTATATCGCCTGCTCCAAAACTAATCACCAAGCCTTCATTAAAGAGATGTTGATTTGCTTCATTGGAAAATATCTCAATACTATCATCTTTTCGGTAAACACGCGGTGGGAAAAGAGGAGAATAACGCGCAAATTCTTGTGCAAAATCAATAAAAACCTCTTTTTCCCCTGCTTTCCATACAGGCAAAATCACCAATTGATCGACCCCTTCAAAACAGTGAACAAAGCTCTCTAAATTATCAATGGTACGGGAATATTTATGTGGTTGCCAAATAGCTGTAATTTTTTTAAGTCCCATAAGTTTGGCATAGGTTTTAGCAGACCCCAATGTCGCTTTAATTTCTGTTGGGTGGTGCCCATAATCATCAATCAAGGCGAAATTCTCATGTTTCGTTAAAAGATCAAAACGTTTTTTAATCCCTTTATAGTTTTTGAGTTTTGCACGTGCTGTTTCGACATCCATCTCATGCAAGCTTGCTAAGATCGCCAAAGAAGCATCCAACGCTATATGCGCACCAATACCCCAAACTTCAAAACGTCCCAAATCTTTAAGAACAAAGGAAGTAAAAGGCTCACCATCACGCATGATCATTTGAATGTCTGTGATGTCACGACTCGGATAAAGACGGTCCGCTTCAAGTTCACTAAGTGTACTTAAAAAAGGATCTTCGGCATTAATGACGCGTATCTTTGCACTTTCTAAAAAGTGTCTGTAAGCTCCGTAAAAACGGTTTAAATCGTAGTTATAATACTCCATATGCTCAGGCTCAGCATTGGTCACAATCGCAATATACGGATTGGAATTTAAGAAACTCTCATCACTCTCATCGGCTTCAAAAATGACATTATTGCCCTCTTTGTAGTACATATTTGAACCGTACTGCTTACTTTCAGCCCCAATGACCAAAGAGCCCTCAACCATAGAAGCGAGCATCGCACTTGTGGTACTTTTACCATGGGCTCCACACACAGAAAAAACACGTCGATTTTTCAAAATAAAAAGCAATGCTTCACGACGTGGCATAATGCTCATACCTTTTTCACGTGCGCGTACGAGCTCTATATTATCGGGCTTAATAACAGCAGAGAAAACCACCAAGTCTTGGTCTGTAATACAATCAGGATCGTGCGGAATACGCACAAGAATACCCATTTCTTCCAAACCCGCTGTAATTTTTGTTGCCTTAACATCCGAACCCGTAATTTCATAACCCTCTTGCTTCAAATACTTTGCTAAGGCAGAAAGCCCAATTCCACCAATACCTACAAAATGAACTTTTTTCAACTCTTTTCCTTCGTCACTAAATCTATTTTTACACGCTTTACAAGCAAAGCTTGAAAAGCTACGCTGCGCTGTGCACTAAAGCTTGCCTCTTTGAGGCAGAAATATACCATTTTTGACATTTGCTGCCATCATGTTTTACGCTTTACTTTGAGGTAGCGATAAAATCTTTTATCTCTTTTAAAATAGCTTCTGTTTTCACACTGTTTTCAACAAGTGCGATGCGTACATATCCATCACCCATACCAGCACGTCCTAAGAAACGGCCTGGTAAAACTTTAATATTTTTCTGTGCATAAAGTTTACACGTAAACTCCAAATCATCCCCTACTTCTAGCCAAACATAAAATGTTGCATTTACCGCGGAGACGCCTAAAATTTCATGTGCTAAGGAGAGGTTTTTCGCGTATTGTGCACAGGTAAGCTCCACATGTTCCATATCGTTCCATGCCACAGTAGAAGCCATTTGAAGGGGTAATGGAATACCAGCCCCTATATACGTTCGGTACTTCATGTAACCACTCAATATTTTCTCATCTCCTGCAATAAAGCCTGAGCGAAGACCTGGAGCGGAGCTTCGTTTAGAGATAGAATTAATCACCAACACATTTTTAAACGTATCGTTTCCAACATGTAAACTTGCTTCTAAGAGTGAAGGTGGCTTTTCGCCCGCATAAATTTCACTGTAACACTCATCGTTTAAGAGAACAATGTCGTATTTCAGAGCAAATTTTACCCACTCGCCCAGTTCATCAAGACTTAAAACAGAAGTTGTTGGATTGTTTGGAAAATTCAAGATAATAAGATCAGCCTCTTTTAAAGCTGGCAAATTAATATCAGGCTTAAATGCGTTCTCTTTGGTAAGATTCAGATGCACAGCACGTGCACGACTGGCAATAGCGGCACCCTCGTAAATCTGATAAAAAGGGTTGGTATATGCCATGACAGGATTTGACTTGTCATGTAAGAGGTATTGTGGAAAATTAAACAGTACCTCTCTGGTTCCAAAAGTAGAGAGAAGTTCAGTTGATTTTAGTTCAACGCCAAAGCGCTTTTTTACAAAACTGCGTTGCGCTTCATTCACATATGCTTCGCCTGAAGATTTTGGGTATTTGTTCAACAATGCACTGCTGTTTTGAAGTGCTTGCTGAATGAAATCAGGCGTTTCAAACTGTGGCTCACCAATGGTAAGAGAGACAGCTGGATACGCACTACTTGGTGTAATATCTTTGAGTAACTCGGTCAATTTTTCAAACGGATACGGTTCAAAATGCAATGGTTTTCCTTTTAGATGTAAAACAATTTTTTAGTGTGGCATTCCAAATTTTTGGGTAATTAACTCACCCTCATCATTTATAAACAGATAATAAAGCAAATCTTTTTTAACACTGAGCCCTGCCAAATAACGAAGCGCTAAATTGGCTTGCAACGAGGCGATGTGCATCACAATGGGCGCGGCAATACCAGAGGGCGTTTTGTTGCTGATTTGAAAAGCTTTAAAACTACTCTTCTCAAAAAAACAGACCTGCCCATTAAATGCCTCAACCGAGCCATAAAGCCATGGTGTCTTCACCTTTTTAGCATAGATATCAATGAGCGCACGTGTGGGTAAATTATCGGTTGCATCGATGATGAGATCGACTTTAATATCTTTACCTGTAAAGTCTTCTAATCGACCAATATGCGCATAAACCTTCACAAACGGACAACGGTTTTCAATGCTCTCTTTCACGACATCGGCTTTGAGTTTTCCCTCATCCCCCACTTTAAAAGCGATTTGGCGGTGAATGTTATGTACACTCACCTCATCAAAATCTACGAGGTGAATTTCACCAATACCTGAACTTCCTAGAGCATACGCCAAAGAACTTCCAAGCCCACCACAGCCTATAATGACGATCTTTTTAGTTTGCAAACTTTGTTGTGTTGCTTCTCCCCACAGCTGTACTTGCCTGTGGAAATAATGCATCATAACGATTCCCTTTTGCTCACCTGTTTCTTCCATCCCCACAGTTTTCGTGCATCGCTTAGGCTCTCTTTTTCGATAGTCGCAACAAGCATCTCTTCTTTGTCTCCCAACGTGAGTTCAACATCTCCAAAAGGAGAAATGAGGCTACTTTTGCCGTAAAACTGCCATGTCTCTTCTTCTTTATAACTGCCAACACGGTTCGCACGCAAAATATAAACATTGTTTAGCATGGCTCTCATTTTCAAAAGCTCTTCCCAGCGATGTACTGAATCAAACGTCGAAGAGGTCGCTGTGAGTACCACATCCACATTTTTCTTCATCACTTCCATCCAAACAGCATCAAAATGAAGCTCATATCCACTTACGATTCCAAAGCGAATACCATCATGTAAAAAGATAGGCAACGTGTATTTAGAAACCGCATTGGCAAAAAACTTCTCTTCATTCCAGTGTTTATAATTGATCAAAAATTGTTGGTCAAAAAAATGAACAGATTTTGGCGAAAAATGGGCATTGCATTTGTAGCAAAATTCACCCTTTACATTGACAATAGGAGCAATGACATGTAAATCATAATCAGCGCAAAGCTTCTTTAAAACTTCTATTTTATGGTTTGATTGCTCTTTAATCATGGAGATCGGCATACTCTCTAGCTCTTTAAAAAAGCTATTCAGCGCATACTCGCTCAGTAACACAACTTCGACCTCTTTTTGTTTGCAGATACGAAAATAATAATCGAGTTTTGCCTCACTCATCGGAAGCGTGCTGAGTTGCAATGCCGCTATTTTCATGCCAATTCTTCCTTTGCTTGCAATTTAGTATAAGTCAATTTTGCTTCTTCAAGCATCTTCGTTGCATCTTTGAGAATCGCAATACCCTCTTGGTATTTTTTCATTCCCTCTTCCAATGAAAGCTCAGGGTTGGAAAGATTTTCCAAAATTGTTTTTGCGCTTTCTAATTTAGCTTCAAAGCTCTCTTTTTCATCTGCCATATTTAAACCTTTGCTTCTAGCGCTTTTGTGATATAAAAATCAAATTTATCGTACTCAATCAAAAAGGCATCGTGTCCATAGTGGCTGTCAATACAGACATAATCCACCTTTTCACCTTTACCCATATTTTCCATCGTCGTTTTTATAAACTCCATCTCTTCATGCATAAAAAGATAATCCCCCTGAAACGAAATCAGTGTGAGTTTGGCTTTAATATGTTTAAGTGAGTCTTCTAACGAATCATAATTACGCGTTGCATCAAAAATATTCATCGCTTTGATGATGTAAAGGTAACTGAGAGGATCGAAACGTTTGGCAAAACTGTAACCATTGTATTCCATGTATTTTTCAACTTGAAAACGCCCAAAAAGTTCATACAAACCATCGGTTTCAACGTAATTACGCCCAAACTTTTTATCCATAGAGTGGGGGCTTAAAAAGCTAATGTGTCCTGCCATACGACCAATGGCAAAACTTAGCAGTCCCTCTTCTTCAAAATCTTCCATCTCATAATTGCCATTTTTGAAACGGGGGTCTTTCACGATCCCTTCCATCGCCAATTTATTAAAAGCAATCGCCCAAGGACCTGTCGCATACGTTGTGGCAAGGAGTATGACACGTTTGGCAAAATGGGGATACTCAATCGACATACAAAGTCCTTGCATACCGCCCAGTGAGCCACCAATAATTGCATACGCTTCTTTGATACCCAAACGTGTAAAAAGGTTCATCTGAGCCCTCACCATATCGCTGATTGTCAGAACAGGGAATTTTAAACGCAAGGGTTCTTTAGTTTTTGAATTCACACTCATCGGTCCCGTTGAGCCAAAGCAACTTCCGAGGATGTTGACACAAATAACACAATACTTTGTTGTATCTACAATCTTATTGTCTCCGATAAGAGGATCCCACCAGCCTGCTTTCGTCTCACCTTCATAGCGACCTGCCGCATGATGACTACCTGTAAGTGCATGGAACACTACGATCACATTGCTTTTGGTCTCATTCATTTCACCATACGTCTCGTATTTGAGATCGTATGTCTCTAAGATACGCCCACTCTCAAGATAAAGTGGTTCGTCAAAATGTTCTACAAAGGTTTGAATATTCACAATTGACCTTATTTAAAATTGGGGTCACATGACCCCATGACTCTATAACTAACACGTTTTCAAAGCAAAGCTCTAAAAACTACGCTAACACTAGGTTTTCTTCGTAAGAGCGCCCATGCACCTTTGGTGCTTTAAATTCTTGCAAAACTAAATTTGCAAGAATTCTATTAGTTAACGCGATAATTTGGCGCTTCGTGTGTAATAATAACATCATGCACATGGCTCTCTTTTAAGCCCGCACTCGTAATTTCAACAAATTCTGCTTTTTCTTGGTAATCAATAATATCACGTGCACCCACATACCCCATGGAAGATCGAAGTCCTCCAACGAGTTGGAAAATGACATCGCGAATAGAGCCTGCATGAGGAACACGTCCTTCAATACCTTCTGGAACGAGTTTATCAGCAGCAGTTCCCTCTTGGAAATAACGATCGCTACTTCCTTTGGTCATCGCACCAATACTTCCCATACCACGGTATGTTTTGTACTGACGTCCTTGATACGTAATAAGCTCACCCGGGCTCTCATCGGTTCCAGCGAGTAAACTTCCCACCATAACACTTTGAGCACCTGCAGCTAAGGCTTTTGCAAAATCACCTGAATACTTAATACCACCATCAGCAATAACAGGAACACCGTGTTTACGGCCTACATCTGAACACTCTTCAATCGCTGACATTTGAGGCACACCGACACCCGAAACAATACGCGTCGTACAAATACTTCCAGGTCCTATACCTACTTTAATACCATCCACTCCCGCAGCAACCAGTGCTTCAGCAGCTTCACTAGTTGCAATATTTCCAGCGATAATATCGATCTTAAGCTCTTTTTTAATCAATTTAACCGTATCAATAATACCTTTTGAATGCCCATGTGCAGAATCTAAAACAAGCACATCCGCACCCGCAGCTTCAAGTGCACGAGCACGATCCAATTGACCAACACCAATTGCCGCACCAACACGAAGTCTACCAAAGGCATCTTTATTAGCATGAGGATACTCTTGGCGTTTTTTAAGATCTTTGATCGTAATAAGACCTGCAAGTTTATTATTTTCATCTACAACAGGGAGTTTTTCTACTTTATTGGTTCTAAAAATAGCTTCAGCATCATCCAATGTTGTGCCTTTTTTCACTGTAATCAAAGGCATTTTCGTCATTAATTCTTCGACATTTTTACTATAGTCATTTTCAAAACGAAGGTCACGGTTGGTTAAAATACCAATAAGTGTATCGTTATCATCAATAACAGGCACACCTGAAATACGGTATTCAGACATAATATCCAAAGCCTCTCGAAGCGTTGCTTTTGCTTTAATAGAGACAGGATCAATAATAATGCCACTTTCGCTTTTTTTAACACGTCTGATTTCACGTACTTGAGATTCTATGTCCATATTTTTATGAATAATGCCCAAACCACCAAGTCGTGCCATCATAATCGCTGATCTGTGTTCGGTTACTGTATCCATCGCAGCCGATACCAAAGGAATATTCAATGTAATATTTTTAGTCAGTTTTGTTTTGATATCTACCTCTTTAGGTAAAATCTCTGAATATTTTGGTACTAATAATACGTCTTCAAATGTTAATGCTCTTTTTCTAATCTTCATCTATGTTCTCCTATAATCCTAATTCGCGCTCTAAGCTTAATGCACCATCTAACAGTGCTTGCTCACCGTATGCTTGACCAATCAATTGTCCACCGACAGGAAGACCTTTGCTATCCATTCCAAGAGGAACAGAAATGCCTGGAAGCCCTGCTAAATTGAGAGAGATAGTATAAATATCACTCAAATACATCTCTAATGGATCTGCTTTTGAGCCAAACTCAAACGCACTGGTTGGAGTTACTGGCATAAAGATCAGATCAGCCTCTTTAAAAATTGCTTCATACTGTGCTTTGATAAAATGACGAGCACGTTGCGCTTTGATGTAATACGCATCGTAATAGCCACTGCTTAAAACAAAGGTTCCCAGGAGAATTCTTCGTTTAACTTCTTCACCAAAACCAAGGCTTCTGCTTTGAATAAACATCTCTTTAAGGTTTTCATTACTTCCACGATTGCCATAACGAACGCCATCATAACGGCTTAAGTTTGCACTTGCTTCTGCGGTTGCGATAACATAGTAGGTTGCAATATCATATTTTGAGTTGATAAAATTGCGATAAATAATTGTATGCCCCGCTTTTTCAAGCGCCTTAATACCATCCATCATACGTTCACGCACTTCAGGGCTGGCTTCATTCAAATAGTTTTCAATCACAGCAATCGTCATTTTACGGCTTGCATCGAGTTTATCAGCCACACTTTGATGTGCCATATTCGCACTGGTAGAGTCTTTAGGCTCATGTCCTGCGATAATGTCATACAAAATGGCCGCATCTTCAACATTTTGCGTAATCGGTCCAATTTGATCCAGTGAACTCGAATATGCACCCAAACCGTAACGACTCACTTTTCCATATGTTGGTTTAAGCCCAACACAACCGCAAAAAGCCGCTGGTTGGCGAATACTTCCTCCTGTGTCACTGCCAAGTGCCGCAATGGCTATGCCACCAGCAACCGCAGCAGCACTTCCACCACTACTGCCACCAGGAACACATTTTGGATTGTGAGGGTTGAGTGTTTTACCGTAAAATGAAGACTCAGTAGAACTTCCCATGGCAAATTCGTCCATGTTTGTTCGACCAAATGGCGACAAGCCATGGCGAAGCATATTGTCAATAACGGTGGCATTGTAAGGCGCAACATAACCTTGAAGAATATTAGAGCCGCTCGTGACTTCCCATCCATTGACTTGAATATTATCTTTAATCGCAATAGGAATGCCTGCGCCGTATTCACTTACACTTGTGCCGATCAATTGCTCAACATAAGCACCCAACTCTTTTTTCGCTTCAATCTCTTTTTTCAAATCACTTCTAAATGCTTCAATTTCTTCTTTAGGAAGTTTCAACGCTTCTTTTAAGGTAATCAACTGTGATCCTTTAACTTTTTCGTTCTTTGATTGATCAGATAAATACACACACCAATGACGACGAAAATTGCGCCAACGGTTGAAAAGACAAAGCTAAGCTCAATAGGTACACTTAAATCAACCATTGATTGCCTCGTTACATCGGTGACAAAGCTCTTCTTCACTTTTTGCACGGTATTTCCAGCAACGTGGGCATTTGCATTTGGTCGCTTTAAGAATTTTAAAACGATCACCATCTACTTCAAATACACCCATTTCACCGGCTTCATCATGTTCTATCACTTTACTGACCGTAAACCAATCTTCTGCATCTACTTTTTCAAGGGCTACAATTTTGGGTGAAGCTGTCTGAATAATCAACTCTAGCGTTGATTTAATGATCTTCTCTTTTTTCAAACTATCTACGATTTCAAAGAATTTCTCTCTCGCTTCCATCATATAGGCTTCATCAAAAGCGCTTGAGACCTCAGGAAGTGGTTGATATACAAGGTCAAAAACACTCTCACCGTTTTGTTTCAAAATAGCAGGAGCGTATTCCATCATCTCATCAATCGTATAGGTCAACGTTGGTGCCATCAACACCATCAACTTCTCAGCAATGAGCGCCATAGCACTTTGTGCGGAGAGACGAATGGAATCGTTTTTAGCGTTACAATAAAGTCTATCTTTTGAAATATCCAAATAAATTCCGCTGAGTTCTACAGCAATAAAATGATTGAGAAGCGCAAATCCTTTGGAAAATTCATACTCTCTAAAGTAACCTTGAGCCTCATCAAACACCGCTTTGGCATGGGCTAAGATCCATTGATCTAAAACACCCATCTCAGAACTTGGCATAATGGTTTCAAGATCATTCACATTTGCCAGTAAAAATCTAAACGTATTACGGATTTTACGGTACTGCTCGCTAATTTGTTTTAAGATGTTATCACTGATTTTAAGATCGGTTGTGTATTCACTTGTTCCAACCCAAAGGCGAAGAATTTCAACACCGTATTGCTTTGCGACATCTGCAGGAGCGACGACATTACCTTTAGACTTGCTCATCTTCTCACCCTTCTCATCAACGGTGAAACCATGTGTCAAGATTTTGCTGTATGGAGCAATGCCATTGTTAGCAGTACTGACCAAAAGGGAGCTTTGAAACCAACCACGGTGTTGGTCACTTCCTTCAAGGTACATTGTTGCAGGGTAAGTTCCAGCATCATAATCAGAAGACTGCAAAACCGCTTTCCATGTGCTACCACTGTCAAACCACACATCCAAAATATCCATCACTTTTTCAAGGTTTTCAGGTTTATAGCCACTGTTTTCAACCAAAAGATCTTCAATCTCTAAATCCCACCACGCATCAGCACCTTTTTCTTCAAAAATAGCAGCAATATGCGTAACAACTTTAGCATCAAAAATCGGTTTACCCGTTGTTTTATCTCTAAAAAATGCAATAGGAACACCCCAATCACGCTGACGAGAGATACACCAATCTGGTCTATTTTCAATCATCGAACCTAAACGATTAATGCCTGATTTTGGGTAAAAGCGTACTTTCTCAAGCTCATCCATTGCCATTTTACGAAGACTCTCACGTCCACCCATGGCTTCGTCCATCGCAACAAACCACTGTTTGGTCGCACGGTAAATGACGGGTTGATGCGTTCTCCAGCAAAATGGGTACGAGTGTGTGAATTTTGAGCATTTAAGCAATCTGTCGCCTAAAAGCTCTAAAATACGTTCGTTGCATTTAAAAATATGCTCACCTACAAAACTCTGCGCATCTGGAAGCAGTCCTAAACGAACTACCGTTTCATCGTAACAACCTCGCTCATCGACTGGCATTACCACTTCAAGCCCATAACGAAGCCCTACTTTATAGTCGTCATCGCCATGCCCTGGTGCTGTATGAACACAACCGCTACCACCATCCATCGTAACATGATCACCTAAAATAAGTTGTGATTTTCTGCCATTGAGTGGGTTAATCGCAAAACTGTTTTCAAGCACACTCGCTTTAAACGTTTTAATTATTTCACCCGTAACTACGCCTTGCTCTAAAAGTTTGCCATGTAAAGGTTCCGCCACAATGTAACCGTCACTTGTGAGCACATAATTTTCATCCGGACTAAATGAAATACCCACGTTTGCAGGTAACGTCCAAGGTGTAGTCGTCCAGATAATAACCGAAGCATCGGTGTTAATCTCAAGTTTGTCTTTTGCTTCAGGACTTAGCGCAAACGCTACAAAAATAGAGTAGTCTTCTTTGTCTTCATACTCAACTTCTGCTTCTGCAAGTGCACTACGAGCTGCCCATGACCAATAAACAGGTTTACTACGCTCAACCAACAGCCCACGGTCTGCAACACCACACAGTGCTCGGTAAATATCCGCTTCAAATTTAAACTTCATCGTCATATACGGATTATCCCAATCCGCAATAACACCTAAAGACTTAAACTCTTCACGTTGAATGTCTATAAATTTACGAGCATGTTCACGACATAACTCTCTAATTTTACTTTTAGGCAGTGCATCTTTTTTCTCTTTGCCAAGGTTTTTTTCCACTTGTTGCTCAATCGGCAAACCATGACAATCCCAACCTGGAACATAACGCACTTTCTCGCCAAAAAAATAATGGGTTTTGATAATAACATCTTTGAGAATTTTATTGAGTGCGTGACCGATGTGAATGTGTCCATTGGCATACGGAGGTCCATCGTGAAGAATAAATGTCGTTGGGGCATTTTCTCTGTTTTGTATCATTTTAGCATAAGCGCTCTCCTCTTTGGAAAACCACTTAGCATAGCGTGCAGGCTCGTTTTGAGGAAGATTGCCACGCATTGGAAAATCGGTTTGAGGAAGAAGCAAGGTCTCTTTATAGTCCATCTATTATTTCTCCTTAGAAGCTACAACTCTTTACATGTAAGCGTCTCTTAAAATGAGGCAAGTTTATCTAAAAACGATTTAAGAAGCACTTACGGTATAATGCGAGGTACGTTATAACTCAAAGTAACACTGATGACAAGCGTTAATTAAAGCACCAAATGAGGCGTAGGCTTTCTTTCGAGGAAAACCCAGTGTTAACGTAGTTTTTAAAGCTTTGCTTCAAAACGTGTTAAGAGTTCTTGCAGAACTCTATTAAAAAAATAAAAAGGTTGTTCACATGAAAAGCTCTTTGATCGTAGTCGGTAAAGCTCTACGATACAATCTGCCATTTTTAAACTATATCCATGCCACCATTACGAAACATCTTGATCTACCTGATCAAACCGTTTATATCGATAAAAACGATAAAGATCTCTTTTTTGTTTTGGAAGAGTCCATTGCCCATGCTGATGAAATCGTTATTGTCACATCCAACGATAGCTTCAATTTGGTCAATAAAGTCATTGCAACGCTGGGTGAAGAAGCACTAGAACTCAAATCAGGTATGCTCATTCCTTCGAAAACCGTACGCTATGAAGATAACAGTTATCTTTTAGCAAGAGATGGAAAACACATCAATGTCATTAAAGCATGTGAAAATAAAAAACTTCCAACCATACTCATCGAAAATAGCAACAGTTCAGCACTTTTTTCAATTATCAACATTGATGAGGACTCTCTTAAAATTCTTGTTGAACCACTTGCCCAAAACTATGAAATAAGAATTACACCCACAACAATTGTCGATGGATGGATTATGGTTGAGGCTATCTCTAACAAATATGGTAACTTGGAGAGTTTCTTTAAAGCTATTAAGTCACTCCTACCTACAAAAGTTATTAACCATCCTGATGTCATTACACATATTTCACAATGCCTACAAAGAGAAGAAAAAACACTGAGTATTGCAGAGAGTTGTACAGGAGGTCTTATTGCCTCCATGCTTACTAAACGTGCAGGTATTTCGGCAGTTTTTAAAGGTGGCATTGTTTCTTACTCCAATGACATTAAAGAGTCATGGTTAGGCGTAAATCCTGAAACCATTGAACGACATGGGGCAGTGAGTGAACTCTGTGTACGTGAAATGTTGGAAGGTGTGCTCAATGCTAGCCTCTCAGATTATGCCATTGCAACCAGTGGTGTAGCAGGTCCTGATGGGGGAAGTATGGAAAAACCAGTAGGGACTGTGTATGTTGGTGCACGCAACAAGGAAGGGGTTATTATGATTGAAAGACTCCTTTTAGAGGGCGATAGAGAATACATTCAAACCCAAAGTGCATACCATGCTTTAAAGTTACTTTTACATGTAGGTGAAAATATTTTTTTAAAAAGTGAAAAAATGTCTTGACAAATGATTTTTTTTTCTCTATAATTTCAGCCTCATTACGAGAAGAACGGTGAATGACTCGTTAGCTCAGTCGGTAGAGCATCTCCCTTTTAAGGAGGTGGTCGATGGTTCGAATCCATCACGGGTCACCATTTTTATATTTTGTGCGACCCCATCGTCTAGTGGTCCAGGATCCCGCCCTTTCACGGCGGTTACAGGGGTTCAAATCCCCTTGGGGTCGCCAAATAATTCTTCTTTAATGTCCCTAATGGTCGCTTAGCTCAGTTGGTAGAGCGCCACCCTTACAAGGTGGATGTCATAAGTTCGAGTCTTATAGCGACCACCATTTATGCGCGGCGGTAGTTCAGTTGGTTAGAATATCGGCCTGTCACGCCGGGGGTCGCGGGTTCGAGCCCCGTCCGCCGCGCCACGATTTTATTTTCCCTCAGCATTTTCTTATTGTATTTGAAACTGTCTGAGCATGACTCGTTAGCTCAGTCGGTAGAGCATCTCCCTTTTAAGGAGGTGGTCGATGGTTCGAATCCATCACGGGTCACCATTGTCCTAAACAAACACACTTGTGCGACCCCATCGTCTAGTGGTTAGGACACCGCCCTCTCAAGGCGGGAACGGGGGTTCAAGTCCCCCTGGGGTCGCCATTTCTTCTTCCCAGTTTTCAAACTCTATTTCCTCTTTGATTTATTCCTTCATTTTCATACATATCAATTTCACGTTTATAATCTGGATTGGCTTTTTTAAGCTCTTCATCCATAAAAGCGATTAATTTAGCATCTGCATTAGGATGACTTGCTATCAATAAAACAAAATTAAGATATATTTTTGAGACTTTAGGAGCAATACCTTTTTCTTTTGCAGGGAAAGGACACTCTTTGGCTGCTTTTAAAATAGCATTGGTAAGATCATTACGAGAAGAAGTACGTTTAGCCGCAATATCAATTAAAGCCTCAATAGCGATTTTACGTGCTTTTTCTTCTTGTGCCTCAGTATGTTTGACTTCGACAATAACTGTTTTTTGCATATTGGCTACGACAATAAAAAGCGAGATTATAACGATTGAGATAACCAAAACAACCGTTATAATGAGATAATTCTCTTGCATGAAGGAGACTCCCCCTCTTAAGTTTTTACCTATTATAGCACAACTTAAAAGAGGGACAAATATCTTTACTTTACTTTATAACGTTTTAGAAATCTCACGTTTAGGATAAGCAAAGGCTATGACAAGTGCGACAATCGCAACGGTGTAGTAGACAAATGTAGGCACAGGAATTGGATCGCCTGCTGCATACGAATGCATACCTGATAGGTAAAAGTTAACCCCAAAATAGGTCATAATGATTGATGCAAAGGCAACCGTTGAAGCAACGGCAAAAACAAAAGGTGTATTGAGTTTAGGAATAAACCTAAAATGTACAACAGCGGCATAAAATAGAATAGAAACCAATGCCCATGTCTCTTTAGGATCCCAGCCCCAATATCTACCCCATGATTCATTCGCCCAAACACCGCCCAAAAAGTTACCAATCGTTAAAAGACTTAGTCCTAATATCATCGCCATTTCATTGATACGTGTTGCTTCAATAATATTGCGTTCAATTTCTTGATTTTTTTTGACTTGTGTTTTGTTACGTAAAATGAAAAGAATCAGCGTGAAAAAGCCCAAAAGTGAACAAAGCCCTAAGAAACCATAACTTGCAGTAATCACTGAAACATGGATATTAAGCCAATAGGACTTCAATACGGGAACTAAATTGGTAATTTGAGGATCCATCCAACTAAGATGCGCTACAAAAAGTGTGACACCTGTTAAGATGGAGGTTAAGGCAAGAGAGACAACAGATTGTCGCGAAAAGAAAATACCAGCTAGTGCTATCGCCCATGCAATATAAATCATCGATTCATAACCATCACTCCATGGAGCATGTGTCGAGATATACCATCTTAGTCCTAGTCCAAATGTATGGATCAAAAACGCTATAAAATTGATACCTAAAACTATTTTTGTGATCATTCCAAGGCGAATAGATGATTTGACCATTTTTGCAAAAATGAAACAGAGAAGTACAAGTCCACTAAGAAGATAAACCGGTGTCAGGCGATCAAAAATTTTGGCATGATTAAAAAATGTCTCAGCTTTAATGCGGCTTCCACTTGGAATGATCTCAGAACCATATTGCTCTTGGTAAGATTGAAGTTTGTCTAGAGCTTTATCTGCATTTTCCCACTTTCCTTTCTCCAACCCTTCACTAATGGATTCAAAGTAGCCACCTAAAAGAGCGCGTACTTCATCGCCTTCTTGTTTGGAAAAGCTCATAACAGATTCTTGTGGTGCAAACCATCGTTTATTAATATCATTTTGCTTCGGAATCATTTTAAAGACTTCGCCCGTATAAACCATGTAGCAAATGTTAACACGTTCATCAACTTTGAGAATATCTTTATCAAATTGATTACGAAGCGCTGGTTTTTTACGATTTGCCTCTTCTGAGTATTTTGTTAGTTTATAAGCATGGTCACCTTCTTTGTCAAAAAAATCATTAAAAGAGGCATACTTTTGATTTTCAGCAATTCCAATAATCTTTTTAAGATCAGGATGAAACACTTTAATAACAGGTAAAGATTGCCACTCACCAGGAGAGCTCATCATACTCAGTGCTACTTGATTAGCACTCATACCTTCAAAGGTCGAACTACCATAGATTTTATTGAGAAGTTCTGTAGAGACTGTATCAATCGGTTTAATTCTTCCATCAACACTTTGAACCAGTAAATTCCCAAATTTATCTGCATGTTTTACATCGTATTGCTTTAAAAAAGAGAGATACTCTTCAGTAGTATACGTTGTAGCAGCATGCACATTACTGCCTTGAAGCAATGCGAGACCCATAAAAAGAGCTAAAAGAATAGATTTTATTTTTGTCATATCTTTTTGTACCATTCCTGCAAGTTTACGAAAACGGCTTTTTGGATTGAGTAAATTAAAAAAAAGGCCTATTCCTAGGAGAAGATAGCCAAAGTAAGTTGGGAGTTTTCCAGGGTCATTATTTACAGACAAGATTGTTCCTTTTTCGTCTTTGTCATACGAACTTTGAAAGAAGCGGAATCCTCGATAATCAAGCACATGATTCATGTAAATACGATAAGGCATATGAACACCTTTTTCACTATCTACCACTTCAACTTCACTTGCATAGGACATTGGTGACATTGAACCCGCATAACGATCGAGCTGAAATTCATTGAGTTTGATCGCAAAAGGAAGTGTAAAAGTTTGAGAACCCCACTCAAAGATAAACGGGATACCCGCAATCAGCTCTTTTGTTTGCTCGCCTTGACTTCCTTTTCCTTGTCCAAACATTGCCACTTCTTTGGTTTCACCTTTAAAGGTGACATCTGCAACAATGGCAGAAATAGCACCATTTTTAGCCATAGGATTTTTATCTGCAACTACTTTCTCTTTACCTTTTAAACCAATATAACGTGGTGCAAAGTTGACATTGCCAATAGTATAAAGCTGACCCGTAACAAAATCTTCTTTTTTATCGGCTTCATACTCTCCACGTTTGTTCTCTACCATTTTAAACCAAGAAATTTTTGCTTTTGAAGTGAAATAAAATTTTCCATCTTCAAGTGTAAAACGGACTTCTTCTTTTGGCGAAGTCGATGCTTTGCCATTAAAGCTAAAAATATATTCGCTTGATTCGTATGTTTCGCCCTCTTTTAAAACAACGCTCAGACTTTCGCCATAACCGCTAAGCATCATCGAAATCATCGGAACACCCGATGGATCATCAACAACTTTTGCCGTAGCATTAGGCAAATACTCTTTAAATTTTACAACGGCTTTATCGCCATCCACATCCACCTTGAAAGAAAAGTCATTGCTACCAACATGTGAAATGAGTTTAGGATGGCTATAACCATACGTTTTACCATCTTTAAGAGCACTCACTTGGATAAACGCATCACCTGATGTGACCTTGTTTTCAGACATACCATTTCTGACGTGTAACGATCCCTCAAAACCAAAATAGCGTGTCATACCTGAACCAATAAGAATGAAAATAAAGCTAAGATGAAATATAAATGAAGGTAATTTATCAAGAGAGGCATATATTTTATATCGGATGATGTTATTAATTAAAATGAGTCCTAATGCAACTTGAAGTAACTCAAACCACCAAGAGGTATAAATCAGTGCCCAACTCGTCTCGACACCAAAATCATTTTCAATAAAAGTTGCTACCCCGCTAAAAATTCCAAAAAAAACTAAAAGGATGATGGCTGACTTCATCGAAAAAACCTGCTTCAATACAAAATCCATAAAACGTCCTTGCCTGTAAAGAATGAGCCTTCTTTCATACCCCTTAGTGCATAAATACCTAAAGAATTATCAAAGAAGTCTATTGAGTTATGTTACCTTTTTAGAGTAAATAATTTATAAATCATTAAAGAAGAGCAAACCTCCTGCTTGGAGGTTTACAAGTAAAGAGATTTTGGCTTTAACCGCCGAGGTATTTTTTACGTATAGTGTCATCGCCTATCATATCTTTAGCGACACCGCTCATAACAATCTTTCCATTTTCGAGGACATACGCTTTATCAGAAATTTTAAGGGCAGCAAAGGCATTTTGTTCCACTAAAAGAATCGTAATTCCTTCATTGCGTAAACGCATAATGATCTCAAAAACTTCGCCGACTATTTTGGGAGCAAGACCCAAACTAGGCTCATCAAGCATCAAAAGCTTAGGCTCACCCATCAATGCTCTTGAAATTGCAAGCATCTGTTGTTCGCCTCCACTCATGGTTCCTGCAAGTTGATGGCGTTTGTCTTTAATACGAGGAAACAGTTCATACATAGTATCTTTAAGATGTTCATAATTTTCATCATTGTTAAATGCCCCCATACGAAGGTTCTCCTCAACCGTAAGATTGATGAAAATCTTTCTACCTTCGGGGACTAAAGAAAGTCCATGTTGTACAAGCGTGTGCGTTTTATGGTTACGGGTGTCATAACCTAAAAAGTTGATATCACCTGTTTTTTTCACACTGTTAAGCAGTGCTTTGAGTGTTGAGCTTTTACCCGCACCATTAGAGCCGATAAGCGAGATAATTTCTCCCTCTTTCACTTCAAAATCAATCCCTTTAACAGCTTCAATGAGTCCATAATAGACATGCAAATTTTTAACACTAATCATTATGAAAATCTCCTAAATACGCTGCTATTACTTCAGGGTCTTGAATGGCATCACTTGGTTTACCCTCAAAAATTGTCTTGCCATAGTCAAGGACTAAAACTTTATCACACAGTTGATTGACAAATTTCATATCGTGTTCAATTAAAAGAACCGTCAAGTCAAAATCAACACGCGCCTTTTTGATGATCTCACCCAACTCTTCTGTCTCTGAAGGGTTCATACCAGCGGCAGGTTCATCCAGTAGTAAAAGAGATGGATTGGTTGCTAATGCCCTTGCAATTTCTACTTTACGTTGTTGTCCGTAACTAAGATCCACTGCTTTATCCTGTGCAAATGAACTTATTCCAAAATAGTCTAGGATCTCCATAGATCGGGCTTTAATACGTTTTTCTTCTCCAATAAAACGGGGAAAACGCAAAATAGCCTCAGCAAATCCATAACGTGCTTGGAAGTCAAAGCCAATGAGAACATTGTCTAAAACACTCATACTTGAAAAAAGTCTGATATTTTGAAACGTACGTGCAATGCCTTTACGAACAATATGGTGTGGCTTAAGTCCACTGATCGTCTCATTTCTAAAAAGTACCTCACCCGAAGTTGGAATGTAATTACCTGTAATGATGTTAAACATTGTTGTTTTACCTGCACCATTAGGGCCAATCAGTCCAAAAATTTCTTTAGGAGCAACGCTAAAACTGGTTTCTTTGATGGCAGTGACGCCACCAAAGTTTTTAGTGACATTATCAATTTTTAAAATCATTTGTCACCCTTTTTACGCCATTTCAAGATATCCGTTAACTCTCTTTTACCCATAACACCCTCACGTGCAAAAAGCATAATAAAAATAAGAATAAGTGAGAAAACAACCATACGCATACCTGGCATCGCCGTTGTTGTATATCCCAAAATATGAATTGGTTCATCTAGGAAACGCATCCATTCGCTTCCTCCCATAACAAGTACGGTACCAATAATCGCACCTGTTGTACTGCCAAGACCACCAAGAACGATGATAATAAGCAACTGGAACGTAAAGAAAAAGTCGAAAAGATCAGGTGATATACTCGTAAGGAGTGCCGCTAAAAGTCCACCACCGACACCTTCAAAAAAGGCACTGGTACAAAAAGCCAATGTTTTAGCCTTAAACGTATTAACACCCATAGCTATGGCAGCATCTTCATCATCTCTGACGGCTTTCATCGCTCGACCATATTTAGAATTAATAATATTCAAGACCACGATAACAGCGATTATTGCAATGCCACCTGTCCAGTAGAGATTGGAAAACTCAGGAATATCATTCAATCCTAAAGAGCCATTCGTTACTTCAGGTGTATTGATTGCTAAAATTTTGATAATAAATCCAAATCCAAGGGTTACGATAGCAAGATAATCCCCACGTACTCTAAAGACAGGGAAAGAGAGAATTGCTGCTAATGTTGCTGCAAATGCACCACCCACAAGAAGAGCAACCACAAAGTTAGCATGAAGCGTTAAAACAAATGGATAAGGATCGACAATCGCATATTGATACTGCTTAGCATCTGGGCTTACAAGTAAAAGGGCTGCTACATAAGCACCAATAGCAACAAAACCATTAGGCTCAAGTGAAAACTGACCCGTAACACCATTGATCAGGTTATAACTGACCGCTAAAATAATGAAAATAGCAATATTATTTAAAATTCTTACCGTGTATTCATCAAAGTGCGTGTTAGCGAACCAAATGAACCATAGGGTAATCACAACAAATGAAATTTTAAGCCATTGTTCTTTTTTTATCATGAGACTGTTCATCTTAAAACCTACTTTTTTCAAAATCAATACCCAAAATACCTGTGGGTTTAAAAAGAAGAATTAAGATCAGAAAGATAAACGCAAACGCATCTTTATAACCGCCCAATTCTGGGAAAAAAGCAATAACAACGACTTCAGTAAAACCGATGATTAGTCCTCCAAGAACAGCACCACCAACACTTCCAATACCACCAACAACGGCAGCAGCAAAAGCTTTAAGTCCAACAAGAACACCCATCATTGGCTCAACAGAAGGATAATTGACTGCCCAAAAAATACCACCAACAGCAGCAAGAGCTGAGCCCATACCAAACACCATTGTAATAATACGATTTGCATCAATACCCATAAGATTGACAGTACCTACATCAAATGCAAGAGCTCGAATTGCCATTCCATATTTTGTTTTATAGAGTACCCATAAAATGATTACCAATAAAATTGCTGTGATAATGGGAACAAGAAGAGCCGAAACAGGCATTGTTAATCCCACTATATCTACAACATTTTCTAAATAAGCTGGAACAGGAAATGCTCTAGGTACGCCTCCAAAAAAGACATTGAAAGCATTTTCAAGAAAAAAGCTTACACCAATAGCTGTAATTAAAAGTGAGATTTTAGGGGCACTACGCAATGGTCGATATGCGATGCGATCACTTGCCATTCCAAGAAGTGCTGATCCAACAATAGCCAAAAGCACTGCCGCACCAAAAGGAAGATCTAAGACAGCGATACCAAAATAACCTAAAAATCCACCCACCATCATGATGTCACCGTGCGCAAAATTGATGAGTCTTAATACTCCATAAACCATTGTATATCCAATGGCAATGAGCGCATACATACTGCCAAGGCTAAAACCATTGACCATTTGTTGCATAAACATTGTTAAATCCAAATAGATTCTCCTAAAATATTTTAGAACAATTCTCACTTACTCAAATGAGAATTGTTCTAAAATCTCTGCCTTTAGGAATAAAGGCAGAGATAAGAATTTATGGATTTACAGTTGCTTTATAAACTGCTTTTGCATTTTGTACAACTTTGATAACTGCTGAACGCGTTGAGTTACCTGATTTGTCAATATTGAGAACGCCAGAAACGCCTTCAAAATTGACTGTTGATTTAATTGCATTGTTAATACATACGCTGTCTTCTGGATTTGCACAACGGTTCATAGCATCTACCATAACATTATAAGCATCTGCACCAAGCGCTACAAAAGAGTTCATCTCTTGTTTACCAGTTTTTTGAGCATACGCAGCAATAAAGTCTTTTGAACGTTGTGTTGGAGGAGCGCCATAGTCAAAAAAGTCTGTAAACATGTAACCTTCGACCGCATCGCCACCTAAGTCAATAAACGTTTGGTTAGCAACACCGTCCCCTGAAAACATTGGTTTTGAAAGTCCAATTTGTTTTGCTTGACGTGCAATCATAGAAACTTCAGGATGGTACATTGGAAGGAACATAAAGTCAGGATTTGCTGCTTTAATTTGAGAGACAACCGCTTTAAAGTCTTTATCGCCTGAACTTACTTTTATCTCTTTTACAATTTTACCGCCTGCTTTTGTAAATGCATCGGTAAATGCTTTTGCAAGCCCAAGAGAGTAAACTTGTGCTTGATCAACCACAACAACAGCAGTTTTGAGTTTAAGGTCTTTTGTAGCATAGTTTGCAACAACAGCACCTTGGAAAGAGTCAGTAAAACAAACACGGTTTGCAAACTCTTTTTGTTCTGTGAGTTTATCGTTTGTTGCAACAGGAGCAATAACAGGGATCTGTTTTTTCTCAGCAATAGCCATAACTTGCGCTGTATTGGTACTGGTTAATTCACCAATAATTCCAACAACTTTGTCTGAACTAATCAATCTTGTTGTTGCATTAGCTGATTCAACTTTGTCACCTTTAGTATCAATAAGTACCAATTTAACAGTGTCTCCATTTTTGAGTTTTGGTTGCAAAGAATTTGCAAACTCAATACCTTCATACGCCGTTTGTCCATATGCCGCGAGTGGTCCACTCATAGACATTGTAACACCGACATTAATCTCTTTGGCAAAAGAAGAAGATGCCAAAAGCGCAACAGATGTAGCAAGTACAGCTAATTTTCTCACGTAGACTCCTTGTGATAATATATAAAATATAGTACAAAAAAGTTACTTAAGAATGAATGTAAAATTTTAAAGGGGTTGTATAAAAAATATGCAGATTAAGAATTTTAGAAGAACTATAACGTAGAATTCCACCCCAAAAAGAGGTGGAATAAAAAGATAGAAATTAGAATTTGTATCCAGCTTTAACCCAAAGGTCATTACCGTCTTTATCTTTACCTAAATCTTCATATTCTACGCCAAGTTTCAGGCCTTTAAGCGCGCCATCAAATTTGTAGTATCCATAGACTGAAGTGAAAGAAACTTTTTCAGTAATTGCTGCACTTTTATCTTTTGTTTCTACATAACGAGCACCCACATTTGCTGCAGATGTAATGTCATAGTTTAAATCTGCTGCATACGCTTCAACATCAGCGCCATAGTTAGCACCATTGATTACTGGATTTGTGTAAAGTAAGTCTGCACCATTTCCTAAGCCAGAGATAACTGCACCAGTTGCAACATTGTCGTTACTTACTTTTGAATACGCTACATAACCATTGATACCTTTAAAGCTTGCACCCGCTTTAAGACCATAAGCATTAATTGAATCATCTTCGCCTGGAGAAACAATAGCATTATCAAATTTATTATAATAATATTGTCCCGCAAGGTTATATCCTACTGCACCGACTTTACCTTCATATAGAACTTCTGCATAACTAATTTGGATTAAATCATTGGCATATGCATACGCTGCTGTTAAAGTTAAACCTGTAATTGATTTGTTAATAGCGGCAAGAGTAAATGCACCATCATCAGCAGGTACAGGATCTGCAGAACCTGTTGCAAATGTTTTTGTAAATTTACCAATACTACCTTTACCATCTGTTCTATCTTGTCCTTTTTGAACATAGCCAGCGATTAATGTTGTATTTGGTAGATCTGTATTGATGATAGCAGCACCCTCAAATGAATCTTTAGTCATACGAGAACCTGAGCTTGCAACAAGTGGAGTGTCTAAGAACATACGACCAACCATCGCTGTTGTTTTACCAATATTGTACGCTAAGTATGCTTCAGAAAGTTGTGCACCTGTACCATATTCAGAGCCTTGGAACATACCTTTGCCACCAGTACGAAGTGCTGGTGTATCATTTACAGCACCATCAGCAAATGGTGATGAGTTACCTTGGAATGTTAAGCCTAGGCTTAAACCATAGAAAGATGCCGTTTTATAACCAAGTGTTACACCTGTTGTAAAAAGGTCTTCTGTTTTTGAGCCATCATCTTTACTAAAATAGTAAGCTTTTAACTCTCCATTTACTGATCCATTTTTAAACGCGTCAGCAAGTGTGTCTGCTGCGAATGAGCTAGATGCGAGTCCAGCAACAACGATAGCCGCCAAGCTAAGTTTAGCTAATTTCATATTTTCTCCTTGAAAATGTTTATTACCATTTGGTTACAAGGGGAATTATACTAAAAAAAATACTAAAAGGAAATAAAATATGTGATTAAAAAATAAGTTTTTTAGGAATTGTGAGGAATTTTAGAAGAAACAGTGGCGATTTTCGCCACTGTTCTGAAGATTTAGCAGAGGTACAAATTAGAATTTGTAGTTAGCTCTAAATCTCATTTCATTTGAATCTACATCAGATTTATTAGCAACTTCTTTTGTAGCATTTTCATACTCAAGAGATAGTGTTAAACCTTTAAGCGCAGGGATGTCATATGAAACTTGTCCTTCCCAGAATTTGTTTTTTGTCTTAGCAGATGCACCATTGTATACAACACCTGTTACAGCATCTTGATCAACATATACATATTGTCCTAATACTTTAAGACCTACAACACCTACTTTGCTGAAATCGTAAGTTGCTTCAACTTTATATGCATCTGTATTTGCACCTGAAGTTACTTCAGCCGCTTTGATTAGTGGAGCAGTATATGTTGTTGGTCCGTTACCTGCACCTAAAAGGACACTTTGGTCACTTGATACAGTACTATATGCAAAAGATGCACCAAAACCTGCTAGCTCTTTAAAGCCAATACGTCCTTGATACATATCACCTTCAAGATGTGCAGTATCAAGAACACTCGTTGTTCTTGAACCACGGTAACCAGCATCCAAGATTACTTTCATATTGCTTAAAGGCACTACATAGTTACCCTCAGCATAGAAAACATTTGCATCACCAAGTACAGTATTTGTAAGAGTACCTGTACTTACGTCATTAACAAACAAATATTGACCTGTTAATGTTAAGTTTGAAATAGAGTTATTGATCGCACCAATAGTATAGGCTCCATCAAATCCAAAAACATTTGATGCAGCAACATTATTACCTGCACCATAGAATACTGCTGTTTTTTTGAATGTACCGATCTCACTGTCAGCAGTTTTTGCCAAAGATTTATCAATATTTGTTGTTCTACCTTGGAATTTATCAGCATAACCACCAAATACAGTTGTTGAAGGAATGTCTGTGTTAACAACAACTGCACCTTCGAATGCTTCTTTAATCATACGTGAACCAGAACCATTGACAAGAGGTGTAGCGATATATTGACGACCAACTTTAGCAGTTGTTTTGCCAATTTGGTATTGGATATATGCTTCAGAAAGAACTGCTCCTGAACCAGCCATATCAGAAGTATACATTTTTTGTGCAGCATCACTTGCAAACGGTGAATAGTTTGACTGGAATGTAGTACCTAAGCTTAAACCATAAAGTGAGTCTGTTACAAAACCAAGGCTTACACCTGTATTGAAAATATTTTCAGATCCAGTAGAAGTACCTGTATCTCTATCAAAGTACCATGCTCTTAATTCGCCGTTTACTTTTCCGTTTTTAAATGCGTCAGCAAGAGTAGTGCTTTCCGCAAAAGAGCTAGATGCAAGACCTGCAACTACGATAGCCGCCAAGCTAAGTTTAGCTAATTTCATATTATCTCCTTGAATTTTTTTGAAGGCGAGACAAGTCTATCACAAAAAATAATAAATTACAATAAATCTTTATAGAAAAATGCCACTCTTATGCGAATTTGTAATCAAATCGTTATTAAAATAACTAGACGTAAAATATCGTTTACCTATTTTGTTGCTTGAACTTTTTTGATCAAGTCTTCACCAATAACACCATAGAACTGTGGATAAATCGCTTCCATTATTTTTTGCCATACCTCTTTTTGTTCAGCACTTAATGTATGGATATGAAAGCTATTTGAAGTTTTGGCATAGGCTTCAAGCTTTAAGAGTGTCGCTTTATCGTCTTCTGATGCTAGTGTACGCTCATACGCTGTCGCTTCTTTGACCGCTTGGAGGATCAATGGTTTAAGGTCGCTTGGAAATTTTCGCCAGAAACTCTCGCTCATAATCACAAGATAGCCAAGGTAGCCATGTGCTGAGAGGGTTAAGTCTGATTGGACTTCATAAAACTTCTTTGTATAAAAATTAGAAAGTGGATTTTCAGCACCATCAACAATACCCTTTTGAAGCGCAGCATAAACTGAGGCAAATGGTAAGGCGTGTGGCGTTGCTCCAATTGCTTTAATTTGTGATTCAAGGACATTGGATTTCATTGTTCTTACTTTTTGGCCTACAGCGTCGCTTGGGGTTAAAATTGCTTTTTTATTGGAAGAAAAATGTTTAAACCCTGCATCCCAATAATCCAGTGCCACAAATCCTTTTGCAGTGACTTTATCTTTGATGATTTGCCCTACTTCACCATCTAAAACTGCATGAACATGATTTTCGTCTCTAAATAAAAAAGGTAAATCAAACAACTGCATTTGGGGAACCATGCTTGTAAACTTTGAAAAACTTGGCATAGCAATGTGGACATTACCGAGTTTAAGTGCTTTAATCTCTTCGCCATCACCGTAAAGTTCCGAGTTTGGATAGACAATGACTTCAACTCTGCCTTTGGTCAACTCAGAAACTCTCTTGGCTAAGAAGTCTGCTCCTTTGCCCTTTGGGGTATCTGGACTGACGACATGGGTTAGTTTAATGGTATATTCTGCTGCCAAAAGAGGCGAGATACAAAGCGTTGTTAGACATAATGCTAAACACCATTTCATCATGTTTACTCCTATGTTTTTTTTGATTATAGGTGAAAATAAACAATCTTGAGATGGAAAAGAGATGTGCATCCTAAATATGCGCTAGAAAGCTTCTTTTGGTAACGCTTATTATATGGTAGGAAATTTTATTTTAAAGTTTGTAACCAATTCCTTGAATGTTTTTCAATGTACCCTCAGGTAATTTCTTACGCAAATTTTTAATCATCAAGCGAAGTGCGTTAAGGCTCATATATTCGCTTTCCCACAATTTTTGTTCGATCTCTTCGTAGCTAATAATTGAATCTTTTTGCAACAAAAGCTCTATCAGCTTTGCTTCTTTTTTGGTCAGTTCGTAAACGTGTGTATTGTGGATGACGACCTTTTGAAGGCTATCGTAGAACCAATCGGGGGCTAATTCTTGAAGATGTGCTTTCTCTTTAGCCTGTAAAAACTTTTCAAGCGCATCAAAAAGCTTAGGCTCAGTAATAGGTTTAACGATGTAACGAAGCAAAGAGAGTTCAATCGCTTCAAGCATGAAATCAACTTCGGTATAGGCGGTAATAATAATGATATGTGCCTTACTATCACTCTCTCGTATCTTTTTAGATAACTCAATACCACTTAAATGAGGCATTTTGATGTCTGTAATAATAAGATCTGGTTTATGCTGCAAGAAGAGTTGGTACGCCTCTTCACCATCATTTGCCAGATAAACCTCTTTGAAAAGAAGGCTTAGAAGTTCAGAGACATTTTTTCGAACACCGACCTCATCTTCTGCATATAAAACTCTGTAAGGTGCAAGCTTTTTCAGCATCTTTTCATCCATATTCAAACCCTTTACATTTCTCAAAAGAAGCACTATCATTCTTTTTCCTTATTATAGCAGTCAAGGCAGGAATTTTTTGTGAAAATTATTAAAGAGAGCAATATCTCTAATATCATCATCTTTAGTACCATCTTTATTATCAGCTCTTTAATGCTTTTTAATGGCTATTTTTTTATCACCAAGCAGTATGAAATCGTACAGGCACAAATTGAAGACAGCAAGAAAACTTTTGTTGAAAATAAGCGCAATGTTCTTAAGCGTGAAGTTGATGCCATCATCGAATTTATAGAGTTTAAAAAGAGTCGAACCAACCTCAACAACCAACAAGCATTGGAGAGTTTAAAACTTGAAGTCTATGACTGGATTCGTCATATCCGATACGGTGGGCAAGAACACAACTATATTTTTGTCTATCAGGTTGAACAGATAAGCGGTGGCGATAAATTCGCCAAAATGCTTATCAATCCCAATCGTCCTGATTTAGAAGGTGAGTACATTTCCGACGCTTATACCGATGAAAATGGTAAGGCTTTTCGCAAAATTTTCCTGCAAGATATTCACGAAAAAGGCTACTCTTTTGTAGATTACATCTATAAAAAGCCCGAGAGTGACATCATTCGTCCCAAAGTCTCTTACTTTAAACTCTACAAAGAGTGGAATCTCATCATTGCTGCGGGCGCCTATACAGATGATATAGACAAAGAAATAGATATCGCAAAGGCTGATTTTAAAAAGAAAATGAAGATAGAAGTAACCTCAGCCATTATCATTTTTTTACTCTTTGCCCTCATCGCCAACACTTTTGCGGTTATGCTCGGTAAACGGATTGAACGCTTTTTACATAACTATCACAAACAAGTGCAACAAAAAACACTTGAACTTGAAAATCTCAACAGAACACTGGAAAGCCGTGTTTCTGAAGAAATTCAAAAAAATAGAGAACAAGAACAGCTGTTGATCCAAAAGTCTAAATTTATCGCTCTTGGAGAGATGATCAGCAACATTGCACATCAATGGCGACAACCACTTTCACAGCTTTCAGCGCTTTTGATGACACTGAAGCTTAAATACAACATGGATAAACTCGATAAATCTGCAATGGAGATCAAATGTGTCGAGGCGGAAAACATTGTCGAGTACATGTCACATACCATCGATGACTTTCGTAACTTTTTTATGCCGAACAAAGACAAAAAAAACTTTAGCATCCACACGTCTATCGATGAAGTCTTGCGTATTATTGGTATGTCTATCACCAACCAAGAGATAGCCATCGAGGTTAATATCTTACACGATGAGTACATTGTGGGCTATAAAAGTGAGTATGAGCAAGTTGTGCTTAACCTTCTTTCCAATGCTAAAGATGCCATTATCGCTTCAGGAAAACGGGATGGAAAAATCACGATTAGCCTAGAAAGTGATGAAACGACTGTTCGACTCATCATTCAAGACAATGGTGGTGGTATTAAGATAGAACCTATTGAAAAAATCTTTGAACCTTACATGAGTACTAAAGAGCAAAATGAAGGTACTGGTATTGGGCTTTATATGGCAAAATTGATTATCGAGAAAAGTATGAGAGGAAAACTTGAGGCGAGAAATGAAAATGGAGGAGCTATTTTTACGATAGAGTTAGAAAAAGGTTTCAAAGAGGCGCTTGGCGGATTGCCTCTTTGAGTCTCCATAATTCAGAAGAAAATATGAAATTCGCTAAGAGAAGTATAGGAACTCAAAGTAAACGATCGGTTAACAATAGTAAATCTAATTTAATTTAACAGTCTCTTCTTGTGGAACACCTACAACTTGGTGTGCTTTGTCGCGTTTACCTGCACCACCATCGTCACTATTTTTACCTGAACTTTTTTTCTTCACTGGTGGCGTTGTTGAAGCACGTTTGGTGCTTTTAAATCCCTCTTTAATAACAAACATCTCGGTTACGCGCATACCATCAAACGCAACATAGACAAGATCACTTTCATTTGCAAGTACTGATTTGTGATTGAAATTCACATAAGACAATTTACCATTGGTCGTATCAATTCCATCAACTTCATAGTTCCATGCTTGTGCAGCTGGATCTTGGGTTAATGTACGAACAATTCCCTTAACATAATTTTTACCAACAAGCTTAGAAAGTTTTGGGTTAACATTATCTTGTTTCTCTCCACGATTTTGTGTAGAAGCCGCTGGTGCAGGTTTTTTATTGACACAGCCTTGGGCAAATAAAAGCAAAAACACTACACAAAGAGACGATACGATTCTTTTCAAAACAAATTCCTTATATATTTTTGCGGATTATAGCAAAATTCCTATTTATTATGGTAAAATTCGTTTCTCGAATGGGGATGACATGGCTTCGACAGGAGTAGTTTTAGCTTATGGCTGCATGTCGGAAGTGAGGGTCTTCCGTTACACAACCTTCAATCAATAACTGCTAACAACAGTAACTATCGTCCTGCTTACGCACTAGCTGCTTAAGTTTAATAAATAAGGACTGCTTCTCCCTTTAATGCTATCTAAGGAGGATTGGGAAGTATCATAGCTATGATAGATATACTGCATGAACGCCTTTACATGCAGCGAAGTTAAAGGCTCGTTTTGCGTAGTTTTCTGATTGTTGTACGAAGCAAAATTAAACACTATCAACAATATCTAAGCATGTAGACGTCATAGGTGGCTATTTTTGGACTGGGGTTCAATCCCCCACATCTCCACCATTCGAATTGATTTTAACGCGGTTAAAATGGAAGTTTTAAACTTCTATTCCCTCCCTGTTACTCCAAACTCTACTCAATTTTTACCTATTTTTATCATATCGCGTTGCAACCAAAAGGAATTTTTACATTATGAACATACTCTCAAAAAATGCGTCACTCGAAGCCTCTATTTTAAAAATGGAAACTGTTTTAAGCGATCTTGGCTGTGGCATGACCTTTGCAAGTGAAAAACACCCTCTTAAAAACTGCTACTCCGTCAATCTTGCCTCTGTTGAAGCACCTAATCATATTTATTCTAACGGGAAAGGTACGCTTTCTCTTTCTTCCAAAGCAAGTGCACTGGGCGAATATATCGAGCGCCTTCAAACCAATAACTGTTTCATCGACTTTCATCTTCCAAACCGTGCGTACTATCCTGACCAAAAAGTATTTGAGTTTGGCGGAGAGTATCTTAGTCCTTCTTTATATGGTATCTACAATCCGTCGAATGATATGAGCAACGAAGACTTGGTCGACTTTAACAGTGACTACCACGACAAAGTTGTAGCACTTCCGTTTCAAAGCTTTTTTGGTCAAGAAAAAGTTTATATTCCCATCAATATCCTCAGCAATCTTTATGTGAGCAATGGACTCGCCAGTGGCAACACCCCCGATGAAGCCAAAGTACAGGCACTTAGCGAGATCTTTGAGCGTCATGCCAAAATGGAAATCATTAAAAATGGTTATGCACTTCCAAAGTACCCAGAAGCCATCATCACTTCTTTTCCAAAACTCCAGTCTGATTTGGTAGAGCTTAGAAATGCGGGCTTTATCGTCGAAATTTTAGATGCCTCTTTGAGTGGGAAATTCCCCGTAACCGCCATCTCGCTCATTAACCCACGCAATGGTACACTGTTTGTCTCGTTTGGCGCACACCCCATTTTAGAGGTTTCTTTGGAGCGCACCATGAGTGAGCTGATGCAAGGACGAGGTGTTGAAAATCTTGACGCGTTTGAGATGCCAACATTTGACATGAGCATCGTGGAAGATAGCTTCAACCTCGAAGCACACTTCATCGACTCTAACGGTAAAATGGGCTTTGGTTTTTTAAGTGCAACCAAAAGTTTTGAGTACGCATCTTGGACTTATGAAGGTGCAGGAAGTGCTGATGAATACGCCTTTTTGTGCGACATCGTTAAGTCGATGGACAAAGAGATTTACTTAAGAGAATACACTTACTTGAATTTTTACTCTTGCCAGATGATCGTACCTAGCATCTCCGAGGTTTACCCCATTGAAGACATGGTTTACCAAAACCGTAACTGCGGCAAATTCATTCGCTCTTCTGTGCTCAACTTTAAAGAGGAAAACCATGAGGTGCTTTTGGAAACCATCGACCCACTTGAAGATTCCCTCAATATGGAAAAATACATCGGTGTCATTTTCGAGCAAAACTTTCAGATGATTGACCTCAAAGCACAAGTTCACCTGCTTTTGGAAAATTATGAAGAGGCACAAATGCTTCTCTCTTTTAGTCAAAACCCTATGAGTAAGCTTCTGTGCGAAATACTCTCTTTAAGGGAGCAAGAACTTGTTTGGGCGGAATATGAGAGTGCTCTTTGGGACATTTTTGGTAAAGAAAAAGTCGAACATGCCGTAAACATTTTAGATGGTAAAGCCTACCTCATCGATGTAAGCCTACACCAACACTATGTCAATATTCTCGATATGTACGATAGACTCGAAGTTAAAAAAGCGGCTATCGTTGCTTAAAAGTTGTGAGTCAGGCTTCTCCAGCCTGCTCTCTTAACTTGTCTTTTTTACTTTTGCGCTTGCCTTTGATGGGCGCACTTCCCTTCTCTTTTTGAGGTGCTTCGCCTTCTAACTCAAAACCTTTGATCTGCTCTTTTTCAAATTTTATCCCACATCGTTTTTCAATCAACGCAAAATGTGCCTTATCAACATGGTCGATAAATGAGATAGCCAAGCCCTTTTTACCCGCACGCCCCGTTCGCCCAATCCGGTGAATGTAATCTTCCGTAGCACGCGGCAAATCAAAGTTGATGACACAGTGCACATCGTCGATGTCAAGTCCTCGCGCAGCGATGTCGGTGGCAAATAAAATGCGAATCTTTCGCTCTTTAAATGACTTAAGTGTCCACGCTCTGTCTTCTTGGATGAGATCACCATGAAAAGATTCGGCTCGAAAACCATGCTTTCGAAACTTGACAGCGATATTGTCACACGCGCGTTTATTTGCCATAAATACTAAAACGAGTTCCCATTTGTTTTCGCGCAAAAGTTGGCGTAACAGAGGCGCTCTGTTTTCATGACTGACTTCAATGACACGCTGTTGTATCAACGCCACCGTTGGGGCTTCTGCTTCGATGCTCACGTCCACAGCGCTTTTGGTTATCTTAGAGGCAATGGCTTGCATTTTCGCAGGATAAGTCGCTGAAAAAAGAAGATTTTGTCGTTTGGCAGGTAAGGCTTCAAGGATGGAGCTAAGCTCTTGCTCAAATCCAAGGTCGAGCATCTTGTCTGCCTCATCGAGGACAAAAAACTCCACATGCGCTAAATTAATCTGCTTTTTACTCATGATGTCAAGCAATCGCCCCGATGTTGCCACTACAATGTCGCACCCTTGCTGGATGTCGTACAGTTGCTCACCGATCTTCTCCCCACCAATGATGCTCACCACTTTTGGCTTCGTTGGTAAAAACTTTCCAAAACTCGTAAACGCTTCTGCCACTTGTGTGGTAAGCTCACGTGTCGGCGTTAAAATCAGCGCTTTTATCTTCGCTTTCCCCTCGCCCTTATTCTGACTCCAAAGCTCCAAAATAGGCAATACAAACGAAGCACTCTTCCCACTTCCTGTCTGCGCACGTGCCATGACATCTTGACGCGCCAAAACAAGGGGAATCACTTTTTCTTGAATCGGTGTTGGTGCTGAAAAACCCACCTCCACAAGCGCTTGTTGGATTTCGGGGCAGAGTTTGAGCGTTGAAAATGGCATCGTTTAGCATCCTTTTAGTCTTTGTGCCATTGTAGAATGTTTTCACTTTAGAGGAGGTTTGAGCGGTCTACATGTAAAGTGAGATTCGGATATTATTATCAAAACAAAAGGATTAAAATGAAATTTGAATTGGATGAAGAGTACATAGAGTTATTTAAACTGCTCAAAGTGATGGGAATTGCCGAGAGTGGTGCACACGCTAAAACGCTTATCGAAGAAGGACAAGTTACACGAAATGGCGAAGTGGAAACGAGGAAACGGGCTAAAATCGTTTCGGGTGAGAGAGTTGAAGTGGGTGAGGATGTGATTGAGGTTGTGGGTGTTTAAAAGTAGACACAATAATGGTGATTTTATTTTTTACATGTAAAGGAAAATAAAGTGATTTTCTGGTTTCTTGGTTCTGTTTTTGTACTAGGCATTTTATTTAAAACACCGTGGATGGAAGGCAAAGTTGGAGAATTTATGGTCAATGTTGCGACTTCTTTGCGCCTTGACAAAGAAAAATATGTCAATATTAAAAACATCACTTTGCAATTAAATGATGGCTCAACCACCCAAATAGATCATGTCATTGTCTCACGCTTCAGCGTTTTTGTGATTGAGACAAAAAACATGAAAGGGTGGATTTTTGGAGATGAGCACCAAGAAAAGTGGACACAGCAAATCTTTAAAGAAAAACACCGCTTTCAAAACCCTTTACGTCAAAACTATCGCCATACCAAAGCCTTAGAAGAGATATTAGCGTTACCCACAGAAAGCATTATTCCAATCGTTGTTTTCATTGGTGATTGCGAGTTTAAAACAACTATGCCAAAAAATGTTTTTATCAATGCAAAATACACGTCTTACATTGAATCTTTCCAAGAAAAAAAACTCTCCGCCTATCAATTTAACATGACGATAGGAACCCTAAACCAAAAGCGCCTCAAACAAAGCTTTTAAACCGATAGAGAACATGTTGCCAACTTGTATGAGCGATACAATGCAAAACCAACGCCAACATCATCAACTAAAACATGCTCACGATGTGGCAAAGAGATGGTTTTAAGACACAATAGACAAACAGCAGAAGCGTTTTACGGATGTAGCGGGTATCCAAAGTGTAGAAATGTTGTAAATGATATGTCTAATGAATGGGTATAAATTAAAATTACGTTGCTTAGTCACTTGTTTGGAACTGTAAGTGACTAGATATAGAAATTAAAATTATTGGCTAAGAGCACGTGCTTGAAGTGTGATATAATTAATGAAAATATTATTTAGGGATTCTTAATGAATGGCATTTTATCTTCGCATCCTTGGTTGTCTCAACAGTCTAAAGAAACATTAAAAAAAATTGTTGATAAGATTAATGAATATGAACTTACTGAACAGACGGTTGTAGATTGGTTCTCAAATTTTTCTAATGAAATTCAATATGAACTCGCACTAAAAATATTTTTTTTAATAGACTACCGTACGAACAAAAAATCAATTGATGCTATAAAAATCTATAAAAAACAAATAGAACAAGCAATGCATAGACTCTCTCGTGATAATATAGTTTTAGTTAGCTCAAATAGACCTGATGATAGTTCCAATCGTTTTATTTATGATATAGCGAAAAATTGGGGGTTATTAGAATTAAATATATCTAGAAAATCAGAGCTTAAAGATAATGTAATAACTGATAAAAATAATTTTTTTATATTTTTCAATGATACACATGGAACTGGAAATCAATTTGTCACGGAGTTTAAAGAGATTATAAATACAATCAAAGAAGAAAATTGTGCAATTATAAGTATCACTATGACAAATACTGCCATAGAAAGATTTAAAAAAGAGTTTCCAAAGATTGCCTTAATCCAACCTAACTTCCAATCAACAAAAAATATTTATAAACATCAAGATGAAAATAGTCTTACATCTTCAGATATAAAACTTTTAAAAGAGTTGGGGAAAAATGTATATTCAAGCCATCCTTTAGGATATAAAGATACTGCACTCCTAATTGCATACTCTCATCAATGCCCGAATAACACATTACCTATCGTTTGGGCAAATGGTGAGAACAACGAAGTGGATGGGAAAGCATATCCTTGGAATCCCTTATTTGAATATAAAAAAATCAAAAAAAAGACAACTGATAAAACTGAACAAAAACAGCAAGAAGAAAGAAATCTTACTATTTTACCACCTATCAATCCTGATTTTATAGGTAGGAAACAAGAGCTAGGAGAGATTGAAAAAAATCTTACGGCTAATAATCTTATTTATATAGTCAATGGTATAGGTGGAGTAGGTAAAAGTGAGTTATCTTATGAATATTTTCATCAGCAAAAAGATAAGTATAAAAAAATTGCTTTTATAGAACTATCGTCTGAAATATCTATAGAAGAGGCATTTATCATCAAATTTAAAGAAAAATTTCAACTAGATAGTTTTGAAGCTATTCTGAGAAGACTTCAAGAGTTTCCTTCTAAAAATTTATTTTTAATAGATAATCTAGAGAATAGAGAAGATTTTGAGAAAATCAAGGTGTTAAATACCAATTTTGATTTACTCTTTACAACACGATTGAAAGATATTGATACAAAACATCAACTAAATCTTGAAACATTGACCCACGAAGATGCACAAAAACTTTTTGTAAGCATCTATGGAACAGATGAAAATATTGAAGATATATTAAATTATTTGGATTATCATCCTTTATTTATCAATCTAACCGCAAAATCTTTGCAAAGAGAGTATCTAACTCTTGATGAGTTAAGAGAAGAGATAAAAAACAATACTTTGGTCAAGATTGATTCTAAAGATAATAAAACTTTTCAAGAACATTTACATAAAAGATTTAATACTCAATTTGAAAAAGAGACCAATCAAGAGTTAAAAATACTTTTACAAAAATTAGCTATTTTCCCATCTATTGAAATAGATTTTGAAATATTTTCCAAACTCTTAAATATTAAAAAAGTTGAATTACAAAAGTTGGTAGATAGAGGTTGGTTGACTCAAAAAGAGAACCAATACAAATTGCATCAAATTATAAAGACTTTTATACTCAGCGAATATCCATTGAAGTATGAGCAAATATGCCCAATATTTCAAACAGTTGCTACCTATATTGACCCTGATGATTCAGCATTGATTGCAAACTTGTTACATAATTATATACCTGTGATAGAGTCTTTTGTAAATCTATATGAAAAAAAACAAGATAGATATATCGCTGGACTTTTAGATTCTTTGACATATTTGTACTATTCTTTGGCTAAGTATGCCAAAGCTTTAACTATACAAAATGAGTCAAAAAAAAGAAAAGAAAATATGAAAGAACCTAATGATGAAGCATATCTTGCTAAAAGCTATGCTATCTTAGGTGTCATATATGATTCAAAAGGCAATTACGATAAAGCCTTAGAGTGGTATGAAAAAGCCTTAAAGATAAGGGAAAAAGTACTAGGGTCAAATCATCCTGATAGCGCCACAACTTACAATAATATAGCTGGGGTATATCATTCAAAAGGCATCTATGATAAAGCCTTGAAGTGGTATGAAAAAGCTTTAGAGATAAGGGAAAAAGTACTAGGGTTAAATCATCCTAGCACCGCCACAACTTACAATGAGATAGCTAGGGTATATCATTCAAAAGGCATCTATGATAAAGCCTTGGAGTGGTATGAAAAAGCTTTAGAGATAAATGAAAAAGTACTAGGGTCAAATCATCCTGATACCGCCACAACTTACAATAATATAGCTTTGGTATATCATTCAAAAGGCATCTATGATAAAGCCTTGGAGGGGTATGATAAAGCCTTGGAGGGGTATGATAAAGCCTTGGAGGGGTATGATAAAGCCT